>DATJVM010000081.1:0-43236 GCA_035501775.1 Gemmatimonadales bacterium | reverse complement strand
CCGGCCATTCATCTGCTGGACCGGCGTCGCCGTTCGCCGCTCGAGCACGTCCGGGCTCTCGCCACCGCCCTCGCCGCGGCGCAGGGGCATGATGTCGCGATCGAGGAGATCATCGAGGGCCTGCGCCGTCGGCTGCTGCCGGCCGGCCAGCGATCGAGCGGCGACTGGCGTGCCTGGCTCGACCATCTGGTGAATCAGGTGCGCGGCTCCCGGGCTCGGGACGCCGCCACGACACTTCAGGCGCTGGCCCGTCCCGGCCAATCGGCCGCCGGCGTGCTCAGGGCCGCCAACGCAGTGGAGGATGTGTGGGAGGAGCTACGTCCCTGACCGCTGATGAGGTGCGAGATCGGGCGGAGAGCGCGCACCGCCTGTTGGACCAGCTTCGGGTGGTAATCCTGGGGCAGGACGCGGTGCTTCGCGAAGCGGTGCTGGCGCTCATGGCGCGTGGCCACGTGCTGCTCGAAGGCGCGCCCGGGACCGCCAAGACACTGCTGGTGCGAGCCTTGAGCCAGGCGATGGGGCTCGAGTTCCGGCGGATTCAATTCACCCCGGACCTGATGCCGAGCGACATCACCGGCGTGAACCTCCTGACCGGCCAGGGCGAGTTTGCTTTCCGGCCCGGTCCGCTGTTCGGCGACCTGGTTCTGGGGGACGAGATCAACCGGGCT
This sequence comes from Gemmatimonadales bacterium, assembly GCA_035501775.1. Lineage (GTDB taxonomy): Bacteria > Gemmatimonadota > Gemmatimonadetes > Gemmatimonadales > GWC2-71-9 > JADJOM01. Next base: position 42,568 of record DATJVM010000081.1, on the reverse strand, counting down.
CCCGCCAAGACCCAGGCGGCGCTGCTGGAAGCCATGCAGGAGCGCAACGTCACGGTGGACGGGACCAGCCATCCCCTGAGCGAGAGCTTCACGGTGTTCGCGACCCAGAACCCGATCGAGTTCGAGGGAACCTACCCGTTGCCGGAGGCGGAGCTGGACCGGTTCCTGATCAAGAGCCTCCTCGGCTATCCCGCCGCGGAGGCAGAGCAGGGGGTTTTGGCGCGGGTGCTGGGTGGGTTCGAGGCCGCGGAGCCGGCCAGCTTCGGCGTCACCCGGGTGATGGATGCCAGGGGCCTCAGATCCCTCCAGGAGGCCACGCGCCGGGTGCGGGTGGAGCCCAGCCTCACCGCCTACATCACTCAGCTGGTCCGCGGCACGCGCGACGCCCCGGCGCTCACCCTGGGCGCGAGCCCCCGCGCCAGCGTGGCGCTGCTCAAGCTGGCCCAGGCCGCGGCGCTGCTGGATGGCCGGGACTATGTAGTTCCCGACGACGTCAAGGCTCTGGCCGCGCCGGTGCTGCGACATCGGGTGGCGGTGGCGCCGGAGCTCGAGCTCGAAGGGGTGACCGCTGACCAGGCGCTCCGGACGATCGTGGAGCGGGTCGAAGCGCCGCGGTGAAGGTCCGTGCTGAGTGATGTGGTTTCCTGACCGGCGCTGGTACCTGGTCCTCGCGGCACTCGCCGCGGTGGCGCCCCTGGCCATCGTCTGGCCTCCGGCGGCTGCGGTCTTTCTGTCCCTGGATCTTCTCTGGGTGCTCGCCTTTCTGGTCGACGGCTGGCGGGTGGCCGGGGTGGACATCGGCGCGATCGACATCCGCCGCCTGGCTCCACCGGCCTTCTCGGTGGGTCGCCCGCTGCCGGTCACGTATCACTGGCGCCAGCAGCAGGGGCGCGCGCTGGTGCTTCGGATCCGTGAGGTGTTCCCGAGCCCGCTCCTCCCCGTCGCCGGCCGGGAGCGGCGACTGATCCTGCCCTCCGGCGAGGACCTGCGCGAGGAGGTGATGCTTCGCCCCTGGCGTCGCGGCAAGGCGGAAGGCGGGACGATTCATCTCCGGGTCCTGGGGCCGTTCGGCCTGTGCTGGCGCCAGACGCGTCGCGCGCTCCCGTGGAGAGCCACCGTCTACCCGAACCTGGTGGGCGCCTCGTTGCGGACTCTGCCGACCCAGGCGCAGCGCCGGCGCGAGGCGGGCTTCCGCAGCGTGCGCCGCATCGGCGAAGGGCGGGTCTTCGAGAGCCTCAAGGAATGGGTCCCCGGGGAGGACACGCGCACCATCGACTGGAAGGCGACCGCCCGGCGCGGCAAGGTGATGGCGCGCCAATACGAGGACGAGCGGCGGCAGCAGGTGCTGCTGGTCATCGACGCCGGCCGGATGCTGACGGCGGAGGTGGATGGCCGCCCCCGGCTGGAGGCGGTGGTGGAAGCGGCGCTGCATCTGGCGCACAGCGCGGTGGAGCACGACGACAACATCGGGCTGCTGGTCTTCGCCGACGAAGTGCAGCAGTTCCTTCCTCCCGCGCGGGGGCGGCGGGCGCTCCGGGCGGTGCTGGACGCGCTGGCCGCCGTCGAGGGCAAGCTGGTCGAGCCCGATTACCCCGCCGCCTTCGCCTACCTGGCGGCACGAAACCGGAAGCGCGCGCTTACGGTGCTCTTCACCGATGTCATCGACCGCACGGCCAGCGAGGCGCTCGTCGCACAGGTCGGCACGCTCCGGCCCCGGCACCTGCCGCTGGCGGTGACGCTCCGCGACCCGTCGCTGGAGCGCTTGGCGGTGGCGCGGCCCGTGACCGCGGATCAGGCCTTCGAACGCGCTGCGGCGGAGGAGCTGCTGCAGTCACGGGAAGCCGCGCTGGTCGACATGCGGGGGAGGGGGGTGCTGGTGCTCGATGTGGCGCCAAGCGGTGCGAGCGCCGCGGTGGTCGAGCAGTACAACCACCTCAAGCGCCGCGGGGTACTGTGACGGTTTGGGCGCGGCGGGGCTTGCGGCCTCAGCCTGCCTGGTTGGGAAACACCGTACTCCGCGGATGCCCCATCGCCTCGATATAGTGCCGATCGAAGGCCGCCGACATCGACTCGCGGCGGGAGTAGGGCCCGGCGGTGTACGCGCGCGAGCTGACGCCGGCCTGGCTCAGCTCGCAGACGTGCCAGTCCTCACGGTTGGTCATGTCCCAGAACTTGACCCCGTCATCGATGTTGAAGTCGGGATGGCCGAGCGAGGTCGGGTGGAAGATCCAGTTGCACCGCACGCGGGTCCGATCGACTGCCACGGGCCAGAGCACGTGAAACATGACATAATCGGGGTGCAGGCTGAGCAGCATGTTAGGCATGATCGAGTAGTAGTAAACTCGATCGTGGTCCTCGGCCGGCAGCGAGGGATCCACCGGCAGCCCACACGCGCGGCCGGTCATGGTCATGCTCTCGGCGTCGTCCGCGAGGATCATGTACCCGCCGAGGAACGGGCCGTCGCTGAGGTCGTTCTCCCCCAGTGTGGGCGGCGTCCGACGGGTCAGAGTCGGGTGTACCAGGGGACAGTGGTAACATTCGGAGTAGTTCTGGACGATCAGCTTCCAGTTGGCCCGGATATCATACTCGATGGTTCGACCCAGTCGGAGCTGCGCCAGGTTGAACCGGGCAAAGCGGCCCAGGAGCGGAGCATGGGTGTCCGCGAATGGCGCCGGGTTCCGGGCCAGGTTGATGAAGATGAAACCCTCCCACAGCGCCACCGCGACCGGGTGAAGCGGCCAGTCCTGCTTGCGGAACCCCTCGAGGTCGTTCGTCGCGGGCGCGCCGATCAGGCGGCCATCGAGGGCGTAGGTCCACGCGTGGTAGGGGCATTGGATGGTTTCGGAGAGCCGACCCGACCCGGTCTCGCAGATCCGGCTCCCCCGATGACGGCACACATTATAGAAGGCGCGGACGGTTCCCTGCTGGTCGCGCAGGATGAGTATGCTCTCGCCGGCCACGTCGAGCAGGAAGTAGTCTCCCGGATTGGCCACTCGCTCTTCCCGGTCCACCGCCAGCCAGTCGGCCCGGAAGAGGCGCTCGGTTTCCTCTTGGAAGATGTCGGGCGAGGTAAAGTACCGCCCCGGTAGGGTCATCTGCCCATGGGTGGGCAGTTCACGAGGTTTCCAAACCGTGCTCGTCACGCGACGCCCTGGATGCGAAGGTTCTGGTAAGATGCCATGCGGTCTGTGGACGCGGAAGGGCGAGCGGCCCAATCAGGAGCGCGGCGCTCTCGAATGACGCGGCCCATCATCCACCTCATCCCTCACACTCACTGGGATCGCGAATGGTATCTCCCGCTCGGGGCCTTCCGGGCGCGCCTGACGCTGGCCCTCGATGCGGTGCTCGATCAACTCGACCGCGACCAGCGTCTAGCGAGCTTCCTGCTGGATGGCCAGTCGGTGCTCGTGGAGGACTATCTGGAGGTTCGTCCCGACCGCTGGACAGCGCTCGACGCGATGCTCGCCGCGGGGCGGCTCCAGTGTGGGCCGTGGTACGTGCTCGCGGACGAGCAGATCCCGGCGGGAGAATCGCTGGTGCGGAACCTGCTCCTGGGCCCGGGCCCCCTTGGCGGTCGCGCCCGCGCGCTACCAGTGCTGTACTCGCCCGACGCGTTCGGCCATCCAGGCTCGCTACCCCTGCTCGCGGCCGAATGGGGGATTCCCTTCTGCGTGCTGTGGCGCGGCGTTGATACCCGGGCCACCGGAAACGCCGATCTCTTCTGGTGGGAAGCGCAGGACGGCCGGCGGACGCTGGTCTACCACCTGCCGCGTGACGGCTACGAGATCGGCTCCAACCTGCTCGTCCCCGACGATCAGCTGCCCCGGGCCTGGTCGCGAGTTGCCGCCGAAGTGCTGCCGCGGGCGGTGACGCATCACGTCGCGGTCCCGGTCGGCGCAGATCATCACGCGCCGGCTCCCGATCTCGGCGGACTGGCCGAGCGGTTGACCCGAGCCGTGTCGGGCATCGAGTTCCGCCTCTCCTCGTTGCCGCTCTTTTTCGAGGCGGTCCGCCAGGCGCCGGCCTCGATCGCCACGGTGCGGGGCGAACAGCGGGCCTGCTCCACTCATACCTGGTGCCTGCAGGGCGTGCACGGAACCCGGGCTCCCCTCAAGCGCCTGAACAGCGTATTGGAGCTCGAGCTTACGCGCACCGCCGAGCCCCTGACGGCATTGGCCGGTGATGCCCCGCGGGGGGCGATCGTGCGGCAGGCCTGGCGCGAGCTGGTGCAGAGCCACTTCCACGATGCGATCTGCGGCACCGCCGCCGACGAGGTCGCGCGCGCGGCGCGGGTTCGCTTCGACGACGTGCGGGCGGCAGCCGGCGAAGTTGTCCGTGCTTCGCTGGATCGTCTGGCTGGGCACGATCCGGATCTTGCGCGGGAGCGCGGAGGGCAGGGTGCCCGCCTTCTGGTCTGGAACCGCCGAGCGCGGAGCGTGGGCGGCATCGTGATGGCCGACCTCACCTTCTTCCGACAGGACGTTCTGGTGGGTCCGCCCGGCCGGCGCCGTGCGCGGACCGGTGGCGGTGCCCATCCATTTGTCCTGGTCACTCGCGGCGGCAATGGATCCAGCATGGAGATCGCTCCGCAGGTCCTGAGCAGGACCCGCGACGTGGAGCGGGTCGATGCAGCGCGGCACTACCCCGATCAGGACCAGGTGGACCGGGTGCGGATCGCGTTTCCGCTTCCGGCGGCACTTCCGGGGCTGGGCGCCCGACTCTTCCAGCTTCGCCCCGGGCGACGGGCTGCCGCCGAGGTCTTCGCAACGGGAGACGGGAGCGTAGTCCGGAACGGCAAGGTCGGGTGGGCGGTAGACCGGGATGGGACCTGCGTGCTCCGTCGGACCGGGCTATCGCGTCCATTCACGGGTCTTGTGACCATGGAGAGCGAAGCCGACCTGGGCGATACCTACAGCTTCAGCCCGGCGTCTCGGCCTGGACGTCGCCGCGCGAGATCCGCCGGGAAGGCGCGAGTGATCGAGACCGGTCCGCTGGTGGCGGGGCTCGCGTGGCAGCTCGACCTCCAATGCGGCCGGCGGCCCGAGGGGTCGGGCGCAGGCAAAGTGGCGGCCTCGATTACCGCACAGGTCATTGGAGATTCCTCCGTGGTGCGACTCTCGATGCGGTTGGATAACCGGGCGTGCGATCATCGGCTTCGCCTCCGGTTCCCGACCGGGCTCCGAGGAGCGCAGGCGGTGGCCGGCACGCACTTCGGCGCCGTCCGCCGCTCGGCGGCGCCGGCCGCCAGCCCGCGCGGACGGGGCGAGACGCCGGTAAGCACCGCGCCTGGGCACCGCTACGTGGCGGTGGCGCGTGGGGAACGCGGCCTCGCCTTGTTTGCTCCAGGGTTCTTCGAGTACGAGTGGACCCGCGGGGGCGATCTGCTGGTGACGCTGCTCCGCGCGGTGGGCGAGCTTTCGCGCGTGGACTTGCCGACGCGTCCGGGCCACGCCGCATGGCCCACGCCGACGCCGGATGCGCAGTGCCTCGGCGAGGAGGCAATCGAGTTCGGCGTCGCGGCGGTCACCGATGGCGACCTCGCCCGGCCGTCCCGGCTGGAGGAACTCTGGGAGGACGCGTTCCTCTCTCCCATGAGCCACTGGATTCGGGACTATCACTTGTCGGAGGAGGAGGCCGCGCCCGACGGCCTCACGCTCGAAGGAGAAGACCTCGTCTTCTCGAGCCTCAAGCCGGCCGAAGACGGGCGCGGCGCCGTCTTCCGCTGCTTTCACGCCAATGAGCTGCCAGGCACCGGACGGATCGTGCTGGCCCGACCGCTGGTTCGGGCCACGCGGCTCCATGCGGATGAGGCCGAGCTGGAGAGCCTTGCGCTCGCCGAGGGTGGTCGAGTCGTGTCGTTTCGCGTGCCGGCACGCGGTATCTTCTCGGCTCGTCTCGAATGGTCAACCTGAACCGGAAGGGGCCAACGATGCGTCTCGCGTTCCTGGTATTGGCAGTGGCCGCGACGACCGCTGTCGCCGCGCAGGGCAAGGAGGTTCTGGCGGTCCCGGGGGCCGTGGCCGGACTCCCCTTCTCGCCGGTGATCCGGGCCGGGAACATGCTCTATCTCTCCGGGCAGATCGGGAACCGGATCGGAACCCGCGAGCTCGTGGCCGGAGGCATCGGCGCGGAGACCCGGCAGGCGCTCGAGAACATCCGCACGGTGCTCGAGGCCGCGGGCAGTTCGCTCGACCGGGTGGTCAAGTGCACCGTCTTCCTCGCGGACATCAAGGACTACGGGGCCATGAACGAGGTGTACGCCAGCTTCTTCCCGAAGGATCCTCCGGCGCGGTCGGCCATCGCCGGAAGCGGGCTTGCGCTCGGCGCGCGGGTGGAGATCGAGTGCCTCGCCCTGGCTGGCACCGGCCCCTAGGCCATCGGCGGTGAGGCCACGTCCCGGGCGGCACGGATCAGATCGGGCCGGTCGGTGACGATCCCGTTCACGCCGTTCCGCCAGAGACGGCGCGCCACGTCCTGTCCCTCGACGGTCCAGACGTGGACCGCGGCCTGGCGTTCGTGCGCCGCTCGCACGAACCGTCGGGTCGGAACGGGAAGTCGCGCAAAGCGCTCCGGAACCGCGTAAGCGCGGCAGCGCGGGTCGGGCCGCGGGAGCCTGAAGTAGAGCCTGGCGATGTCGCGCCGCGACGCGCCGAGGAGGAACGGCTCCTGGCGGAACGCGACGAGAGCGCGCCAGTCGTCCGCGGCGAGCACCGCTCGCGAGGCAGCGCCGGTCTCGAGAAGGAGGCGGGCCAGCGCGCCCTGGACCTCTCGTTCCTTGAGCTCGATGAGCAACGGCACGTCCGGGAACGCCTCGATGACGGCGCGCAGCGTCGGGATCCGCACACCACTCCTGCGGAAGGGGTGCGCGCCGCTCTGGTCGGTGAACCGGAAGCCGGCATCGACCTGGGCCAAGTCGGCGGCGCTGAGCCGTCCCAGAAGACCGACCCGGTCGGTGGTTCGATCCAACGTCGGGTCGTGACAGACCATCACCACGCCATCGGCCGAGCGGCGGACGTCCAGCTCGAGCGCGTCCGCGCCACGGTTCACGGCCTCCCGAAAGCTCTCCAGGGTGTTTTCGGGCGCGTAGGCCGGCGCGCCGCGGTGGCCGATGACTGGACGGGCGTCGAGATCCACGAGGGGATTCACGTCAGATAGCCTCACCGTTCAAGAGCCGCATCGTCGCGCAGGGCGTCGCCGATCAAGGTGCAGGCGACGACCACCAGCACCAGAGCGACGCCAGGGGCGATGGCCACCCAGGGCGCGTTCACGAGCGTGTCCCGCCCGGAGGCGATCATCGCCCCCCACGACGGGGTGGGCGGCTGGACGCCGAGTCCCAGGAAGGAAAGCCCCGCCTCAAGGGTGATGGCGTTTCCGACGCCGAGCGCGGCGGCGACGATGACCGGCGTCCAGCTGTTAGGCAGCACATGGCGCCAGGCGACGCGCGGGCGGCTCGCCCCCAGGGCTTCCGCGGATGCGACGAACGGAAGCGCCATGGCCGCCACCGCCTCATGGTAGACGAGGCGAGCGACACTCATCCATCCGGTCAGGGCCAGCACCACGACAACCAGCAGCGCGCTCGGCTCCCAGAGCGCGGCCATGAGCAGGACCAGGACCACGCGCGGCAAGGCGAGGGCGAAATCGGTGAGACTCATCAGCACGAGCCCCACCCGTCCGCGCCAGACCCCCGCCACCAGACCCACTCCCACCCCGATGACGACGGCGAGGAGGGTGGCGAGGAACCCGGTGGCGAGGGAAACCCGGCCGCCGTATACCAGGCGACTCCACACGTCACGCCCGAAGCGGTCGGTGCCCAGGAGATGAAAGGCGCCGAGCGGGTCGTGAGCCAACGGTGGGACGAACCGGGTGGCGACCACGTCGGGTTGAGCGAGCGGGTCGTGGCCGGCCACGAGCGGCGCAAGCAGGGTGGCGAACGTGAGGGCGCTCAGCAGGAGCAGCCCCACCTTGGCGCGGCGATCCTGCAGCCAGGGGCTCTCAGACATGGCGGAGCCGCGGATCCACCGCGGCGTGAAGGAGGTCCGCGAGCAGGTTGCCGATGACGACCAGAATGGCGCTCACGGTGGCCGCGGCCATCACCACGGGGTAGTCCCGCCCGGCAACCGCATCGATCAGGACTCTCCCGACGCCGGGCCACGCGAAGATACCCTCGACGAACACGGCGCCGGAGAAGAGCGCCGGCAGCGAGAGGCCGAGGAGCGTGACGACCGGCCCCAGCGCGTTCAGCAGGAGATGGCGGACCAGGACGCGCCAGGCGGGAAGCCCGCGCGCGCGGGCCGCAAGCAGAAAAAGCGCGTGCCGGGTATCCATGAGCGCGCCCCGGGCGAATCGGGCTGCTCCCCCGACGCCGATCAACGTGAGGGTCGTGACCGGAAGGAGCAGGTGCCTGACGTGGTCGGCGAGTCGCGCGCCGGGGCTCAGGAAGTCCGCGTCGAGGCCGGCGGCGCCGAAAGCGGGCAAGGCGTTGAGCTCGTACGTGAACACCCAGACGAGGATGATTCCGAGCCAATAGGCCGGCATGGCGGCAAGGGCGACCGAAACGATGGAGAGCCCGGTGTCCAGCCGGCGGCGGCTCACGGCTTGCCACAGGGCGACTCCGATTCCAATCGCATAGCTCAGCAGGAGGGACGAGGCGACCAGGAGCGCCGTCCAGGGCCACGCTCGGCGGAGCATTTCGCCGACAGGGCGGCCGGTGGTTAGACTCACTCCCCAGTCGCCGCGCACGGCTCGGGAGATCCAGATGACAAATTGTTCATGGAGTGGCCTATCGAGCCCCAACTGCTGATTCAACGCAGCGATTTGCTGCGCCGACGCGGCAGGACCGGCCAATTGCCGGGCCGGATCGCCAGGGGCGATGTGCAGGAGGACGAAAGTCAGAACGACTATACCGAGTATGACCGCCAACCCGGCGCTCAGACGCGTCAGCAGGCGAAGGAACATAAAGAGAATTTAGCGCGCGCGGCCCGCATCAAGCGCGATGAAGTGAGTAGGATCACCGCAGAGGATTCCGTCTTTCTACAGGTTTCGCGACCATTTGTCTCGAGGAGTCTATGAAGCGATTTTACGCCAGTGCTGCCGCCCTCGCCATCGCCCTCGCCGGGTGCAGCAGCACCGGAACGAACACTCTGACCAGCCCAGGGGGCACCACGCTCTCCTCCGCTGATGCCCAGTCGATCTCGGATGAAACGCAGAGCGATGTGCAGGACGTGACGGAAGGCGGGTCGCTCTTTCGGTTCCTGAGCCCCGGCTTCTGGGCGCCGCCACAGGCAACCCGAATCCTGCGCGGGCCGTTCTTCTTTCAGGGCATCCTGTCGGGCTGCCCGCTGCTCTCCCCGTATCCGCCGGTCGACTCGGACAGTGACGGAGTCCCGGACAGCCTGACCCTGGCCTTCAACCCGTCAAGCTGCACCTTCAGCCGCCATGATGGGCGGGCCTCACTGGTCCTGAGCGGGGACATCACTATCACGGACCCCTCGACGACCCAACAGGGCTTCCGCATCGACTACGGTGATTTCCAGCAGACCACGACGATTCAGGACTCGATCTTCTTCCTGCGCGGCATCAACGGCGTGTGGGAGGTACTGAAGGATACGACCGGGTTCACCGCGACGGACAGCACGACGGTCACGGACTCCTCCAGCCAGTACGCCACCAGGACGCTCGCCAAGGCCTGGCAGGTAAGCTTCGTTGCCGACAGTGGCAACTTCTCCGGCCGGTGGCACCTGCCCAGTGGCGATTACACGATCAACGGCACCACCACCCGGACGCATGGCACCGCCACCCATGTCCTGGGCATCACGACGGTCACGCCGCTGCACCGCGATGCCTCCTGCGACGCGTTCCTCAAGATCGTCTCCGGTGAGCTGCAGGTGAGTCACACCGATTCCGCGGGAACGGGCACGATCCAGATCGTCTTCAATCCCTGCGGCCAGAGCCCGACGGTCACCACGGTGCCCTGAGCCGTCACCCTCACTCGGCCGTTTGGCGGGCGCACCCGCGGGGCTCTCCCCGCGGGTGTTTGCTTTCCGGCGGTCCAGCCTCACCTTTCGGCGATGGGCCGCGTCGTCGGATTGCTCTCTCTTCTCGGGCTGGTCGCCGCGTGCGGGGTGCCGTCCACCCGCCGCGGAACCACGGTGCTCTTCGCCTCGGGGGCGGACCTGCAGAGTATCAATCCACTCCTGACGGTTCACCCGCTCGCGCGGCAGGTCCAGCGCTACGTGCTGCTCACAACCTTGGTCCGGCGGGACAGCGCGATGGCGATCGAGCCATACCTGGCGCGCCGGTGGACCTGGTCGGATCGGGGAAGACGGCTGGTCCTGTCGCTGTTCGGAGGGCTCCGCTGGCAGGATGGTGCCCCGACCACCGCGCGCGACGCAGCGTGGACTCTCGAGCAGGCCCTGGACCCCGCGACCGGCTACCCGCGCCGCTCCGACCTGGCCGACCTGCGCACGGCGCGGGCGGTTGACGACACGACCCTCGAGCTCGACTTCGTGAGCGCGCCTGGCGGCATTCCTGACGTGTTGACCGACCTCGCGATCCTGCCAAGTCACCTGCTCGATGGCATTCCACCAGGCGGACTGCGGAGCGCAAGCTGGAACCGGCACCCGGTTGGTAACGGACCCTTTCGTTTCGTGGCCCATGACCCGAATCGCCGCTGGGTCTTCGAACGCAATCCGGACTTCCCCGAAGCCCTGGGCGGGCCACCCCGCATCGAGCGGCTGGTCATCGCGGTCGTGGATGAGCCGATGACCAAGCTGGCGGCGCTCACCGCCGGAGAGATTGATGTCGCCGGCATCCAGCCGGCTCACGCCGCGTTTGTCGCCCGGGACCCCGCGCTGGCCGTCCGCGACTACCCCCTGCTGTTTTCGACCGGCATCGTGTTCAACGCGCGGCGACCCCCGTTCAACCGGCTCGCTGCCCGGCGCGAGGTGGCGGAGGCCATCGATCGTCAGGCTCTGGTGCAGGGGTTCGCCTACGGCTACGGCACACCGGCCACAGGTCCGATCCCGCCCGGAATCCCCGGCATGCCGGAATCCGAGGTGGCGCCGACTGCGCCGCGTGCCGTTGCCGCAGAGCCGCCCGACCCACTGCGGTTCGAGCTCCTCACGGTGGGGAGCGGCGAGGCCGCCCTCGAACAGATGGTCCAGGCGCAGCTCGCCCGAGTCGGGATCACCGTCACGATCCGGCAGCTCGAGCTGTCGGCGTTTCTCGACCGGGTGTACGGTCCGCACCCCGATTTTCAGGCGGCAGTGCTGGGCACCCAAGGGGATCCCGGGCTCGGGTACCTGCGGCCTCTGGCGCTGCTGTCGGGGCTCAATGGCATTCCGTCCCGGCCGGTTCCGCTGCTCCGATTTTTCCGTGATTCGCTGCCGGTGACCATGCTCTACCACGCGCGCGGCCTTCAGGGGATCAATCGTCGGCTGCATGGCGTGGAGTTCGGCCTCCGGGGGGAGCTGGCCACGGTGACGCGGTGGAGCGTCCAATGACGCGGGTCGCGGCGCCGATGCGCCTCGACTTCGCGGGCGGCTGGACCGACGTGCCGCCCTTCGCCGACCGGGAAGGGGGGATCGTGGTCAATGCGGCAATCGATCTCCGGGTCGAGGCGGAGTTCTCGGCTGGCGGAAAAGACATCCTTCTGCAGGCGGATGACCTCGGGGAGATGGTGCGGGTACGCGGGGCCCAGGATCTTGTCCTGAATGGGAGGCTCGACCTTCATAAGGCGGCTCTCCGAATGTTCCCGCCGGGTCCCGGGACTCTCCGCACCCGTTCGGCCGCGCCGCCGGGATCGGGCCTCGGCAGCTCCGGCGCTCTGGACGTGGCGCTGGTGGCTGTTCTCGCCGCTGTCCGGGGAGAGGACCTCACCCTCGAGGAGGTCGCGGCGCAGGGCTGGGAACTCGAGGCAGTCGAGGTCGGGATTCCGGGTGGGAAGCAGGATCAGTACGCGGCCGCTCTGGGAGGCTTTCAGTGCCTCAGGTTCGGCGGGAGCAGGGTGACCGCCGAGCGACTCTCTCTCGATGCCGCCACGCTGAAGGAGCTGGCTCGACACACCGTGATCTGCTATACCGGACGATCCCGTCTTTCGGGGGACACCATCCAAAGGGTCATGCGGGCGTACGACGATGGAGACCAGGCCGTCTGCGCCGCTCTCCGGGAGCTCAAGACCATCGCGGCCGCGATGGGGCCCGCGCTCCTCGCCGGTGACCTGTCGAGGATCGGGGCCCTGCTGTCCGCCAACTGGGCCTGCCAGCAGCGACTCGATCCGGCGATGCGGACTGAGGAGATGGCACTGCTCGAAGGCGCGCTGCGGAAGGCCGGATCGCTTGGCGGAAAGGCGGCGGGTGCCGGAGCGGGCGGCGCGATGTTCTTCCTGGTCGGTGACGATCGGGAGTCCGCCGTCGCGACCGCCCGGGGCGTTGGCGCCACCGTGCTGGATGCCGGATGGTCGCTGAACGGAGTCGCACCATGTTGACGAGCGAGGAAATCGAGGCGCGGCGGGAACTCATCCAGGTGGAGGCGGGGCTCTCCGCCCTCCTGGATCACGTGCTGGCGCGCTCCAGGGCCACGGTCCGACGGGACCCGGCCATTCCGGCGCTCAAGGGGATGCTTTCAGCGGACGGTGGGGTGTGTCCCGAGGATCGTTCGGCTCTGGTGTTCGATCCCTGGAATGGGCGCGAGCACCGCTGCTCCCGGTGCGGCACGGTCTACCGCGGGGAGCGCCACGATCGGCGCTGGGCCTGGCTGGAGCATCTCTGGCTGGCAGAGCGCATCGTGGAAGCCGCAGCGACGGGGCTGTTCGCGGAGGACGAATCGCTGATAGCCTGGGCCGCTCAAAAGCTCGCGGCGTATGGCGCGCGCTACCGGGAGTACCCGAACGTGGACAACGTGCTTGGTCCCGCCCGGCTCTTCTTCTCGACCTATCTCGAATCGATCTGGCTCACCAACTATCTGGCGGGCGCGTTTCTGCTACGGGAATCCGGGATGCTCGACGAGGCGGCCCAGCAAACGGTGAGCGACCTCGTGGAGGAAGCGGCGGGGCTGATCGGCGAATTCGACGAGGGGCTGAGCAATCGGCAGACATGGCACAACGCCGCCCTGTCGGCGGCGGCCGTCTGGTTCGAAGACGAAGAGCTGGCGCGACGAGCGATCGAGGGGCCGCGCGGCCTGGTCGGCCACCTTGTGGACGGCTTCCGTGACGATGGCATGTGGTACGAGGGCGAGAACTATCATCTCTTCGCCCTGCAAGGCCTGCTCACCGGGGCGGCCTGGGCGCGGCTCGCGGGGGTGGACCTCTTCGAGGCGGAGACCGGCCAGACCCGGCTCGCCGCCGCGCTTCGGGCGCCCGCGCTCTCCGCCCTTCCGGACGGCACCTTTCCAGCGCGGAAGGACGCGCGCTACGGCGTCTCCCTGGCGCAGCCCATGTACCTCGAGATGTGGGAGAACGGTATCGGCACCCTCCGGACCGCCGGCTATGCGGAGCCGATGCTCGATCTGGGGAGCTGGCTGGGGTTGCTCTATCAACTGCCCGCCCCCGCGGCGCTCACCTTCGACAGCTACCTCCATGAGGCCGGAACCTCGGCGCCCCCCACGCGGAGTCGAGCCGACCTCTCCTGGTGGATGCTCGCGACGATGCCTCGGGACCTGCCGGGCGCCGACCAGCCCTGGACGCCGGCCAGCGTCCTCCTGCCGGAGCAGGGAATTGCGATCCTTCGGGACGGTGACCGTTATGCCAGCCTCGAATGCGGCGAGCACGGCGGTGGCCACGGCCACGGCGACCGCCTGCACCTGACGCTGCACGCCGACGGGGCGCCTTGGCTGCTCGATCCCGGCACCGGCTCCTACGTTTCCCCCGACCTGATGTGGTATCGGGGCACGCTGGCGCACAACGCGCCCCGCCTGGACGGCCGCTCGCAGCCGCCGGCCGACGCCCGGGCGGAGATGTTCGATACCAGCGGCCCGTGGGGATGGGTCCGGGGGCGCGTGGCCGGCTTCACCCGGACGCTGGTGGCCGGTCCCTCCCATGTAGTCGACATCCTCGAATTCGCCGGGGAGGAGGAGCATCTGGTCGAGCTTCCCTGGCACCCCGTGGGAGAGCTGGAGATCCTGACCCCGGGGGGCTGGGAACCGGCGGAGCTCCAGGACCCGTTTGTTCACGACGTCGAACGGTTTCTTCCTTCCGCCTCCGGCCCCATCTCGTGGCGCGCGACGCTGCCCCACACTGGTCAGGTACTGACCGGCGCCTTCGATGCCGCCGGCGACCTGCTTCGGGTACGGGGGCCGGGGCGCCCCGGAGAGGCGAGCGGGCGCGCCTTTCTACTCCGTCGTCTCCGCGGGCGCTACGTGCGCTTCGCGACCGTGCTCGGCTTTGGCACGCCAGGAGTGGTGGGCGTGGAGTTTCCGGCCGGCGAGGTCCGGGTCGAGACAACGCAAGGGACCGCCGTGCACCGGCAGACGGAAGACGGGTGGGAGATCGCCCTGGGCGAGAGCCGGGTGCGCCTCCGCGGCGCACTCAGGACCGGGCTTTCGTTGAGAATGCCGCTGGGCAGCCCCGAGGTGGGCGGCAGCGCTCCTCCCGTTGCCACCGCCACTCATCTGCCCGGGCCACCGGCCCTCGATGGCACGCTGGCGGGTTTCGATACCGATCAGCCGATCCTGCTCGACCACGACGACCAGTATCGCCGGACCGAAGAGCCATACCCCGGCCCCGAGGAGTTCTCCGCCCGCGCCTGGTTCGCCTGGGATGCCGCGGCACTCTACGTGGCCGTGGAGGTGATCAAGTCCGCGCCGCTGTTCAGAAGGCGCGGCGCGCCGCCGCTCCGGCTCGACAACGAGGTGGATCTCATACACTCCGACGGGGTGCAGCTCTACGTGGAGGTGCACGGCCACGGTCGGGCCGGCTGGCTGATCGTTCCCGACCCGGATTCTCCCAGTCTGCAGGCGCATTCGGTACCGGAGACGGGTGCTCGGGGCGAGGTTCGCGGCGCATGGCGCGCCACCGACACGGGATACCGGATCACCTGCGCCGTCTCACCTCCGGGATGGCCGCCGGCGGGCGACGAGCCGGTGCTGCTCGATCTGATCGTCAACGAGATGCGCGAGGGGCGTCAACGCCGATTGGGCCAACTGGTCTGGACCGGGGGAGGCGGTTGGGCCTACCTGCGCGGCGACCGCCAGGAAGCAGACCGGGCCGGAAGGCTGGTCCTCGCATGAGGATTCCCGGCTTTACCTCCACGGGGAGCAAGCGGCCCGAGGCGCTGTTCGGGCCGGCCGCGCCTCGGGGGTTGCCGGTTCGTCTGGCCCGCTCGGCCGGGGCGGAGGTCTGGGATACCGAGGGCCGGTGCTATCTCGATCTCATCATGGCGCTGGGGGCTGTAGCCCTCGGTTACGGGCACCCGGCGGTGAACGCCGCGGCGCACGCCGCCATCGAGGCGGGAACGGTGGGCCCGCTTCCTCCGGAACTGGAGGAACGGGTCGCGGAGCGGCTCGCGACGCTGCTGCCCTGGATGGAACGGACCCGTTTCCTCAAGACAGGGGCGGAGGGCGTCGCGGCGGCAATTCGGCTCGCCCGGGCGCACACCGGGCGCGATTTCATTCTCCGCTCGGGCTACCAGGGATGGCTCGACTGGTGCCAACCCCTCGGCACCCCGGGAGTTCCCGCGGCGATCTCCCGGCTGTCGGAGGAGATTCCGTTCAACGACTGCGAGCGCGCACAGGCGCTCATCGAACTCGCGGGGGATCGGCTGGCGGCGGTGGTCATCGAGCCGGTGGTCGAGGGCCCGCCTTCGGCGGAGTGGCTCGGTCTGCTCCGGGAAGAAACGCGCCGCGTCGGTGCCCTCCTCATCGTGGACGAGATCAAGACCGGCTTCCGTCTCGCGCTGGGCGGCGGGGCGGAGCGGTACGGCCTGACGCCCGACCTGGTGGTGCTCGGGAAGGCGCTCGCCAACGGGTTTCCACTGGCCGCGGTCGGGGGACGGCGCGAAGTGATGGAACAGGCCCGGCGCACGTGGATCAGCTCGACTCTCGCCACGGAGATGGTGGCGCTGGCGGCCGCGGTGGCTACCCTTGGCGTGATGGTGGACGTGAAGCTGCCGGATCATCTGGGGCGGGTCGGAGACCGGCTGTTTCAGGGGTTCGCGGCGCTCGCCACCAGGTATCCCGAGCAGATAGAGGGAGCCGCCGGCGTGCCGGAGATGTGCTTTCTCCGCTTTCGGGACGAGGAAAGCGGGATCCGCCTCACGCGCGTGGCCGCGGAGCGGGGACTCCTCCTCAAGCGTGGCGCCTACAACTTCGTTTCCCTCGCGCACGACGCCTCGCACGTCGACCACGCGCTGGCGATCCTCGAGGAGAGCTGCAGCCAGGTTCGTGACTGACGCCCGGGTGACGCCGGGCGCATACCATGTGCAGGAGCCGAAAGCCCGATGCTCGTGGACGTTCATGCCCACTTTTATCATGAGCGCGCCGGCCGCGCCGACTGGCGCGAGCGGAACGCCAGTCGCCTCGAGGCCGGCGAACGGATCGGCATCCGCTGGCACGTTGCCTCCATCCTCGGCAGCTGGGGGCACACCTCTCCGACCTACTTTCCGTCTCCATCCGACCTGTCCTTCGCCAATGAGCGGCTTCGCGCGCTCTGCCATGAGCACCCCGGGCGGATCCGCGGATACGTCGCGGTCAACCCGAATTTCACCGCGCACGCGCTCGAGGAGATTCGTCGCGGGGTCGAGGCCGGCATGGCTGGCGTGAAGCTCGCTGCCAGCCGGCGCGCCGACGATCGGCTGCTCGACCCGGTCTGTGATGCGGCGCGGCCGCGGCACCTGCCGGTGCTTCACCACATCTGGCAGCATCGCCGCCACGAATGGCCGGGCCAGGAGGCCTCGGACGGCGTGGAGCTGTGCCGCCTCGCCGCACGTCATGGGGAGGTGGCTTTCATCTTGGCCCACATCGGTGGTGGGGGCGACTGGCAGCACACCCTGCGCGCCGTTCGACGCCACCCGAACGTGTACCTCGATCTGTCAGGCAGCGGAGTCGACGGCGGCATGCTGGACTCTGCGCTGCGGGCCGTCGGCAGCGAGCGGCTTCTCTGGGGGGCCGACGTGACGCTGTGCACCGGATGGGCCAAGCTCCGCTACCTCGAGCGGGTGCTCCGCCCTGTTGATCTCGAACTGGTGACCGGCGGGAACGCCCGCCGCCTCTTCCCGGCCGAGGCGTTCGCGTGATCGACGTCAACGTCCTGCTCGGCGCCTACCCGTGGCGGGCGATCTCCGGCACTGAACCGGAGGAGGTGACCGCGGTCATGGACCGGCTGGGGATCGAGTCGGCCTGGGCCTCGCACCTGCCGAGCCTGTACTGGAAGGATCCGGCGGAAGGGAACCCCTGGCTGTACGAGGTGTGCGCGCGATCCCGTCGCTTCCAGGCGGTTCCGGCGATTCACCCCGGTTTGCCCCACTGGGAGGAGGACCTGCGTGAGGCGGTAACCCACCAGGCGGTCGCGGTCCGCGCCGACCCCGGGCTCCTGGGCCTGGCACCGCTCGGGCAGCCAATGCTGCAGTTGGTGGAGGCGCTGGCGGCACACGGTATGCCGCTTCTCGCCGCCGTGCGGCTCGAGGATGGGCGGGGCCGGCATCCCCTGGATGTGGCGCCTGAGCTGGCTCCGTGGGCCGTGCGGGGATGGCTGCGGCACAGCCCCGGGCTCCGGGTGGTCGTGACCCATGCGGACCGCGGCTTCATCGAGGAGGTCCACTTTGGCTCCACGCCCACCGAGTCTGCCAGGGTCTGGTGGGACATCTCATGGGTCTGGGGCCCACCCGAGGACCATCTGGCCCACCTGCTTGCGACCTTGGGGCCTTCGCGGTTCCTTTTCGGCAGCGGGCAGCCCCTGCGCCTGGCGGAGACCCCGCTGGCGCGGCTGGACCTGCTATCGCTCGACCCCGCCGACCGCGCCCTGATTCAGACGGGAAACGCGACGGCCCTGGCCTCACGGAGGGTACCGCGGTGATGATGGAAACTCCGCGCCGGCACGCGCCTCGACTCACCTTCTCCGGGCGGCCGGCCCCCCGACTGGAGACGCCGGACCACGTCTATGAAGTGGTCGACCTCTCCAGCGAGGGGCTTCGGCTGCGGTCACCGGATCACGTGAGCCCGGGCCTCACCATCGGGGATGTGCTGCGTGCCACCCTCCGGTTCCCGGCGGACCGCGCCGTGGAGATCGAGGGACGGGTGCTCCGGGTGAGTGGCGAGGAGGCGGCGCTCCGCCTGATCCAGGGACAGGACCGGCTGGCCACGGACGCGCTGCCCGCGGGACCGGTCAGCCCCCGTCGCAGCGGCCTCCTTTGGTAACCCGCATGGCCTGGATTCATGATCGTGAGCACTACCGGGTCGCCTATCCAACAGCCCTCCGGCCCAAGCTCGTGGTCCAGGGCGTGACCTTCGAGGTGGTGGACATCTCCGAGCGCGGCATTCGCTTCCGGCTCGGCGAGGCCGCCCGACCCGAGCCGGGGTTCGAGGTGCAGGGAGAGGTACGCTTCCGGCGGGGCGAGACCATCACGCTACGGGGTACGGTGCTTCGCGTGGCGGATGGCGAGGTCGCGGCGCGACTCGAGGAGGGCATTCCGCTCCGCGTCATCATGGAGGAGCAGCGCTTCCTCCTCGACCGGAACCGGCGGATGTAGCGTGCCGCGCCGGTTCGACGTGGCGGTCGTCGGGCTCGGCGCGGTCGGAAGCTCAGCCCTGCTCGCGCTGACGCGGCGCGGCCTCAAGGCGGTCGGCGTCGATCGTTTCACCCCCCCTCATTCCCTTGGCTCCTCCCATGGGCGCTCCCGGATCATCCGGGAGGCCTACTACGAATCACCGGTATACGTGCCGCTGGTGCGGCGCGCGTATGAGTTGTGGCGCCGCCTCGAAGTGGAGGCCGGTCGTCCGCTGCTGCGGACGACCGGCGGGCTGATGGTCGGCCCGGCAGACGGCGCTTTGGTGCGGGGATCGCGCCGAAGCGCTGAACAGCACGGCATCCCGTTCGAGATCCTCGATTCCGTCGAGGTCCGGCGACGCTACCCGGTGCTCGAGGTCCGACCGGATCAGGTCGCGTTGCTGGAGCCCCGAGCCGGCGTGCTGGACCCGGAGGGATGCCTCGAAGGCACCCTGTCCCTGGCGGTGCGCGGCGGTGCCGAACTCTGGGACCAGACACTCATGACCGCGTGGCGGCCCGCCGCCGATGGACTCACCGTGGGAACCTCCCGCGAGATGATCGAGTGTGCGGCACTGATTCTCGCACTTGGGCCGTGGCACGCCGAAAGCGGCGGAGTCCCGGGTGTGCCGCTTTCGATCGAGCGCCAGGCGATGTTCTGGTTCGAGCCGAAGGCGCGGGCGGAGCGGTTCGGAACCGAGCAGCTGCCGGTTTTCATCTGGGAGTGGGAACGCGGCCGCTTCTTCTACGGCATTCCCGACGCCGGGGACGGATTCAAGGTCGCCGGACACCACGAAGGCCGGGTAGTCAGTCCCGACCAGGTCGAGCGCCAGGTCTCCGACGAGGAGGTCGACGAGATGCGGCGGCTGCTTCGCCGCACTATTCCCCTCGCGGATGGACGGCTCCGGGACGCGGCCACCTGCTTGTACACCAACACCCCCGACCAGCACTTCGCGCTGGGCCCCCACCCCGAGGACCCGCGGGTGGTCGTCGCAAGCCCCTGCTCGGGCCACGGGTTCAAGTTCGCGAGCGCGCTGGGAGAGATCCTGGCTGACCTGGCGATGCAAGCGGAGCCGTCGTTCGACATCACCCCGTTTCGGCTGGATCGCTTCGCCCTCCAGCCCCGCTCCTCACTGCCAGCGGAAGATCCGTAGCGCCGCCACGAAGCTCAGCACCAGCCAGGCGGCGAGTACCACCATCTGTGCCGCCACCGACGAGAGCGTGCCACCTTCCAGCATCAGCTGGCGCAGCGCATCAACCAGCGCGGTGAGGGGCAGCGCCCGGATGACGGGCTGGATCACCGCCGGGAAGCGATCCGCGGAAAAGAAGACCCCCGAGACCACCCACATGGGCATCAGGATCAGGTTCATCAGGCCCGATGCGCCTTCGACCGTCCTGGGCCGTGCTGCGGCGAGGAGGCCAAGCGCGCCAAAGGTGAGCGAGCCGAGGATGCAGACCCCCGCCATGGCCACGAGCGAGCCGCGCACTGGGACGCCGAAGACCAGAACCCCGAAGAGCAGGATCGAGCTGACCTCGAGAC
The DNA here is from genome assembly GCA_035501775.1 of Gemmatimonadales bacterium. Classification (GTDB taxonomy): domain Bacteria; phylum Gemmatimonadota; class Gemmatimonadetes; order Gemmatimonadales; family GWC2-71-9; genus JADJOM01. The sequence continues at coordinate 22,337 of DATJVM010000081.1, read as the reverse complement.
AGAGCAAGACCAGTTGAGCCAGGGGGAAGGAGCCCAGGTATTCGGCCTTCGACATCGGCGTCGCGAGCAGACGCTTGAGGAGCTTCTTCCGCCGGGCGTCGACGATCGAGAACCCGGTGCCCCAGACCCCGCTTCCCATGAGGTTGAGTCCGATGAGGCCGGGGAGCAGGAAGTCGATATACCGTGAGCCTCGCTCGTGAATGAGCTGGGTGGCGCTGTGCAGCGCGTCGCGACGCCCGGCGGCCCGCTGCAGGGCATCATCGACCGCCAGGCGGGCCGCGGGGGATTCGGTGCGGGTTTCGTCATAGCGATATCGCAGCGTCCCTCCGGCGGCCTCCACCAGGAGCGCGACGCGCCCGTTGCGAAGGGCGATGGCGGCGCTCGCCGAGTCCGGGAATGGCACGACGACGAACGCGCTGTCCCGGTCGAGAGCGGCACGAAGTTCGGGGGCGGAGTCGCCCCAGGCCGCCCACCCGACCCGGACCGGCGCCGGAGCCTGATTGCGGAACGCGATGCCGAGACCGCCCGCGAGCACGATGGGAAAGAGATAGGTCCAGAATACCGCCTCGGGCTCGCGGAAGAACTCGCGGAGACGCACCAGGACCAGCGCGCGCAGGCTGGGAGCCAGGTTACGCATCGCGGAGCCGCCGTCCGGTCAGCGTGACAAAGACATCATCGAGAGTGGGAGCATGGGTTCTGAGCTCCTCCACGCTCATGCCGTCCGCCGCCACGCCGGCGAGGAGGGCGGGAAGGCTCTGGTGGAGTCGCGTCACGCGGACGGAGAGGACCTGTCCTTCCAGCCGCGCATCCACCACTCCAGGCTGGGCGCGAAAGCGCTCCACCTCGGGTGGCGCGCCGACGAAGTGCAGCTCGACCACCTGCTCGGCTCCCAGCGCGGCGATCAGGCTCCGCGGCGTCCCCAGCGCGATGATGCGTCCGTGGTCCACGATGGCCACGCGGTCGCAGAGTCGCTCGGCCTCATCCATGTAGTGCGTGGTGAGGACCACCGTCCGCCCGGTGGCGCGGAACTCACCGATGAAATCCCAGAGCTGGCGCCGGGATTGGGGATCGAGTCCGGTGGTCGGCTCGTCGAGAAAGAGAAGCTCGGGCTCGCCCACCAGGGAGCACGCCAGCGCCAGGCGCTGCTTCTGCCCGCCCGATAGCGTGGCCACGCGCGCGTTGGCCTTGTCCATCAGCTGCACCCGTTCGAGCGTTCGCTCGGGAGGCGGCCCGCTCGGGTAGAAGCTCCGGAACAGCGAGACCGTCTCGTGCACCGTGAGCTTCTCCGAGAACTGGGTCTCCTGCAGGGAGACGCCGACCCGGAGCCGAAGGTCGGCTTCCGCATCCTGCCAGGAGCGCCCGAGCACCCGCACCACGCCGGCATCGGGACGGAGCAGGCCTTCACAGATTTCGATAGTCGTTGTCTTGCCCGCCCCGTTCGGGCCCAGGAGCCCGAAACATTCCCCCGGACGCACTTCCAGGTCGAGCCCGTCAACGGCGCGAACCTCCCCGTAATGCTTGCGGAGGCCGTCGAGGAAGAGGGCTGGGGAGGGGGAGGGACCCATGCGCGGTGATTCGGTCACACCCGCGCGTTCTGGCAGATGCGCCAGTATCGCACGAGCCCTCGCGAGTCGTCAAAGACCCGCACGGTTGGATCGCGGAGGGCTCGTTCCCGCGGCTCGAGCTTCAAGTCGAGATGCGGCCGGCTGCCATCGCCGAAGTGCAGCGCCCGGGCCGGCGCCCCGACCCGCTGCCGTAGCGCCTCGAGCTCCGCCACGTTGTTGTCGCTGGACAGCACGTGCGACCACCCGGGCGCCATCAGGTTCACGCGGTCCATGAGCAGCATGGCAGGGAGGGTAAGCGGCGCGGGCTGCACCGTCCAGCAGCGGGCGTCACCGACCCTGTGGCCGGCAGGTCGAAGCTGGTATTTTCCGTCTTCACCAGCGTGGTTTTCTCAGCAAGGCAGGGTTTGTGCCCCATACGCAGGCGCAGCTTGATTCGGTTCCGGTACCCGTTCAACCTGGCGAGCGGGTGGTCGCCCGCCACGGTGACGTGGACATCCTGCTCATCACCCGCGGGTCGCCGGAGGGCGCCCGCCGACTGGCGGAGCAGGTGGCTCTGCGCGCCATGCGGGACACACCTTTTCGGACTCCGGCGTACGTCGCGACCGACGCCGAGGACACCCGGGTCTTCATCGCCCGCTCTTCGGGTGCCGCGATCGGTCTCGCGGTGCTGCGGCCGCGGCGGCGCTGGGCCTGGTGGGCGTGGGATGACTACGATGCCGAGCGCCGTCCCGCGACGGGGGTCGCCCCGTTCACCACCTGGACAGTCGAGACGATCTGGACCCACCCCTCCTGCCAATCGAGGGGGCTCGCCCGCGCCCTGGTTGAAGAGGCAAGCGCCGAGGTGGAGCAGCCGGTCACCTCGTTCGGCTGGCGGCGCCCCTTCACTCCTTCGGGTGAAGCGTTCGTGCGGCACCTCTGTCCCGAAGGTTTCTGGGTGCCGGACGAGGGTTGATCACTCGCCGTGCGTCCTGAGCTCGGCGCCGTGGCGCCGAAACAGGTCCCACAACTCGCCCCAGCTGGTCGGTGATGCGCCGTTCTCCATGTTGGCCCGCCCCACCTCGAACAACCGTCGCCACTGCGTGAAGAGGGTGCGATAGGCGCCCCACAGCCCATTGCGGGGGTCGTAGATGCTGGTGGCCTCGGCGGTGGCACCGTTCAATTCCACCACTTTGAAGCTCCTGCCCTGGCGGAACTCAGCGACCGATGAGGTCCGGATGTCGTAGCGTCCGAACCAGAATCCGGGAAACCCTCGACTCAATCGATCGATCGTCTCCTCGAGTGCCGGGGTCTTCGCCCAGCCGCCGTCGAAGAACGCCGCCCCGCGACAATGCGTACCCAGCTCCACCAGGGGAACCACCTCCCCGGGCGCCGGAACCCAATCGAGGCGGGCCCCGTGCCGGCGAAGGTGGAATCGCGCCATGGTCACCGCGCGGGCGTCGCCGAGAATCAGGCGTTCCAGCGACGACTGCCCGTCTCCCGTGACCTGTGGAAACCGCTTCTCCGTGATGGAGAAGATGCGCCCAGAGGCCTCCGAGGGATGCCGGATGTAGAAGACGCCAAACTCCTCTCCGTGGGCGTAGGCCTGAACGATGATGTCTCCCCGGGCCCGCTGCAGGTAGTCGCGTACGGCCGTCTCCGATCGGACGATGGCCACGCCGGAGCCGCGCTCCCCCACATCTGGCTTGAGGACGATGGGCCAGTCGAGGCCGTGGCGCTCCCGGAATTCCAGCGCCGCCCCCGTCCGCTCGGCGGGAGAGAGCCGCGACGGGATGAGCTGGTGCTCCGCAACGAGGTGCGGGTGGTCCGCCAGGCCGCGCAGGATGCCGCTCTTTGATTCACCGACGAAGCCGCCGCCCGGAATGGCGGGATTGGCCGCCGTGAAGGTCCGAAGGCCACGGTGTCGAGCCGCAAGCCACAGGATGTACGCCACGACCGGAGGATAGAACGCCCAGCGGGGCCAGAACTCCCATCGAGTAAGCCGGAGCCAGCGCGAGTACAGCAGCCGGCGGCCCCGCCAAGTCGCGAGGGCGACGGTGAGCTTCAGTAATACCAGCAGGAGCAGCCCCGAGACCAGCAGGTAGAGGCCGGTGCGCGCTCTCAGCACGCTCACGGCGTGCTGGGTCGCCTCCCCGAAGCCCGCCGAGGCGCCGACCAGGAGCGGGGTCCAGAGGGCGCATGCGACCAGGAAGTAGAGCGCGAAGCGCGGAAAGCTGGTGCGGAGCATCCCCGCCGCGAGGTAGGTCGGCAGGCGGGTCCCCGGCATGACTCGAGTGAGGAGCACCAGCGCGGCTCCCCGGCGCTCGAGCCAGCGGGAGCTCCACTCCACGGCCTCCGGCGGAAGCAGCCACTTGAGCGGCGCCCGGTGGAGGGCCGCCCGCCCCATCACGCGACCGGCGAGGAACAGCAGCAGGTCACCGACGTAGATGCCCGCGAAGCAGGCCAGCACCGCCGCGGCGAACCCCAGGTTGCCCCGCGCGACCATGAGGCCGGCCGTGATGCACGCCAGATCTTCGCTCACCAGCGTCGCACCCGCGAGGACGAGCAGGAGAATCACCGCGGCGAGCCCCTCGGTGCGCGGGAGTGCCGTAGGGTCGAACGGCTTGGCGGCCTGCGCCAGGCGGGCCGGATCGGCGGAGGACCGGGTGCGGGCGAGGCCGCGGTCGACCCGCTCCACGAAGTCCCGGATCGGCGCGGCGACCCGTTCCGGGTGCATGAAGGTGGTGAAGTGATCGCCATCGTCCATCACCAGCTCGCTCTGCGGGACGATCCGCGCATGCTCGTAAGCGATGGCGGGGTTGACCAGGACATCGCGCTGGCCCTGGAGGATGAGCATCGGACCCTGATAGCGCGTCAGAATCCCGCGCAGCGGCCGCTGGTCGGTGTCGTAGAAGTTCCGCGCGTAGGGGATGTCCATGACGGCATCGTCAAGCCACCCGAAGTGCGGCGTGCCCTCCCGGAGCAGCCACAGGCCTGCCAGCTGCACGCCGTGGACGAGGTGATTCAGGTAGTAGTCGCCGAAAAGCTCGTACTCCTGAGCGCCGATGGCGGAGAGCAGGGTGATCGAACGGACCCGGTCGGGCGCGAGTCCCGCGAGTTGCAGGACCACGCCGCCACCCATGCTGTAGCCCACAAGATGGACCTTCCGGATGTGCAGGCTGTCCAGCCACTCGAGGAGGTACCGCGCGTGGGCCCGGTTCGAGTAGTCCGGCACGGCCCGGCTCGACCCGCCGAAGCCGGGAAGGTCGGGGGCGAGGGTGTGGAAGTCGTTCCCCAGAAGCTCCGCGACACCCCCCACCTCGCGGTTGCTGCCCGGGCTTCCATGCACCACGACGATCACGGGGAGCGTGTCGCCCCCTGGGGGTTCATACTCGAGATAGGCAAGACGTACCGGGGCCGCGAGCTGCCGCTCCCCGTCGATGGCGGAAACGGTAACGGCGCGCTCGTCCGGCTCGAGCGCCGGACGATAGGGGTCAAGCCACCGAACCACGTCGGATGCGAGGAGCAGCGCGAGATAACCGAGGACCACCCACCACCACCAGCGCCGATATCCGGCGGTGGCTCGGGGAGATGCCGGCGCGCTCAACGCGAGAGGGAGTGAGGCTGTGGCTGACGCGCGGCCAGGGTTACCGGAGTAAGCTCCTCGCCGCGGCAGGGGGCGTCCGGCACGTGCCGCATCGCTATCCCAAAGCGGGAGACCCGCACCGCGGTGAAGCTCCTGGTCTCGGCATCTGTGCGGTGCATGCAGATCGAGCGAGCCCCGCGCTCGGGACGGTGACTACGGTGCAGCGCGATCAGCGTGTCCGGCGTCACCGGAACGAGCGCGCCGAACTCGGCCTCGCGCGCGGCCCGCACCTCCGGCTCGGCGCTTGCCGAACTCGTGAGGACCAGGCCCGGGGCCCGGTGCGTGGCGGAAACGAGCTGGTTCCCGTCCCAGAGGAGGAGGTGAACGGCCGAACCGGGATCGAGGGCGACCAGGCTGAACGGCTGGTAGCCGCCGATCGCTCGGCGGGCCAGAGCCTCACAGGCCTCCGGGGCCGTGGCATGTGAGATAATGTCGGGAATGATGTGACCCCGGCTGACGTGCTCCCGAGGCCGGACGTAGTCCGGTACTTCGTAGCGGTTGAGCAGCCCAAGCGTAAGCCCGAACTCGTTGACCGCGAGCCACGTCCCGCCAGACTCCCCGTCTTCCGGCGCGATGTAGCGGGTGCCCTGCGCTACCCCGATAGTCGGAGAGCGGGCCGGCGCACGGGTGCGACGCTCGTCGCGGTTGAAGCACAGAGTGTAGCCGCCTGCCTCGGGGACCCAACTTACTGTGCACATGCCGCGGGCCGCCGGCTCGAAGCCAGCGTGGAAGGTGCAACCCCGAACTCGGCCCCCGCCTCGACGCCCTCCAGCTTGAGCGCCTCCTTGATCAGGGCAAAGTGATGGACGGTATGGCTCACCAGGAATTGGAGCTCCCGCTTGACGGAGGAGCGACTCCAGTCGGGCTCGCCATCCCGGTCGGTTACACTGCGCAGGGTGACGCGCAAGTCTCGGTCCCCGAGGTCGGAGGGAAGCCGTCCGATGTCCGCGATGAGTCCCAGGGCTGCGGAGACGGCCAGGCGGCGCTCCTGCTCGAGCGGCGTCCCGCGGCGGCGCCGATCATAGTCGATTGCCCCCTGCGGAAGCCCGGCGAGGAAGGCATGATAGTGATCGAAGACATGCCGGAAGTGCGCGCCGACCGGAGAGCGTCCGTCGCGGGCGCCGCCGGCGGCGTAGATCCGGTCGTCCAATCGATTGAGGACCTCGACCGCCTGATTGAGCACGATCAGGTTGCCTTCGACTGCCTCCAAACGTTCGCTCATCCCGGCTCCGTGACGACAGGGGTGAATTGTGAGGATACGGCCTGGTGCAGCCGCTCTGCCAGCCGCTTCCGATCCCGCTCGGCGATGGGGCGTGGACCGTGGCGCACCGTCGCCTCGATCCAGGGCAACCGGCTCAGATGGAACAGATGGGCGGCGAACGTCATGTCGCCCCACCAGCAGACGGCAAGATGGGCCGGCGGGCTTCCCGGCGGAGTCCGGTAGCTGAGGCTCGCGTAATGGACGGGCCGCGCCGCCCGGGCCGCCGCTTCGAGCAAGGCGGGGCGGAAGGGGAGGACGCGGCTGCCGGCGCTGCTCGTCGCCTCCGCGAACACGACCACATCGTCGCCCGCCCTCAGGGCCCCACCCAGCTCGTTGACGGCGCGCACCGCGTCCCGCTTGCTCGTCCGGTCGACGAAGATGGTCCCCACCAGCGCGGCGAGAAACCCGACGACCGGCCAGCCCCGGACCTCACGCTTGGCTACGAACCGGGCCGGAGAAAGCGCGGCATACACCACGATGTCGAGGTACCCCAGGTGATTCGAGACCAGGTAGAAGGGGCTCGCCGGCGGCTCCCCTTCGACCACGGTGCGCACGGCGAGGAGCCGGAGTACGCCGCGCGCCCAGACCCGAAACGCCACGCGGCGGGCGGCACGGCGCCCCCGCGGGAGCGGGAACAGAAGCACCGTCCCGCCCGCGCACAGCACGAACCCTGTACAGGTCCACAGCGCCAGGAGCGGCAACCGGACCCAGGCACGGGCCGCGCTCGGTTCAGCGGAAGAAGAAACGGTAGCTGCTGGCGTCGAGACGCGTGACATCGAGCGCAACCAGGAAATCGATGGTCTTGAACTGCCGATCCAGCGCGGGTGGGCCGAGCGCCTTGGCGCCCAGGTTGAGGTAGCTCTGAAAGAGGGGCGGAATGTGGACCGGGATGGCTTCGATGCTCCCTTGGGTGGAGCACTCGAAGCCCGGGAGCGGCCCCGCGCGTAGTTCGGGGTCCACATGCCCTTCCCGCTCAAGAAATGCGAAGGTGGCCAGGCCGAGGGCCGGGTCCTGCGAGGTGAGCGAGCAGCACCCGAACAGATGGCGCTTGCGGTTCTTCCGGAGATAGCTGGCGAGCCCGCGCCAGAGCAGGTTGAGGACCCTCCCGTTACGGTGCTCGCGGGCCACGCAGGCCCGCCCGACCTCGACCGAGTCCCGGAGGAACGCCTTCGGAAGCGATCCGAGATCGAACTCGCCGGCAGAATAGAACCCGCGTGATCGTTCGGCCATCTCCACGGTCTGCAGACGGTAGGTGCCCACCACCTCGCCCGCGGGCTCGGTGGCGATGAGCAGGTGGTGAAAATGGGGGTCGAGGTCGTCATGATCCCGGCCGGTCTGAAAGGCGCTCTCGAGTCCCTCGCCGAGTTCCAGATTGAACACCTCGAACCGCAGCCGCTGGATCTGATCCAGGTCGGCAACGCTGCGGGCAAACCGCACCGTGTAGCGTCCGGCCCGCACCTCGTCCCCCGGCAGGAACTCGGGAAAGCCGGGGTAGGGGACACCGAGTTCGCGGGCAGCGAATTCGGTTTCGGCGCCCAGACGGGCGGGATCGGTGCTTCCGGTCATAGAAGTCCCCTCGAGGCGGGGGAGCGATACACAACGAGACCGCCCGACGTTCGGTTCCTCCGGAAGGAAGAGGGGCCGAATCGGGGTCTGCGCTGCGTGGGAGTTGCCAGATGGCGAGCTGCTAATTTTGGCCATGGGGGCTACGGCCGCTAGGGCATCGATCCAGGACCGGCATTGCCATCGTGGCCATGAACTTGCACCTTGGGCAGGCCCGGGACCCGAGCATCTCCCAACCCGAAGGTTTGAGAGGTAACCCATTTGCAATCAGAAGCTTATGAGGCGTGGGCTTGATGCATAGCCCGCGCTTTGGACACCGAGGGTCCACCCTGGGGGGACAACCTCCGCGCCTCTGGTTGCTGCTCGTTCTGACCCTGGCCCCGGCGCGCGCCGTCGCGCAGGTTCCGTCGAAGATCGTTCCCGAACGGCCCAAGGCGACGCTCGATCTGGACCGGGCGAGGCTGGCGCGGCTCGCGAGGCCCATTGTGGCGGGGGAGAGCGTCCGTGGGGAGCTGTCGCTGCGGGATCCGGTCCTGGCGGCGGACCAGTCTCCCTACGAAGTGTGGTCGTACCGGGGCAAGGCCGGCGAGGTGCTCTCGGTACTCATGCGGTCGATCCGGGTTGACGCTTACGTCCTGGTGCTTCGCGCCAACGCCGGTGCCCTGGAGATGGTCGGAGAGGACGATGACGGTCTGGGCGCCGGCACCAGCGACGCCGGGCTCAGGATTCGACTGCCCGCCGACGGGGAGTATTTCATCCTTGCCAACGCGTCCAGCAGCCTGGGCCGGGCCTACTTCTACGGGCCGTACCAGCTGGAGGTCGTCTCTTCGCTTCCCCAGGCCACGCCGCGATGGTCCGAGCTTTATCCCGGCGGGGGAAACCCGCGGGACGGCTACGCGGTCGTGGTCGGCATCTCGGACTATCCTGGTGAGGACGAGGACTTGACGGGGCCGCGGCAGGATGCTGAGCTCTTCCGGCAGATGCTGATCTTTCAGTGGGGATTCAAACCCGAGAACGTCCTCACGCTCACGGACCGCAACGGGACGCGAGACCAGATCATCAACGGCTTCCGTCGCTTTCTCTCGCAGGCGGGGCCGGAGGGGAGGGCCGTCTTCTATTTCTCGGGTAACGGCACCGAGGTCGAGGAAGCCGCCCCCGAGAGCGGCGCGGAACGCCGAAGCGCGGGGACCGAGGCGCTCTACGTCTGGAGCGACGACGCCAGCGAGAAAGGCTCCGTCGTCCTGAGCGACGAGCTCTCCGCTCTCGCGGGTGACCTGCGAGCCGGCCGCGTCCTGCTGGTTCTCGACGCATCGTTTTCCGGCATCGGGAGCCGCGGTGAGAGCCCGCGTGGCGCGCCCAAGCTGGCCCGAATCCGCGACCTTCGCGGCTGGCTGGCGCCGCCCTCGACGTACCTCGATACCCGCGGGGTAGCGGCCGATCCACCGGGCAACCAGGTCTGGCTGCTCGCTTCAGGGAACAAGGAGGTGGCCTGGACGGCCACCGGCTGGCCGGAACGGGGAGGGATCGCGAGCGTCTTCACCTATTTCCTGGTTGACGCGATGAAGAACTCCACCACCGGCACCACGCTTCAGGCGTTGATGGCGGGCGTCCGGGACCGCACCGACGACTTCAGTCGCACCAGTTTCGGGCGGACCCAGACGCCGCAGGCGGCCGGCTCGCACCTGGGCGATCTCCTCCCCGCCTTCCTGGGGCCGTAACCGGCCGACTGCTTGCGGTCCTCAGGGAAAGACCGATCTTGAATCCGGAGACCTCGCGGCGACCATGACGGACACTCTCATCGGCTGGCTGGGCGGCGCCGGGACCTGGGCCTGGCACGTGAGCGCGTGGCTGCTCCTGGCCGTCAACCTCGGCGCCCTGGGCATCGTGGTGATCACCCGAAGCCGAGCCCTGGTTGATCGGTGGACCGGCCGGTGGTTGGCCGCCAACCTGGGGCTGCTCGGATTCGGCCTCGGCGTCCCGGCGGTCACGGGGCTCCTCCGTCTTGCGCTCAACGCACTCCCATCGTTGGGTGTGGCGCAGCAGCACCTCCCCAAGTAGGCCCCTCCTTTCCACAGCGATTATGTTGGGGTCCATGGACCGCTCCGTGGATCAATTCGTTCTCGAGACGGCGGAGGGCCGTCGCCGCTACGCGCTGCCTGCGGGCGCCATGCGGATCGCGGAGGAGTTGACCGCGGCGGCCCTGGCGCTGCTGTTCCCGCACTTTGCGACCGCCGATCGTCGGTCCGCCGCTGACGTGGAGGACGAGCTCTATGCCATGCGGCGCACGGTGGAAGGCTTCCTGCTGGCCGAGCGACACGATCCGGCATGGGTGCACGAAGTCGGCTCGGCCTTCGGAAGCGCGTTGCCGCCGCTTCGCGAAGCCCTTGCCCTCGATGCACGCGCCATCTGCGAGGCCGATCCGGCCGCCCGCGACCTGGACGAGGTCATCCTCGGCTACCCGGGGTTCTTCGCCATCGCGTGCTATCGGATCGCGCATGCGCTCCGTGGCTTGGGCGCGGGGCTGCTCCCCCGGCTCATCACGGAGTTTGCCCATCGGGAGACGGGCATTGACATCCATCCTGGCGCCGTGATCGGCGGCTCCCTCGCGATCGATCACGGGACCGGCATCGTGATCGGTGAGACCACGGTGATCGGCCAGCGCGTGCGGCTGTACCAGGGCGTGACCCTGGGCGCCCTCAGCGTGCGGAAGGAGCTGGCCCGGCACAAGCGTCATCCCACCATCGAGGATGACGTGGTGATCTATGCCAACGCCACGATCCTCGGTGGCGACACGGTCATTGGCGCGGGAAGCATCATCGGCGGGAACGTCTGGCTGACCCACAGCATTCCCGCCGGGTCGGTGGTCACGCACGGCGCCACCGTCGAGCGCCCCCGCGAGGCCGACGAAGCGCTCATGGAGTACAACATCTAGCACGATCCGACGAGGGACCACATGCGAGCGGCCACGATTCTGGAGACGATCGGTCAGACCCCCCACGTGCGCATCAACCGGCTCTTCGACCAGCGCGCCGAGGTCTGGCTCAAGCTGGAGCGGGCCAACCCCGGCGGGAGCATCAAGGACCGGATCGGCCTCGCCATGATCGAGGACGCGGAGCGGCGGGGCGTGCTCAAGAAGGAGGTCACGATCATCGAGCCGACCAGCGGCAACACCGGGATCGGTCTGGCGATGGTCGCCGCGGTGAAAGGCTATCGCCTGATCCTGGTCATGCCGGAGTCGATGTCCGTCGAGCGGCGCCGGATCCTGGCCGCCTACGGCGCGGAGCTCGATCTCACTCCCCGGGAGAAAGGGATGAAGGGGGCCATCGAGCGGGCGCGGGAGCTGCAGGCGAGCATCCCGGGGAGCTGGATTCCGCAGCAGTTCGAGAACCCCGCTAATATCGAGATCCACCGGCGTACCACCGCGCGCGAGATTCTCGCCGACTTTCCCGAGGGCCTGGACTACCTCATTACCGGCGTGGGCACCGGCGGCCACATTACCGGCGTGAGCGAAGTCCTGAAGGAACGGTTCCCCAAGCTCAAGACCTTTGCCGTCGAGCCGGTCAAGTCCGCGGTCATCTCCGGAGGGAGCCCCAGCCCGCACCGGATTCAGGGGATCGGGGCCGGGTTCATCCCTGCCAACCTGCACACGGCGACACTCGACGGGACGATTCAGGTCACGGAGGAGGAGGCGTTCGGCTACGCCGCCCGGGCGGCCCGGGAGGAAGCCATCTTCGTGGGGCCTTCCTCCGGCGCCACGCTTGCCGCGGTGGCGAAGAAGCTCCCCGAGATCCCGGCCGGCAGCCGGGTGCTCGCCTTCTGCTACGACACGGGCGAGCGGTACCTCTCGGTTGAGGGGCTCTTCGGGTGAGCGCCTAGCAGATTCTCGGCAGCTGGTCCCCGGGGAGCATGTCCACTACGCGGGTTCCGCCGATCGCGGTGTCGAGCACGACGTAGCCGGGGTGATCCTTCACCACCTGTCCCAGCAGGACCGCATCCCGTCCCAGCGGATGCCCGCGGAGCGCGGCCAGCGCCGCGTCGCCCAGCTCCGGCCGCACAATGGCGACGAGCACGCCTTCATTGGCGACGTAGAGCGGGTCGAGTCCGAGCATTTCGCAGGCCGCGGCCACGTTGCCCGGCACGAGGAGGCTGCTTTCGTCGAGCCGCATGCCGGCTCCCGACGCCTGTGCGATCTCGTTGAGCGCGCTGGCGACGCCGCCGCGGGTGGGGTCGCGGAGCGTGACGAGGCCCGGCCCGCAGCGCTCCTTGAGGCGTTCCACCAGGGGCACGAGGCAGGCCGTGTCGCTCTCGATGCTGGACTCGAAGGCAAGGCCCTCCCGCGCCGCCATTATGGCCATGCCATGCCGGCCGATGGCTCCGCTCACCAGGATGAGATCGCCGGGCCGGGCCTGGTCCGGCGCGGGATGCGGGCCGGGCTCCAGCAGGCCGATTCCGGTCGTGTTCACGAACAGCCCGTCGGCCTTTCCCCGCTCGACGACCTTGGTGTCGCCCGTAACCAGCGGCACCCCGGCCTCCCGTGCTGCCCCGGCCATCGACCGCACTACCCGGTCCAGGGTGTCGAGCGGCAACCCTTCCTCCAGGACGAACCCCGCCGTGAGGTAGAGCGGGCGGGCGCCCATCATCGCCACGTCGTTGAGCGTGCCGTGCACCGCGAGCAGCCCGATATCCCCGCCCGGGAACTCCAGCGGGTGCACCACGAAGGTGTCGGTGGACACCACGATTTCGCGGTCAGCCAGAGGCAGGACGGCCCCGTCGCCCAATTGCCCGAGGTATGGGTTGCCGAGGTGGGGCAGAAATCGCTCGCGGAGCAACGCCGCGCTCATCTTGCCGCCGGAGCCGTGGCCCAGCTGGATCCGTTCGCTGTCCGTGAGCGGAACCGGGCAGCTGACTCCGCCGATATCGACGCCTGTCATGATTGTGTGCTCCGGCCGGCCGGTTCGCGGAACCGGGCATAGTTGTAGTAGGCCGCGCAGGCTCCCTCGGACGAGACCATGGGCGCGCCCAGCGGATGCTCCGGCGTGCACCGCGTTCCGAAGGCCGGGCACTGGGTTGGCTTGAGGTTCCCCCGCAGCACATCTCCGGCCCGGCATTCGGCCGGCTCCGCCACGGTGAGCGCGCCGAGCCCGAAGCGCACCTCCGCGTCGAAGTCCGCGTATTCCTCTCGCAGGGCCAGCCCGCTTGCGGGTATCGCGCCGATGCCCCGCCACTGTCGGTCCGTGAGGCGGAACACCTTGCGGACCAGCTCCTGGGCCGGCCGCGTGCCCTCGCGGGTCACCGAGCGGACGTACTGGTTCTCCACTTCGTGGCGGCCCTGTTCCAGCTGGCGCACGGCGATGAAGATGCCCTCCAGAATGTCGAGCGGTTCGAACCCCGTCACCACGATCGGGACTTTATAGCGCGCGGCAATGGGCTCGTACTCCTCCCATCCCATGACCGAGCAGACGTGTCCGGCCGCCAGGAAGCCCTGCACGCGGTTGTCCGGCGCCTCGAGAAGCGCCGTCATGGCCGGCGGCACGGTCACGTGGGAGACCAGGATGCTGAAGTTCGGGACGCGAAGCTCCCGGGCACGCCACACCGCCATCGCGTTGGCCGGCGCGGTGGTTTCGAAGCCCACGGCGAAGAAGACCACCTGCTTTTCGGGGCTCCGGATGGCCAGCTCCAGCGCGTCGAGCGGGGAATAGACGACGCGGATATCGCCGCCCCGCGCACGAATCTGCAGCAGGTCGCATTCCGATCCCGGCACCCGGAGCATGTCGCCGAACGAGGTGAAGATCACCCCGGGGTTCGCGGCCAGGGCCAGCGCCTTGTCGATCTGCTCGAGCGGAGTCACGCACACCGGGCAGCCCGGCCCGTGGATCATCTCCACCGCGCCCTCGAGCAGGGCGTCGAGGCCCTGCCGGACGATGGTGTGCGTCTGTCCGCCACAAACTTCCATGAGCGTCCACGGCCGCCGCGCCGTCTCGCGAATCCGGCCGATCAGGGCCCGGGCCACGGCGCCATCGCGGTACTCGGTGAGGTACCTCATGGCGTCCCTCCGTCCGCTGCCCTGGCCAGGCTCTGCTCGGCCACCTCCCGCATCCAGTCCAGTTCCTCGAGCTGGCTCATCTCCTTCAGGGCCTCGAAGGTCCGCCGCGCCTCCTCCTCGTCCACGCGGCTGATCGCAAACCCGACATGCACCACGACGTAGTCACCCGGCTTGATCTCAGGGGCAACGTAGGCGAGGCAGACCTCGCGGCGCACCCCGCCGAAATCGACAGCCCCCATCAGCAGGCCGCGGTCATCGTGAATCTCGAGGACGCGGCCGGGAATGCCCAGACACATCGGTCACCTCCGGAGGGAAAGGATCGCCGCGGCCATCGCGGCCTGCCCGTAACTGATCGCCCCGTCATTCGGTGGAAGGCGGAGCGGGAGCAGTACTCGGATGCGTCGCGTTTCGAGGCGGCTTCGCACCGAGTCCAGCAGCCGGGCGTTCTGGAACACGCCGCCGCCCAGGACCACGGTCGAGAAGCCGGTCGCTTCGAGCGCGCGGAGCACGAGTAGCTCGGTTGCGCGCGCAATGCTCGCGTGAAAGTCGGCCGCCAGATCGGCCGGGTCGCCGCCCCGCTGCCGCCGGAGGGCGAGGCGGGTGAGGAGCGGGACGGGGTCAAGTCGCCAGGCACCGGTCTCGTCAACTTCGATCGGCACCGGATACTCGGAGGCAACTCGTCTTCCCGCGAGCGCCTCGAGCTCCATGGCGGCCTGCCCTTCGTAAGCCGCCACGAGCCGAAGTCCCAGCGTGGCCGCGGCGGCATCGAACAGGCGCCCCATGGAAGATGCCAGGGGCGCGTTCACCCCGGTCTCGATCTGGCGCAGTGCCATCTCGCGCTCCTGGGCTGGGACGCTCTCCAGCGCTGGCGTCAGGGCGGCCCGCGCCGCCGGATCGAGGGAGGCATAGCCCAGCGCCGCGCGCCACGGCCGTCGCGCGGCGAGGTCCCCACCCGGCAGCGGGGCATAGCGCAGGTGGGCCAGGCGACGGAATCCGGTAAGCTCTCCCGCCAGGACCTCGGCGCCCCACACGGCGCCATCGGTTCCGTAGCCGGTGCCGTCATAGGCCACGCCGACCACCGGGCCCTCCTCCCCGTGTTCCGCCATCACGGCGGCAATGTGCGCGTGATGATGCTGGACGGCGAGCGTCGTCGCGAGGCCCAGGTCCCGGGCCAGGCGGGTGGAGAGATAGCCGGGGTGCAGGTCGTGCACGACGGCCTCGGGCTCGATCCGGAACAGCCTGCGGTACACCGCCAGCGCCTGCTGGAAGTGCTCGAGGGCTTCCAGGCTCTCGAGGTCGCCGATATGCGGACTCACCCACGCGGCCCGGCCATGCACGACCGTGAAGGTGTTCTTGAGATGGGGTCCCACGGCGAGCAGCGGCACGGGGCTCTCGACTGGGAGACTGAGAGGAAGCGGCGCGTAGCCCCGGGCCCGGCGCAGCAGGATGGGCGTCTGCCCCGACCGTCGCAGCACCGAATCGTCAACCCGGCAGAGCACCTCGCGATCGTGCATGAGGAAGCCATCGGCGATCCCGTGCAGCCGGCGCCGAGCCTCGTCGTTCCCGATGGCGATTGGCTCCTCGCTCCGGTTGCCACTGGTCATTACCAGCGGGCGGCCCACTTCCTCCAGGAGCAGGCAATGGAGCGGCGTCGAAGGGAGCATGATGCCCACCGTGTCGAGCCCCGGCGCCACCGCGGGCGCGAGATGAGACCCCGCCCGCGCGGGGAGCAGCACCACTGGCCGCTCCCGCCGGGTCAGAAGGGCCGCGTCTTCCGGTCCGAGAGAGGCGAGTTGCTCCGCCATGCTCAGCGACGCCACCATGATCGCGAATGGCTTGGCTTCGCGCTGCTTCCGCTCCCGTAACATTTGCACTGCATCTTGGTCCGTCGCGTCCACGGCCAGGTGGTACCCGCCGAGGCCCCGCACGGCCACGGTGCCACCGGCGCGGAGCAGGCTCGCTGCCGCCGTGAGCGCGGCTTCGCGGCTCGTGGCCACGGTCCCGATCGCCGACTCGAACCAGAGCGCCGGGCCGCAGGCTGGGCAGCTGTTGGTCTCGGAGTGGTGGCGCCGGTCGCCGGGGGTGGCGTACTCCCGGGCGCATTCCGGGCACTGGGTGAATGGCGCCATCGAGGTCCGCTCTCTGTCGTACGGGAGCCGGTCGATGACCGAATAGCGCGGGCCGCAGTCGGTGCAGGTGATGAACGGATAGCGGTACCGCCGGTTGGCAGGATCGCGCAGCTCGCGCTCGCACTCGGCGCACAACGCCACATCGGGCGGGACCGGAAGGCGGCGGTCGGCCTGTTCGGTGCTGGCCGCGATCGCGAAGTCCACCAATCCGGCCGGCACCGTCGGCTCCACCTCGATCTGATCGATGCTCGCGAGCGGAGGCGCCTCGCTGGTCAGGGCGGTCAGGAAGGTCGTGATCGCCTCGTCTTCCCCCTCGAGTACCAGCTCCACCTCACCGGAGGCATTCTGCACCCATCCGCCCAGGCGATGGCGGAGTGCCAGACGGTGCACGAAGGGGCGGAACCCCACCCCCTGCACGACGCCGCGCACCCGGACGCGGCAGGCCGTGCGGGCCGGCGGGGGGAGCGCGGTCATGTCCGCGCCGGAGCCTGTACTTGCTGGCGGAGGAAGTCGAACCATTCGTCGAGCCCCGCCCCGGTCCGGGCGGAGGTGAGGAAGAATCGAAGCGACGGGTTCACTTCGCGGGCGCTGGCGATGGCGCGATCGAGGTCGAAGTCCAGGTGAGGGAGGAGATCGATCTTGTTGAGGACCGCGTAGCTCGCCTTCCGGAACATCTTGGGATACTTGAGGGGCTTGTCCTCGCCTTCGGTGACCGAGAAGACCACGATCTTTGCCGCCTCCCCGAGGTCCCAGCTGGCCGGGCAGACCAGGTTGCCCACATTCTCGACGAAGAAGAGCCGGGTCCGTTCCAGGTCGATCGCGTCGAGCGCGGCGCTGACCTGGCTTGCATCGAGGTGGCAGGCCCCATCGGTCACTACGGCCTGTACCAGTCGGGACGTGCGACGGGCCAGCCGGTCGGCGTCGTTCTGGGTCTGCACGTCGCCGGTGACGACGGCGATCTCGAGTTCCTCGCCGAGCGCGTCCAGGGTGCGCTCCAGCAGGCTGGTCTTGCCGGAGCCGGGGGAGGACACGAGGTTGAACGCGGTGATGCCCGCGGCGGCGAGGCGGCCACGCACGTCGGCCGCGAATTCGTCGTTCCGCGCCATGACGCGCTCGCGCGCCTCAATTCTCCGGACGGCCATCATCCACCTCCAGGTAGGTCAACCTCAGATCTTCCCCCGGCCGGGAGAGCAACTCGAGCCGCGCGCCGGAAAAGGGCGGGGCGGAAAGCAGCGATTCCAAGCAGAAGCGGAAGTTGTCGACCTCGACGCCGGCGTCGTCCCCCACTTCTACCCCCAGGCTCCGGACCGCGCTGGGCGGGAGCGGCACTGCCTTCTCCTCGGCGATGCGGCAGACCTCGAGGGCTAGGCTCAGCTCATGCATCGGCCATCGCCCGGCGCGGGTCGCAGCTCCGACCCCAGTCCGCGAGGCGGGCCCGCACCGCGGCCAGCGCAAGGGGCACCGCGTCCGCAAGGGCCGGGGTGAGCCCCACCGACATCTCGATCGCCGCCGGCTCCGCGCCGATGGCCACGGTGCGCTCCGGCAGAGTGCCACGCCACTCCGCGAGCGCCAGCACCTCCTTGAGGTCGATCTGGTGCGGCGAGAGCTTGTGCGCCAGGTACCGGGGCAGTTGGGCGCGCTCCAACTCGACCACCGTTCCTGGTGCCGCCCCGGAGCGGATCGCGTCCACCAGGATCAGCTCCGAGGCCGTTTCGATGGCCGGGAGCAGGTTCATCCCCCAGGTGCCCCCATCGATCAGCTCCACCTCCGGCCCCACCTCGTAGCTGTTCCGCAGGCGGTCGACGACCGCCAGCCCGAAACCGTCGTCCTCCATCAGCGGGTTCCCCAGTCCGAGAACGACGGTCCGTGGGGTGGGGTCAGGCGTCGGCGCCATCGATGTAGTTCTCCTTGCTTGGAACGAAGCGGCCGCCGCTGACGATGGAGGAGATCGTCCCTGTCCGCTCGACGTTGTCGGCCCGGATGGCGAGGTAGACGTGAATGGGGATGAAGATCAGGAACACCCACGTGAGCACGTGGTGAACGAAGTGGACGATCGGGAGCCCGCCGAAGAGGATCACCACCCAGTTGAAGACGTGGTAGAAGAACCCGCTCGGGTTGTACTGCCCATACATGGCGAAGCCCGTGATCACCATGATCGCGGCCGTGCCGTAGAGCAGGGTGTAGCTCAATTGCTGGAGCGGATTGTGGCCGAGGTATTTCGGCGCCCGGTCCGGCTCGATCATCAGGTAATACTTGATCTGCTTCCACATGTTGACCCAGTCGCGGGGCCGGAGCGGGAACAGCGCCCGCAGGCGCTCGAACTTGTTCCCTGCGAAGAGCCAGTAGAACCGGACGATCGCCGTCATGACCAGGAACGCCGCCGCGGCGAAGTGCACGAACCGCACCCACCCCATCAGGAAGTGGTTCTGGGTATCGCCACCGGTGATGAAGAAGGGCATTCCGATGTACAGTCCGGTCACCGCCAGCGTAAGGATGCACAGAACGGCGATCCAGTGCATGGCCCGGATCGGCCAATCCCACAGATACACCCAATGGTAGTCGCCGCTGGGCGGCGGAATCCGGTGGCCCAGCGTAAAGCCGGGGCTGCCGGGAGCGGAGGCGGGAGGTGTCGGGGTCATTGGACCTTCACCTCCGTGACCAGGTTGCCATCCGTGTCGAGGACGTGCACCCCGCACGCCATGCACGGGTCGAAGGAGTGGATGGTGCGCAGGATCTCCAGCGGCTGGTCGGGCCGCACCAGCGGATGGTTGTCGACCAGCGAGGCCTCGTAGGGGCCCATCTGTCCCTTGGTGTCCCGCGGGGAGCAGTTCCAGGTGCTCGGTACCACGCACTGGTACTTGGTGATCTTGCCGTCCTTGATCTTCACCCAGTGGCCCAGCCCCCCGCGTGGAGCATCCAGGTAACCGAACCCCTTGACCTCGCCCGCCGGCCAGGTGGACGGATCCCACTTTTCCTTGTTGAAGGTCTGGGTGTCGCCGCTCCGGATCCGGTCGACGAGAGAGTTGAACCAGTGATTCATGCGGCGGGCGATGAGCACCGTCTCCATGCCCCGGGCGGCGGTGCGACCCAGCGTGGAGAAGAGCACGCTCGGCCCGACCTTCAGGGTTTCGAGCGCGGCGGTCACGATCTCCTGGACTTCCTTGTGGCCGTTGCCGTAGGCCACCAGCATCCTCGCCAGCGGGCCCACCTGCATGGGCTGGCCCTCGTACCGCGGCGCCTTCATCCAGGTGTACTTCGGCTCCCCCTGCAAGTAGGTCCACGGCGTGGGCGGCCCGGTGTACTTGGCCTTGGTCTCACCTTCGTACGGGTTCAGCCCGACGCTATCCCCGCCTGAATACTCGTACCACGAGCTGTTGATGAATTCCTGCACGTTCGCGGGATCGAACGGGTGGACCTTGGTCAGGTCCTTGTTGAGGATGATCCCGCGCGGCAGCCAGAGCTTGTCCAGCTCGTTGATATCGCCCTCGGGGAACTCCCCGTAGGCGAGGAAGTTCGGCACCCCGCCGCCGATCGCGCCCCACTCCTTGTAGAAGCCGGCGATGGCCACGAGGTCGGGCCAGTACACCTGCTCCACGAAGCGTTGCGCGCGCGCGATCATGTCCTGGATTTCGGTGAGACGCACCGCGTTGATCGTCGCGCGGGCGTCGAGGTTGATGGCCGAGGCCATCCCGCCGACCAGGAAGTTGGGGTGGGGGTTCTTGCCACCGAAGATCGTGTGCAGGCGGATGATGTCACGCTGCCAGTCCAGCGCCTCCAGGTAGTGCGCCACCGCCATCAGGTTCGCTTCGGGCGGGAGCTTGTAGGCGGGATGGCCCCAGTAGCCGTTGGTGAAGATGCCCAGTTGCCCCCCGGCCACGAACTTCTTGAGCCGATCCTGCACCTCGCCGAAGTAGGTTGCGGAGTTGTTCGGCCAGGGTGAGATCTGCTTCGCCAGGCGGGCGGTCCCTTCGGGGTCGGCCTTGAGGGCGCTCACCACGTCCACCCAGTCCAGGGCATGCAGGTGATAGAAGTGGATGACGTGATCCTGGATGTACTGCATGCCGTGCACGAGGTTCCGGATCAGGTTGGCGTTGGGAGGGATCTTGATGCCCAGGGCATCTTCGACCGCACGGCAACTGGCGACGGCGTGCACCACCGTGCAGACCCCGCAGATCCTCTGGGTGAACGCCCAGGCATCGCGGGGATCCCGACCCTCCATGATGATCTCGATGCCACGAAACTGAGTCGACGAGGCCCAGGAGTTGTTGATCTTCCCCTGGTCCGCTTGAACCTCGATCCTGAGGTGTCCCTCGATCCGGGTGATGGGATCGACGACGACTTTGGTCTGAGCCATGGGGACCTGTCTCCGCTAGGCGTTCGGGGTGCCGGGCCCGCCCTTGGGCGGCTCGACCACCGGTAACTGACGCTTCCGTTCCCGCATCTGATGCACTCCGGTGGCGGCGGCATGGGCCAGGACGCCCGCCGTTGCGCCCACCGCCAGTGCGGCGCCGATGATGTCCACGCGCTGTTCCACGCCAAATCCACCAACGTCCGGCAGGCGCCCGTAGAAGGGCGTCATCGTATCCCAGAAGTGCGGCTCGGTGCAGCCCAGGCAGGGATGGCCCGCACCGATGGGCCACGAGGTCCCGGAGTTCCACTGGAAGATCGGGCAGGGAGAGAAGGTCTCGGGGCCCTTGCACCCCACGTGGTACAAGCACCACCCCTTCCGGGCCGCCTCGTCATCGAACGTCTCGACGAACTGCCCGGCGTCGAAGTTGGCACGCCGCGAGCACTGGTCGTGGATGCGCGCCCCGTAGGCGAACATTGGACGGCCCAGCGGGTCCAGCGCCGGCAACCGGTTGAAGGTGAGGTAATAGACCACCGTTGCGGTAACGACATCCGCGATGGGCGGGCAGCCGGCGATGTTCACCACCGGCCGGTCCTTGATGATGTCCGCCACGCCGACCGCTCCGGTGGGGTTGGGGCGGGCGGCCTGCACGCTCCCCCAATGGGCGCAGGCGCCGATCGCGATTACCGCTGCGGCGTCCTTGGCACCTTCCTCGAGAATGTCCTTCGCAGTCCGCCCTCCGACGGTGCAGTAGATACCGCCGTCGTTGGTCGGTACCGAGCCGGTCACCAGCAGCACGTACTTGCCGGCATTGGCCTTGATGGAATCCGTCATCGCCTGCTCCACGGCGCTCCCAGCCGCGGCCATCAGGGTGTGCTGGTAGTCCAGGGAGATGATGTCCAGGACCAGGTCGCCGATCGTGGGATCCGAGCTGCGGAGCACGCTTTCCACGCAGCCGGTGCATTCCTGGAGCTGGAGCCAGATCACGGGTGGACGCTTGGGGGCGAGCAGCGCCCGCATCATCCGCGGGGCCGAGGACTTCGAGACTCCGAGTACGACGCAGAGGCTTCCGCAGTATTCCAGGAAGTCGCGTCGCGTGACCCCGTGGCGTTTGAGGCTGTCGGTAAGGGACTCGCCAGGGAGCCAGTGACTAGCAGTGGGGAGAGACATCGCGGAACCTCCGGTCCGGCTGGGGCGGAACCAGTGGCCCACGGAGACGGCGGGATGCCCGACTACCGGCCGCCGCGATGGGCCGGGAAGCAGGTCGAACTTCGGCCCCGTCCCATGAAGCAAGGCTGAAAGTGCGGTGAATCCCTCGGAGTTCGCCTCATAAACGCCGACAGGCCGCCCGATCCCGAAGGACCGAGCGGCCTGGCGGTGGTGCAGTGCCCTGGCGGGCCGGACTTACCAGCAGGCCGGGGAGCCTTCCTGAAGCACCGCGGCGTTCGGCGCGTTGGCGCTGGCGCCGGTGTAGATGCCGCAGGTCGACGGCGTGCCGGTCACCGCCGGGTTGGTCTCGGTGGCCGACCAGCCGGAGGCGTTGATGTAGGTCAGCGCCAGCACGTTCCCCTGGCTCGGCGTAAAGGTCACCACCCCGCCCGACCCGGTGGCCTGGTTCACCTGCGCGGTGCCGATCGCGCTGGCGTAGTTGTTGTTGTCCGAGAAGAAGGCTTCCTGCGCGGTGACCAGGTTCCGCAGGTCCGACTTCATGGAGGCAACGATCGCCTTCTGCTTGGTGTTGGCGAACTTCGGAATCGCGATCGCGGCCAGGATGCCGATGATCACCACCACGATCAGCAGCTCGAT
>DATJVM010000080.1:0-3727 GCA_035501775.1 Gemmatimonadales bacterium | reverse complement strand
AAGGAGGCTCTCGATGAGCTTGTCCGGTTCGTGGTGCTGGAAGAACGCCCCGTACAGCAGGTTCACCCCGACGATCCCCAGCGCCTCTTGCTGCGCGAACGCCTCGACATCGAGCATCCGCACGTGCATGACGATCTGGCTAGGCTCGTCATGCGGCTGGGCCTGGAACTTCACGCCCATCCAGCCGTGGCATTCATTGCCGCCCCGGTAGCTGCGGGCCACCACCGTATCGGCAAACGCGAAGAAGCAGTTGTCGTCACCGCGCTCCTCGCCGAGCCGGTCGACATTGAGCTGGAATTCCTTGTCGAGCATGCCCTGGAGCCGCCCAGCGGACACATACCTGTCCGCCTTGCCGTATACCGCGTCGCTGACGGCCATGTCGTAGGCGGAGATCGACTTCGCGACAGTGCCAGCGGCACCGCCCACCCGGAAGAACCAGCGCACCACTTCCTGGCCGGCCCCGATCTCCGCGATCGTCCCGTACCAGCGCGGATCGAGATTGATGCGCAGCGCCTTCTGATGCGTGTCAGATTCTTGAGCGCCGACGATGAGCTCGGTCATCCATCCCCCTGCCTGCTCACCCGCTTGGCGCTGCTATCCGCCGCCTGCCCAGGGTGGCGGCTGGCACGGCCATCCAGCGGTCGGATTGTACTAATTGTGTCGCGTCCCCGGCCAGCCGCGCTATCACAGCAATCCTGCGGTCCCAGGAGCGGAAGCATGCCGGTCAAAGGGGCACCCGCTTCAGCGGCGTGAGCCTACCTGGTCAGGTACAACGTGAGTCGTCTCAGCGTGCACCACGCCGGTTTGGCGGCGGCGGCCATAACCGATGAGATCGGTGCGGTGGTCCTGTCTAACTGAGCGACGACTGACCTTGATCCGCCTTGGGGGGCACCGTGTCCACGGAAGCGGCAAGGTCCGACCCCAACCCCAACCAACAAGGAACTGCGATCATGACGAGGACAACCGACGAGGTCATCGACCGCTTCAACGGGGCGTTCCGGGAGCGGGACGCCACCCTCCTCGAGGACATCATTGCCCCCGACTGCGTCATGGAGAGCGTCCAGCCAGCCCCCGACGGCAGCCGCTACGAGGGCTACGGCGCGTCGTTCAGCTCGTGGGAGGCTCTCATCGACGACACCACCAGCCACTTCGAGGTCAAGGACGTCCACGCCGGCGAGTGGGCGCTCATCCGCTGGCGCTACGTCTGGGGCCCCCGCCCCGACGGCTCGGTCCGTGGCGTCAACGTCATGCGGGTCGTCGACGGCAAGATCGTCGAGGCCGCCGGCTACTCGAAGACCGCGCCGATAGCCGCCGCCCTGGAGAGCTGACCGATGACCACCGTCAACGCCAATGAGGTCGCCCTGGGCGTCGAGTCCTTCGGTGACGACGACGCACCCCTCGTCCTGCTCGCGGGCGGGACGACGATGCTCTCCTGGCCCGACGCGCTCTGCGAGCGCCTCGCCGTCGGCGGGCGACGCGTGGTGCGCTACGACCTGCGCGACAGCGGCGAGTCGACGACAGCGGGCCCGGAGGCGCCTGCCTACACGCTGCGCGACCTCGCCGCCGACGCGGCGGCCCTTGCCGAAGCGCTCGGCGGCGGGCCCGCTCACCTCGCGGGGATCGGCGTCGGCGGGATGGTCGCCCAGGTCGCTGCGCTCGACCATCCTGGCGCGTTCTCGGCGCTCACCCTGGCCGGCACCCGCGCGGTCGCGCCCGGCAAGCCCGACGCTGACCTCCCCGACCACGACAAGGCGACGATGAAGCGCCTGTTCACGCGTCCGATGCCCGACTGGACCGACCGCGAGGCGGTGGCAGAGTTCGCCGCCGCCGGCGCGGAGATCCTCGGCGACGACCCCGTCGCCGCACGCGCGATCGCCGCGCGCATCTGGGACCGCACGCCCGGCACCGCACCCCCGATCCAGATGGCCAACCAGCTCGGCATGGTCTTCGCCAAGCTCAACTGCAAACCCCGCTGGCGCCAGCGCCTGCCCGAGATCGGGGTCCCCACGCTCGTCGTCCACGGCCGCCGCGACTCGTTCTTCCCGGTCGGTAACGGGGAGGCGATCGCGCGCGAGGTCCCCGGGGCGCGGTTGCTCGTCCTCGAGGAGGCCGCCACTGCGATCCCCGATGCCGCGGCCGGCGAGGTCGCCGAGGCGATGCTCGCGCTCGGGTAGAACCACTGGCCGAGCCGGTGACGGTGCGGCGGGCGAGGAGGGAATCATGAACACCATGCTGAATCAGGTGGCCGACGGCGTCTGGGTCCGGCAGAGCGCGTGGGTCTGGAGCAATGCCATCGCGGTGCGCGGGGAGGATGGGCTGATCCTGGTCGATCCCGGCATCGATGGTTCCGATCTGAACCAGCTCGCCGATGACCTGGACCGGCTCGGCCTTCCGGTGGTCGCCGGGTTCTCCACCCATCCCCACTGGGACCACCTGCTCTGGCATCCCCGGTTCGGCGACGCGCCGCGCTACGCCACCCCCGCCGGCGCCCACACTGCCAGTGAGGCCCGGGAGCGGGCGCAGGCAATGGCGGCGGAGAGCGCCTCGGGCATCCCTCTTGAGCTGATCGGGCTCGTCACCCCGCTGCCCGCGGACGGCGGGCCCGTCCCGGGCGAGATCGTCGAGCATCAGGCGCACGCCATCGGCCACGCCGCGGTCCTCCTCGCGGACCGTGGCGTCCTGCTCGCCGGCGACATGCTCTCCGACGTCTTGATCCCGCTCCTCGACCCTCGCCGCCCCGATCAGGTGGGCGCCTACGAGACGGCACTCGACCGGCTGGGTGAGGCCGCCAGGCGCGTCGATGTCCTGGTCCCCGGTCACGGTGCCGTTGCCGAGGGTCGCGAGGTGGCGGCCCGCCTGGCCGCCGATCGTGCCTACATCGACGCGCTGCGGCGAGGAGAGGAACCGGCCGACGCGCGCCTGGGTCAAGACTGGCTCTCCGGCCCTCACCAGTCGAACCTGGAGCAGGCCCGACACTCAACCGGATGAACTTCCGGCGTCATCGCGTCATGGTCGCCGCCCGCTCGTGGCCCGCACAGCGGTCAGCAGCGCCCCGTCCGGGACTCGCGCGTACACCGCGGTGGTCTCCGGGGTTCTTCGCCCGGAGATCCCGAGCTTGCCGGAGCGCGGGTCAGGCCCATCACCCGTTCGGGGGGAGGTAGCGGCAGCCGCTCATGGGGTGGGATGACACTGGTGGTGTGTCGGTTCCTGGCGGGGACAGACACGCCCGGAACGTCCTCAGACGAGTGGAGGCTGGCATGCCTGGCTCAGCTACCCGCGCCAATGCGCTCGATCATGTGGTGGTGGTGCTGTTTGAGAACCGGTCGCTGGACAACGTGCTGGGCCGCCTCTACGGGCCGGGGGATGGCAAGGCGTTTGAGGGTGTCATCGGGAAGGAGCTGAGCAACCCGATCCCCGGATGGGCCGAGCACGGCGCCGACCGCAAGGTGGTGCCCTACGGCGTCACTACCGACATGGACTCGCCCAACCCGGACTCGGGTGAGGAGTGGTACCACACCAATACCCAGCTGTTCGGCGCGATCGATGAGCACAACCGGTTCAAGATCGGCGAGGGTGTGACCGCGCCGTGGAACGCGCCGCCGGCGGGCGCGGTTCCGGCCATGGATGGGTTCGTCGCCGACTACATCAGCACGTTCACCGGCGAAGTTGGGCGGCAGCCGGTCTATGAGGAGTACGCCCAGATCATGACCGGGTACACCCCGCAGCA
>DATJVM010000079.1:0-19738 GCA_035501775.1 Gemmatimonadales bacterium | reverse complement strand
TGTCCTTGTGGCAGGCCATGCACCGCGCCGGCATCGCCTCCTTGCCGCCCCCATGGCAGGTAGTGCACTTGAGCGTGCCCTCGAGCTCGCTGTGCGCCCGCGCGAGCGGGCCGGGAGAGACCTGGGCGGCCAGCGGTCTGCCTTCCCCTGCTACGAGGCCGGCGACTACCACGAGCCCAACCGCCAGCCCCCGTGCCCGTCGCCCCATCACCAGAACCAGGTGGCTCCCATGGCGACCACAACCCCGACATGCACCAGCACCGCCACCAACGCAGCCAGGGCAAAGGGACGGTGTGCCACGTGCCAGAAGCGGAAGATGGACCGGGTCGCCGTGAGCAGGCGGGCCTGTTGGGTCAGGGCCATTTCCCGCGTACCGAGCCTCACTACCTGGCGGACCATCCGGCGATCGAGGGTGGCACCACTGCCGTGCCGACCGCGACAGATGCGGCGCAGCGCCCGGGCGGCCTGGCGGCGCGCCAGGTCATCCTGGACTGTCAGCCAGAGGGCTTTCAGGAGGCCGACCCCTTCCAGCGGGGTGGGGTCCGACCGAAGAATCGACTCCACCTGAGCGGCCGGAATGCCGGAGGTCCGGATCACCTCCGCCAGCAGCTGACGGCGTTCGGCGGCGATCTCCTCGGCACTGAGCTCGAGGCCACTCGCGCTTCGGGGGATGTGCACGTACAGGTACCGGCCGACGATGCCGCTGGCACAGACCACCATCATGGACCAATAGCCGAGGCCGATGAGTCCGTCGAAGCGCCAAGCCGCGTGGATCGCACAGAGAACCGGAATGAGCAGAGCCAGGGAGACATGGACGTCGAGCCACGCGGACATCCGCCCGGTCCAGGCCAGCCAGCGGTACTTCTTGCGGAGCGGATAGAGCCAGAGAAAGACGAAGATGAGCAGCGTCGCGATGCCGGCGGACTGGCCGACATAACCGGATGGGCGGAGCCACGGGTGGAGCGGGGAGCGGACCCGCTCCTCGGGCGGAGCGAGGTAGTACGACGCCCCCAGCGCGCTGCCCAGGAGCATGAGCCCGATGACGACAAAGACCGGCGTCAGGGACTCTCCGGCTCGAGCCGGCTTGGTCTTGTCAGTCTGGGCGGCGGGCCCCGACGGTCTGGGCGCACCGGGCAGAGGGCGAGGCTCAGATGTGCGTGCGACCGGCTTGGGGGCAGAGGCCGGGCCCGACGCCGCGAGGTTGAAGGGGCGCATTGCTGATACGGGTCCTGTGATCTTGGAGAACGCGTTGGCTGCTGGCGGCCCATAACCGGGCACAAACCATGCGAGGCGCTAAAGGTACAAGGGTCACTCTCGGCTGCCGTGTGCTAATTGATGAGATAGCGGCAGCAGCCTCCGTGACTCGAGTCACCTCTCTCAGTCGATGATCCTGTACATTGCAAGTTCAAGTGGTGTATTGCGTTTCATGAATTTCGTCACCTTGCGCATATGCTGATCTACCTGGCCTTCGGACTGCTGCTGCTGCTGGCCGTTGTCTCCCATGTCTTTCGCCACGCCCAGAAGGAACGGGTGGCCAAGGAGAACGCGGAGCGCGCGGGGCTGGGCTCCGAGGGGGCGCGGGCCCAGCATCCCCACATCGACGTAACCTGGTGCATCGGGTGCGGCGCCTGCGTGACTGCCTGCCCGGAGGGAGACGTGCTGGCGGTGCTGGGGGGGAAGGCGGCCCTGGTGAATGGTCCCCGCTGTATCGGCCACGGACTGTGTGCCGAGGCGTGCCCGGTCGGCGCGATCGAGATTGTCATGGCGCCCCCCAGCATGACCGCCGACATGCCGCAGCTCTCGCCGGAGTACGAGACCAGCCTCGAGAATCTGTTCATCGCTGGAGAATTGGGCGGACTGGCGTTGATCAAGAACGCAGTCAACCAGGGCCGCGAATGCATCGACCACATCGCGAGCCGGGTCGGGGCGCTGCGCCGACGGCGGGTGGGCGAGATACTGGATGTGGCCGTCGTCGGAGCCGGGCCGGCCGGTTTATCCGCGTCTCTGCGGGCGATCGAGAAGGGCTTGTCATGCATCACCATCGAGGCCGAGGAGTTCGGCGGAACGGTGGCCAAGTATCCGCGTCAGAAGCTGGTGATGACGAGTCCGGTGGAGTTTCCGTTGTACGGAAAGTTCAAGAAACTGGAGATCGGTAAGGAAGAGCTGATGACGTTCTGGAAGAAGGCGGCCACCAAGGCGGGGCTCAAGATCCGTGAGCAGGAGCGCGTCGAGCAGATCCGACGGGAGCCGGATGGCGCGTTCACGGTCGAGACCTCCAAGGCGAAATATCGGGCTCTGACCGTGGTCCTGGCCATCGGCCGCCGCGGCTCCCCGCGGAAGCTCGATATCCCGGGTGAAGACCTCCCCAAGGTGATGTACAGCTTGATCGAGGCCGAGGCGTATACCGGCAAGCGAATTCTGGTAGTCGGGGGAGGGGACAGCGCGGTCGAGGCGGCGATGGGTCTCGCGTACCAGAAGGGCAACAAGGTGACGCTCTCCTACCGTAAGGATGTCTTCAGCCGGCTCAAGGAGCGGAACAACCAGCGGATTCGGGAGTGCATGCGGAGCGGCAAGGTGCAGGTGATCTTCAACTCCCAGCCGACCGAGATCCGGCCCAACTCGGTGGTGTTGGAGGTAGCGGGTGGGGAGCGGGAGTTGCCGAACGACTACGTCTGGATCTTCGCGGGAGGCACGTCGCCCAATGCGTTCCTCACCTCCATCGGGGTCCAACTGGGGCGGACGGACCTGAGCGCGACAGCCAGGGCAGAGGCGCGCGAAGTCGCCTGAGGCCGTATATTTGATCCCGGGTTACGCCTGGAGGATCGAATGAAAGCCGGACACAAGTTTCTGATCGGTGCCGCGATCATCGTGGGGGGAGTCTCCCTCCTCATGGCCCAGGGCTTCAAGCAGTTCGGGCAGTATTCCCTCAAACCTTCCGAGCTGGCAGAGCGCGTCGCGCAGGATCCCAGTCTCTACAACACCGGGCTCAAAATGGAGGCGAAGGTGGTTCCCGGCTCGGTCACGCGGGATGTGGCCTCACAGACGATCAACTTCAAAGTGAGCGACGGCGCGCAGACCTACCCTGTGACCTACCACGGGCTTGCTCCCGACACCTTCACCGACCAAAAGGACATCGAGGTCGTGGTCGAGGGCAGGCTGCAGCGGGACGGCGTGTTCCATGCGACGACGCTGCTCGCCAAGTGCGGCTCCCGGTATACGGGCGAATACAAGGAAGGCAAGCGGGTCTAGGTCGAGGTTGGCTGCACGCAGACGAGGGGTGGGGCGCGCCAGCGACCCACCCCTTCGCGTTTTGGCCCCGGGTGATCGCTCGTTGATCGACTGCGGTGGCCAGTCCCACCGCTTCTACGCTGGGAAGTCCCTGTTGAGATGAGGGAAGCTTCATCTGCCGTTCCGCGTCCTTTCAGCGCCGTCGTTTGATCCTTGGGCACGAGGGCGGGGATCTCTGGCCTCGCGCCCGGAGCAGGAACTGCAGAGGGTGTTTGGTCCTTGCGGGGTGGCATCTCTCCTTGGCCGCCCTCTGTGAGGTGGTTGATGTGCTTCGACGAGAGGGGACGATGCTCTCGCCCACAACGAGCTTGAAGACGCCAGCCTCACCGTTGGGAGGAGACCCGCCGGGCGGGGTAGCTCGCTGCGGCCATCTCAGGTGGTCATGCTTGTTTGCCTCCCGGGTCCCATGAAGCGAGTCGACCGCCGCACTTTCCTGAAGCGAGTCGGAGCGTTGTCGGCGGCGACGGCCGCCTCCGCCATGGTGCCGAGGGCGCCGCTCGCGGCCAGCATCCTCGGGCCTTCCGCCAAGCAGTCGACGGATCGGGCATGGAAGCCGGCCCCCTGTCGCTTTTGCGGCGTCGGCTGCGGATTGCTGATCGCGGTCGAGAACGGCCGGGCCGTCGCCGTGAAGGGCGATCCCGATTCCCCCGTGGGCCAGGGTTCGGCGTGTGCGAAGGGCTATTTCTCGGTGCAAGCGCTGTACGGGACGGACCGGATCACCCGCGCCCGCGTTCGGCGGGGTGGCTCCCTCGTGGAGGTGCCCCTCGCCGAGGCGCTTGACCTGGTGGCGAGCCGGCTGCGCGACACCGGTCGCCGGTACGGGAAGGACAGCGTCGCGCTGTACGGATCGTCGCAATGGTCCATCACGGACGCCTACGTCGCTTCAAAGCTGTTCAAGGGCGGGCTCGGCACGAACAACATCGAGACCAGCACTCGCCTCTACGCCGCCAGCGCCATGGCCGGTCTCCAGACCAGCTTCGGCCTCGATGGGGCGATCGGCGGGTACGAAGACATCGATCACGCTGACGTCTTCGTGCTGTGGGACATCAACTTGGCCGAAACCGACCCGGTCCTGTTCTCCCGGATCCTGGACCGCAAGCGGCTGAACCCTGCCGTGCAGATCCTCGACGTGTCCTGCCGGACCACGCGGACCAGTTACGCGTCGGACCGCACGCTGTTGCACGTGCCGCATGCGGCTCTGGCGATAGCCAACGCGATCTGCCAGGAGATCGTGGCCAGGAACTGGGTTCACCACGAATTCGTTGATCAGCACGTCGCCTTCAAGCGCGGTGCGACGAATATCGGCTACGGTCTCACCGACAGCGGCCTGACGGAGGCCGTCAGCGATGCCACGTGGAATGAATACGTGGCGTTCCTCGATGCTTACCAGCCGGAGCGCGCTCAGCAGCTGTCAGGCCTCTCGGCCGCCAGCATCCGCTGGCTGGCGTCGGTCTACGCCGACCCGGCTCGCAAAGTGATGTCGATCTGGGGCCGGAACTTGAACCAGGATGTCCGCGGCACCTGGGTGAACAACCTTCTCTACAACATTCACCTGCTGGTTGGCAAGGTAGGCTCACCGGGGAACAGCCCGTTCTGTACCACGGGGCAGCCGAGCGGTGGGGCGGCCGTGCACGATGCGGGCAGCCTGACGGACACCCTGCCTGCCGGCGTGGTCCAAGACGAGGCGGACCGGCGGCGGGCCGCGCACATCTGGGGTGTGCCTATTGGCACGCTCGACCCCCGGCCCGCCGCGCCGGGACTTTCAATGTTCCGCCGGGTCGAACGGGGCGACATCCGGTTTCTCTGGATCATGGGGACCGACCCCATGGTCAGCCTGCCGAATCTCGATCGCTATCGCCGCGCCGCGGCCGAGGGTGGCTGTTTCGTCGTCGTCTCCGAGGCTTATCCCACTCCTACGACGGAGCAGGCCGACGTGATCCTTCCCACCGCCATGTGGCTCGAGCGGGAGGGTCTCTATGCGAACGTCGAGCGTCGGGTGCAGCACTTCGAGCGCATGCTGTCCCCGCCGGGCGATGCGGCCGGCGATGCCTGGCAGCTGATCGAGGTGGCTCGTCGCCTGGGGCTCGGCAAGCTGTTCCCCTACGAGGCCGCGACGCACGTCGAGCAGCTCTGGGAGGAGTACCGGCGATTCCATGCCGAGCCGCGGGACGCACTCCCATCGATTGCGTCGCTGCGGCGGCAGGCCGGGATTCGGTGGCCCTACCCGGGTGGCCGGGAGACCGGCTGGCGCTACAACACTGAGCACGATCCCGCGGCCGATCCAAGCCGGGGCGGGTTCGACTTTTACGGCCACACGGATCATCGGGCCTGGATCTGGCTCCGGCCCTATGAGCCTCCGGCAGAGGCACCGGACGGGCGGTACCCCTTCTGGCTCACCACCGGCGCGGTGCTGGAGCAGTGGGGTGCAGGCTCGATGACGCAGCGCATCCCTGCGCTCCACCACGCGCTACCGCATTCCTACGTGGAACTCAATCGCGAGGATGCGCGCGAACTAGGCATCCGCAACCGGGAACTGGTCCGCCTCGTGAGCCGCCGGGGATCGCTTGAGATCGAGGCTCGAATCGAATACCGATCTCAGCCGCCACGCGGGCAACTCTTCGCCCCCTACTTCGACGAGGCGCGCCCGGTCAACATGCTCACCCTGGACGCCTGCTGCCCACTCTCCCGGCAGCCCGATGCCAGCAAGTGTGCCGTGCGCGTGGAGCGGCTGTCACCGCCGAGCGGGGCATGAGCGCCAGAGAGACGAAATGGGGGCGCATCGCGCTCCGGCTGTACCTGGCGGCCTCGGCCGTCACGGCCGTCGCCGCGATGGTGATCGCGCTGAAGCGCGTGCCCCCCCCGCCGAGGCCAGATCTGGCGCCCCTCCTCATCCGGCTGGTCCGATCTCCTGCCGAACCGATTCCGGCGGAGGCTCAAGTGTTCCGGCTCCGTCCGGATATGCTCCCGATCGAGCCTGACGCGCCGCGGGACCGCGCGGCGCATCCCCGCACCTGGGCGCTTTTCCGCTTTCTTCGAGCCTATCCAGGAGCTCCGCCTCGGATTCCGCACGGCCTCAGCCCGGACGAGTACCGGACCGATGCCTGCAAGCAGTGCCATGAGCGGGGAGGTTACTCCTTGCGATTCGCCGCCTACGTGCCCCTGACCTCGCATCCCGACATGGGGATGTGCCTCCAGTGCCACGTCGGAGAGGACTCCGTCCTGGGATTCGCCGATCCCGACGCCGATCCCAATACCCGGTGCACCCAGTGCCACGGCCCCGCCGGTGGTCCCGTACGCGCGGAGGCGAGGTTACCCTGGCTTGCGACGGACTGGCCGCCGCTGGCTAAGCTCACCCCTGGCCAGAATCCGCCCCCGATCCCCCACGACTCGCGGTTCAGGCTGATGTGTGTTGCCTGCCACGCAGGGCAGGCGGCCGTGGCGGACATCCGGACGAGTCATGCGGAATGGTCCGACTGCCGCCAATGCCACGTCGCGGCAGGCGCCGACGTGGTCGCCTTCGCCGGGCACCCGGGGCTCGACACCACTGTTGGAGGCTCACCGTGAGGCGTCTCTGGGCAGCGGCGACGATCACCTGCCTGACGATCTGGCTGTCCTCGGGCTGCCGCGAAGGCCACCAGGTGAGATGGGACCAGCTACCCCCTGGAACTGTCCTCGTGCCTGTCGACTCCGCTACGGCGGCCCGCAACGCCGCGCTGCAGCCTGGCGTGCTGGCGACTGTGCCGGCAGTGCCGGTCGTGGGGTGGACGGGTCCGGGGGGGCGTCCCTTCGAGATGGCGCGTCGCACCGCGGCGGCGGACTCCGGGCCGGCGCGCCGATTCGGAACGATCAGCCTGACGATCGCCCTTCGGAACAGTGCTGCGGCCCTCGAGCAGTACCCCTGCACGTCGTGCCACCAGGGCCGGCGGGTAATCATGCGGGAGAAGCGAATCGCCGATGCGCATCAGAACATCCGGCCAGTGCACCCTAAACAGACCGGGGCGAAGTGTGCTACCTGCCACGCCGCCGACAACGTGGAGCTGCTCGCGCTCGAGAACGGTGACCACGCGACCTTCGACCAGGTCTACGAGCTCTGCGCCCAGTGCCACTTTGCGCAGGTGGCGGCTTGGGCCGGCGGCGCCCACGGGAAGCGGCTCGATGGATGGGAAGGGCGGCGCGTGGTCTTGGCCTGCACGGCCTGCCATGATCCGCACAGACCCGCTATCCAGCCGCGGATCCCCTTCCGCGCGCCGCAACTCGAGCGCGCCAGGAGTCACACGCCATGACCAGAGATCGCACCGCCGAGCTGCCGGAATCCCCCGACGATGGCACGCTGCTGCAAAAGCCGGTCGACCGGCGGGGCGCGCTGGGCCTGCTGGTGGGCGGGTTGGCCGCGGGCGCGGCGGCGCTCAGCGCCTGCACCCCGCTCAACGCAGCGACCCCGAAGGAGCGCGAGATCCGTCTGCTCGAGTGGGAGGAGTTCACGCAGAAGCACTATCGTCGCATGACCGAGAAGGAGCGGGCGGAGACGATTGAGCGGCTCGAACGGCTCGCCAAGCTCCGTGACAATCAGGACGTCACGATCGCCACCACCGGTGCGCAGCCGGGAGTCCTCTTTGGCTACGCCTTCAACATCTCGAAATGCCAGGGGTTTCGGAACTGCGTCGAGGCCTGCATCAACGAGAACAACCTGGACCGGCGTGCAGGTACGCAGTACATCCGGATCTTCGAAATGGAAAACGGGGTGGTCGACCTCGACGAGGCCAATCCCACCTACCAGCACGAGGTACCCACTCCGGGACACTTCTATTTGGGGGCGCAGTGCTTCCAGTGTGCAGATCCGCCCTGCGTCCCGGTCTGCCCGGTCGGCGCCACTTGGCAGGAGCCCGATGGCATCGTGGTCATCGATTACGACTGGTGCGTCGGCTGTCGAGCCTGCATGGCGGCCTGCCCTTACTGGGCTCGGCGCTTCAATTGGGACGCACCCGAAGTCCCCCGTGAGGAAGTGAACCCCGACCAGCACTATCTCGGGAATCGCGCCCGTCATAAGGGCTGCATGGAGAAGTGCACTTTCTGCATTCATCGGACCCGAAAGGGGCGCCTCCCGGCCTGCGCCGAAGCCTGCCCGACGGGAGCGCGCGTCTTCGGCAACCTGCTTGACCCCAACTCCGAAATCCGCTGGGTCCTTGCCAACAAGCACATTTTCCGTTTGAAGGAAGAGTTGGCGACGGAACCGAGGTTCTGGTACTTCTCCGACTGAGGCGACCGTGTACCTGCGAGCCTTTCTTCTGAGCGCGCTGCGCTCCGCCACTTCCGGTGACCGCCGGTACCACCTCTGGATGGGCAGTCTGACCGCGGTCATGCTCCTCGGGGCCTACGGGTACTACGTCCAGGTCACCCAAGGATTCGGCGTCACCGGAATGAACGACCACGTGAGCTGGGGACTCTACATCTCCAACATGGCCTTTCTGGTTGGGGTTGCGGCCGCGGCCGTGATCCTGGTGCTGCCAGCCTACGTGCTGCACGATGTCGATTTCTCCCGGGCGGTGCTCATCGCCGAAGGAGTGGCGGTGTCGGCCCTGGTGATGTGCCTGGCGTTCGTGACGGCCAACAGTCCCGGGTTGCCGTTCAAGTGGTGGCGCCTCACGCCGGTGATCGGGCTGCTGAACTGGCCCAGTTCGATGTTGGCGTGGGACGTGATCATGCTGAATGGATATCTAGTGCTGAACCTTGCCATCCCGTTCTACGTGCTCTACAGCCACTTCGTCGGACACGAGCCGGCGAAGAAGAAGTACGTCCCGTTCATCTATGTATCAGTCGTCTGGGCGGTCAGCATTCACCTCGTCACGGCGTTTCTCTTCGCCGGCTTGCCGGCGCGCCCTTTCTGGAACTCCGCCTTGCTCGGCCCGCGCTTTCTGGCCTCGGCGTTCACCGCGGGACCCGCGTTCATGATCCTCCTGCTCGGCTTCATCAAGACGACCAGCAGGTACGAGATTCCCGACGCGGCGATCTCGAAGCTCGCCACCGTGACGACCGTCGCGGCCCAGGTGAACCTCGTGATGCTCCTCTCGGATGTGATCTTCGAGTTTTACTCTCCGACCCACCACAGCACGAGCGCGAGATACCTCTTCTTCGGTCTCGCCGGGCATCACGCCTTGGTGCCGTGGATCCGGACGGGCATCGCGATGAACCTCCTGGCGACGTTCACTCTCATGATCCACCCGCTGCGTCGCAACACCCGGGTACTGATGCTGGCCTGTGGGGCGCTCTTCGTCGGGATCTGGATCGAAAAGGGAATCGGGCTGGTGATCCCAGGCTTCATTCCATCGCCGCTGGGTGAAATCGTCGAGTATACCCCCACCTGGGTGGAACTCCTCGTGACCGCGGGGATCTGGGCGCTCGGCCTGTTCGTCCTGACCGTCCTGGTTCGCGTCGCTCTGCCGATCGAACTGGGCGAGGTCCGCAGTCCGAACCTGGAAGCCCCGTTGTCATCGCGAGTCATCCGACCGCGCACCTTCCGTCCCCGATATGAGGAAGTCCGACCTGTTCGGACACGGTAATGCGAACGCTGGCAGGCTGCCGGCCGACCTTTCTTCCACGAGGTTAGAGACATGACCACACATAGGCCAAACGACACCCGGTACTCGGTCGCCGCGCTGACGGCCGGGGTCGTCGGCGGAGCCGGCCTCGCCGGCGCGCTGTTTCTCGCCGGGATCGCTCCCCCGATCGCGGCGGTGGCGGGCGTAGCACTGGCAATCCTGCTCGCCTCCTCCATCAAGTACACCGACCAGTGGGAAAAGGGGGTCCTGCTCAGACTCGGGCGCTATCGCGGCCTCCGGGGGCCGGGGTATTTCGCCATCGTGCCGATCTTGGACCGGGTAGCCTACACGATCGATCAACGAATTAGGACCACGGCCTTCGGGGCCGAGTCGTGCCTCACCCGCGATACGGTGCCGGTGAACGTCGACGCCATCGCCTTCTGGATCGTGCGCGATGCGGAACGGGCGGCGCTGGAAGTGCAGGATTACGACGAGGCGGTCGTCCTCTCGGCGCAGACGGCGCTGCGCGATGCCATCG
This sequence comes from Gemmatimonadales bacterium, assembly GCA_035501775.1. Taxonomy (GTDB): domain Bacteria; phylum Gemmatimonadota; class Gemmatimonadetes; order Gemmatimonadales; family GWC2-71-9; genus JADJOM01. The sequence continues at coordinate 9,376 of DATJVM010000079.1, read as the reverse complement.
GCAAGCATGAGCTGGCCGAACTCATCCAGTCCCGAGTGGAGCTGGGCGAAGGGCTGAAGCTCGCTCTGGAGCAGAAGATGGCGACCTGGGGAATCCATGTGCAGTCGGTCGAGATCCGGGATGTGATCATTCCCGCCGCGCTGGAGGATGCCATGTCCAGGCAGGCACAGGCCGAGCGGGAGCGCCAGGCCCGGATCATCCTGGGCACCGCGGAGACGGAGATCGCCCACAAGTTCGTCGAGGCAGCCGACGCCTACCGGGACCAACCGGGGGCAATGAATCTTCGGGCGATGAACATGCTCTACGAGAGCATCGTGAAGCGGGGCTCGCTCATGGTCGTGCCGTCTGGCTTGGCCGACTCGCTCAACGTACCATCACTCCTGGGGGTGGCGGGGGGCGCCAGCCTTCTGCCGGGAAGCGGCGGCGGGGAGGCATCCGCGGCAGTTGGCGCCGCAGCGGGAGAGCCCGCCAAGGTGGCGGCATTCGAGCGCGCGCCAGGGCGCGCTTGACCCGAGCTATCGGGGCCAGAACGGCCGGTCGGCAAGGGGACGAAGATCGGGGGTGAACCTCACGCGCGAGGTTCACCCCTTTCGTTGTTGGACGCGCGCTTGGGCTTGATGCCCGGACTCATGCCCCCTGGCGTCGATTAGGTCTGCTGTCTCACGGAATGTTCGGCCCGTGGCAGGCCTCACAGGTCTGTGGATTGCGCTGCTTCAGGAGATTCGGGTCGAAGCCCGGACCATGCGGATCGAAGCGCCGGGCGCCCTGCGCCGAGTGGCAGGTCAGGCAGTCCCGCTCCGAGTGGCAGGCGACGCAGCTCTCGAGGTTCTGACGCGCTGCGAGACCATGATTCAGAGCGAAATTGTGATTCGAGTCGTGGTATCCTCCCGGACCCAACGGCCCTTGGGATACCAGACCGGCCTGCTTGTGGCACGACGTACAGAACGCTCCGGTGTTGTGGCACTGTGAACAGTCGGTCTGGCGCGTAAAGGCTGCCGCGGGATGCCGGGTGAGCCAGCCGGCGGGATGATAGGTCCCGGTGGCGCCGGCACTGGGCCTGTGGCATTGCAGGCACTCGTCGCGAGTGTGACACGCCGTGCAGGCCTTGGGAGACGCGCTGGCGACCTGGGCATGATGCTCCGCCCAATCCGCGGCATGGGATGCCGGCTTCTTGCGCTGAATCTGTACGCCGATCGCCCGGCCAGGGCCCGCGACGGGCAGCCCCGCCGCGACCCCGGGCTGGGCCCGGTGACAGGTGACGCAACTCTCCTGCGTGTGGCAGAACGCGCAGCGGGAGATGTCTCGTCGGGCGGCGACGTTGTGGATGGCGAGGAACCTGGCGTCACTGTGCGAGGCGGGCGCCTTGACCTCCGCCTTGAGCGCGAGCGAGCGGGGATCGGGAGAGAGCGCCTGGATCGGCTTGACCTCAGGCGCGTTCACATGGCACTGGGCGCAGAAATCCCGGGCATGGCAGACGGCGCAGCTCTCGATGCTCCGCTTGGCGGCTTCCCCGTGCCCCTTGGCCGTCGGGAAGAGGCTGTCTTCGTGCGAAGCGGGCTTGTCAAAGTGGGCAATGCGCTCCGTGGTGAGCTCGGTGGCCTGAGCGAGCGTGTAGTGGCAGATGCCGCAGGCCGTGTCGGGTGCAGAAAAGTGGGCGGTCCGAATTCCGTGGCACTGGAAGCACTGCTGGGGGATCGGCGGCCGGACCTCCATCCAGGTGCCGCCGGCCGGCGTATGGCAAGCGGTGCAGTACGGCATCGAATCGGCCGGGAGCTTTTTCCCGGCCTCCTCGAGATGTCGGGCGTGCGTGAAGCGCAGGTTCCAGATGCCGGGGGCAGGGGGCGTGAACTCAACCCGCTTCTTGACCGTCCCGTCGTGACAGTCGGTGCATACCTCCGCTGGGGGGAAGATCGGCTTCATTGAGTCGAGCACGCCGGCGTGGCAGCCCTCGCAGCCCGGGAAGTAGGCCGCGTGCTTGGCGTGATCGAACTGGTCGCCCGGGCCGCGGCCAAGCCTGCCGCCTGCCGCGCCGAGAAGCACGACGGCCGCGAGCCCCAGGATGGGCCTGACCGGTTTCATCGCCGTCCCTCCCGGGGGATGGCCGGTGGCAGCGGCAGGAAGTCGGCATTTGATCCGAAGAGCCACGAGATCCCTGCCTGCAGGCGCATCTGGTTCCAGTCGAAGGCCGCGGCGTCAGGTCGGCTCCGGTCCTCGTCGTACCGCGTGAGGCCGAATCGGAAGCGTAGCCGCTCGCCCGCGCGGGCATCGGCCGAGACGCCGTACCAGTAGACCGAGGCCGCGTCGTAGCGGAACTCCAAGGGGCGCGTCACCTGGCCGCCAGAGAGGGTAAGGGTGAGCGGCCCAGCCGGCCGCCAACTCGCGCTGCCATCCCACCCACGCGAAGCGGCCCCCGAGCCGAACTCTGCCTGGTAGCCGCCGTCCACGGTAAAGTCCCGCGTCACCAGCAATGTCGCGCCTGCGTTCCAGCGCCAGCCGTCGGTCGTGTTGCTCACCAGGGGGGTAACGACCCCCGCATCAGCGTACCAGTAACGCTCGCCCCCGGCCCGGACGGTCAGGCCGTGGACCGGGGTTACCCAGATGGTGCCGTTGGTCGCCGAATAGCCGACGGGGCTGAAGACGCCCCAGATGGTCCACAAATCGAAATAAGGCTGGTAGCGCCGAACGCCTACCGAGCCACCGATCCAGGCCTCGGTATGGCGCAGACTCAGATCGGCACTCCCCCACTGAGCGCGGCCCAGGTCGTAATCGGCGCCACCGACGAGACTCCAGCCGCGGATCGGCCGCAGCGTGGCCGAGAGCGCGGCCCGCTCGGACACGAAGTTGTGAGTCGGACGGTCCACTTCGCGTTCGTAGTCGGCGCGAACATCGAGGAAGCTCCCCTCGTACTCGAGCGCCGCGCCGGCCAGGATCTGGCGCTCCTCCGGCTGCCAGTTGTCGAGCGGGTTGAGAGCCCCGCTGGTGACCGGTAGCGCGATACCCTGCGCCAGTCCCAACCCCAGGTAGCCGATGACGTTGAATCCGGTGAGCGGCAGGCGATAGGAGATCCTCCCGCCGTCGAAGCCGTAATAGCCGAGCCGCGACTGCTCTGCCTGGCGGCCCAAGCGGGCGTCCAGACGCTGGCCGGCATACTCCGCGTAGCCTTCCAGCAGTTGCACGGCCGGCTCAGTTCCCGGCCAGGCGTTGGCCGTCCCGAGGTCCACGCCCAGACGCGCGTTGGCGTGGAGGCTCAGGCCACGGACCCCGAAGCCCCACGCCGTGAGGTCGGCGGTCGTGACAAAGGGGCCACTGTGGATCTGAGCGCCCGGTCGAAAGTAGATGCACTCCGAGCTGCCCGACGTGCAGGTCACGGCAAACCCGCTCGGCGTCTGAGGGCCGCCAGTGGATCCGGTCACGACCTGACTGGCCGGAATGCTGTCCTCCTCAACCCCTCGATAGGAGGCAGTCTGGAGCTGAGCATCCAGCCGAAGCAGGTAGTCCTGGCCCGCGAGCGGCGAGGGGCCGGCGAGTACGAGGCTCGCGAGAAGGGCCAAACGCCTCATCCGGGCGACCCGGTTCGGAGCAGTCGCGCCCGGTAGGCCTCCGGCGTCGACTGCAGGTGGCAAGTCACGCACTGTCGGTTGGTGTAGTGGTCCACCGCGGGGCCGTGGCAGGCCAGGCAAAACGACCGGGTGGGCACCAGAGACGCGATCACGGCCGTCGCATGGCAGGCATTGCAGGCGACATGGGCGCGCACCGGCATCTCGTGGGGCGTTCGGACTTCCGCCGTGCGGTGACACGAGGCGCAGTCGCGGTTGGCGGCGTGGTGCTTGTCGTGGCAGCCGTGGCAGCTGATGGCGGAATCGAACGGCTCCATCGTCACCGGCTGGCCGTGGCACGCCGTGCACTCCACATCGTGGTGCGCCTCATGGCGGAAGGCCACGGTGCGTTCGAAAGCCGGCTTTCCGGCCGCCGCAATGCTGACGGGAACCGCTACGACGCCTGGCAGGCTATCCTGGTCGTGGCAGGTGGTGCAGACCGCCGAGTCCGGTCCCGGCCGCTGGTGATGACAGATCTGGCAGCCTCGCGGCGGCTCAAAAGTGAGCTTCGCCCCGGACTTGCTGAGGTGGCAGGTCAGGCAGGCAAGGCGTCTATGTCGGGAATGAGGAAAGGAGTCACTGGGAAAGACGGAGGTGCTGCTTGAAACCGGCCTTGGAGGATCATCCCCGGGTGGTGCATCACCCTTGACCTTGCTCGGTCGCTCCGGGGCCTGCGATTGCTGCAGGGCCTTCGTGGTATCGAATGGCAGGGGTGGGCGGAAGCCCCCGTGGGAGCGGGAGCGAACCGCATTGTGACAGCCTTCGCAATCGCTCTCATCCACGCGCGCCGCATGCGGGTCGTGGCAGAGAGTGCACTGCTCCGCGACCTTTCTATGCGCCGCACCCGTGTGGAACGGATCCTTCCGCCAGTCCGCGTGGCAACCGGCAGCCGTGCAGGACTTCACCGCTTCGCCCTTGTTGATCTGGGTATGCGGATTATGGCACATCCCGCAGGTGCCGCTGTGCGGGTCCTTGGTGGCGGGGAAGTCGGGAACCAAGGCCTCCATCTTGTGACAGGACAGGCACTGTTTGAGACTCGGCCGCAAGGCACCCGCGGCAGAGTCTCGCGTGGCAAGGGCGGGAACCGGCTTGGTGAATTTGTGGCAAAGCACGCAATGGAAGTCGGTTTGGCCCGCCATCTTGCCGAGCTTGATCTCCGTGTTCTGCGTCAGATGGCAACCCGATTGCACGCAAGTGGAATCCGCGGGAAGAAAGCGGTGCGCTGTCCTTGCATGGCAGGTTAGGCACTCGATCTTGCCCTTCAGCGAGTCGGACTCCAGGTGCGTCCGGTGCCCCGCAGTGGCGGCGATTGCCTGCCAGGTTTCTTTCGCCGCTCCGCGCACGTGGCAGCTTTCGCAGATCTTCTCCGGCACCTTGGCGTGCGGCGGAATTTCCTTCCCTCGGACCCCCGACATCCAGAAGAGCAGCTTGACTGCCTCCTTCATCGGCTTGAGCGGATGGCAGGTGTGGCAGCTGATGCTGTCGTGCGGTCCCTCGAGCTTTGGAACCAGTGTGTAGTTGCCAGTATCCGCGAAGACGAACCGCTGTCCGCTGCCTACGAAGATGTGGCAACCGTTGCAGAACCGTTTGTCGGTTTCCACGAATTCGTAGCTCTTGTATCCCGCCGCAGCGGCCGTCAGCACGGCGACCGTCGCGATGCCAAGCAGTGTGAGCTGAAGGCCGCGGCTCCGACTTGCCACCCACTGCATCAGCTGGTGCCGCCGGGGCCAGCCCCAGTAGAGGATGGAGCCGACTACCAGCACAGCCAGCGCAAACCCACCCCACATGACCCAGGGGGCCTGCTGGAACAGCCATTGAATGATGGGCGTGACCCGGTCGGGCGCCGGGTGCGCGAGCGAATCTGCCACCGGGCGGGCGGCGAGGGCGCTATCGTCCGCGAAGACTGGCAAGAAGAGCATCGACTGCTGCGGGAACCGGGTTAGGGCATGAACGTCGGCCCCGGGAGGGTTCACCCCCACCGGGGCCGGCATGGATCGTAGCATCAGTCATGCAGGTGCTGCTAGTGCTAATGGCTGCTCACCACGACCGGGGGCTTCTTGCCCACGCGGGCGAGCGCACGGTCGATGACCACCTGGACATTGGGTGGCGGCGCCGAGAGGCCATAGGTCGACTTCATGGCGGTGATGCTCGCTGCCAGGATTGCCTGGTAGAGGAACGGGTTGTGCACGCCCATCGAATTGTCACCGTTCGAGTAGCGGTGCAGGCCGAAGGTGTTCACGTTGAACATCACGCCGTCCGCCACGGTTTGGACCGTGTCTGTCGTACTCACCTGAGTCGAGACTTGGGCCAGATACCCGGAGTCCGTCGGGAAGGGATCCAGCTTGCCGTTCCCGTTGGCATCGACCCAGAGCTGGTTGGTGAGCAGGGCGATCGCGGCCGTGTCGGATGCGAATGCCTGCTGGGCCAGCGCCGCGGTCGCGTGGCAGGCGGCGTTGGTGCAGGCCTGCCAACTGCGGGACGGCAGGTCAAAGGCGCAGCTGTCATCGAACACCGGCGCGCCATTGACCAGGCACGGGATCGGGCGGAACAGATGCCCGGTCGAGAAGCTGGTAGTGTTCGTCAACGTGTCCGTGAACTGGTACGAGTTCACGTGACACCCAGCGCACAACCGCGGATTCTTGGTCAGGTCGCCATGCGAAGACGATGTGAACGACGTGTCATATCCGGGCGGCCAGTATCCGGCGGACCCAAGGACCACCGGCCCTTGTGGCGCATGCGGCGTGTTAGCCGTCAGGGTGACGTCGAAGCGCCGCGAGTGGCACTTGATGCAGAGCTGGCCAGTGAGCGCCACGTTTGCCAGGGGGTAGCGGAGCTGGCCGGGGTTCGTCGAATCGTGCGGGTCGTGGCACACCGCGCATACGATCGGCAGGGCATTCTGGGCGGTGATCACGTCGTTGGCTTCGACGTAGTTCGTGCTCACTCCCCAGAGGGCCAGGACCGTCCGGGCCTCATGGCAGGGGGCGCAGGAAGAGTTCAACTGGTTGGTCGCGATGTTCGAGATCGGAGGCGACAGCGTGTTGGACTGCCCGTGCCCCGACTGCGACCACTCCTCGAAGAAGGGATCGTGCGCACCCGAATGGCAACTTGCGCAGCTGTTGGTCGTATCCGCGACTGAAATCCGGGCCAGCGGCCGGTTGGCGATCGTCGGGCTCGAGACGTGGGTCTCCCCCGGTCCGTGGCAGCTCTCGCACTGCACGTCTTGGTACACCGCAGTCGGCGTCTTGGTATAGCCGACGACGCCAGTGTCCGCGTTGCCATTGGCGCTTATGGAATGGCAGGGCGTGCAAAAGCTCTGCGCTCCTCCCGAGTTCTGCAGGTCTGCCCACGCGTGCGAGTGCTTGGTCGTGAGCCACTCCCCCTGCTTTTCCGCGTGGCAGTTGCCGCAGGTGGTCTGTTTGGTGGCAACCGTGTAGTAGCCCAGGAATCCGCTCGCCGGGTCCGGCGGCGGATTGAACGGAGCGCGTTCCTTGTACACGGTGTCGGTGCAGGCAACCGCCGCCACGAGGGAGGCTAGGGCCAACACCATGGTCGCCGAGCGAGTCTTCAGAGGCGAGCTGTGCATAGAGACGGCCATTTTGTTTGAGAATCGCCACTAGAATATCAGTTCCCGGGTGAGGCGCAAGCAAGAAAAGCGTGAGGATTGTTTCACTTTGCCCCCATCTTGGGTTCATACGCGGCTTGCCCGGCAGGCCTACCAAGGATTTTGCGAAACCGTTACAGGCCTACTCGGGCGTCGCCGCTGCCCGCCGCCGCCCCAGGTGGCGGAGCCGCAGGTGCTCCTCCCGCTCCCGCTCCTCGAGGGTCCGCCGCACCAGGCTCATCTGGCCGAGCAATGCCGGCGCGACTCGCCGTTCCAGGGTGTGGACCTGGCGCGAGGTCTGAGACAGGGCGTCCCCCAACCGGCGGAGCGTCATCTCGCGGGTCGCTGCGTCCAGCAACAGCCCGATGAGGCGCTCGAACTCCCGCGCGGCCTGCGCCGTGCTCGGGCCGATCGCTCCCGGCACGAGTTGCCGGGCGGCAACCGTCCGCAACAGCTGGGAGTGATCGGTGATCCGCGCGATAGGTACCCCCCACACCTGAGTCGAGACCATCTCCACCCGGAAGTCGCGCTCCGGCCAGGTCAGGGCCCGAAGCCCCGCCCGGCCGTGAAGCGCGAGTGCCTCGAGCAGAAGCGGGTAGGCACGCCGCGAAACCTCGTCGATCTGTCGCCGCGCATCGGCCGCGGGTCGGGCCAGTTTGAAGAGCTCGGTGACCAGGGCCTCGCGCTTGCGCCTGAGGAGCCCGGCTCCCTTCCGGACGCGGTCCAGTCGCCGCGCGGCCCGAAGCAGGTTGAGCCGAGTCGGTGCCAGGCGCTCGACGCTCACGCGCCCGCCGCCGGCCGCGCCGCCCAGACCTGATCGGTGAGGCGGGTCAGTTCCTCGCGCGGGACGGTCTCCAACAGCTGCCAGCCCGCGGCGAGGGTCTCCCCCAGGGTACGACGCTTAGAACCCTGCCTGACGAATTCCTCCTCGAACCGGTCCGCGAAGCTGAACGCCCGGCGATCGGCCTCCGTGAGACCGGCCTCCCCCACGATCGCCGCCATGAGTCGCGCCTCCCGGCCGCGGCTGTAGATGGCATAAAGCTGGTCGGCCCACGGCCGGTGCTCGGGGACCGTCTTGTCCCGGCCGATCCCCGCGTTCATCAGGCGGGACAGCGAGGGGAGCACGTCCACCGGCGGGAAGATGCCGCGCCGATGCAGCTCGCGGGACAGCACCACCTGGCCTTCGGTGATGTAGCCGGTGAGGTCGGGGATCGGGTGGGTGATGTCATCGTCCGGCATGGTCACGATCGGGATCTGCGTGACCGAGCCGGCGCGCCCCTCGACAATCCCAGCGCGTTCGTAGACACTCGCCAGGTCGGTGTACATGTAGCCCGGATAGCCGCGGCGGCCCGGGATCTCCTCCCGCGCGGTGGCGATCTCCCGGAGCGCCTCGCAGTAATGTGTCATGTCGGCGATCACTACCAGCACGTGCATCCCGGCCTCGAAGGCGAGAAACTCCGCCTCGGCCAGGGCGATCCGCGGCGCGAGCAGTCGCTCGATCGTCGGGTCCCGTGTCTCGTTGAGATAGAGCACGCTGCGCTCGGCCGCGCCGCTCCGGTTGAACCGGTCGAGGAACCCCTGGGTCTCCCGCGCGGTGATGCCGATGCCGACGAAGACCACCGCGAACGGCTCGCCCCGGGGGGCGCGAGCGCCCTCCACGATGGCCGAGGCCACCTCCAGACCGGGCAGGCCCGGACCAGAAAAGACGGGCAGCTTCTGGCCCCGGACCAGGGTGTTGAGCCCGTCGATGGCGGAGAGACCCGTTTCGATGAAGTCGGCGGGGCGGGCGCGGCGCGCCGGGTTGAGCGGCGCTGCCCAGATGGGATGAAGCGCCTCGCCGATCGGAGGCGGGAGATCGTCGAGCGGGTGCCCCATGCCGTTGAACACCCGCCCCAGCAGCTCTCTGCCAACCACGGCCGTTGGAGTGTCTCCGGTTAGCGTGACTTCCGCTCTCGCCGGGGCCAGGCCCACGGTTTCCTCGAGCACCTGCACCACGGTGACCTGTTCGCCGGCGTCGATCACCTGTCCGCGCCGGGGCGGTTCGCCCGGCGCCCGGATGGTCACCCATTCTCCCTGGGCTACGACCGGCGTTCCCCTGAGGTAGATAAGCGGCCCCCCCGCCGCCTGGGCGCCGTGATAGGTCCGCGCCAGCGTGGTCATGCGGCCTCCGCCCCCGGCG
>DATJVM010000078.1:0-128338 GCA_035501775.1 Gemmatimonadales bacterium | reverse complement strand
CGGCCCGCCTCGGTGCGGAGTGGGAGAAGTCGCAAATCCTCGGGCCGGGTGCGGGCGGATGGATCGAGCAGCACTACGACGTCGGTCGCGCGACTTCCCTGATAGACCTGCCCGACTCGGGCGCCACGGGTCGCCGTCTCGACATCGCGGAGGACGTCGTCGCCGGCCAAGCCGATCCGACTGAGCACCTCCGGGCGGAGGCGGATCGTCACACCGGGCACAACGGGCGGCGGGTCGTACTGCACATCGGCCGCGCCCGGTATTCCCCTCGCGATCCGGGCGACCCGTTGCGCGGCGACGTCCAGGCTGTCCAGATCATCGCCGAAGATGTGAACCACGACTTCGGCCGTCGAGCCGGTCAGGGTCTCTTCGATCCGTTCCTTCAGAAACCCGCGAATCGCGAAGCTGACGCCGGGGAATCCGGCGAGGTGGGCACGAAGCGAGTCTTCCACCGTCCGGGCCGCCTCACCCTCGACCGGGTTCAGCTCCACCTCGATCTCGCTGTAATGCGTCCCCCAGGTGTCCTCCGAGAGCTCGGCTCGCCCGACCCGCTGCGCGATAGCGTGCACCCGCGGATCACGCGCGATGGCACGGCTCACCAGCCGCCCCAGGCGAACCGACTCCTCTAGTGAGGCACCGGGCACCGCGGCCATGTGCACCACGTAGTGACCTTCACGGAACTCGGGAAGGAACGATGATCCGAAGAAGGGGATGACAGCTAGCGCCAGAACACAGACCCCCGCCGTCGCGAGTGTGATCGCGCCTGGATGGCCGAGCAGGCGCCTCAACAGGTGCTCGAACCAGGAGCGCAGCCAGCGCAGGACGATCGATTCGTGTGCGGCCCCCCGTCGGTTAGCAAGGAGGACCAGGGTGAGCGCTGGTGTCACAGTCAGCGCCACTACCAGAGATGCCAGCGTCGCGAAGATGTAGGCAATGCCCAGCGGGCGGAACAGGGCTCCCTGCAGACCACTCATGGTGAGTACAGGAGCGAACACCAGCGCGACCACGAAGGTCGCGTAGACGACGCTGTGCCGCACCTCCAGGGACGCCGCCTGGACGACGTCCATGATCGACCGCGGGGCAGGCAGCTCGCGGTTCGCCCTCAATCGACGTGAAATGTTCTCGACGTCGATGATCGCGTCGTCTACCACCTCGCCCAGGGCGATCGCCAATCCGCCGAGGGTGAGCGTGTTGATGCTGAATCCGAGCTGGTCCAGGGCGATGATGGCCGCGAGCAGGGAGAGGGGAATGGCGGTCAGCGAGATGGCGGCAGCCCGGAGATCAAAGAGAAAGAGCAGCAGCACCGCGGCGACCAGCGCACCGCCCACGAGCAGCGCGACAGTGATGTTGTGGATGGCAAGGTCGATGAACTGCGAGGGCCGGAAGAGATCGGCGTGGAGCGTGAGCTCCTCGGCGGCGATCGTTGGTGCCAGCGCCGCGAGCACGCCCTCGGCCGCTGCCGCGACCTGCTTGGTGTTGGAACCCAGCTGGCCGGAGACGACCAGCACAATGCCCGGGCCCCCGTTGATGGAAGCGTCCCCGAACTTCGTTTCGGCGCCTTCCCGCACTGTTGCCACATCCCGCAGGCGCAGCACACTCGCCCCGGACGCCCGAAGCACGCTGCCTCCGAGCGCCTCGGGGGTAAGGAGCTGCCCCTCGGTCCGGACCACGAGGCGCTGGTTGGGATCGTCGATCACCCCCGCACCCCGGATGTTCGTCGCCCGGCGCGCCGCTTCGACGACGTCTTCAATGGACAGGCCGCGGGCCCTGAGGCGCACAGCGTCGGGAAGAATCTGGAGTTGTCTCACCTCCCCGCCAAACACCGCGACCTTGGCGACACCGGGCGTGGCCAGCAGTCGCGGCCGCACCACCCAGTCGACGAAGGTCCGCTGCTCCATCGTCGTCCTCCGCGACGACGTGAAGCCCACGATCAGCACCGTGCTCGACGAGGAGGTGAGTGGAGAGAGGATCGGCGAACCGACCGAAGTCGGGAGTTGCCGCTCCAGCTCTCCCAGGCGTTCCGCCAGGAGCTGGCGGGCCTCCCGGACTTCGACACGGTCGTTCAGGACGACGGTGATGACCGACAGTCCCTGGATGGATTGGGACCGGATGACGGTGACGCCGTTGGCGCCGTTGAGCGCATCCTCGATGGGCTTGGTGACGAGGATCTCGACCTGCTCCGGAGAGAAGCCCGGCGCCTCGGTCTGAATGGAGACCTGCGGAGGAGCAAACTCGGGGAAGACATCCAGCCGGCTCCGGAGCACCACCCCCGTTCCGTAGAGAACGAGCGTCAGCCCCAGACCGATCACGATGCCGGGGCGGCGGACGGCGAAGCGGACCAGCGCGTTCAGCACAACACGGGGTCCCGGTCGGTCACTCCCCGACCTCCTCGCCCACCACGATGCGCGCCCTGAACTCCTCGGACAGGAGTTGGCCCGCCCCGGTCACGACGATGCGGTCGCCGGGGTGAAGGCCTTCCTCGACTCGCCAGCCGCCCGGAATGGGGAGATTGGTCGGGATTCTGACCCGGACGAACTTGCCCGGGGCCCTCTCGACGTAGACCCAGGCCAGTGCATCCCACTGTACGACGGCACGGTCAGGGACCTCGATGCCGGGGCCGTGGCTCGCCGGGTCGGGGAGAAAGGCCAGCAGGACCGTCCCGGGACGCAGGGTTGACCCACCTGTCGGGATCCGGTACAGATAGGCCGCGCCGCCCGTCACCGGATCAGCGTCCGGCGCCGGCCCTTGGAAACGCCCATCCACCCGCGCTCCGCCTCCCATGGGAGCCAGCGGCAGTGTCTGGGGCGGCGGGACGGCCGGCCCCGACCATGTCACTCGGGCGAGAGGTGCGGAATAGTCGATCAGGTCGATCAGGGCCTGGCCGGGTTGCACCAACTCTCCCGGTTGAGCCTGCAGGCCAACGACGGTGCCGCCTCGGGGCACGTCAACAGGAAGCGCATCTCCGATCTGTGCGAGGGGGGCACCGGCCCCGAGCAGCTCTCCGACTCGTGGCCAATGGGCGCCGGCCGCCGGCCGCAGACGGCCTCCCACGCCCGCGCGCACCGTCGTCCGAGCGCCGGGATCCTCCACGATTTCAGCCGGCAACTCCACTTCGGCCGGGCGGACGGCGCGGGAGAGCGTCAGGGTCCGAATCCCGATCTCTCGAACGGTGGCCGTGTCCAAGCTGACCACAGCCTCGTTCCCAAGCGCCGCTAGCGTGGCGGGGGCCTCCTCATTGTTCTGATCCGCCGGTTGCGGCCCCCCAGCGCAGGCCGTCAGCACCACGCAGAACCCCAGCGAGGCCACGGCGCGTTGGAGGCGAGTCACAGATCCCTCTTTTCAGGACGCGAAGCAGGGGCGCCGCTCCAGACCCCGAGCGCGTGCTCCAGATCGAGCCCGGCCAGCCACAACCGATCCTCGGCATCCACCAAGTGGCCGGCTGCCCGGGCAACGTCGAGACGCGCGAGGACGAGATCGAGCTGCCCGATCTCTCCTCGTGCGTAGGCCGAGTCGAGAAGCTCGAGCTGAGTGCGAACGCCCGACACCTTGAGCGAGTCACGCTCTTCGCGGGCCGCGACGCAGCCCGCCTCGGCCACCTCCACACTCGAGAGGATCATCTCCTGAACCTCCGCCACCCGGCGCGCCGCCACTTCACGCCGGGCTTCAGCCTCACCGATCGGCCCCTTGTGACGATTCAGCGCGATCGATGGTAAGGAGAAGCCGATCGTCCACTTCCCGACGCCCCGGTCATAGAAGAGTCCGGGACCGAGGGCGATGTCCGGCCACGTCTCCGCCACGGCGAGGCGCACCTCCGCCTCGGCCACCTGGTACTCCCCGAGTACCTCAAGAAGCTCGCGCCGCGATCGGAGGGCGAGGGCATCGAGAGAATCCGTCGCCACGGCAAGGTCACAGAACGAGGTGTCGCTCCGCACCAGGGGAATGGAATCGACCTGAGAGGCAGAGAAGCCCATGGCCGCGGCGAGCGCGGCGCGGCGCCCCTCGAAGTCCCGACGACGGGCTGCGACTTCCGCCTGCCAGTCCTGGCGATCGGCCTCCACGCGGGCCAGCTCGACTCGTGACACCGTCCCATCCCTGTAGCGCGCGCGCACGACCACCAGCTCCGAATCCAGCAGAGCGAATTCCTGTTGAGCGGACGCCAGGCGGTGCCGTGCCACCTCCCGCTCCGTCAGAGCCTCGCGCACCCGCCAGCGAACCGCCCAGGCCTCATTCGAGGCCTGCGCCACCGCCACCAGCACACCCGCGTTGGCCCGGCCAATCCGCGCACTTCGCTTCCCGCCGAGCTCCACGGTGAACACTCCGCTCACCGCGGGCCCCCAGCGTGATTCGCTTCCGCTCCCGCTGAAGGCATACTCGGTTTCCGTCACGAGGCCGGGATCGGGACGCGCGCCCGCGGTCACCAAAACCGCCTCCGCGGCGCGCACCTGGGCCTCAAGCCGCGCGCGTTCCGGCCGAATCACCCACGCCGCCTCCGCGAACTCCCAGTCCCGCCACCCCTCAGCCGAGGATGGTACTCCAAGCGAGTCCAGGGCCGCCCGCACTGCTGGGGCATCGACGCGGCGGTCGTGATAGCGTGCGGCTGCGTCGGCCGTCTCCAGCGGGCGCGCGGTGTAGGTGGCACAGCCCGCGAGGAGGAGGGGGGTGATCACAAGCCGCCGCATGCGGGTTCTGACTCAGCCGCGGGGGTGGAAGCGCCGATGAACCGACCTGAGGTACTCGCGATCCACGTGGGTATAGATCTGGGTGGTTGAAAGGTCCGCGTGGCCCAGCATTTCCTGAACGGCGCGCAGGTCGGCCCCGCCTTCGAGCAGGTGGGTCGCGAAGGAGTGGCGCAAAGTGTGAGTCGTCACCCGCTTCCGGATTCCCGCGGAGCGGGCGCATCGCTTCACGATCGCCCACGCCCCGACCCGAGAGAGCGGATCACCCCGACGATTGAGAAGCACGCGCTCCCTCGATCGACCTCGGTCGAGGCTCGGGCGGATCTGATGCAGATAGACCGACACCGCCCCGATGACGCTCCGCCCGATAGGTACCAGTCGTTCCTTGGCGCCCTTGCCGAGCACCCGCACCAGCCCCTCGTTGAGGAGAAGATTCGAGAGGGTCAGTCCACACAACTCCGAAACTCGCAGGCCGGCGCCGTACCCGAGCTCGAGCAGCGCCCGATCCCGCCACGCCAGCGGCTGGTCAGCCGTCAGCGCGGCGATCAACCGGTCCACTTCCTGGACACTCAGAGTGTCGGGGAGCCGGCGCCCGCGGCGGGGAGTCTCCAGTCGATCACTGGGGTCGGAGGCAACGAGTCCTTCCCCGACGAGGAAGCCGTAATAAGTCCTGAGCGCCGACACTTGACGGCGGATCGTCGCCGGCGACAACCCAAGGTCCTTGAGCGCGAAGATGAACCGACGGAGGTCGCCGCGACCAACCATGTCCGGCTCCGTGGCCTCGCGGTCGGCCGCCCACTTCATGAACCGTCTCAGGTCGCGAAGATAGCTGTCCACGGTGTTCGCGCTATGGCCGGCTTCGAGCACCAGGTAGTCCCGGAAGCGCTCGAGGAAGAACGAGGCCTCGGTCGCCGCTGCGTGACTCACGCCAGGGGGGCCCGAGCGAACGTCGCGTCATCCGAGGAAAGACCCAGCAACTCGACCACCCGCTGCATGAGACGCTCCTGATGCCGGTTCAACGTGCCCTGGCTCTGCGCTAGGCGCAACAGTTGCCCCGCCAGCGCCCGCCGCTGTGGAACGCTGTAGCGATCCGATACGATTTGAGCCACTTCGCCGGTATCCGAGACTGCGGGAAGATCCACTTCCGTTCCCGACTCAAGCTCGGTCAATCCCCATTCGGTCCGAAAGTACTCGGCCAAGGCGCGGCGTTCGTCGAACGCGAGGGCCGGATCGCTGCGCGTGAGCTCGTACAGGAGTTGAGCCGCGCCGACCTCCGCCAGGTCGGGACGGGCGTTGCCCGGCGCACTCGGGCTCATCGCCATTCGTACAGCTCCCAACAGGCGAGCCGGGGCCGCCGTGCCCTTTCGCTGCCTCCAGACCCAGTAGCCCAGAAGCACAGCCACGATGACGGCCACGGCGCCCAGAGTGCGATTCAGGTTGCCCAGAAAGCGCGTGATGACCTGCCATTCCTCCCCGATCGCGAGCCCAAGCCAGGCCAGCCCACCGTACCAGAGCGCCGAGGCGACTGCCATCGGGAGCAAGCCCTTGAGGGGCGGAAGCCCCGCCAGGCCCCAGAAGGGAGCCAGGAACGACCGAAACCCCGGCAGGAAGCGCCCCCAGAACACCCCAGCCATTCCGAAGCGCAGATAGCCGCGCTCGATCGCCATCATGGCCTGCGGTGGAAGCATGCGCCGCCCCCACCTGCTGCCGGCGAATCGTCGCCCGTACCGGCGGGCCACCAGGTACAGCAGCGAGGAGCCCGCCATGTAGCCGGACCATGCGACCAGGGCAACCACGATAGGAGAGACGGCCGTGCGCTGGCCCAGGAAGCCGCCCACGGCGACGAGGAAGTCCGATGGGATAGGTGGAAAGAGGTTCTCGATGAAGGCGGAGAGGCCGACGATCAGATACACCGTGAGGGGAGACAGTTCCGTCAGCCAGGCGGCGAAACCGTCCATCACGGCCCATCCAGGACTGCCACCGCAATCACAGCGAGGCCCTCTCCCCGACCGATGAATCCCATGCCTTCGTTGGTCTTCGCCTTCAGGCCCAGGGCGGCCACCGGAATTCCGGAGGCCTTGCTCAGGGCCTCCGCCATTGAGGGGAAGTAAGGAGCCAGCCGGGGAGCCTCGAGGATTACGGTGATGTCCGCCTGCCGGGGGGTGAATCCGCGGTAACGAACCAGCTCGCAGGCCTGCCGCAGCAGCGCGAGCGAGTCCGCGTCCTTCCACTCGTCCTCGGAGTCGGGAAAGAGGCGGCCGATGTCGCCCGCGGCGGCCGCGCCCAGAATGGCATCCGTCAGCGCGTGGGCAATCGCATCGGCGTCGGAGTGACCGGCCAGTCCCCGGGGAAAGGGAATACGCTGCCCGCCCAGCACGAGTGGCCGGCCTTCCACGAAGCGGTGGGAATCAAACCCGATGCCGGTGCGGAACATCAGGCAGCAACGGTGGTCGGCTCCTCGATCACCGAGTAGTCCTGCCGCCGTCGGCGCGGAGTGAACCCGGCGTCCCGGATGATCCGCTCCATCTCCTCGACGGTGGTGCGGTAGGTGGTCCCGGCTGCGGAAACGACATTCTCCTCCATCATGAGGCTGCCATAATCGTTGGCTCCGAAACGGAGGGCAACCTGTCCCACTTTGTGGCCCATGGTCACCCAGGACGACTGGATGTTCGGGACGTTGTCCAGGATGATCCGCGCGATCGCCAGGGTCCGCAGGTAGGTGATCGCATCCAGTTTCTTGACGTGCGACATTTCCGGGGTGCCCTCGGGCTGCAGCGGCCAGCAGATGAAGGCCGTGAATCCTCCGGTGCGCCGCTGCACCTCCCGCACCCGGAACAGATGCTCGATGCGATCCGCCGCCGTCTCTCCAAGGCCGTACATCATGGTCACCGAGGTGCGGAGTCCCTGGCGGTGCGCCTCCTCCTGCACTCCGAGCCATTCGTCGGTCTGCGCCTTCTTCGGCGCCACGCGTTGCCGGACGCGGTCGACCAGGATCTCCCCTCCCCCGCCCGGGATGCTGTCCAGCCCCGCCTCCCGGAGCTGCCGGATCACCTCGGCGACCGGCATACGGAACCGCTCGGAAAAAAACACGACCTCCGACGGTGAGAAGCCATGCACATGGATGGGATGCTCGGCCTTGATGTACCGCAGCAGCTCGAGGTACCAGTCGAAGGGGATGTATGGATTGTGCCCGCCCTGAATGAGGATCTGCACACCCCCCAGGCTCCGGCACTCGTCGATCTTGCGACCGATCTGCTCGAAGCTGAGCACGTAACCTTCCCCGTGCTTGGGCCGCCGGTAAAAGGCGCAGAAGCCGCAGTCGGCGACGCAGACATTCGTGTAGTTGATGTTGCGGTCGATGATGTAGGTGACGACCGGCTCCGGATGGCGTTGCCAACGTACCCGGTCGGCCAGCTCCCCCAGCTCCAGCAAGGTACCCTGCTCGTAGAGCGCCAGGGCGTCGCGGAACTCACCGGACTGTCGATCAATGAAATCCATTCGCAGGTTCCCGGAATCCGGCCGGTCAGCTTCAGGCGGCCGTGATGAAGCTCAGGCTTCCGTCAGGGACGAGCCCATCCTGAGCCAGCCGGCGGAAGAAGTCGGTGAGCCCGGCCAGATGCCGGTACGAAAAGCCATAGTCGAGATCATCCAAGTACGCTCGGCAGACCGGGCGTGGAATCCCAGTCACCGTCCACGCCTGATCCGCCAGCAGATCGAGGTGCTGGAGGCCCCAGGCCCGCGACTCGAGCAACCGAGTGTGAACCTCGCGCACCTGCACCGCATCGGCGCCGCGGCGTGCAGCCCACACCGCGAAGACGAACGGCAGCCCGGTCCATTCATGCCACGCTCTCCCCAGATCCACCTGCACCGGATAGGACTCGCGGGCGGCCAGCAGCAGCGCCGCATCTCCAATGACCAGGACGGCCTCGTGGGGGAACGCGGCCAGGGCGTCGAGGTCGGCCGGCTCCGCCCGGACCGTCGCGAATCGAGGCGTCACGCGCCAGCGGTGACGGCACAGCAATTCCAGGAGCAGAAGCGAAGTCCGCGAGGACGAGGTTCGGAGAACCGTGGCTCCCTCGAGGTCCTCGATCGGCCGCCGAGCGAATAGCTTGACACTGTGGACGGGGCCGTCGCAACTGATCGCGAGATCGGGCAGCAGATGGTAGGCCGCGGCATTCCGGGCGTACTCGACCGCCGATACTACGCTGAGGTCGAGTTCACCGGCCGCCAGCAGATCGTTCAGATCCGCGGCGGTCGCCGACACGAGCGCTGCCGGAACCTCCACCACGCCTCGATCGATGGCTCCGTAGACCGGGTAGCAATTGATGTAGGGAATTCGGCCGAGCCTCATGCGGCGTGTACCACCGGCGCCCGCGCTCCCGACACCCTCTCGGGCGGGGGCTCCGGCGCATCGAAGGTGTCCCGAACCACGGCGTACAAACTGTCCCGCTCGACCGGTTGTCTTCCGGCGCCGCGGATCAGATCCACGAGATCGTAATACTGCATGTGCATCTCCGTGGTGGCCCCCGCCTCATGATAGATGCGCTCGAACACGACGGTCCCTTCGACGTCGTCGCAGCCGAAGCTGAGGGCGATCTGGGACAGAAAAGGCGTCACCATGGGCCAGTGGGTCTTCACGTGCGGGATGTTGTCGAGGAAGAGGCGGCCCACGGCGATGTTCTTGAGATCCTCAAACGCCGTGGTAGCAGTGCCCACCCGGCCCAGTTCCTCCCCAAGCTCGTTGTGATCCGGGTGATATGCGAGCGGGATGTAGGTGAGGAAGCCGCCGGTTTGGTCCTGAAGCGCCCGCAACGCAGCCAGGTGCTCGATCCGATCGTCCGCCGTCTCCACGTGCCCGTAGAGCATCGTGCAGTTCGTAGGAATGCCGAGGCCATGGGCTTCCCGGTGGACGGCAAGCCACTCCTCGCCGGTGAGCTTGCGCTCGGCAATCGTGGCCCGCACGGCCGTCGAGAATACTTCGGCTCCGCCCCCCGGCAGACTGGTGAGGCCGGCCCCCTTGAGCGCCTGAAGGACCTCGCGAACGCTGGTCTTCTCGATGCGTGCGAGGTGCGCGATCTCCACGGCGGTGAGCGCCTTGATGTGCACGCTCGGGAATCTCTCCTTGAGCCCGCGGACCAGGTCCGTGTAGTAGGAAAGACGCAACTTGGGGTGCAAGCCACCCACGATGTGGAATTCGCGGGTCGGGCCGCCACGGGCCTGCTCCGCCTCGGCGAAGACTTCTTCCAGAGTGCGCGTGTAGGCTCCATCCTCCCTGGGCAGGCGGGCAAAGGAGCAGAAGACGCAGGTGTTGCGCAGAACGCAGACGTTCGTGGGATTGATGTGCTGATTGGCGCTGAAGAAGACCCGATCACCGTTGCGCTGGTAGTTGGCGTACTCGGCGAGCCGACCGAGCCCGATGAGGTCGCTCGTGGCGTAGAGCGCGCGCGCATCTTCGGCGCCGAGACGCTCTCCATTCAGCACGCGGGCCGCGACAGGCCTGAGCGCGGAATCGCGCAGCTGATTGGGGTCAAGGGTACACGACATCGTATGTCCTTGCCGGAAATATACTTACTGACGGCAACGAGAATCTAGCTCCCCCGCGGCCCGCCGGGCCAGCCCCCACTCTAGAAGGCCTCGGTCGCCCCCAGGCTCAGCCCGCTGGACCCGAAGCTGCTCAGCGTGTAGTCGACGCGGACGTTCAGCGGATCCGCGGGATTGACGTTGAACCGAAGCCCTGCACCGTAGGTGGCCTTCCATTCATCGAACGGGCCGTGCCCAGGCGAGCCGAACACGTTGCCGGTGGCCCCAAATACCACGTAGCCAAAGCGTCCCGCGAGGTGGCCACGATAGTCGACCTGCAACACCGTCTCGTGCCGGTCACGAAAGCGACCCAGGTAGATGCCCCGCATGAGAAGCTGTGTAACATCGCCACCCAGCATCGCCATCGACTGGATCGGAACGTCGGGTGAGTTGAATTGGGCGAAGGCCGCGACCGCGATGACGTCCCGCGCGTGGCGGATGGGAAGATAGGCTCGGGCATCGAGGGTGAGGGAGGAGTAGCCGAAGTCTCCGCCCAACATCCCGGGATATGTCAGGGCGTCCACCAGCACGTAGCGTCCCCGGGTGGGTGTCGTAATGGAATTGCGGGTATCCAGCTGGAGGGTGGCCCCGATCCCCGAACTGACCCCGCCGCGTCCCCCCGGAAGGGTCGGGGAGATCCGCGCGGGGAATTGCCACTCAATGCTAGAGTAAGAGCTCAACCGATAATGCAATCCGGCGGAGAGCGCCCCCCGGACCGCCCGGAGCACCATCGCGTCCGTCAGGATGAAGTGCGCCTGCATCAGGTTCGTGTCGGCCGCGGTCGTTGTCGGTCCAATGCCATAGTAAAAAACCGGAAAGTACCCCAGAGAAACCGTCAAGCCGGCCCACCAGCGATTGCGAGGGGAATAGACGCTCCCCGCGACGGTGGTGGTCCATTGCCCCCGCGTCGTGTAGGTCACGTTCTCCGCGACGTAGGAGGAGCGGGTGGCCGTGTCTCTCCCTGCCCCAGGCCACTTGAACTGGTATCCGCCCCCAATGCCGAACTGCACCCTCGTCTGAGGCGTATAGCTCACGTAGGGCACCACGAGCAGTCGGTTGCGGTAGGGCGGCGGCGGGGAGCTATCCGCACCATCGGGAGTCTGCGCGCGAAGGCCCCCCGTGAGAGCCATCAGGAATCCGGCCGTCAAATACGGTGCGCGCATGCTCAGGGACTCCCGCCCATGGCACCGGCCGTGGCCTGACCCGTATCGGCGGTAGTCAGGAAGGACGGCGGGCGTCGGTGCCGTGTCGCCTGCTCGAAAGCGAATGCCAAGCCGATTATCAGCGGCTCGCTCCAGGCGGAACCGAAGAAGGACAAACCTACCGGGAGACCGAAAGCGAAACCGGCCGGGACCGTGATGTGCGGATACCCAGCGACTGCGGCCGGGGTTGTGACCGAGCCCGTGAAGTGGTCGCCGTTGACCAAATCGATCGGCCAAGCGGGGTTACCGGTGGGAGCCACCAGCGCATCGAGGCGATGCTTCGAGATGACGGCGTCGATCCCCTCGGTGCGCCACAGCTTCAGGCAACGGGCCTTGGCCCGTCGGTAGGCCAGATCCGTGAGTGGCCCCCTGGCCTCCGCCTTGATAAACGTCTCCTGCCCGAAGAACGGCATCACCCGGGCGCGCTCCCGCTCGTTGAAGGCGATCACGTCGGCCAGTGTGCTAACCGGCGCCTCCGGGCCCAGGGCCGCCAGGTAGGCATTGAGGCCCGCTTTGAACTCGTACTGGAGAACCACGGTCTCCGCGTCCCCGTTGTCGTCAGCGTGCGGCAGGTCCGCGGGATCGATCAGGGTGGCGCCGAGGCGCCGAAGGACGTCCAGTGCCTCACCAAAGAGGCGATCGGTCTCGTCATTGTACCCCGAGAACACCTTCCGGGGCACGCCCAGCCGTTTCCCGCTCAGCGCATTCGGATTGAGGAACCTGGTGTAGTCGACCCCGGGCCCGACCCGTATCGCGGCGGTGCTGGGGTCCCTCGGATCGGCCCCAACGATTGCCGACAGGAGAATGGCGGCGTCCTCGACGCTGGTGCAGAGCGGACCTGCTGTGTCCTGACTGCTTGATATCGGGATGATACCGCTTCGACTCACCAGGCCGACGGTAGGCTTGAGACCTACCAGGCCGGTCACGGATGCGGGACAGGTAATGGAGCCGTCGGTCTCGGTCCCGATCCCCGCGGGGGCATAGCCGGCTGCTACACCGCCGGCGGTGCCGGAGCTCGACCCGCACGGGGTCCGGTCCAGCACATACGGGTTCTTCCCCTGCCCTCCACGACTGCACCAGCCGCTTGAGGAGCGTGGGGAGCGGAAGTTGGCCCACTCGCTCATGCTCGTCTTGGCAAGGAGAATGGCCCCCCCCGACCGCAGGCGCTCGGCAAGGAACGCGTCGCTGGGAGCCCGGGACCCGGCGAGAGCAAGGGAACCAGCGCTGGTCGACATCTGGTCGGCGGTGTCCACGTTGTCCTTGAGGAGGATGGGGATTCCATGCAGGGCCCCCCGCCTCTGTCCCCCTCGGAGCTCGCCGTCGAGTCGATCCGCGATCTCGAGGGCCTGCGGGTTGGTCTCCAGAATATGACGGAGCTCGGGCCCGTGCCGATCAAGGTCGTGGATCCGGGTGAGGCAGGCTTCCACCAGCGAGCGGGCAGTCCAACGCCCGTCGTCAAGGCCGGTGCGGAGCTCCCGCAGCGAGAGCCCGTCAAAGTGGCCATGCCTAGATGGCTGTGTTGAAAAGAGACGCAGCTTGTGACTTGGATCACGCCCTCCTGGAATGGCGCTCGCCACCCCCAGGCTGGCGACGGCGAGGAACTCCCGGCGTGAAACCGAATCATGTACCGAGGTGCGCAGATCACGGTCCATTGTCGATCCGTGGCTAAGGTTTGTGTTGGAGTCGGCTCGCGTCGAGGCGGTTGAGCTCAAGTGACTTGTGAAGCTAGTCACGAGATCAAGTCTAAGACCAGTAACGATATGCAAGAATGCATATAATCTGATTTCGAGGCTGCGCCCAGAAATGCATAATCCGGCAAACGCAGCGTTGAAAAGCCTCCAGCGGTCCCCAAAATCGGGACGGGAATGATGTATCGTGTCCGGTTGGGCGGCGGCGAGGTCGCGGTGTTCAAAAACGCCGAGGAGCTCGCCAGAGCGGTCGGATCAGGGATGGTGGGCCCGGACGCTCAGGTTTTCCACAGTGCCAGGGGCTGCTGGATCCCGGTGCACGTCCACCCGGATTATCCCCCGGCTGCATCGCGAGGAACCGAGCTGCCGGGGGCCGAGAACCTCCGCGACCCGGGCCGCGAGCCCCGCCCTCTAAGCCGTCAGGTCCACGCTTGGCAGGCGTCCCTGGCTGAAGACCATCCGTCCCAGGACTGGGGGAGCCTCGGAATCGACATCTCCAAGGGGTGGCTAGGGCCGGGTCTTGTCATTGCGGCGGCCCTGGGCACGGTTCTCCTGATGGCGCTGGGGAGCCGCTCCCTGAAACGGAGCCTGCTAGCCCGCGCGGGCGAGGCCCCTCCTTCGGCTCTGGAAACCACCTCTGGTATGACCTCTGCTCCGATCCAGAGGGCATTGTCTGGGGCGCCTGCCCCCGCCGGCCCCCAAGGGGATGTCCCCACCCTTCAGGCTCGGGCTCAAGCGGAGAGCTATTTCGAGGCGTACGCCGACGCCTGGGCAAGGATGGACCGGGAACTCGCGTTGGCCGAATTCCGGGACGTATTCGCCGTGGGCCGGTTTGCAGCCCCAGAGAGCGTGCGCGCCGGCCGGCAGCTGATCGAGGCTGCCCGCAGGGCGGTGCGCCACTACCAGGATAGGGAGACCGTGCTCGAGCAATCCTACCGCCCAGCCCCCCGGGAATCGCTCCGCGAGCGCGCCGACGGGGCGGAGGCAGCCCGCGCCCTGCTCTCGGATGCTGACAGCCTGTTCGGACTTATGGGTTCGCAGGAAGGTCGATACGTGTACGACCGCGGGTCCGTGGCCTTTGACAATGCCGAGGCGGCACGGCGGTACGCCGTGCTGCGCCGGTCCATCATCTCCACTGTCGAGAGCTGGCGCGACTCATCAATGGTCCCGGAGACGATCACCCTGCCCCGTCTGTTGCGCGACTGGGGGCACGGCGAGCCGCCGCAAGTTCATGAATGAGATTAAGCGTCCTCGCGGCCATCCCGTGCCAACGGTATACTGATCGGCGATGATCCACATACGCCTGGCCTCCGGCCAAGAGTACCTCTTCCGGTCCGTCGAGGAGCTCGCTCACGGGATTCAGAGCGGGCTCGTCTCCGAGACCGCGGAGATTTATCACGGCAAGGCCCAGCAGTGGCTCCCCATCGCGGTTCACCCCGTGTTCGAGCGGGCGTCGACTCAGGCTGCCCACACGGTGACGATGACCGAGCAGGAGCGGCTGGACTTTGCCGCATCGCCGGAGAAGGTCCAGGGTGGGACGGTTCCCATCTATCAGATGCTGTCCAAGAGTGGCGTCGAACTCGCGGAGCGTCGCCGTCCGAAGTGGATCGGCCCGGCGGCCGGCGTGGCCGGCGGATTAGGCCTGGTAGCCTGCCTGGCTTGGATTCTGATGCCGAGCGGCATCCCTGATCCCATGGGCGATAGCCCCCTGGCGACCGCACGCCAGATGACGAGCCTCGGGACGGCGAGCCCGTTTGCGACCCTCAGCGTGCACTCCTGGGATGACTCGCCGGCGAATCTTGCGATCCGACTGGCCCGAACCACCGACAGTCTCTCACACCGGCTGGCCCGCAAGGCACGCGACCTGGGCCTCCGTGACCTCCTGGATACAGACCGCCTGTCCGCCGAGGAGCGGGTCCGCGGCACGCTGCAGTCCCTTTTCGCGTTCGAGCCCGTGATTGCCGCCCACCGGCAGGCGGAGCGGGGAGTGCTGGCGGCCTATCAAGACTCGGCGGCCATGCTAGAGCGTACTGGCGCGTGGACCCCGACCGACCTCGAGGAATGGCGCGTCCGCTCGCGTAGCGCAGAATCGCCGGGGGTCGTGGCCCGGGAGGATTCCCTGATCAATGCGCTCGAAGGCCTCTACACACTCTTGCTGAATCAGCAAGGCTCATTTGCCCTGACCGCCCAGGAGGCCCGTTTTCAGGCGCTGGCGGCCGGCGACCAGTACGACGCCCTGTCGGCGATGATTGTGCATCTCACGGACGCCACGCCCCACACGGTGGAGCCGGCATCCCCCACGCTCGCGCTGCTGCTCTCGCTGGCGGGGGACGGCCAGCTCCCGCGGCGTGTCAACGATTAGAATCGCCTCAGGTCTCTATCATCGGCAGTGCCGCAATGGGCTGTGCCTTCCTCCCGCTGCGCTCCATCGGCTTCTGCAGTTCGCTCTGGTGATGGTCGAGGATCCGCCACAGATCCAGGCAGCGTTCGGCGAGCTCGGCCGCGGCCATCGCCAGAGCCCCGCTCTCCCGCACCTGGCGGACATTGGTTTCCATGTCCTCGGCATCCCACCCCCGCGAGTGGGCAATGAAGGGGAACTGTGGAAAGAAGAACCCCAACTCCCCCCAGAAGGTCAGCATCTGGCCCGCCACCGCCTGAACGTTGTCCTGTCCGCCCGTGATGATGAATCCGGCGACTTTCCGGTTGATCAGGCAGCGGTTGTGAATCGTGATCTGATTCTGGATGCAGTTCAGTCGTTCCGCCATGCGATAATACAGTGAGGAGGCCTGGCCCCATCGAATCGGGGTGGCAATGAGTACGACGTCACCCCACTGGACCAGCCCCTCGTAGACGGGCGTCAGCATGTCCGATGGATCGCGTTCGGTAATAGCGCAGGGCCAGGTACATGCGTGCGCGGCCTTGGAATAATTGCCTTCGCAAGCCCGGAACTGGAGCTCCCGGAGGCGGACCAGCCTGGTCTCGGCCCCGAGCTCCCGGGCCTGGGCCAAGCTCGCGTCAAGCAGGTAATCGGAGGTCGAGAACCGGGGGTTGGCGTCGTCCATCCCCGTGGTAGACAGGCCCAGCAGACGGGGGGGCGCCCCCGGGGGCCTGGGGTGAATGACAGTGAGGGGATGTGCTGCGTGGCGGACCAAGCGTCGCGGAGTCACCGGCTCCGAGTCGAGGTACACACCATCGGCTCGCTCTTCGACCCGAAAGACCGGGATCGCCTCTTCCTCGTAGCCCGCGGGTCCCTTGCCGGTGATCAGGCTGTATTCCCAGGCGTGCCACGGACACATGACAAACTCGCCATGGACCCTCCCCTCAACGAGGGGGCCGCCCCGATGGTTGCAGCGATTGGCAATGGCCCGGAACTGTCCCTCGTGCAGGAAGACCGCGATCTGCTGGCGATCGAGCTTGACGGCAAGGGGAGCCTGCCGCGCCACCTCCTCCCGAGTGCCCAAGCGGTGCCATGCCCCCATATCACCCTCCCCGGCTTGGGCCGGCTGTCCGGCTCGACGGCGCCAGCTCGAGCGGTCCGGTCAGGCTGTGAACGGCCGGACCGCGAGCGTCACGTTATGCCCCCCGAAGCCAAAGGAGTTCGAGAGAGCAGTAGTCACCTGACGCTCCACCATGCGATTGGGCGCGCAGTCAAGATCACATTCGGGATCAGGCGTGGTCTGGTTGATGGTCGGGGGAATCTTCCCGGTGCGGACCGCCAGCAGCGACACGATGAACTCGAGCGCACCCGCGCCGCCCAGCAGGTGGCCGGTCATCGACTTGGTGGAAGCAAAGATCAGCTTCCTGGCGTGGCTACCGAAAACAGTCTTCACGGCGCGGGTTTCCGCCACATCCCCCTGGGGAGTAGAGGTCCCGTGAGCGTTGACATAGCCGACGTCGGTAGCGGCGATCCCACCGTCCTCGAGGCAGGCGCGCATGGCGCGCGCCGCCCCATTGCCATCGTCGGGCGGGCTGGTAATGTGATAGGCGTCCCCACTCATGCCGTAGCCAACGATCTCGCCCAGAATCGTGGCGCCGCGCCTGGTGGCATGCTCCAGGCTTTCGAGGACGACGACGGCGCCACCATCACCCAGCACAAACCCGTCACGGTCCTTGTCGAACGGGCGGCTGGCCTGTTCCGGAGCGTCGTTTCGCCGTGACAGGGCTTTCATATTGTCAAAGGCGGCGACTGTCAGGCCGGTGATGGCCGCCTCGGCGCCTCCCGCCACCATCGCGACGGCCGACCCGTACCGGATCATCTTGTAGCACTCCCCGATGGCGTGTGCCGAGGATGCACAGGCCGACACCGTCGCGAAGTTCGGCCCCCGGAGGCCGTAGCGGATGGAAACGAGTCCAGCCGCGATGTCGGGGATGTACATCGGTACGAAGAAGGGAGAGACTCGTTCGGGGCCCTTGAGGATGTACGCGGCGCAGTTCTCCTCGTAGGTCTGCATGCCCCCGATCCCGCTGCCGATGACGACGCCGGTCCGGTCCGGGTCCGGAAACCTGCCCTCGAGCCCGGCCTGCGTCACGGCCTGATGGGCGGCCCCGAGCGCGAACTGCGCAAAGAGGTCGTATCGGCGGGCTTCCTTGCGATCCATGTACTGAAGCGGGTTGAAGCCCTTGACCTCGCAGGCGAAGCGGACCCCGAGTCGCGTGGGATCGAACTTGGTGATCGGCCCGGCGCCCGACCGCCCCGCGAGCAGGGCGTCCCAGGTCGACTCGACATCGGGGCCGAGCGGCGTGACCAGCCCGGCACCGGTGACGACAACGCGCTGCACCAAGTTACTTCCCGAGCTTTTCGTGCAGGTACTTCAGGGCGTCTCCGACCGTCCGGAGCTTTTCCGCTTCCTCGTCGGGAATATCGATGTCGAATTCCTTCTCGAATGCCATGACGAGCTCGACGGTGTCGAGGCTGTCCGCGCCGAGATCCTCCATGAAGCTGGCCTCGTTCGTGAGCTTCTCGCGCTCGACGCCGAGCTCCTCGACGATGATGTCCTTGACCCGGTCTTCAACGTTGCTCATGACGTTCCTCGAGAGGGGGTGAGAGTTCGACCCGTCAGATGGCGAGTCCGCCATCCACGACGAGTACCTGTCCGGTAATGTACCGCGCGAAGTCGGAGGCAAGAAAGAGCACCGCGCCGGCCACGTCCTCCGGCCGCCCGAACCGGCCCAGTGCGATGCTGCCCAACATGGCCGCCCGGGCCTCCTCGGGCAAGGCACTGGTCATGTCCGTCTCGATGAAGCCCGGCGCCACCGCGTTGACCAGGAGCCCACGGCTCCCATACTCCTTGGCGACCGATTTCGTAAAGGCAATCAGGCCCGCCTTGCTCGCGGCGTAGTTGGCTTGGCCCTTGTTCCCCGCCAGACCCACCACGCTCGCAATGTTGATGATGCGACCGCCCTTTCGCTTCATCATCCCCTTGAGCACGGCCTTGGTAGTATGAAAGGCTCCCTTGAGGTTGGCGGCGAGGACCTCGTCCCACTCGCGCTCCGACATCCGGAGCAAGAGGTTGTCCCGGGTAATCCCCGCATTGTTGACCAGGATATCCACGGGCCCCGCCTCCTGCTCGGCCCGCGCGATCGCCGCCTCCACCTGAGCCCCGTCGGTCACATCACAGCCGATGCCGACCGCTCCCGCGCCTAATTCGCGGGCCGCGGCCTCGGCCCGAGCCGCTTCTCGACCGACGATGGCGACCCTTGCTCCCGCCTCGAGCAGCGCCGCGGCCACCGCCCGCCCGATCCCGCGCGTGGCCCCGGTGACGAACGCGCCTCGTCCGCTCAGGTCAATCACGCGCACAGAAACCTCTCCAGCTCGTCGGCGGTGCCGAGGGGGAGGGTGGCTGCCCTCGGCACCACGCGCTTCGCCAGGCCGCTCAGGACGCCTCCCGGCCCCAACTCCACATAGGTGGCCTCCGGGGCGAGCTCCGCCGCGCGGCGCATTCCCTCTACCCAACGCACCGGCGCGGTCAGCTGCTCCACCAGCAGTCGCCTGGCCCGGGCAGCGGTGCGGACAACTTCTGCTGTGGCGTTGGCCACGACCGGAACCCGAGGCTCCTCGAACGGCGCGGCGGTGATGGCCTCCTCCAGCCCGGGAACCGCGGGCGCCATCAGTGGCGAGTGGAACGCGCCACTTACCTTGAGCGGGACCACCCGCTTGGCCCCCGCCGCCTTACAGCCCTGACCGGCACGCTCGACGGCCGGTGGGTCGCCCGAAATGACCGTCTGGTCCGGTGCGTTGAGGTTCGCCCCCACCACCACTTCTGTTGCGCTCGAGGCCTCTCGGCAGGCCTCCAGGACCTGTTCGGTCGCCAGTCCCAGGACCGCGGCCATCGAGCCAGGCCGCCGGGTTCCGGCCTCGTGCATGAGTTCCCCGCGGCGGCGCACCAGTTGAGCCGCCTGCTCCGGCGTGAGCGCCCCGGCAGTCACGTACGCGCTGTACTCGCCGAGGCTGTGGCCGAGGGCGACAGCCGCGGACCCACCGAGCCGGTCGCGGACCACCGCCCAGACGGCGGCCGTGTGCGCCAAGATCGCGGGCTGCGTGTTGTGCGTCTGGGTCAGATCGCCCTCCGGGCCTTCCCACATGATGCGGGTCAACGCGACACCGAGGGCCTCGTCGATGCGGTCAAAGCACTCCCGGGCGGCCGGATAGCGGTCCGCAAGGTCCTTCCCCATCCCCACTTTCTGCGCACCCTGCCCAGGGCAGAGCAGGACCGTCACCATCGGAGGACCGCCGAGCCCCATGTGAATCCCGCCCCGAACGCAACCAGAAGCACAACCATGCCCGGTCGCAGCCGGCCGGAGGCTTCGGCCTCGGCCAATGCCATGGGGATGGAAGCGGCCGACGTGTTGCCATACCGGTCCACAGTCACGACCACCTTCTCCGGGGGAATGCCGGCGTGCTTGGCGGTCGCATCGATGATGCGGATGTTCGCCTGATGCGGCACGAGGAGGTCCACCTGGTCCGACCTGATTCCGGCGCGACGAATGGCTTCATCGCAGGCCTCGGCCATGGTGAGGACGGCGTGCTTGAAGACCTCCCGTCCCGCCATCTTCATGTAGTGACTCCGCTCCTGGAGGATCCGCTCGCTGATCGGATCCGCGGCGCCACCGCTCGGGATGTACAGCAGCTCAGCCAGTCGGCCGTCGGACTTGATGAACGACGAGAGCAACCCTCGCCCGCCCGGGCTTCCGGCGGCTAACACCGCCGCGCCGACACCGTCTCCGAACAGAATCGCGGTCGACCGGTCTTCCTGGTCGGTGATGCAGGTCAGCTTCTCCCCGCCGATGATCAAGGCGTTTCGCACCTGCCCGCTGGCGATCAGCCCCTCTCCGATCGTCAGCCCGTAAATGAACCCGGAGCAGGCGGCGGCGATGTCAAACGCCGCCGCCCGCTCGGCCCCGAGCTCCGCCTGCAGGTAGCAGGCGGTGGAGGGCAGCGGATGATCGGGCGTGGCGGTGGCGACGATGACGGCATCAAGATCGGCAGCGGCGATACCAGCGCGTTGCAGCGCGGTCATCGATGCGTGCTGAGCCATCGTTGCGACGGTCTCGTCGGGGCCGGCGAAACGCCGTTCCCGGATTCCGGTCCGCTCCACGATCCATTGGTCCGAGGTCTCGAGGCGCGCCTCGAAGTCCCGGTTGGTGACCACCTGGGCGGGCACAAAGGCGCCCAGGCCGGCGATATGGGCAAGGGGCCGCTGCATCAGGCCTGGGACTCCGAATCCCGCCGCGCGAAGTGGGCCGCGATATGCGCGCTCAGGTTTCCGGTAACCGCCTGGCCGGCGACCCGAATGGCGTTCTTGAACGCGTTCGGGGTCGAGGAACCGTGGCAGATGACCGCGACGCCCTTCACTCCGAGCAGCGGCGCCCCCCCATATTCGGCGTAGTCGAGCAGTTTGAAGATCCGCTGGATCTCCGGCATCTGCAGCACGGTCGGGGCCTCCTTCTTGACCAGCCGAACGATGAGCCGCGCCACGGACTCGTAGAATTTCAGTACGATATTGCCAACGAACCCATCGGCCACGACTACGTCAACCATTCCATACTTGTGATGCCCGGCGACGATGTCGCGCCCCTCGATGTTCCCCACGTAGTGGAGTCCGCTCGCCTGCCGCAGAAGCGCGTGTGCCTCCTTGGTGGCCGCGTTTCCCTTCTCGTCCTCTTCGCCGACGTTCAACAGCCCGATCTTGGGGTTGGATCGGCCCAGGACATCCTGCATGTAGATCGTGCCTAGCCAAGCAAATCCGACCAGCTCCCGCGGTGAGCAGTCGACCGTAGCCCCGGCATCCAGAACCAGGACGGGCTGATCGGAGGTGGGAAAGAGCGTCGCGACGGTGGCGCGCTCGACCCCGTCGTGGAGGCCGAGCAGCAGGGTCGCGCCAACCAGGACCGCGCCGGTGTTCCCTGCGGACACCAGTGCATCCGACTTGCCGGCCTTCTGCAGGCCCAAGCCAACGGCGAGGCTCGAATGCGGCTTCCGACGGATAGCCGCCAGCGGCTTCTCGTCCATCCGGATCACGTCAGGGGCATCGTGGATTTCAATGCGCGCCCGATCGACCGATGGGAAGCGCGCCAGTTCGGCCTCAATGGCCGTGCGCCGACCCACGAGCTGGATGAGAAACCCCGGGGGGAGGTCCGACAGGGCCTGCACCGCACCCTCGACCTCCGCCTGCGGGGCGTGGTCCCCGCCCATGGCGTCGAGAGCGATGCGGATCACGCTCAGGCGTCCTCAACCTCGACCATCTTCTTGCCGCGGTAATAGCCACACGTCGGGCACACCCGATGCGGCAGCTTGGGGGAGCTGCAGCGCGGGCAGGCCTGAGCTGGCATCGAGGCCGCCCGGTGATGCCCGCGCCGCAACCGCTTGCGGGACTTGGAGAGCTTGCGCTTAGGAACGGCCATCAGAACCCTCAGTCGGAAGGGGCCGTGCAGCGGCACGGCCCGGCATTGAGATCTGCCCCACATCGGGGGCAGAGGCCCGCACAGTCCTCACGGCACAAGGGGTAGCTGGACACCGCCAGCGCCACCTCCTCCCGGACAGCGGGGCGAACATCCACGCGCGTCACGGGCGTGGCAAGCGGATAGACCGACGGATCATCCGCCGCTTCCGGATCCGCGCTGAACAGCACCTCGATATCCGTATCGAGGGGGTAGACGACGTCCGTCAGGCAGCGGCGGCAGGTTCCCCGCAGGTGGCCCCGGAGGGTGGCCTGCCAGAAGAACTCCGCGTCCCCGGTCCTTGAGAGCCGTCCCTCCACCGCAACCGGGCCATCGAGACCCAACTCGAGACCTGCGAAGGTCGGGTCTTCGGGACCAAGCTGGCCGACGGTCGGGACTGGACCGTGACCGAATTCCCGGATGTCGACCAGAAGCATAGCCCCAAAACCTAATTGTGACAACAACTTGAGTCAAGTCAGCGACCTAGCCCCACAGCGCAGCCAGTTCCCCTTCAGAGAAGAAGAAACCCACTTCCCGCGACCCGTTTTCCACGCTGTCCGATCCATGAACGGCATTCTTCCCCTTCGATTCGGCGTACAGTTTCCGGATCGTTCCCGCGGCGGCTTCGGCGGGATCGGTCGCCCCGAGAATAGCGCGGAAGTGCGCCACGGCGTCTTCCCTCTCCAGCGCCATCGGCAGGACCGGACCCGAGATCATGAACTCGACCAGGCTGTCGTAGAACGGACGTCCCCGGTGGACCTCGTAAAAGCGTTCGGCCTGTGCTCTCGTCAATCGAGTCAGCCTGGCGGCACGTACCAGGAAGCCCTCGCGCTGGATGTGAGCCAGAATGAGCCCCGCCTTGCCACTCTCGATGGCATCTGGCTTGAGCATACCCAACGTAAGGATCTTGGCCACTCTCCCTCCCTCGAGAATGAGTCAGTCTCTTCGTCTTGAATCGCGCGCAGCCGCCAGGGCGGCTTCAAGCTCGTTGGAGCCGGGTCCGGACCAGCTCGACCACATCGACGGGGCGCTGCATGACCACCACGTTGGCGGCCTCGAACGCCGCGACCTTCTCCGCCGCCGTTCCCGACGAGCCGGAGATGATCGCTCCGGCATGGCCCATTCGCCGGCCGGGGGGCGCGGTACGTCCGGCGATGAACGCCACGACCGGCTTACGGACGTGCTCCTGGATGAAGCGCGCGGCATTCTGCTCGTCGGTGCCGCCGATTTCACCCACCAGGACGATCAGCTCCGTGCCCGGGTCTTCCTGAAATGCGCCGAGACAATCGATGAAAGAGGTCCCATTGAGGGGATCCCCACCGATGCCCACGCAGCTGCTCTGGCCGATGCCGTTTCGGGTGAGGTGGTTCACGATCTCGTAGGTCAGGGTGCCGCTTCGTGACACGAGCCCCACCTTCCCGGGCGAGCAGATGTTGCCCGGAATGATGCCTACCTTCGATTGCCCCGGCGAGATGAGTCCGGGGCAGTTCGGCCCGATGAGCCGGGCCCCACGCTCCCGCACGTAGGGCAGGACCTTGGTCATGTCCATCACCGGCACTCCCTCAGTGATGCACACGATCAACCCGATACCTGCGTCCGCCGCCTCGAAGATGGCACCGGCCGCTCCGACCGGTGGCACGTAGATCACCGCGGTGTTGGCGCCCGTCGCCGACGCCGCTTCGGCCACGGTATTGAAAACGGGGACGCGCTCCTCGAACCGCTGGCCCCCTTTGCCCGGTGTGACCCCGGCGACGATCTGAGTTCCGTACTCCAGCATCTGGCGGGTGTGAAAGGACCCGTCGCGCCCGGTAATGCCCTGTACCACCAATCGAGTGTCCCGATTGACAAAGATGGTCACGCCGCCTCCCGAGCGAGGCCCACGACGTTCCGGACCGCCTCGTCCATGTCGGAAAGCGCCGTCATGCCGATGCCCTGCAGGATCTTCACCGCCTCCGCCTCATTGGTGCCCGTCAATCGTACGACGATCGGCACCCGCACCGGAAACTGCGCGAGGGCGGCCTTGATCCCGTTGGCAACATCATCGGTCCGTGTAATGCCTCCGAAGATGTTGAAGAGGATCGCCTGGACCTTCGGATCGCTGGTGATGATACGCAGCGCGTTCACAACCTTCTCGGGGTTGGAGCTGCCACCGATGTCCAGAAAGTTCGCGGGTTCGCCGCCGTAGAATTTCACGAGGTCCATCGTGGCCATCGCGAGCCCTGCCCCATTCACCACGCAGCCCACATTGCCTTCCAGCTTGATGAACGTCAGGTTGGCCCGACGGGCCTGTACCTCGCTCGGAGCCTCCGCGCTCTCATCCCGCAGCAACGCCAGATCGGGGCGTCGGTCCAGCTCGTTGTCGTCGATCGACACCTTGGCATCGAGGGCCATGACGCGCCCGTCCGGCGTCGTGACCAGAGGGTTGATCTCCGCCAGGGAGCAGCCATTGCCGGTGAACACCTGATAGAGCTGTTCCATGATGCGAGCAGCCGCCCGGGCCGCAGCGATCTCCCGGTAGAGGAAGAAGGCCGTGCCCATCGCCTGATGCGGCAGCAGCCCGTACCGAGGGTCGATGATTACCCGGCGAATCCGGTCAGGGGTCTTGGCAGCAACCTCCTCGATGTCGATCCCGCCAGCCGGACTCGCGATCAGAAGTGGGCGCTGACTGGCTCGATCCATCACGAGGCCGACGTAGGCCTCGGTGGCGATCTCGGCGGCTGGAACAACCAGCACCTTCTGCACGACAAGGCCCTTGATGGTCATCCCCAGGATGCGCTCCGCCGCATCCCCGGCTTCGCCGGGGGTCTTGGCGAGCTTCACGCCGCCAGCCTTTCCCCGCCCGCCGGCATGCACCTGGGCCTTCACCACAACGGTGCCGCCCACGCGACGGGCTATCGATTCGGCCTCGGAAGGGGTGGAGGCCACATCCCCATCGGGCATGGGGATGCCGGCGGCGCGAAACAAGGCCCGGCCCTGGTATTCGTGCAGGTTCACTCAGACCTCGAAAGAGGGTGTGAGGCGAGCGCGCGCAAGCTAAGCCTATCCCTAAACGATGGCAAGATAGATACTTAGGGAGACTTGAGGGTTCGTCTGAGCCCTTCCCAGGCGCGCCCGAACGCTTCCATGTCGCCGCGGCGCAGCGCCGCCTCCGCCGCCTGGAGGTAGCGGCGCGCCTCGAGCAACTGGCTGCCCCGGGCACCGGCCGAAATGATGGGCGCGGAAAGCCCGAGGAGATTCTGCCAGGCTTCTTCGGCATCGTGCCCCGCGCCACGGCGATCGCCCACGGCGATGCTGACCCAGGCCAGCACGGGCTCCTGACCCTCCCGTTTCGCGAACTGCGGCTGATAGGCGCCGAGTCCCGCCGACGTCGCCCAGTAGCGCACCGGCCCGGGCTCGAGTCGAGCGCCCTCCTTCTCCACCGAATCCTTGAGCTGCTGAAAAGTCGTGAAATGCTCCCATCGGCTGGAGAGCGCCGATGGGTCGGGCAAGGAGATGAGGCTATCAATCCGCAGGATCGACAGCGCCTC
This sequence comes from Gemmatimonadales bacterium, assembly GCA_035501775.1. Taxonomy (GTDB): domain Bacteria; phylum Gemmatimonadota; class Gemmatimonadetes; order Gemmatimonadales; family GWC2-71-9; genus JADJOM01. Next base: position 102,728 of record DATJVM010000078.1, on the reverse strand, counting down.
CCACCCATCCGCGACGCGCGCCCAGGCAGTCGCCGACACCTGCCGCTGCTGCGGCCGCTCGTAGGGCACGTAGACCTGCACGCCGGTCGTGTCGGGAGACCAGGTCGCCTCTTCGAGGGGGCCGGTCGTGCCGATGTTCTCCCCGCGCCCGATCAGTTGCCCAAGTCCCCAGTGCGGCTCCGCCAACACCCTCATCTGGGCCTCGAGCAACTCCGCGGGGTATGGGAGCGCGCGAAGGATCTCCGGCGGAATCGCCGAGGCGGGCTGGATAAGGCTGTCGCTCAGAGCACGCCACTGCTTGGCGAGATCGTCCGCGGTATGGCGGAGATAGATGCTCGTGACCCCGGTGCCTGCCCGCACCACTCCGATCAGGCCGGCGCGAAGGCTCCCCACCGATTCTCCGCGCCACTCCACTCGGCTCGACCCGGGGAAGGCTTCACCCGAGAAGTAGCCGTCCAGGAGCCACACCAGCTCTCCGCCGATCAACCGCGGAGATGGGGCACCCCACACGGCGAAGGGCGCCAGACGGGTGAGACGCTCGACCGGATCCAGATGCCAAAAGACGCGGGCGCCCGGTGGGGTCGGCCCGAGCAGCTCCGCGGACTGGAGTGCCCACGCCAGCGCCACGCGGCGCAGCCCCGACCCGACTTCGACACCGCCGGCAGCGGTGTCAACGACGCTGACCGGGCCCCGGGGCCAGCAAGCCCGCAGAGGCAGGCGAAGGGTGGGGACTCCCTTTGCGGTCCGTAAACTGTCGGCATCTCGAAAGAGAAGCGGGCGGCCTGAGATCGTCGTCTGGTCGTCGAGCAGCACGGAGATGCTCGCGCCATCGGCCGCCTGGTCTCGGATCACCAGCCAGGCGGGCCGAGCCCTCCGGCCGACGGTCACGATGGCGCGATCCGCCGCCACGACCCTGCCCGAATCCGACGCCGTGGCCTCGGCCGCGAGGGTCGCTTGCCAGATGGCCAGCGGTCGCGGTGGATCGGGCGGGGCGGCTCGCCGGGGAAACGCCGTATCCCGAATGGCGGTCATTCCATAGGCGACTTCATCGAGTTGCCGACGGTCTGCGTTTCGGAGGACCGGAACAGCGCTAGCGGGAAGAACTGCTGGAAGGAGGTAGTGCCCCAGCAATGACACACCAGCGAGGACGCCCCAGCATCCCGCCAGCAGCGTCGTCCCGCCCTTCCAGGCCCACACGACGGACGCGAGGGCGGCTGCGCAGGCCAGAATGACCAGGGTGAACGAGACGGAGCGATGGAAGTCGAACAGTCCCTCGTGGACGGAACCGTTCACCCCGCCCACCAGCTCGAATGGCTCGAGGAAGTAGCCCCAGGCCAGGGCGATCGCCAGCAGGGCCGCCAGCCCCCCGAGGTGGCGGCGTGCGTGGTCGTTGATCGCCGGGCGACGGTCGACCCACCGCACCGCGCCGATCACACCGTAGAGGGCCATCACGCCGCCGAGCGCGGTCAGGGCCAGCAGCAGAAAGTAGCCGTGGAAGAGGCGCCAGAGCGGAAGCCGCGTCAGGTAGAATCCCACTTCGCGTCCCAGGAGCGGTTCGGTCTGGCCATACGGCACGCCGGTCCAGGCCAGCATGAGATCGCCAGTCCACTCGCCCATCCCCCGACCCGTGATGAATCCCAGGAGCAGGCCTCCGGCCACACTGAGCCAGACAATCGCGCGCAGATTGACCGCTTCGAGAATGTCGAGGTTGGCGAGGCGACGATGGACCTGCACCGAGCCGATCGCACTATAGACGAGAAGCAGATTGCCAACGAACCAGCTGCAGGCGACCAGAATCCCCAGCGATTCGAGAACCAGCGACAGAACCTTCCATCGCGTCACGAACTCCACCGCGGCCGGCGAGAGCTGCGCGGCCCACCATCGCTCGGCCAGAAGCCCCGCCGTCCAGCGTCCGGCAAACAGCGCCGCGACCAGAATGGCGATGGCGAAGGCAATGCGAAGGGCACGAGGTGACATGGGCAACAAACGTAGGGGAGGCTGGGGAGCCCCGCTACCGGCGCCACCGTCCGGCGAGGTGGCGTCCGCCGCTCACCAACTCAGGGCTCCCGCGCGAGCCAGTCGGTGACTTCGGCCTGGTACGTTGCCAGGGCCGCCGGGTCCTTCGCCTCAAAGCGAAGCACCAGAATGGGCTGGGTATTCGAAGCCCGAATCAGGCCCCAGCCCTCTGGGAAGCTGATCCGTACGCCATCGATGGTGTTGATCGGGTAGCGTGTCGAAAAGTGCGCCGCGGCACGCGCCACGACCTCCCGCTTACGGTCCTCGGCGCAATCGATCCGAATCTCAGGGGTCACGGCCGAAGGCGGCAGATCGGCCAGCAGCGTGGCCAGGCCTCCCGGACCGGCCGACACGATCTCGAGCAGACGGGCCGCGGCGAACAGGGCATCGTCGAAGCCAAGCCAATCACCACCGAAGAAAATGTGGCCGCTCATTTCGCCGGCGAGGGGAGCCTCAAGCTCCTTCATCCTGGCTTTGATCAGCGAGTGGCCGGTCTTCCACATTTCGGGCCGGGCACCCGCGCGGGCGAGAGCCCGGGGGAGCACATCCGAGCACTTCACGTCGAAGATCACGGGAACGCCGGGCCCGAACCGTCGCACCGTGTCCCGCCCGAACAGGACGAGCAGCTGGTCTCCGAAGACGACCTTTCCAGACTCGTCCACCGCTCCGATGCGATCGGCATCGCCGTCAAAGGCCAAGCCCAGCTCGGCGCCGCTCAGGCGGACCTCGCGCGAGAGATCGCGGAGGTTCTCTACGACTGTGGGGTCCGGGTGATGATTCGGAAAGGTCCCGTCCGACTCGCAATACAGCGGAATGACCTCCGCCCCCAGCGCCTCCAGGGTGGGCACCGCAACCAGGCTGCCCGTGCCGTTGCCGCAGTCGACCACGACCTTCACCGGCCGCCGCAACGAGTGCCGGCTGACGATCGCCTCCCGATACCGGCTCAGTACACTGCCGTTCGTGGTCTCCGACCCCTGGCCGCTGGTCCAGGATTCCGAGGCAATGATGTCGTGCAGGCGCTGAATCTGCGCGCCGTGCAGCGCTTCTCCATCGAGCACCAGCTTGAAGCCATTGAACTCGGGCGGGTTGTGCGAACCCGTCACCTGAATGCCACCGCCCGCCCGGGCCATGTGGACGGCGAAATAGAGAGCCGGGGTGGGTAGGACTCCGACATCGACGGCTGTCCCGCCGGCGGCAACGATTCCCGCCCGGATCCCCTCCGCCAGAGCGCCGCCAGACGGACGATTGTCCCGGCCCACCACCACGAGGGGATTCCCCCCGAGGCGCTCTCGAGCCATGGTGACGAAGGCGCGGCCCAGCGCGACGGCGAATGGGGGGGTCAGCTCGCTTCCCGCGATCCCCCGCACATCGTACTCGCGGAAGACGGACCGGGGGACGTTCACGGCGATGGCTTGGCGGGACGCAGCGATGCCGGGCCCTTACTGGCCGGCCGCCGTGTCGATCGACTGCGGGAGCGAGGCGGCGGCGCGATCGCTCTGGCTCAGCGCGAGGGAGGGCCAAACCCCGAGAACCAGCACCAGCGCCACACTGATGGCCACGGCCACGCGCGCCGTGCCTGGGAGCTGGCGATCGTGGTAGACGAGCGGCGCGCGGGCTGGCCGCATGTACATCGCCGTGATCACGGGAAGGTAGTAGCCCGCCGAGACGAGGCTCGCGAGGACCACGATGACGGCCAGGGCGGCGTGACGGCTCACCACCAGCGCGGACAGGATGTACCACTTGCCCATGAAGCCGATGGTGCCCGGGAATCCCAGGAGGGAGAGCATGCACAAGGCCAGCCCGGCGGCCATCCACGGCCGCGCCTGTGCCAGGCCCGCGACGTCGGCCAAGGTCAAATCCCGCTCGCCATGACGCCCCAACGCCCCCACCAGAGCGAAGGCCGCGAGGCTGGTGATCCCGTAGCCGAGCAGGTAGAAGGTCATCGCCGAGATTCCGAGCGACGAGCCCGGCACCAGGGCGGCAAGCAGGTAGCCGGCATGGGCCACGGAGCTGTAGGCCAGCATCCGCTTGAGGTTCTTCTGCACCAGGGCGGCGAGATTCCCGAGAGCCATCGAGGCCGTCGCCACGACGAAGAGGACTGGCCGCCATTCCACGGCGGAAGCCTGAAAGCCAGAGAAGAGGACCCGCGCGAAAGCCGTGAACGCGGCGGCCTTGACCGCGGTAGCCATGAAGCCAGTGACAGGAGTGGGCGCCCCATCGTACACGTCCGGTGCCCACATCTGGAACGGGACGGCGGCCACCTTGAAGCCGAAGCCGATGATCAGGAACCCCAGCCCGAGCTTCCCCATCAGCGACAGATTGCCCTGTCCGAATTGGGCGCCCACAACGTAAAGATTGGTGCTCCCCGCCGCGCCGAAGACCAGCGCGATTCCGTACAGCAGAAACCCGGACGCGAACGCGCCGATGAGGAAATACTTCAATGCGGCCTCGGCCGAGAAGGTGCTGCCGCGGTCGAACCCGGCGAGCACGTAGACCGAGATTGACATCGTCTCGAGGCCGAGGAAGAGGACAATGAGGTCCTGCGCGTTCACCATGAACAGCATGCCGATCACGGCGAGCAGCAGCAGCACGTAGTACTCCGGCGCCACGAGCCGCTCCCGCTCCAGATACCCCATGGAGACGAGCACCGACCCGGCGGACAGGGCGAGCAGCAGGCCGCTGGAGACGTAGCGGAAGCTGTCGAGAGCTACCATCTGCCCGAGGCCGGGCTCGTCCGGTGAATGTCCCCAGAGCCAGGCCAGCGCGAGCCCGCTCAGCAGCAGGCTAGCGATCGCCAGCCAGCCGGCGAGCCGGCTATCGTCGCGCCGCTCGTGTCGCCAGCTCACGACGACGAGAACGACCAGCACGGCCAAGCCAAGGGCCACCTCAGGGAGGAGAGCGACGGTCGTGCCCACCGGGGTGGTCAGGTCGATCTGCGTCATCAGCGGGCCTGCTCCGAGTCGGGGCTCGCCGCGGGGGTGGACGGACGTTCAAATCCGGGTTGGGCCAGCTCTACGTAGCGCTTGGCCGCGCTGTCCATGCGGTCGAGGACGGGTTGGGGATAGAGACCCAGCCACACCATGCCTGCCACGAGGGGGAGGACGACCCAGAGCTCGCGAACATCGAGGTCGGGAAGGTGCGCGTTCTCCGACTTGTCGAGCGGGTTGAAAATGAGGCGTTGCAGGGCCCAGAGGAGGTACACGGCGGCGAAGATCACGCCGGTCGCCGCGATGCCCGTCGCCCACGGGTGACGGGCAAAGCTGCCGAGCAGCACCAGGAATTCTCCGACGAAGCCGTTCAGGCCAGGGAGGCCGATCGAGGCGAGCGCCGTCACCACGAGCACCAGGGAGAAGATCGGAATGACCCTGGCCAGGCCGCCGAAGGAGGCCAGGTCACGAGTGTGGCGCCGCTCGTAGAGCATGCCAATCAGCAGGAACAGCGACCCAGTGGAGAGGCCGTGACCGATCATGATCATGAGCGCGCCCTGGACACTTTGCAGCGTCGCGGCCCAGATGCCCAGCATGACGAAACCGAGATGGCTCACCGACGAGTAGGCCACAAGCTTCTTCACGTCGGGCTGAACCATGGCCACCAGAGCGCCATAGATGATCCCGATCACGGCGGACGCCACGACCAGCCCGGTCACGACCGGCGAGAGAGCCACGCCAGGGAAGAAGGGGACGGCGAACCTGAGGAAGCCGTACGTCCCCATCTTGAGCAGGATGCTGGCCAGCAACACCGAACCCGCCGTCGGCGCTTCCACATGGGCGTCAGGCAACCAGGTGTGGAACGGGAACATGGGCACCTTGATCGCGAATGCGATGGCGAATGCCCCGAACAGCCAGGGCGCCAGCGTCCCCAGGTGGGGAGAGGCCGCCAGGAATGTGTCGTACGCGAAGCTGGGCGTCCCGCTGGTCTTGCTCGCCTGGAACATCATGACCAGAATGGCGACGAGCATGAGCAGTGATCCGGCCATCGTATAGATGAAGAACTTGATCGCGGCGTAGAACCGGTTGCGGCCGCCCCAGATCCCTATGATGAAATACATCGGGATCAGCATTACCTCCCAGAACACGTAGAACAGGAACATGTCGAGCGCGAGGAACACGCCGAGCATGCCCGTCAGGAGCACAAGCAGGAAGCCGTAGTAGAGCTTCTCCCGTTCGCCGATGTACTTGAAGCTGCTGAGGACCGCGAGTGGCATGATCGCGGTGGTAAGGAGAACCATGACCAGCGAAATGCCGTCGACCCCCACCGTGTAGTTGATGCCCCACTGCGGCATCCAGGGAGCCGTGACCACGAACTGCATGCCGGTGGCCCCTGCATCGAACCCCCACCAGAGGCCCAGAGACACGATCAATTCCGCCAGGGTCACCCACAAGGCGATGGATCGAGCCCGGGCCGGGGGGGCAAGCACGATCGGGAGCACCCCCACCAGAGGCAGGATGAGCAGGGTGTCAAGAATCCAGCGGGAGTAACCCACCGAGGCCAGGAAGCTGTTCATGGCCAAGCCACCGTTCCCAGGATGTAGAGCGCGCCCACGAGGAAGAGCACGACGTACAGGCCCACCTGTCCCGTCTGCAGCCGGCTCCCGATCCATCCGACAGCCCGCGAGAGCCGGGCGGACCCGTTGACCAGGCCACCGTCAATCACTCCCTGGTCGACCGTTCGCCACAGCACAGTGCGGGAGAAGCGGACCAGGGGTTGGACGACGTAGCGGTCATAGAGCTCGTCGACGTAGTACTTCCGATACAGCACCTTCCAGAAGCCGCGGTCGGGCGACGAGTCACGCGCGGGGAGAATGCGGGCCCGGAGCGTCGTCGCCCAGCCCAGCACCAGACCGCCGACGGCGATGACGATCGCGAGGAGCAGCAGGGCGGTCTCGGTGGTGCCTTCGGGAGTGTGCGCGGCCGTGCCCAGCCGGGTGGCGATGTCGGCCCCGGCTGCGGTTACCGGCTGCAGCCAGAACTCGAGGCGAGCAGGCGTCAGGAAATCCTGGGCAAAGGCAGGCACATTCAGGGCGCCGCCCACGATGCTCAGAATGCCAAGCACCAGCAGCGGGCCCGTCATGATCCAGGGCGCCTCGTGAAGGTGGCGGGCCGACTCGGTACCGGTTCGGTTCTCGCCAAAGAAGGTCATCGCGATCAGACGGGCCATGTAGTAGGCCGTCAGCAGCGCCGCGACCGTCGCCATCGCCCAGTAGAGGCGGAACAGCGGCTCGGTCCCCCCACGGCCGAACGCCACCGCCAGAATCTCGTCCTTGGAAAAGAATCCCGACAATGGCGGCACGCCGGCGATGGCCAGGGTGGCAACTACCATGAGCCCCGTGGTCCAAGGCATGTACTGCGCCAGCCCACCCATGTTGCGCATGTCCTGCGCATCCTCGTGGCGATGGGACGCCTCGTAGGCGTGATGCATGGCGTGAATCACGCTTCCCGATCCGAGGAACAGCAGCGCCTTGAAGAAGGCATGGGTGACGAGGTGGAACATGCCGGTGCTGATCGCGCCCGTTCCCACACCGAGGAACATGTATCCCAGCTGGGACACGGTCGAATAGGCGAGCACTTTCTTGATATCGTACTGGCGCAGCGCGATCGTCGCGGCGAACAGGGCGGTTAGCGCGCCAATGCCCGCGACCACGAGCTGGCTCACGGGTGCCAGGGCGAACAGAACGTTGGCCCGCGCGATGAGATAGACACCAGCCGTCACCATGGTCGCGGCGTGGATCAGCGCCGAGACCGGCGTCGGCCCCGCCATCGCGTCGGGGAGCCAGGTGTACAGCGGAATCTGGGCCGACTTCCCGGTGCAGCCGAGGAACAGGAAGAGGGTGATGGCCGTAACGAGCGCCCCGCCAGCGGGGAGCACGGCCGGCGCGCGGGAAAACACGTCGATGAAGTTGAGGCTGCCAAACGCGCGCCAGATCAGCATCATCGCGACCAGAAACCCGAAGTCCCCGATCCGGTTCATGACGAACGCCTTCTTGCCCGCATCGGCGTTCGCCTGCTCGGTGAACCAGAAGCCGATCAGCAGGTAGGAACAGAGTCCGACCCCCTCCCAGCCGATGAACATCATGGGGAAGCTGGCGCCAAGCACCAGCACCAGCATGAACATCACGAACAGGTTCAGGTAGGCGAAGTACCGGGCGTACCCCTCGTCGGCACGCATGTACCCGATGCTGAACAGATGGATCAGGCTCCCCACGCCGGTCACCACGAGCAGCATGACCATCGAGAGCTGATCGACCTGGAACGCAAAGGGCACGTTCAGGGCGCCAACCGGAAGCCAGGGCCAGAGCGTCACCACCGGGGTGACGTTGGGGGAGGTGTGCCAGAGAGCCGCCATCTCGCGGAACAGCATGACGCTGACCGCGAAGGACGCGAGCAGGACCGCCGGGCCGATGACCGAAACGATCGCCTTGGCCCGGGGCCGGAGGATGGCCAGCGCGCCATTCAGCAGGAAGCCCGCCAACGGCAGTCCGATGATGGCGACCACGGCGCCCTCGACAGGCGCCCCGCTGGCGGCCTGCCCCTGGGCAAGTCCGCCGAGTTCGAACGGAAGGTGCATCAGCCCCTGAGCAGGTTGATGTTCTGCAGGTCGACGGACTTGTGGTGCCGGAAGATCGCGATGATGATCGCGAGCCCGACAGCCGCCTCAGCTGCCGCGACCGTCATGACGAAGAAGACGAAGACCTGGCCCGCGAGCCCGTACACCGTGGACAGGGCCACGAACGTCAGGTTGACCGCATTGAGCATGAGCTCGACGCACATGAACAGCACGATGGCATTACGGCGCAGCAGAACCCCGAACACCCCGATCACGAACAGGATCGCGGAGACGGCCAGGGACGGTCCAATGAGGGCCATCAGATCCTCCGCTTTGCCAGCACGACCGCGCCCACGATGGCAGCGAGCAACAGCACCGAAGTGAGCTCGAACGGCACGAGATACTGCTGGAACAGCGGCATCGCGATATCGCCGGGGACCCCGCGATCGAGCGTCGCCTGGGCCGGGTTCACGCCGGCCAGGTTCATGGTGGTGTCGAACACAACCGCGGGGTTCGCCAGCAGCGGAGAGTGACTGTATTCCAGGGCCAGGCGCTCGGAGCTGTACCTCGAGAGCGGCAGCAACTGGCTCGCGAGGATGCCGACCAGGATCAGGCCGACGAACCACACCGGGGCGCGCCGCATATCGCTCCCTCCGCGACCGACGTTGAGCAGCATGATCACGAAGAGAAACAGGACCATGACCGCCCCGGCGTACACCAGGATCTGCACCGCCCCGATGAATTGCGCGTTCAGCATGAAGAAGATCGCCGACAGCGCCAGCATGGTCACGATCAGGCAGAAGGCGGACGCGATCGGGTTCCGGAAGCAGATCATCAACAGGGCGCCGGCGATCGCGATGCCTCCGAAGAACCAGAAGAGCTGGAGGGTCATCTACTCACCCTTTCGGTCCGTGGGGTCCCACAGGGTCGAGACCGGATGGGTCTGCGCCGAGAGTCGCTCGAGGTCGTAGACGAACCGCTCCCGGCTGTATTCCGCATTCTCGTAGTGAACGCCGACGTGGATGGCCTCTTCCGGGCACACCTCCTGGCAGTACCCGCAGAAGACACAGCGAAACTCGTCGATCTCGTAGATGAGCGGGTAGCGATTGCCCGACTCATCCTCACCCGGCACCAGCTTGATGCAATTGGCCGGGCAGATCTGGGGGCAAAGGCCGCACGCCACGCACTTGGACCGTCCCTGTTCGTCGGTCAGCATCCGGTGGGTACCGCGCCACCGGGGCGAGAGCGTCCACGCGCCCCGTTCCGGCTCGGGAGCGCTCTTCTCCTCCGGGTACTGCATCGTCACCTTCGGCTCGAGCATCTTGCGGAAAGTGATCGCCATGCCCTTCAGCGTGGCCCGGACGTAGCTGACGTTTCGGGTCGGGCGCTTCAGGACCTTTACACCGATCGCCATGCGAGCCTCACGCGGCGCGGGAAGTAGTCGGAAGCGCCGCCCGCTGGCGGGTCCCGGTGATGAGGAGCCCGCGGTCCAGGACCATGAACACGATCCAGCTCAGCACCACGTTCACCAGCAGGAGGAGGGCCATCTTCACGACACCGCTCGAGACCGCGAAGACGTTCTCGGTCAGATAGATCACGATGGCGATCAGCATCACATAGGCGAGGCCGATCGGCATCAGCACCTTCCACCCCAGCGCCATCAGCTGATCATATCGGAACCGCGGCAGGGTCCAGCGAACCCACATGAAGAAGAAGAGCCAGAAGAACGTCTTCAGAAACATGACGCCACCGGTCGCGACCGTCTGCCACACGCCTGGAGTCTCGTCCCAGTGAATGAAGGGGATGTCCCAGCCGCCCAGGAACAGTGTCACCACCATGGCGGAGACGGTCACCATGTTGGCGTACTCGGCGATGAAGAACATCGAGAACTTCATCGCGGAATACTCGGTGTGATAGCCCGCGATCAGCTCCGATTCCGCCTCCGGCAGATCGAACGGCAGGCGGTTGGTCTCGGCAAAACCCGACACGAGGAAGTTGTGGAAGGCCAGAAAGAGGGGGAAGATGAACCACCACCCGTTCTGTTGCGCCTTGATGATCGAGCCGAATGAAACGTCACCGGTCAGCATCAGGACCGGCACCACTGCCAGAGCCATCGCCACTTCGTACGAGACCATCTGGGCGCTGGCCCGGAGCCCGCCGAGCAGCGAGTACTTGCTGTTCGACGACCAACCCGCCAGGGCGATGCCGTAGACGCCGGTCGAGCCTACCGCGAGGACGAACAGCATCCCGATCGGGAGGTCGGCTACGGCCATCGACAGCAGGCCATGGTAGCTCACCTGGCCGAACAGGGCGTGGAACGCGGCGCGCAAGGCGCCCCCGATCAGCCAGATCCGGCCCAGCGCGTCGCCGAAGTCATCGACACTGACCGGCAGCGGCGAGGCCCACGGGATTATCGAACCGAGGGTGAGCGCGGGGATGAAGGCCAGCGTCGGGGCCAGCACAAACAGGCCCCGGTTCGCCGTGCCGGGCAGGGTCTCTTCCTTCAAGATATTCTTGACGCCGTCGGCGGCTGGCTGCAGCAGGCCCGCAAACCCGACCCGATTGGGCCCCCGGCGATACTGCATCCACGCCGAGACCTTTCGCTCCATGAGGGTGAGCAGCGCGACGCCGATCAGGGTGATCGTGAACACCACGATCAGCTTGATCAGGGAAAGAAGAATGAGTCCCTTGAGTTCGGGCGACATCCGTCAGACTCCAGCGTGCGAACGGGCCGACGCCACGCGCCCCGAGAGTCCCAGGTCGGCGTAGCGGATGCCCGCAAGGTCGGGCGTGGCGCCGGCGATGAGGTCAAAGGCCTCCGCGACCGTCGAGGGCGCTTCCGGCACCGCGAGCGCCTGCGCCGCAACCCACCAGGCCGGGCGAGCCATGCCGGAGGCAACCTTGGCCTGCTGATAGCGCTGAACGCGGCGATCCCGATTCACGAACGTCCCGTTCTCTTCGGCCACGTTGGTGACAGGGAGTACGAGCCGGGCCTCCGCGACCACCTGGTCCTGACGGGTCCCGAACACGACGATCGCCTTCGCCCTCCGTACCTCACCGAGCTCGGCCTCAGTGAGCGTGACATCCAACAGAACCACCAGGTCCGCGCCAGCAGCGGCCCGGACCGCTGCCGGCCAGTCCCTGGAATACCCGGTGAGCCGCGCCCCTTCGCCGTTGGGGGCCCGCTCCGTGCGAAGCGCCAGCCCGGGCACCCCGGCGAGTGGAGCCTCGGCGTCTGCGACCGGGGGGATCTGCACCGCGAGGAGGGGGCTCGACCTCGCCAGCAGCCGCGCGACGAGGCCGAGCGATTCAAGCGACGCCCCGGCGGAGGCCAGAACGACGGTGCGCCCACTCTTCGCGACGAGTTCTCTGAGCCCGGCAGCGGCGGCGTCCCAGTCGGTGGCCAGGTGGCGTCCGGCTTCGGCCACCAGCGGCGCTTCGATCCGGTCTCCACGATTCATCCAGCGGTAGTGCATCCGACCGTGATCGCAGATGAAGTGGCGATTGACATCCAGGTTGGCACGGGGGCGAACCCGGACCACCGTGTTGTCCCGGGTGTCGACCATGATATTGCAGCCCTGAGAGCAGCCGGTGCAGATGCTGGCGGTCTTGTCCAGGTCCCAGGCGCGGGCCTTGTGGAGGAAGTCCTTGGAGATCAACGACCCCACCGGACAGAGATCGACCACATTGCCGGCCCAAGGGTGGTCGAGACAATGCGCCGGGTCGATGCCGATGTACGCGCGGTCTCCCCGTTCGGAGACGTTGAGCACCGGCGCCTCCGCGACATCTTCCATGAACCGCACGCACCGGGTGCACAGGATGCACCGGTTGGCGACGTAGAGCACGTCCGGGCCGAAGTCCTCGACCGGATTGTACCGCTTGGCGTAATCGCCGTAGCGCGAGCCCGCCCGCCCCTCCTGGAACACATAGTCCTGGAGCTCGCACTCCCCCGCCTGATCGCAGATCGGGCAATCCAGGGGATGGTTGATCAGAAGGAACTCCAACACCCCGGTCCGCGCCTTCCGAGCGGCTTCGCTGTCGGTGTGCACCACCTGACCGTCGGCGACGGTGGTGACGCATGCCGGCATGAGCTTGGGCGCCTTCTCCACCTCGACCAGGCACATCCGGCACACCGCCGGGGAGCGCAGCGAGGGGTGGTAGCAGTAGTGGGGGATGAGCACGCCCGCCTGCTTGGCCGCCTCGATGACGCTGGTCCCTTTCGGCACCTGCACGGCCAGGCCGTCGATCGTGACCGTTACGAGATCCTGGGTCATGGACTCACTGGTTCGGCCGTTCCCGACAGCGCGGTCGCGGCTGCTAGACTTGAGCCAGGGCCGGTTTCCTGGCCCGACTCAGATACGCTTCGAATTCACCGCGGAACTTGGCGATCGCACTGACGACTGGAGCCGCGCAGGAGTCGCTGAGCACGCAGATGGTCTTGCCCGTCATGTTGTCGGCCAGGTCCAGCAGCAGGTCCAGATCCGAGGGCTTCCCTTCCCCGGCCAGGATGCGCTCGAGAATGCGCGTGGTCCACGCGGTCCCCTCCCGACACTGGGTGCACTGGGCGCAGGACTCGTGGGCGTAGAAGCGGGCCAGACGCATCACCTGATACACAAGGTCGGTGGAATCGTCCATGACGATCATCCCGCCCGAGCCGAGCATGGACCCCTTGGCCGCTACCCCCTCGTAGTCCAGCGGGCAGTCCTCGATCTCGGCGGCGCTCAACATGGGCACCGACGATCCCCCTGGAATCACCGCCTTGAGGGTGCGGCCGGGCCGCATTCCGCCGGCCATGTCGTAGACGAGTTCCCGCATCGGGGTCCCCATCACGACTTCGTAGTTCCCCGGCTTCTGCACGTGGCCGCAAACCGAGAAGAGCTTGGTCCCGGTGCTCTTGGGGTTGCCGCGGCAGAGACTCCTGTACCACTCCGCCCCCTTGGCGATGATGTGCGGCACCGCCGAGAGGGTTTCCACGTTGTTGATGGTCGTGGGAGAGGCCCAGAGACCGGCCTGGGCCGGGAAGGGCGGCTTGATGCGCGGGTTCCCGCGTCGACCTTCGATCGAGTTCATCATCGCGGTCTCTTCACCGCAGATGTAGGCGCCCGCGCCGCGATGCACCACAAGGTCAATCCGGCGCCCGCTGCCCAGCACGTCGCCGCCCAGCGCACCGCCCCGATACGCCTCGTCCACCGCGGCCTGGAGGATCCGATACTCCGCGGTGAACTCCCCGCGCACGTACACGTAGATCCGTTGGGCCCCGATCGCATGGGCCGCGATGGCACACCCCTCGATCAGCTGGTGGGGAGTCCACCGCAGGATTTCCCGGTCCTTGAAAGTGCCCGGCTCGGACTCATCCGCGTTGCAGACCAGGTAGTGGGGTTTGGTCACTTCCTTCGGCATGAACGACCACTTCAGCCCGGTCGGGAAGCCGGCCCCGCCCCGCCCTCGGAGTCCGGACGCCTTGACCACCTCCACAACCTCGTCCCGAGAAAGAGCGAGCGCCTTGCGCAGCGCCTCGTAGCCGCCGCGCTTGACCCAGCCGTCGAAGGTGCGGGCGCCGGCGTCACCGAAATGCTTCGAGAGGACGACTTCTTCCTTCGGGTGACTGGCGTGAGGGTACCCCATTACTTGTACCCCTGCAGGATGCCCGCGACCCGCTCGGGGGTCACTCCCTCGACGAAGTCGTCGTCAATCAGGATGGGCGTCGCGAACCCGCATGCCCCGAGGCACTCGACCTCGATGACCGTGAACCGTCCGTCCGGGCTGGTCGCCCCCAGCGCGCCGCACCCGGTGTGCTTGAGGAGCGCCTTGGTCACTTCCTCGGCGCCGCAGATGTTGCAGGGCGACGTGGTGCACACCTGAATGAAGTGCCGCCCGACCGGGTGCGTATGGTACATGGTGTAGAAGGTCACCACTCCCCGCACGTACGCCGGCGTGAGACCCAACACCTCCGCCACTTCGGCGATCGCCCCGTCGGAGATCCAGCCACGCGCCTCCTGAACCAGCCACAGCGCCGGGAGCAGGCAGGCCTGCTTCTCGGGGTACTTGGGAAAGAGCGCCTCGAGCCGCGCGCGGATCTCCCCGACGAAGACCGGCTGATATTGGGTGGCGCTGCTCACCGGTCGATCTCTCCCATGACGATGTCGACGCTCGCGTTGATGGCAATCACGTCCGACAGCAGCACCCCCTCGCAGAGCTTGGGCAGACAGGCCAGGTTGATGAACGAAGGGGGACGGATGCGCCAGCGCACGGGCTTGGCGGTTCCATCGGAGACGAGGTAATACCCCAGCTCCCCCTTGGGATTCTCAATTCCCAGGTACGCCTCGCCGACCGGGGCGCGAACCCCTTCCATGACCTGCTTGAAATGGAAGATCATGGCCTCCATGTCGCTCATGGCGCGATGCTTGGGCGGCAGGATCGTGCGGGGATCGTCCACGTTGATGGGCGCCCCTTTTAGCCTCGCCAAGCGGTCCAAGGCCTGATCCAGGATCCGGACGGACTGGTACATCTCTTCGAGCCGGCAACGATAGCGGTCGTAGATGTCCCCGTGCTCGCCGATGGGCACGTCGAAGTCATAGCTCTGGTAGCCGAGGTAGGGCCGGTCCTTGCGCACGTCATAGTCCACCCCGCTGGCGCGGAGCATGGGCCCCGACAACGAGTAGTTGACGGCTTCGGCCGCGCTGATGACGCCGACCCCCTGGGTACGCCCGCACCAGATGGCATTGCGGGTGAACATCGCGTCGACTTCGTCGAGGGTCTTCGGGAAGGTGCGACAGAACTCCCGCAGACCGGTCTCGAAGCCGTCCGGAATATCCGCCATCAACCCACCCACCCGAGTCATGCTGGTGGTGAGGCGCGCGCCGGTCCATGCCTCCTGCAGGTTGTACAGGCGCTCTCTCTGATAGAAGCACCACAGGAACGGCGTGAAGGCGCCCAGGTCAATGCCGGTGGTGCCCAGCCACACCAGATGGGAGATGATGCGACTGATCTCGCAGGCGATCACGCGGAGCACCTGGCACCGCTCCGTCACCTCGATGCCCATCAGCTTCTCGGCCGCCAGAGCGAACCCGACGTTGTTGGCCATGGGGCTCAGGTAGTCGGTCCGGTCGGTGAGCGGGATGATCTGGTTGTAGTGCCGGTACTCGCCCAGCTTCTCGAAGCCCGAGTGCAGGTAGCCGATGTGTGGAACCACGCGCACCACGGTCTCGCCGTCCAGTTCGATCACCAACCGAAGCACCCCATGGGTGGCCGGGTGCTGCGGACCGATGTTGATCAGCATGTGCTCGCCGCCGAGGTCGTCCTGCGGCACGTGATACTCCGGCAGGGGCACGCCGAGCGGTACCGCGACGGGACGGCCCGAGGGATCGAGGCCGGGCGTGGCGAGGGACACCTCGAGGGTCCGGGTGCTCACGCGACGTCTCCACGCTCGCCGCGCGACAGGCGTTCCTTCATGTCGCCGGGCAGCTCGTCATAGGCGGCGGCGATCGACAGTTCCTGGATGGAGTAGTGGGCCTCGGGATTCGCCGCCAGCGCCTGGCGGGTCTGTTCGGCGCGGCTGAAGTGGCCCCGTAGCGGGAAGTCCTTCCGGAGGGGGTGCCCCTCGCGGTAGGTCTCCCACATCAAGATCCGCCGGAGATCGGGATGTCCGCGGAACCGCACGCCGAACATGTCGTACACCTCTCGCTCCAGCCAATCGGCTCCGCGCCACAAGTCGTAGACCGAGTCAACCTCGAGGGGCCGGCCCGGATCCAGCTCGACCTTGACGCGGAGATCGGCACCGCGCCCCAGGGCGCGCAGCTGCCAGACCACTTCGAGCGGCCGCTCGCGGTCGCGGTATTCGACCGCGGTGACGTCGGTCAGATAATCGAAGCGCTGACCCGGGTCGTCCCGGAGCCAGGCCAGGACCTCATGGGCGCGGTCGGGGGCCACGTACACGATCGTGTCACCCACCGACACCTCATGCCGCCGGATGGCCGGGCCGAAGCGCGCGGTCAGGGCCGCCACGGACGGCGACGGGGCGGCCGCCACGGTGCCGGATCCGGCAGATGCCGTCACGCGGACCTCGTCTGCTGCACCGAGTTGCCGAAGGGCTCTGACACCTCGTCGATCCGCTCGGCGGGAAGGAAGAGGCCGTCCGGACCGACCAGATGCTCCTGACGGAGGTCCGCATCCCGGAAGCTCTCGCCCTTGATCTTCTTCTGGAGGAGCATGATGCCATACATCAGCCCCTCGGGTCGCGGCGGGCAGCCGGGCACGTAGACGTCCACGGGGATGATGGTGTCGATGCCCTGCACCATGGTGTAGGTATCGAAGATCCCGCCCGACGATGCGCACGCCCCCATGGAAATGGCCCACTTGGGTTGCGGCATCTGGTCCCAGATCTTCCGGATCACGGGGGCGAGCTTGAAGGGCAGCCGGCCGGCGCAGATCAGGACGTCCGCCTGGCGCGGCGAGAAGCTCATCCGCTCCATCCCGAAGCGGGCCAGGTCGAAGCGGCTGGCGGCGGTGGCCATGAATTCGATCGCGCAGCAGGCAGTGCCGAACGGCATCGGCCAGAGGGAGTTGGCGCGCGCCCAGTTGGTGAGGAAATCCAAGCGAGTCGTCAACCAATTGGGCGACACCGCAGAGACTTCCGTCAAGGCCGGCCCCTCGTCAGCGGTCAATCCCACTGCAGCGCCCCCCGCTTCCAGATGTAGACGTAGCCCACGCCGAGGATCACGACGAAGACCAGCATCTCCGCCAGCAGAGGCCCACGGAACTCCGGCACCTGATGGAACGCCGCCGCCCAGGGGAGCATGAACACCGTCTCCACGTCGAAGATGATGAACAGCATGGCGACGAGATAGAACTTCACGCTGAACCGCTCGCGGGCATCACCCAGGACGGGCATGCCGGATTCGTAGGGGGCGAGTTTGACGGCGGTCGGGCGGGTGGAGGAGAGGAAGTGGGACAGCCCCAGCATCAGGATGGCGTTCGCCACGACGAATGCGACCACCAACAGTACCGGGATGTACGACTGCAGCATGGCGGGAGCCTCGCTCGTGAATTCCTTCACTTAGGGGCGCCAAGAAGGTAACGGCGACCCCCGGCTAATGGTACCCCTCCAATTGGGAATCGCCCCGTATTCCCGCGGTTCGCGCCGCGCGCAGTTTCCCTTATATTGCGGCGCACCGTCGACCCGAGCCGCCGGACCACCGCCGGGCTCAGGGCGACTCCTCCGACCACCCCGCCTCCCTTCACGCCGATGTCGATCAAGTCCGACCGATGGATCCGCCGGATGGCGAAAACCTCCGGCATGATCGAACCCTTCACGGAAGCCCAGGTCCGTCAGGTCGATGCCGCGGGCCGGCGGGTGATCTCCTACGGGGTTTCGTCCTACGGGTACGACATGCGGGTGGCGCCGGAGTTCAAGATCTTCACCAACGCGCTGTCGGCGATCGTGGATCCCAAGGAATTCGACAGCCGGAGCTTCGTGGAGTTCGAGGGTCCGGTCTGCATCGTCCCGCCGAACAGCTTCGCCCTGGCGCGCTCGGTGGAGTATTTCCGGATCCCCCGCAACGTGCTGACGATCTGCGTCGGCAAGTCGACCTACGCCCGCTGCGGGATCATCACCAACGTGACCCCGTTCGAGCCGGAGTGGGAGGGTCACGTCACGCTCGAGATCTCGAACACCACGCCGCTGCCGGCGAAGATTTACGCCGACGAGGGGATCTGCCAGGTCCTGTTCTTCGAAGCGGATCCCGACGACGTGTGCGAAGTGTCCTACAAGGACAAGGAGGGGAAGTACCAGCGCCAGACCGGGGTGACGCTTCCCAAACTGTAATTGTGATGTGGAAAACCTTCCCACGCCTTGGCTCGTAGCCATCCCCGGGGCCGCCTCGGTCCGTCTGGCGCCGCACGCCCGATGCGATCAACGCCACGCCCGACCCGATTAGATTGCCCCCCGTCAATTCCCGGGTCGCGTGTTCCGGCGGCCCACTCCGCCCTTGAGGAAGGCTCATGCGCGCGTTCATTCTCGGCTTTGCCCTGACTCTGCCCCTCGCGGCCCAGCAGCCGCCGGTTCCGCCCACTCCGACTCCTCCCGCGCCGGCCCGCCCCGCCCCATCCGCCGCGCCGCGCGAACTGCATCCCGCGGTCGCCGACACCGGGATCTTCGGCCCGCTTGAACTTCCCCCGGGCAACGAGATCCGCCGTCCGGATGGCGCCCCGGGACCACACTACTGGCAGCAGCGGGTGGATTATTCGATCCGGGCGACCCTCGACACCGCATCGAAGCGGATCGACGGCCAGGAGACGATCACCTACACCAACAACTCCCCCGACACGTTGACCCATCTCTGGATGCAGCTCGACCAGAACCTGTTCCGGAAGGGAAGCGTGGGGTCCTACCTCAACGCGCAGGATACCCGCTTCGGTGGGGCTGGCTTCAACGGGGGGTTCGAGATCAGGAGCATTACCGAGACCCCCCGCGGCGCGCGTACCCGCGGCAAGAAGACCGCGGCCCCGGAGGCGAAGAAGCCGGTGAAGACCCGGGTCGATGACACGATGATGGACGTGGAACTCGCCGAGCCACTGCCGCCCGGAGGAACCCTGCTTCTCGAGATCGCATACGGCTTCGAGATCCCCGAGCACGGGGCGGATCGGATGGGGCGGGACGGCACCCTGTACGAGATTGCCCAGTGGTACCCCCGGATGTGCGTCTACGACGACGTGCACGGCTGGAACACGCTGCAGTATCTCGGGCAGGGCGAGTTCTACCTGGAGTACGGCGACATCAGCTACGAGGTCACACTCCCCGCCGGGTACATCGTGGCGGGAAGCGGCGTCCTTCAGAACCCGCAGCAGGTGCTCACCGCGACGCAGCGCGCCCGCTTGGCGGCCGCCGTCAGGTCCGATACGATCACCCACATCGTGACTCAGCAGGACCAGAACAGCGGCACCGTCCGGCCGAGGAAGGACGGAACCCTGACTTGGAAGTTCCAGGCAACCAACGTGCGCGATGTCGCGTGGACCGCGAGCCCGGAATACCTCTGGGACGCCAGCGGCTGGGAAGGCGTCCTCGCCCAGGCCTACTACCGTCCCTCCGCCACCGAAACCTGGAAGAACGCGGCCGACATGGCGCGCTTCTCGATTCAGGAATACAGCACCCGGTGGTTCCGCTACCCCTATCCCCAGGTGTCCGCGGTCGAGGGGCCGGTCTCCGGGATGGAGTATCCCATGCTGGCCATGGAGGCGAAGGGGGAGAGCAAGGAAGACCTCTATTCCGTGGTCACGCACGAAATCGGGCACAACTGGTATCCGATGACCGTGGGGTCCGATGAGCGGCGCTACGCCTGGATGGACGAAGGGTTCAACACGTTCATCAACGTGTTCTCCGAGGAGGACTACTTCAAGCGGGATGACAGCCGCCGCCGCAAGGGCGAAGCGATGTTCGCGCTGGCGAACGACCAGGCGCCGACCGCGCAGCCGATCATGACCTACGCGAACCGCTACAAGGCCGACGCCAACCTAGGCACACTCGCCTACATCAAGCCCTCCCTCGCGCTGTACACTCTCCGGAACAAGGTGCTGGGCCCCGACGTGTTCGATCAGGCGTTCCGGGAGTACACGCGGCGATGGGCCTTCAAGCACCCGCAGCCCGCGGACTTTTTCCGGACCATCGAGGACGTCTCGGGTCGGGACCTGGACTGGTACTGGCGGGAATGGTTCTTCACGACCGACGCGCCGGACCAGGCTGTCGACAACGTGACGCAGACTCGAGGTCCCGACGGGAAGTATCGGGTCCAGGTCACGATCAAGAACGTCGGCCAGATGGTCATGCCCGTCGAATTGCAGCTGACCTTTGCGGACAGCACGACCCGGCTGTACAAGTATCCCGTCGAGATCTGGTACAAGGCGAATACCTACACCGCCACGATCCAGGCCGATCAGGAGGTACTGGCCGCGACCGTGGACCCGGATGGTGCGACCCCCGACCTCAACCCGCAGAACAATGGGTGGAAGGCCTCACCAGCCGGCAACTGAGGCTAACGAAACGGACGCGGGGCGGGTCTCCAAGGGCCCGCCCTGCGTCGTTTCAGGAACGCCCTTCAGCGATCTATCAGGTCGAATGCCGCCTTGAACGCGTCCCGGTAATGCAGCCCGGACCCCTCGGGATCGGCCTCGTTGTCGGTATTGATCGCGACGATGACCGCCGCGCGCGTCCGGGGATTGATGCAGAGGAGGGAGAGAAAGCCGGCCTGTTCCCCGGTGTGAAAGACGAGCGGGCCGCTCTTACCAGCGTTCAGGAAGAATCCCAGACCCACCGAGTCCGGAGCCGCCTCCGAGTCCTGGACCGGCACCACGGGCCGCCACATCTCGGCCAGCGTGCTGCGACTCAGGACGAAGCCGAACGCCTGTCGGGAGGAATCGTTGCTCGCGGCACCGGTCAGGAACGCCGCCCACTTTGCGACATCCCCCAACGGGGCGTTCCAGCCGCCGTTCGGAATGGTGATGCCAGGGTCGAAGTCCGCGCCGTTCTCCCGCACCGAGATGCCGCCGCTGCTGTCCTTGAGCACGGTGTAGTTGTTCGAGCGCTCCACTGCCAGAAAGTAGGGAGTGGCGCCGAAGTAGCTCCGGGTCAGGCCGAGAGGACCCCAGATGTTCTTGTATATGTAGGACTGGTAGGGGTCTCCGGTAACCTGTTCGATCACCCGCGCCAGATAGATGAACGCCGGATTGCTGTACCCGAAGCGGGAGCCTGGCCGAAAGAGGAGCTCCTGGTAGGGCATCATGGACACGAGTTGCTCCCACCGCGTGGGTTCAAAGGGCTCCCAGTCCAGGTAACGGCGATACGGCCAAGTGGGATTCTGGAAGCCGCTTGAGTGCGACAGAAGCATTCGGAGAGTTATGTCGTCCATGGATCCGAAGGTGTCATGGACCTGGCGCAGCTCCGGCACCCAGCGGGTAATCGGGTCGTCCAACGACAGCTTGCCCCGATCACGGAGCTGCATGATCGCCACCGCGGTGAGTGTCTTGGTGATCGACGCCCAGTGGAAGATGGTACCGGGATCGACCCGCAGGCCGCGAGCCCGATCGGCCATCCCCATTTCGACATGCGAGACAATCCGTCCCTCGCGAACCAGGACCGCCGCCGCCCCGACGATGCTGTCCTCCCGGATCAGTACCCGAAAGGCGTCACTGATGGGGCCGAGGCTGCCGGCGCCCTGCCCCTGGACCTGGACAGCCGCGGCCGCAGTGAGACTCAGCAGCAAGGCGAGTCCGCGCATTCAGTTCCTCCGCGGTTGTGTCATGTCGCGAAGCTCCGCTGCAGCCGCGCGGATGCGATCGGCCAGGTCCAGAACCTCGCGGCTGACGCGGTCGGCATCGTGATCCCGCACCGCCTCCGCCACGCCCGGGAAGGGAACCGTGGCGTATCCATTATCACGGTCCGCCGCGAAGATCAGATTCCGGAACCAGGACCTGCCCGGGAGCCCGTCTGATCGCGTGAGCAGCTGCTCGATTCGCCGAAGCGATGCGTTGAGCCCCGAGAGGGTACGGGGCGGCGTGCCTCCACCTGCCAGCAAGGAGTCTCGCCGGTTATCCCAAACCACGGCGCTTGCCTGGAGCTCGCCGATGGCATCCTGGAGCGGGCTGAGCCTGACACCGGGAGCAGGGCCGGTCGGCGTCCCGAAGTCTCGGACCACTTTGCCCAGACGCCCGGCAAACGCGACATAGTCGAAGGGCTCGAGATCAGCGTTCGCCATGCGCTCGAGAAAGAGGGCCGCCAGGGTCGCGGCGGCCACATGCTCCTGGTACCCGGGATCCCCGAATCGCCGCATCCAGTCGTATGAATCGTACGCCGAATGATAGATGCCCCCCGGCCCGCCGAAACCGAACCCGGCCGAGGGAATGCCGAGGTGGTTGTAGAATCCCGCGAAGTCGCTGCCGCCGCCGAGGTCTCCGAGCTCGACGTCGGCGGTATCGGCCAGATGACTCTGGCGGCGCCACGCGGCGTAGATCGAGACCGAGTCGTACGGCTGCTGGACGAGTCTGGTCAGCTCCCGAATGAGCGGCTGCAGGGACGCCGTCCCATCGGCTCCGAACGCGGGGCCGCCGGCCGAGACATCGAGGTTGAGGTAGGCAACCGCGTGCGCCGTGAGCTCCGCCTCCCTCGATTCGACCCATTCGGTCGATCCGAACAACCCCCATTCTTCGGCATCCCAGGTGGCGAATACGATCGTTCGCTTGGGCCGGTATCCGCGGCGAGCTGCTTCCCCAATCATGCGCGCGGCCTCGAGGACGCTCACCACCCCGCTCACGTTGTCCTCGGCGCCAGGACCCCACGCATCCCGGTGAGCTCCGACCAGCACGAGCTCATCCGGCCATTCCGTACCGCGGATGACGCCGATCGTGTTCGTAATTGTCCGCCAGGCCGAGTCATCGGGCTCATGCCAGAGGCCCAGGTGCACCACTACCTCGCCGGAGCCGACGTGATAGTGGAACGGGAGCCCTCCCTGCCAAGTCGATGGAACGCTCACGCCACGAAGCGGCTGCATGAGGATCCCGGCATTGCCGTAACCAATCGGTACGACGGGAATACGGGGCAGGTCCATTTCGGCGGGCGTGAGACGCTTGACCCCCGGCAACGACGGTCCGTCCGGCGTGGAGGGATCACCGTCGCTATTGAGCACACTCCCCCGCTGGACACCCTGCGGCGGGCGCATCGGTCCGTCAGGATAGATGTCACCCACGACGTATCCGTCGTCCTGGGGATCCGAATAGAGCAGGAGTGCCGACGCTCCTCTCGCCTCGGCTTCCCGGGCCTTGATGCCTCGAAAGCTCCTCCCGTATCTGGCGATGGCGATCTTGCCACGGACGGAGATCCCCAGAGAATCGAGCAGCCGATAGTCAGCTGGCAGGCCGTAGTTGACGTATACCAGATCGGCTGTCACGTCCCCTGAGCCAGCGTGACCATTCATGGCCGGCCAGATCGGGCCCTGCGACGCGGTATCCTCCGCCAGGGCGGTTTCTCCCAGATTGAGTCGCATCGGCACCGGACTTACCATCTCCACGACCGTCGAATCCGGATACGGCAGGTACACGGTGAAGTTCGCCCGGCTCGTATCCAAGCCGTAGCTTTTCATCTGTTCCAGCACGTACTGCGCCGTGGCCTGCTGTGCCGGGGTGCCAGCAACGTGCGGTCCGGATGCCAGGCGCCGCGAGTGGGCGCGCGCCCGGCCCGTGTCACCGAGGGAGGTGAGGAGGTGTTCGAGCGAGATCTCCCGCCCGCCCGTCCCCTGGAAGTATCCGGTGAGGCGTGGCGTCTGTCCCGCGACGGATGGGGCCAGCAGGGCGATGCCGGCGATAGCGCAAAGATAGGTTCGCAGAGGGCGGATCAGGGGGTACTGAGCTGCCAGAGGCCGCTCAGCATGTCAATGGCGTACAGGAATCCGCCTGAGAGCATAACGCCCCAGACGTACGTATTGCCGCTGCCGCCGGGCCGGACCCGGGCAATCTCTCGAAAGCCGAGGTCTCCCTCCAGCGTGCAGGCCACATCCAGCGCGATCACGCCGCCGTTGTAGTAGGCGGCATAGAGGCGTTGATTGGGCTCATCCAGCCAGAAGTTGTGAGTCCCGGCACCGTTCATGTGATAAGAAGCGACTTCCTTCGGCTGGGTCAGATCCGTCACGTCCAGGACATGGATGTCGCCCGAGGACGAGGTTCCCACCGCACCCGGCCCTTCCTGGCCGACGAAGAAATAGCGCTTCTCGCCGGTGGCGGGGTTCCAGAACCACCAGCCGTTGTGTGCCTCGCCGCCTGACGTCTTGACCGATCCTATCATCACGGGATGACCGGGGCTCCCTCCGGCCACTCCGTTGCCGACATCGAAGATGTAGACCCCCTCGTTCCAGACCATGGCGAAGCAGATGCCGTCGCGGACAAAGGTGTCGTGAATGCCATAGTTCGGCGGGATCGGCGTGCTGCTCACCTGGGTGATCGTGCCCGTAGCAACCTCGGAAAGATCGAAAACGACG
Organism: Gemmatimonadales bacterium; assembly: GCA_035501775.1. Taxonomy (GTDB): domain Bacteria; phylum Gemmatimonadota; class Gemmatimonadetes; order Gemmatimonadales; family GWC2-71-9; genus JADJOM01. The sequence goes on along the minus strand of DATJVM010000078.1, from coordinate 78,153 downwards.
AGCGCGGGGTTGCCCGGATTCTTCGCCGTGAAGGCGTAGAGCTTCCCTCCGATCTCGGACAGCGTGCCGGTGTGCAGCCCGGCGGCGACCGGAGCGAAGGCGACTTGAGTGGGGGCAGCGGGATCCGAGAGGCTCAAGGCGTATAGCCCCTCCCCGGTGTTGCCCTCGGCCGTGGCCACGAGCCATTGCCCGTCGGGCGAGACCTGCAGGTCGCTCACCGTCGTCACGTTCGTGAGAAGCACCGAGTCCACCAGCGTGGGGGCACCATCGCCTCCCAGCTGAAAAACCTTGATCGCGCCGCCAACGCCGCCGGTACGCTGAATCCAGTTCCAGGTGCCGGTATAGGCGTACCCACCGGCCACCCAGAAGTCGGAGCTGTAGCGCTCGGGAACGTTGTTGCCGCCGCCCAGCACGGCAAAGCTGTCCACCCCCGCTGCGCGGCTGGAGAAGGTGAGCGCCGGGCCGATTCCATTGGCCGCGGAGGCAGTCACCGTCTGTGCTCCGGGAGCGGAGGGAAGCGTCGCGGCAGCCGTGGCGATCCCGCTCGCGTCAGTGAGCGAGGAATCGGGCGCGACGCTCCCCTGGCCGCACGTCACCGTCCAATGGACCATGACCCCCGCCTCAGGCGAGCCGCTCCCGCTCAGCACCTGGACCTGATACGGGGGGAGCGTCGCCCCGGGCTGACCGGTCTGGCCGTCGCCCGATTGGCGAACGAACCGAGGCGCCTGGGTTGGACCGCTGGGCGACGCTCCCGCGCCGCAGCCGACGAGGAGGCCCGTCAGCGACAGCCGGAGGAAGCTTCGGAGGTTGCCACTGGAGACGCGGAGAAACATCTGATCCCCGGGGTCACATTTCCATGGGGCCGGACATGGCAGGCATGGCTTCCTCGTCGAGGAGGCGGCCGTACCGTCCCATCCGGTGACCGGCCATGCGCCAGCTCAGCCGTACGCCCAACGCCACAGAAGCGAGCGAGCTCTTTCCATAGAACACCCCGGGCTGGAAGATGCCGCCCCCGACGCTCCGCATGTGCCCCAGCGTCCCCTCGACGAAGGGTCGGATCTCGAGGCGACCACGTGCCGCGGGCCAGCCGTATCCGTATCCCAGGGTATGGAGCGTGAACCGCGTGATGCCGACGATGGAATTCTCCAGGTGCGGCCGCACCGCTCGAAAGGGATCGGTGGTCCGCTCGTCCTCCGGGCGGTCGCTCTGCTCGAAACGGTAATACGGCCGGTGGCCGCCCACGTCAAACGAGGCTTCCGCCAGCAGGCTCCGGAGGACGAAGAATCCATTGGCCTCGCTGGTCCGAGCCCATTCCGTCAAGGCGTAGAGTCGTCCGCCCAAGACACGCCTGTCGAGCCGCGCGGCCGCGTGCCACTTCCAATCGTCGGGACCCGCGCCCGACGGGCTCTCTGGAGAATGCACTTTGGCCCGGGAGGCGGAAAGCTCGAGCCCCGCCGCCGGCAGGAGGGTGAGGCGGGCCGACCACGAGTCTCCAAACCGACTGAGGCGGGGCCAGGAGCCGGGGCCTGTGGGTTCATCCCCGTTGAAGAGGCCTCCTTCCAGGACGACCGGCCCCGCCCGTATGCCCACGATCCCGACCGCCCGCTCGAGAATCTGGGCGAGATGATGATTGACCGGGTACCGGAACACCGGCCGGCTCATTGGATCATCGGATCCGAACGGGGCGAAGCCCTTTCCCGCCGACAGTGACAGCCGTAGGGGAAGGCCGGTGCCACGCAGCAGATCCTGGCCCGTGACCAGGAGCTCGTGGGCGTAGGTATGCGGGTGACGGCGATCATAGAAGCCCTCTCCCCATCCGCCCGGCAGAAGTTCGCCGTTGGGGATCGTCAGGCCTTCGAGGTTGGCCGTCCCCGTGAAGGTAAGATGATCCGCGAGCGCCGCGGCCTGCAGCATGAGGACCGGCTGAACCAGCCGGACTTCGGTCAGAGAGCCGCCGCCCGGGACGGGATTCACGCTGGTAGTGGAAGGAATCCCCTGCCCCATGAGCATGATCCACGGGGCCGCCTGCGCCGTCGCCGGGGTGCGCACCAGCAGCAGAAGGACCAGTGCGGCGAGGCCGGAGAACCTCCCCTCAGATCGCGACTTCCAGAGCGCTCTCTTCGCGTCTGGCAAGGCTGGCCTTGAGGTAGTCGCGCTGCAGACGGGCGATCCAGTCGATCGAAATCTCCTTCGGGCACGCTTCCTGACATTCGCCGTGCCAGGTACAGCCACCGAACCCTTCCCGGTCCATCTGCTCCACCATGCTCAGAGCCCGGCGGGAACGCTCCGGCTGCCCCTGCGGCAAGGCCGCCAAGTGGCCCGCCTTCGCGGACGTAAACAGCATGGCAGACGCATTGGGACAGGCCGCGACGCAGGCCCCGCAGCCAATGCACTGGGCCGCGTCCATGGCCAGGTCACTGTCGACCTTGGGCACCAGGATGGCGTTACCGTCCGGGGCGCTCCCAGTCGAGACACTGACGAAGCCACCGGCCGCGATAATCCGATCGAAGGCGCTCCGGTTCACGACCAGGTCCTTCACCACCGGGAACGCCCGGGCTCGCCACGGCTCGATATAAATCGTGTCGCCATCCCGGAAGCTCCGCATATGGAGCTGGCAGGTCGCCGTTCCCTTCATGGGGCCGTGCGCCACCCCGTTGATCATCATCCCGCACGAGCCGCAGATGCCTTCACGGCAGTCGTGATCGAAGGCGATGGGGGCCTCGCCTCGATGGATGAGGCCCTCGTTCACGACATCGAGCATCTCGAGGAATGACATGTCCGGGCTGACGTCGGGCGCCTCGTAGCGCACCAGCTGCCCCGCCGCGGACGGTCCGGGCTGGCGCCACACGAGCAGGGTGAGCCTCACTTGTAGCTCCGGGTACTCAGGTGCACGTTTTCGAACTCGAGCGGCTCCTTGTGGAGCACGGCCGCCTGTCCTTCTCCGCGGTACTCCCAGGCCGCGACGTAACAGAAGTGCTCGTCGTCGCGGCGCGCTTCACCGTCCGCCGTCTGGTATTCGACCCGGAAGTGCCCCCCGCAGGACTCCTCCCGATGCAGGGCGTCCTGGCAGATCAGCTCGGCGAACTCCAGAAAATCGGCAACTCGGCCCGCCTTCTCCAGCGCCTGATTCAGTTCCTCGCCGCTCCCAGGAACGTTGACATCACGCCAGAACTCCTCGCGGAGCCGGGGAATGCGCTCAAGGTTGGCCTTGAGACCCGCAGCATCCCGAGTCATCCCGCAATGGTCCCACATCAGCTTCCCCAGCTCGCGGTGGAACGAGTCGACCGTTCGCTTGCCGCGGGTGCGGAGCAGCCGCTCCGTCCGAGCCGTCACTTCAGCTTCGGCGGCCCGGAAGGCGGGGTGGGTCGCGTCGACTCGCGGGAGCCTGGCGCGCGCGAGGTAGTCGCCGATCGTGTAGGGAATCACGAAGTATCCGTCCGCCAGGCCCTGCATCAGCGCGCTGGCGCCGAGGCGATTCGCCCCGTGGTCCGAAAAGTTGGCCTCGCCGAGCACATGGAGCCCGGGAATGGTGCTCATCAAGTTGTAGTCGACCCAGAGGCCGCCCATGGTGTAGTGGACCGCCGGGTAGATCCGCATCGGCGTGTGATAGGGATTCTCGTCGGTGATGCGCTGGTACATCTGGAAGAGATTCCCGTACCGTTCACGGATCCGGGCCTCGCCCAGACGGTGGATCGCGTCAGCGAAGTCCAGATACACGCCGAGCCCTCCCGGCCCCACCCCGCGGCCCTCGTCGCACACTTCCTTCGCGGCGCGGCTGGCGATATCGCGGGGGCAGAGATTGCCGAAGCTCGGGTATTTCCGCTCGAGATAGTAGTCGCGCTCGGCCTCGGGAATCTGCCCGGGGGCACGTCGATCTCCCTTGGCCTTGGGCACCCAGACCCGGCCGTCGTTGCGCAGGGACTCGCTCATCAGGGTGAGCTTGGACTGGTAATCGCCGCTCACCGGGATGCAGGTGGGATGGATCTGGGTGAAGCAGGGATTCGCGAAGAAGGCGCCGCGGCGGTGCGCGCGGTACGTGGCCGTAACGTTGCAGCCCTTGGCGTTGGTCGAGAGATAGAAGACGTTGCCGTACCCGCCCGTAGCCAGGACGACGGCGTCCGCGACGTGCGAGCTGAGCTGACCGGTCACCAGGTCCCGGGTCACGATGCCGCGCGCCACGCCGTCGACCAGGACCAGATCGAGCATCTCGGTGCGCGGGTACATCGTGACCGTGCCCGCCGCGAGCTGGCGTTCCAGAGCCTGATAGCACCCGAGCAGCAGCTGTTGCCCGGTCTGGCCCCGGGCGTAGAAGGTGCGGGACACCTGCGCTCCGCCGAAGGAGCGGTTCGCCAAAAGCCCCCCGTACTCCCGCGCGAAGGGCACTCCCTGCGCCACGCACTGGTCGATGATGTTGACGCTGATCTGCGCCAATCGGTACACGTTCGCTTCCCGAGAGCGGAAGTCTCCACCTTTGATCGTATCGTAGAACAGCCGCCAGATCGAATCGCCATCGTTCTGGTAGTTCTTGGCCGCGTTGATTCCTCCCTGCGCGGCGATGGAGTGCGCGCGCCGCGGGGAATCCTGGAAACAGAAGCACTGGACGTTATAGCCGAGCTCGCCCAGCGACGCCGCCGCCGCCCCACCGGCGAGGCCGGACCCCACCACGATAATCGAATACTTCCGCTTGTTGGCGGGGTTCACCAGCTTCATTTCGAAGCGATGCCGATCCCACTTCTCCGCGAGCGGGCCGGCCGGAATCCTGGCGTTCAACTCCATGAGCGTCCACGCTCCCTGAGCCGGCGTTTCATCTGAGCCATCCGAGCAGCACCGCGATCGGGATTGCCGAAAAACCGAGCCAGACTACGACCGCAACGAAGCGCGCTACCGGGCGGTGCAGCGGATCGGTCTTCGGGGCGAACGCACCGAGGGAGCGGAAGCTCCCCCAGGCGCCGTGGTAGAGATGGAGGCCGACCGCCACCATCGCGACGAGGTACCCAATGGCCGCCACGGGAGAGGCCAGCCCCGTGACCAGATTGTGGTAGACGTCCCCCTCGATGAAATCGGGGTGGATCTGCCCGGTCGTGAAGTGCAGGAGATGCAGGATGATGAAGACCAGCAGCACCACGCCACCGACCCGCAGGGTCCGGCTGGCAAGCGTGGCTGCCTGCGGCACCTTCCGCGCATACGCGAGCGGGCGGGCCGCGCGGTCCCGCAGGGTCAGTTGGGTCGCGGCGACGACATGCAGGACGAGGCTCGCCAGGAGCACCACGCGCAGCAGCAGCAGCAGCTCGTGCAACGGCCCGTGCAGGAGCGCCCCATAGGCATTGAGCTTAGCGGGCCCCGCAAAGGCCTGAAGATTCCCCAGCATGTGCATGATGAGGAAGCCGATCATGATGAGTCCGGTCACTCCCATCACGACCTTCTTCCCCGGCGTCGAATCCCAGAAAGCCAGCAACCGCTTCACGCCAGCGTCCTCATGGTCTCCGCGACGGCGGCTGCGCTCCTGTGAAGGTCCGCCCGTTCCACGTCGGTGAGCGTGACCTCGAGGATCCCCTCGAGGCCGCGGCGCCCCAGCTTGCACGGCACTCCGCAGAACACATCTCGCAATCCGTACTCACCGGTGAGCCAGGCGGCGCAGGGGAGAATCCGCTTCTTATCGAGCACGATGGCCTCGGCCATCTGCACCGCGGCGGCGCTAGGCGCGTAGTATGCGGAGCCGGTCTTGAGGTAATTCACGATCTCCGCGCCCCCGTTCCGGGTGCGCTGCACGATAGCCTCGAGCTTCTCGCGCGGCAGCAGCTGGGAGACCGGAATGCCGGAGACGGTGGTGTAGGAGACCAGCGGGACCATCGTGTCGCCATGACCACCCAGCACCATGGCCTGGATGTCCTCCACCGACACCTCGAGGGCCTCGGCCAGAAAGGCGCGGTAGCGGGCCGTATCAAGCACTCCGGCCATCCCGATCACCCGTTCCCGCGGAAATCCGGTGGTCTGCATCGTGACGTAGCACATCACGTCCAGGGGGTTCGATACCACGATGACCATGCTTCCCGGTGCCACTCGCTTGATCTCCTGGGACACCGAGCGAACGATCCCGGCGTTGGTCTTGACCAGGTCGTCGCGGCTCATACCGGGCTTTCGCGCGATCCCGGCGGTGACGATGAACAGCTCCGAGCCCGCGGCGACGTCGTAGCCGTTGCTTCCCACTACGCGGGAGTCGAAGCCCTCGATAGGGGCGGACTCCCATTGATCCAGAGCCTTGCCCTGCGGCACCCCATCGATGACATCGACCATTACGACGGTGCGGGCGAGCTCCTTCTCCGCGACACGCTGCGCGGCCGTCGCGCCCACATTGCCAGCGCCGACCACCGTGATCTTGTTGAACATACGCAGGACAGAATGGGTGAGAGAAATGCCACCGCGGCGCGATGATCGATGCCGGATGATCAGTGCCGAAAGGTACCTCGGCCCTGCCACAGGGCAAACCCCCGCCGCTCAAAAAAAGCGACGGGGCGAGTCGCCTCGCCCCGTCGGATGCGCGCCCGCTCCCTTCCTCATGTGCCCAGCGGGTTGCAGCTGGTGCCGAGGTTGCGCGCGGCGCACTCGTTGGCCGGAATCGGCATTCGCGTGGGCACCTGGCCCCCGGGAACCGCCGGCTCGATGGTGTTGAGGCGACCATACCGCCGCGCGTCCACCCAGCGCGCTCCCTGCTCCCACAAGAGTGAATAGCGCCGGTTGTACAGCAGCTCATCGATGAAGGCCGACTGGGGGCTCGCCGTGGTGAGCGTGGTCGGCGCCAGGCCGCCCGCGTTCACACGAACCAGATCGAGGTCCGTAATGGCCGCGGCCAGGTTATTGAGCCCGATGTTGGCCTCGGCCCGGAGCAGCACCAGCTCCTCGTCCCGGATGATCGGGATCGAAGCGTTCTGATCGGGCTGGCCCCCAGTGAAGTAGACCGCAAATTTGCGGTTGACCGAGAACGGAAAGCCCGAGAGCGTGTAGTTCACGGTGGAATCGCTGGGATCGATAAAACTCAGCTTGTCCAGCACGCGCTGATCGGGCTGGCCGCCGGGCTGGAGTTGGGCATCATCCACGTTGAAGTTCAGCGCGAAGTACGTCGTCCCATTCAGGGGCTCGGACAGATCATTGGTGATATCGCCGGGGCGGGTCGAGAAGTCGAAGTAGGCGCCCGTACCGAAGTCCGCCGCGCTGTTGGTAACGAACGAGAGACCCAGCGCCGTCAGGGCGTTGTTGTAGCAGGTCGCTCCACACGAGGGGGTAGCGGTGGCCCGGAAGAGCCAGGCCCGCGCAGCCAGGGCCCGGTTGACCTTGAGGAAAGTGGCCGGTGTGTCGAACCCGCTGAAGCCGGCGGGCATGGGGAAGAAGAAGCCGCCACCAGCATCGGCGAGGCTGTCCTGCGCCGCGTCGAGGTCGCCGATGATATACCCGTAGACACTGTCCTCTGAGACGAACGGCGCCGGCGCGGCGCTCACCGGCCGGTCGACGTCGACGGGGGCGCCGAGTGCCCCTCGAGCCTCGATCACATAGAATAGCGCCAGAGCGCGGAGCGTTCGGCCCAGAGCAATAGCGCCGGCGCGATCCTGCGCGCTCAGGTCCGGGGCACGCGGCACAGCGTCCATGAAGACGTTGATGCTCCGGATGCTGGCGTACTCGTTGAACCAATCTGCGCCGCCGAACTGGGTGGTGCTGAGCGGGCCGAAGAAGGGCTCCTGGTAGTCGGGCTGGTTGTTGCCGGCCAGGTTGGCGCCTTCGCGCCCCATCGAGCCATACCGCCAGATAATGGAGACGATGTCGCTGCGCGCCCCGATGAACAGCCCGTTCGCGGCCAGCTTCAACTTGGCCATATTCGGGTTGTTGGTCAGGTCGCTCAGCGTCGGATTGTTCGGGTCAGTCACGTTGAAATCGCCGCACCCCGAGAGCAGGCCCCCGGCCACGGCAGCCGCGAGGATGCCGCGGCGAGCGAGTACAGAGAGAACCGGGCGCATGGTCAGAACCCCACCTGGACGTTGAAGGAGAAGTTGCGCGAGGGTGGATAGGGACCCAGGTCCACGTTGCGGGTAATGGCCTGGTTACCGAAATTGCTGCTCTCCGGGTCATAGCCGAAGTACTTGGTGAAGAGCAGCAGGTTCCGCCCGGTAAATCCGATCCGCGCATTGTCCGCGCCCGCGAAGAGCTTCTGCACCCAGCGCTGCGGCACGTTCCAGAAGAGGCTCACCTCGCGCAGTTTCAGGAACGTGGTCGACTGGACGAAGGGGGTGGCGATCCCGGTGAAGCAGGCGTTGACTCGCGCCTGCCCCGACGGCGACCCGTCATCCGACGCCAGCTGGTTGCAGTCATAGAGCGACAGCGTCTGGTTCTGGGCCGCCCCGCCCTGCTGCCAATCCCACAGCATCGACATGGACAGGTTCTTCCAGGTCACATCGTTGGCCAGCGTGATCCGGAAGTCCGGATTGGCATCACCGAGGATCTTGGTGATCGGATTGCCGTTGACGTCGTAGCCGACCGTCCCGATGATCTGGGTCGCGGAGGCGCCCGGCTGGATGAAGAACTCACCGAACGCGAGGCCGAACCCCGCCGTGGCCGGCCGATAGCCCGGCACCGGCAGCGAGAGCACCAGGTTCCGGAAATCGGTGTAGGTGGCGCTCACCAACCAGTTGAGGTCCTTGGTCCGGACGGGGACCACGCCGGCGGCAAGCTCGACCGAGATGTTCCGCATGCTGCCGCCATTCAGGAACTCCGTGCTGAAGCCGCTTGACGACGCCGGCGTCCGGGGGAGGATCAGGTTGCTGGTGACGTTGCGCGCCCAAGTCGCCTGAAAGGTCGCGCGCCCGTTCCAGAACTCGGCGTCAACCCCGGTCTCGAACTCCTTCACCAGTTCCGGCTCGATGTTGGCGTCGCCGGCGCTGGTGGAGACGGTCGTCGCGCCGTTGTTGCTGTAAGTCTGGCCGCCAATCAGGGAGGTGTACTTCTGGCCGAATTGGGGCTGGTTGCCGGTCTCGCCGTACGCCGCGCGGATCTTGACGTTGCTCCCCTCGCCCAGGAGCCCGGGGAACTTGTAGGCCCCCGAAGCCCGGGGATAGAACCAGAGCTTGCTGACATCACCGAAGAGGCTGCTCCGCTCGGCCCGGAAGCTCCCGAGCAGGACCAGGCGCTCCTTGAGGGTCAACAGTTCCTCCGCGCCATAGAACGCCAAGGTGCGCTCGACCGTCTGAGTCTCCATGGGCGCGCTGAAGACGGAGCCCTGACTCACATCGGTCTGGCCGGGCAGGATGCCGGTCGCCGTGAGGCGGCTGGTATTGAGCTGGCGATCCTCGTACTGCACACCGACCGAGGTGGTGGCCCGCAAGCTCTGGCTCGGCGACAGGTAGGTGTGAATCGCGTTCAGGTTCCAGTTCAGGTCCCGATTGTCGGCGTTGCCCAGAGTGATCACGCCCGGCGCCGGGAGGGTCTGCTCGAAGGTGAGCGTCGGCGGGGCAATGATCTTGTTCTTCTGATTGAAGAAGTCCGCACCACCGGCCGCGACGAACTTGAGGGACTGCTGGTTGCTGGTCCACGCGTTCCAGGTGAGGGTCGCGCCACCCGTATACCGGATGACGGTCTCCCGGTTGGTGGCGAGCGCCGCCGTCTGCAGGGGGTTGGCGCCGAAGTAAGTGATTCCCGGCGACGGGTACACGCCATTGACCGGCGTGAGAGGGATGAAGCTCGGAATGTAGGCAAGCGCGTAGGTGACGCTCGCGCCGGTGTTGTCGTTGTTGGTGAAGCCCTTGTCGTTGTTGTTGCGGACAAAGGCGTTGGTGAATTCAAGGTTGAGATTGTTGGTGAGCTGCTGGCCGACGTTGGCGCGCAGCGTCTGCCGGTCCTCTCCGGTGTTGGTGATAATGCCCGGCGTGTTCATCCACGCCCCGGAGACGAAGAAGTGGGACCGCTCCGAACCACCGCTCACGTCCAGCTGGCTCTCATAGGAGACCGGCTTGTTGCCGGCCAGTTCTTGGAGGTGGTCGTAAGCGGGCAGCTTGCCGTTGACCTCAAGCGAACGAATGAGGGCGCTGTCGCCCGGGTAGAGGGCAAACGCGGAGGTGGTATCGAAGGTCCGGAAACCGGGGCCCCGAAGCAGCTCGGAGAAGCCCACCCGCTGGGTGATATTCGCCCGGATCTTGCCCGCCTGACCCCGCTTGGTGTGGATGATGATCACGCCGTTGGCCGCCTTGGAACCGTAGATCGAGCCGGCCGCGGCGCTCTTGAGCACCTCGATCGATGCGATGTCGTCGGGATTGATGTCGGCCAGCCGGTTGGTGCCGTCGTCCTGCGCGTTGGCGTTCCCGATGTTCGAGCTGCTTGCCGTCACCGTGGAGAGCCCCGACGGAACGGTCACGTTGCTGTAGATGATGCCATCGACCACGATCAGGGGATCGGCATTGCCGATGATCGTGTGCGGGCCACGAATCTGCACCTGCGCTCCGGCCCCGGGCGCCCCGGAGTTGGTCTGGATGTTGGCGCCGGCAATCCGGCCCTCCAGTGCCCGGTCCACGGACTGCGCCTGCACCTGATTGAGATCGGCCCCATCGACCAGCGCGGTCGAGGTCGTCGCGTTCTCGCGGGTTGTCGCGGTGGCCTGGCCGGTCACGACCACTTCCTCGAGTTTGAACACGTCCTGCTCCAGTGCGATCTTGACCTCGTTCTGATCGGCGGCGACCGTGACCTCGTTCCGTTTCCGCCCGATGGCGCGCGCCACCAGGCGCACCGGCCCCTCGGGAACGTTCATCACGAACTGTCCGTGCAGGTCGGTCTTGGCCCCGGCGACCTGCCCGACCAGGGTGACCACTGCCTCCGGCAGCGGCGTGCCATCCTCGGCACGCGTCACGGCCCCGGTGATCTGGCGCTGCTGTGCCGCGAGTATCACCGGCAAGAGCAGCGACAGCGGGACCAGAAGAATCCCGAACGTGCGATTGCGCATGCATGCTCCACAATGAATTGAGTTCACAACGCCAGCAGCACCGGAGGGACTCACCCGGAGCCGGAAGGGGACGCGCTCGCAAACAATCGGCAGCTCACCGCAAGGCGGTGCGCGCTACGAACAGATCGGGTCGGTCGGAATCAGTATGCGGAGCGCCCGAGGGGCGCGGTCGGCGCACGATAGCAGGTGAGCAATGAGATACGCGCCGAAAGGGAACTCGGCAAGAGGGGGGAAGTGCCGGTCTAGCGGTGGCGAGGCCGCGTGGCAGATGCCGACTTCCGTCGGCGGGGGCGGCTCGATGTCGGGATTTCGTTCCCCTTTGCGGCGGCGGGCGGGTGCACGCCGAGACGGCCAAGGCCCTCATAAAGCACAATGCTGACCGCGTTGGCGAGGTTCAGGCTCCTGACCCTGCCGGGCATGGGGATCCGGAAGCACCGCTCGGGATGCTTCTCCAGGATCTTGGCGGGCAGCCCGTCGTTCTCGTTGCCGAAGACCAGGACGCTGTTGGCTGCGAAGGGAGCATCCCGATAGTCCCGTTCGGCATTGGCGGAGAAGTAGAGGCAACGCTCGCGGCTGATCGCGTCCCGGAACCGGAACCAGTTGGGGTGGACCCACAGGTCCACCTTGTCCCAGTACTCGAGGCCGGCACGCCGCACCTCCCGGTCGTCCAGACTGAACCCGAGCGGTTCAATGAGGTGGAGCGGCGTGTCCGTTGCGACGCACAGCCGCGCGATATTCCCGGTGTTGGGAGGGATGCGGGGCTCGATCAGAGCGATATGCAGGGTCATGGCCGCAACAGGAGAACTCGTGTCACCCACCGCGCGTATGCATCTCGCGGCGCGGATCGGCGCGGAGTGCATCAAGCGTATACAACGCACCACGGTCGGCGGTCGCGGCACGTTCCTCGGCGCCCCGATCCGCTCGCCCCCGCCACGCATTCTCGATAAGAGCTGCAAGCTCCGCGTCGCTCGCTCCGTCACGGAGTGGGTACCGAAGATCGAGCCCCGAATCGGCGTAGAGGCAGAGGAGGAAGTGCCCGTCCGCCGTGAGCCGGGCCCGGTCACAGGTCCGGCAAAAGGGCCGAGTCGTTGAAGCGATGATGCCGACGATCGTGCCATCCGGCAGCCGGTATCGGTCGGCAGGCGCGCTCGCGAGCCCGTTCACGACGGGCTCGATTCCGCCATAGCGCCGCGCCAGCCGATCGAGGATCTCCCGGGCGGACACCACCGCCTCGGGGCGCCATCCCGTCGCCCCGCCAACGTCCATGTATTCGATGAATCGAACCTCGAGGTCGTGCTCCTTCCCGAACTCGACCAGGTCGCAGATCTCATCCTCGTTGAACCCGCGCATAATCACGCTGTTCAGTTTGGTGCCACGGAACCCGGCGGCCTCGGCGGCACCAAGGCCATCCACGATATCGGCATGGCGCGGGGTCCGCGCGAACTCGCGGAGCCGTTCCGCCCGCAGCGTGTCCAGGCTCACGGTGAGGCGGCCCAACCCGGCCGCTTTGAGGGGCCGGGCCAGTCCCGCGAGGAGCAGCCCGTTGGTCGTGAGGGCAAGATCATCCAGACTCGGCTGGGACGCGAGCATCCGGATCAGCACTGGCAGATCGTGGCGCAGTAGCGGCTCCCCGCCGGTGAGCCTGATCTTCTCGACGCCGAGCCGCGTGAAGATGCCCGCGAGCCGATCGATCTCCTCGAAAGACAGCACCGACTCCCGCGGCAGCCACCGATACTCGGCCTCCGGCATGCAGTAGCGGCAACGCATGTTGCAGCGATCCGTAACCGAAATCCTGAGGCTCCGGAGACGGCGCCCCAGTTGATCCGTGGGTGCAGCTGAACGCGGCTCGCTGGGAGGAGACTGCATCATCTCGACTCGACCTCCGCCACTGCTGGACGAGCGGTCGGGTCCACCCAGGCAACCGTCCCGTCGGCGTAGGTCTCCTTCTTCCAGATCGGCACGCGGCGTTTCACTTCCTCCACCACGTATCGACAGGCGTCGAAGGCCTCCGAGCGGTGGGCGCCCGCCGCTACCACTCCGATCGCGGCCTCGCCAATCGCCAGCGTGCCGACCCGATGAGTCAGGGCCACGCGGACCGGCCATCGGGATTCGGCCTCGGCGACAATCCTCCGAGCCTCGGTCTCCGCCATTGCCTCGTAGGCGACGTACTCGAGGCGGACCACGCCCTTCCCATCCTGATGATTCCGCACCACGCCCAGGAAAGAGGCGAGACCGCCCTGCCCCTCGTCAACCACGGAATCCATGAGTGCCGCAAGATCAATGGCGGACCTGGAGAGGAGACTCGACATCGCTCTAGCCCCCGGCCATCGGCGGAAGCACGGCCAGCTCATCGCCCTCGCCGACCGGCGAATCGAGCCTCGCATGCACCTGGTTGAGCGCCACCAGCGGGCGATCCGGAAGCCGGTTACCCCCAGGCACTCGCCGCCTCAGCTCCCGGAGCACGTCGGCAACCGTCGCCGGCGCGGGCACGCCGACCTCTACGGCCGCTTGGCCAAGCAGGTCCGCATAGAGAGCAAAGAGCAGCACTCGAACCGTCATATCGCTAAGATAACTGCGCCCCGCCCAGAGACACCGAGGGGCGGGTCATTGGACCCGCCCCGCTATCGGCCAGCCTGAGGAAGCGCTTCAGTCTGATTCGCCCGCGTCGTCCGCCGTCGCTTCGTAGGGCTCATCGGCGACCAGTGCCCGCAACTCCTTGCTGGGCTTGAACACCGGTACGGGCCGGGCGGCCACTTCGACGGGATCACCGGTCCGGGGATTCCGAGCCATTCGGGTCTTGCGGCGACGGATCTTAAACGTCCCGAAGCCGCGTACCTCGATGTTGTGCTGATTCTTAAGCGCTTCCTTGACCGCCTCGAGGAACGCGTCCACCACTCGCGCGCAGTCCTTCTTGGAGATCATGGGACCGGCGGTGCGGGCAATCGACTCGGTTACCCGTTCGACGAGATCGGCCTTGGTCATGCGTTCCCCCGGGGGGTCTTCGCGCCGAGTGCCCCGGCAGGGGCACTAGAATGCTTGAGAGACTATGGCCTTAACCGTTGTCTGTCAAGGGGTTGGGCCATCGGCGGCTTCAGCCGCCCATCAGCCGGAGGAATTCCAGGAAGTGAGGGTGGGCATCGTGCGGGCCGGGCGAGGCCTCCGGGTGGTACTGCACTGCGAACACCGGAAGTTCTTTGTGGCGAATGCCTTCCACAGTGCCGTCATTCAGGTTGACATGGGTCACTTCGAGGCTTGGCGCGCCGGGGACGTCCCGATCCTCGCCCTTCACCGCGAATCCATGATTCTGGGACGTGATAAGTACTTGCCCTGTCGCCAGATCGCGGACTGGGTGGTTGCCGCCGCGATGCCCATAGGGGAGCTTCACTGTCTCACCGCCGAAGGCAAGACCTAGCAGCTGGTGGCCGAGGCAGATGCCGAATGTAGGCAACCCGCGAGCCGTGAGCTCCCGGATGTTCCGAATGGCGTAGTCCACCGCCGCCGGGTCCCCCGGGCCATTTGAGAGGAAAAGGCCGTCAGGCCGGAGTTCCTTCACCTCCGCGGCCGGCGTCGTCGCGGGAACCACTGTGACTCGGCAGCCGGTTCGTCCGAGCATTCGGACGATATTCCGCTTCATTCCGTAGTCCACCGCGACCACGTGCCGTCCGCGCTTCCCCTCCGTGTACCGCTCTTTGGTGCTGGCCCGCGTAGCGAGATCGAGCCCCTCCATGGAGGGGGACTCCATGAGCTGCAGGGTGAGCTGCGGCGTGGGCTCCCTGCCCTCCGCCACCACACCACGCATGGCCCCCCGCTCCCGGATGTGACGGGTAAGGCGCCGCGTGTCCACTCCCTCGAGGACCGGGATACGGCATTCTGCTAGCCAGGCGTCCAGGGAGCGTTGGGACCGCCAGTTCGATGCCCGCCGCGCCATCTCCCGAACCACGACCCCGGCCACCTTGGGCCCGCCAGATTCCATATCGTCGTCGTTGACGCCGTAATTGCCAATCATCGGGGCGGTCATGACCACGATCTGGCCGAGGTAGCTGGGGTCGGTGAAGACCTCCTGGTATCCACTCAGGTTGGTGGTGAACACCACTTCGCCGAAGGCCGCCTCCAGCGGGCGGTGGCTGGTACCAGGGTACCAGGTGCCGTCTTCGAGCAAGACAAAAGCGGGGCGGCCGGTCATCTCGGCCCCCCGCTTCTCACGCGACTCGACATTCTTGGTCAGTGCCCCGGCTTGGCAGGCGCGGCTGGTGCCTTGGCCCCGGCGGAGGTCGAGGGGGGGGCCGTCCCTGCTCCAGCGCCTGGAGCGGAGGATGGAGCGGGCGCGGGCTGCAAGGGCAGCGCCGTCCCACCAGGATTCGCCGCTCCGGATTCCGGGTTGGTCTGCAGCGGGAGCGCGGCAGGCGGGGCGGCCGGAGTTGACTGCCGGATCCGCTCCAGGACCTCGTTGCTGGCACTGTTCCGCGTCGGGGCTACCAGAGAGAGGAGCAGCGCCAGCCCGAGAAACATGCCGCCGCAGATCCAGCTCATCTTGGTCAGCAGGGTCACCGCCTGGCGGCCGCCCACCACGAGGTCGGTGGTCGCCCCACCCAGACTCGCCAGTCCGCCGCCCTGTCCGGCCTGCAGCAGGACCACCGCAGCCAGGAGCAGGCCGTCGAGAATCATTACTGTCAGCAGAAACGCGTACATGAGTCGCCTCGTAAAAGCCGAGGGATTTTAGCGGAGGAGCCCGGGCTTCGGTAGGGCTGGGCTGAGCTCAGGGCATGGTGGCTACGATGCGCGCCCAGCCCACGGGATCGAGGCTGGCGCCGCCCACCAGCACTCCGTCGATCTCCCGTTCGGCCAGCAGCGAAGCCACATTCCCCTGGTTGACGCTCCCCCCGTACAGCACGGGAACCCGGCCGGCCGGCCGGGCTCCGAGCCGGCCCAACTCGTCGCGAATCCCACGGTGTACGGTCGCCGCATCGCCGGGCGTGGCGTTGCGCCCGGTGCCGATTGCCCAGACGGGCTCGTAGGCGATCATCACCTGTGGCCAGGCCTCCGCTGCGATGCCTTCGAGTCCAGCGCGCAGCTGGCGGATGCAGACGTCGAGCGTGGTGCCGGCGTCACGCTCCGCCAGTGTCTCGCCCACGCAGAGCATGGCCCACAGTCCCTGGGCGAGGAGCGCGCGGACCTTCTTCCCGGTCTCCGCGTCGGTTTCGCCGAAGACGTGTCGCCGCTCAGAGTGACCCACCAGCGCCCCCGAGGCCCCCGCTCCCCGCGCCAACGTCGTTGACGTGGCCCCGGTGAAGGCTCCCTTGGGCTCCCAATAGACATCCTGGGCCCCGGTGCGGATGTCGGCGCGCCCCTGAAAGGCCGTGCTCGCGGCCTCGAGCGAGACCGCGGACGGGAAGAACCACAGGGTCCGCCCGGAAACCGGCGGAGCCGACGCGAGGAAGATCCCCGCGAAACTCCGCGCCTCGTCCGGGGCGAGGTGCATCTTCCAGTTCGCGGCAAAGACGAGGGTGCGCGCGGCCTCAGGCATCGTCCAGCGCCGCGACCCCGGGGAGGACCTTTCCTTCGAGGAACTCCAATGACGCGCCGCCTCCGGTGGAGACGTGAGTCATGCGTCCTTCGAGTCCCGCGGCGGCAACGGCGGCCGCGGAATCCCCGCCTCCCACGACCGTGATGGCGCCGTGGCCGGTGGCCTCCGCCATGGCTTTGGCGATCGCGAGGGTGCCGTGGTCGAAG
Source organism: Gemmatimonadales bacterium (assembly GCA_035501775.1). Classification (GTDB taxonomy): domain Bacteria; phylum Gemmatimonadota; class Gemmatimonadetes; order Gemmatimonadales; family GWC2-71-9; genus JADJOM01. The sequence goes on along the minus strand of DATJVM010000078.1, from coordinate 61,448 downwards.
GGCGGCGTCTCGAAGACGCCCATTGGGCCGTTCCATACCACGGTGCGGGCGGCCGCGATGCGCGCGGCAAAGTCCAGCTCCGTCGCCGGATCGATGTCGTACATCGCCCAACCGGCGGGGATCCGCTCCCGCGGAACGGTCTGGGTCGGCGTTCCCGGCTCGAGTTTCTGCCCGATCACCGCACCCTTCGGGAGGACCAGCTTGCTGCCGGCATCGGCCATGAGGGCGCGAGCCATGTCGATCCGGTCCTCCTCGACCAGCGAGGTTCCCGTCTCGAGCCCCATCGCGCGGAAGAAGGTGCACGCCATGGCTCCCCCGACGAGGATCGCATCGACCCGGGGGAGGAGGTTCTCGATGAGATCGATCTTGCCGGACACCTTGGCGCCGCCAAGCACCGCGACGAACGGACGTCGCGGGTGGTCGAGCGCGCCGCCCAGGTACTCAAGCTCCTTCTCCATCAGGAAGCCGGAGACCGCGGGCTTGAGGAAGCGGGCAACCGCCTCAGTGCTCGCGTGCGCGCGGTGCGCGGAGCCGAAGGCGTCATTCACGTAGAGATCCCCGAGCCCCGCGAAGACCTTGGCGAGCTCCGGATCGTTCTTCTCCTCGCCCGCATGGAACCGCGTGTTCTCGACGACTGCGACCCCGCCCCGCGGCAAGCGCTTGGTCTGCTGCACCGCGTCCGGGCTCGCGGCATCGAGAATGAAGGTGACGGGAGCCCCCAGCAGTCGCTCCAGCTCGGTGGCGCAGGGCAAGAGGCTTTGCTTGGGGTCGGGCCCCTTGGGTCGACCCAGGTGGGAGAGGAGAACTACGCGGGCGCCCTTGTCCCGGAGATACTGAATCGTCGGCAACGCGGCCCGGATCCGGGTGTTGTCGGTAACGACCCCATCCTTGACCGGGCAATTGAAGTCCACCCGCACCAGCGCGCGGCGTCCATCGAGCGCCGCCGCGTCCAGCGAGCGCAGGGAGCGTTTCATGGGTCGGTCCGCCTAGAGCTGTCGGCCGATGTACCGGAGCAGGTCAACACACCGCGCAGAGTAGCCCATTTCGTTGTCGTACCAGGACGAGACGTGGACGAGCTTGCCGTCGATGACGTTGGTGAGCGCGACGTCCACGGTGCTGGAATTCAGATTCCCGATGTAGTCCACAGAGACCAGGGGCTCGTCCGAGACGGCCAGGATTCCGCGCAGCGCCCCGGCGGCCGCAGTCCGAAAGGCCGTGTTGACTTCCTCGATCGTGACGGTCTTCGCGACCTGGCAGGTGAGGTCCACGACGGACACATCGCAAGTGGGGACCCGCAGCGAGATGCCGTCGATCTTCCCCTTCACCTCGGGAATGACGAGGCTCGTGGCTTTGGCCGCGCCCGTCGTAGTCGGGATGATCGACAGGGCCGCCGCGCGGGCCCGACGCAGGTCCTTATGGGGAAGGTCGAGGATCTGCTGATCGTTGGTATAGGAGTGGACGGTGGTCATGAAGCCGTTCACGAACCCGAAGTTGTCGAGCACGACCTTGACTACCGGCACCAGGCAGTTGGTGGTGCAACTGGCATTCGAGATCACGTGATGGGCCTTCGGGTCGTACTTGGTCTGATTCACCCCGTAGACGATCGTGATGTCTTCCTTCTTCCCTGGCGCCGAGATGACCACTTTCTTGGCCCCAGCCTCCAGGTGCTTCGCCGCCTTCTCGCGATCGGTAAAGAGGCCGGTGGACTCGAGCACCAGATCGACGCCCAGGTCTCGCCACGGGAGAGCCGCCGGGTCCTTCTGCGCCAGCACCCGGATGGATTGCCCATCCACCATGAGCGAGTCGCCTCGAGCCTCGACCGTGCCGGCGAACCGGCCGTGCACCGAGTCGTACTTGAGGAGATGGGCCAGGGTGCCGGGATCGGTCAGATCGTTGACCGCCACGATTTCGAGATCCTTGGCGCCCTGAACCCGGGCGGCGCGCAGGACGTTGCGCCCGATCCGGCCGAATCCGTTGATCGCGACTTTGATGGCCATGCTCCCTTCCGGAGTGGAGAGACGACTGCCACGGGCCGCTACCGGAGCGGCGGTCTTGCCCGCGCAAAGGTAACCGATTCCACGCCTTCGGCTCCAGCCTCCAGCAGCACCTGCCCCGCTTCCGCGAGGGTCGCCCCGGTCGTGAAGACATCGTCAATCAGCACGACGCGCTTGCCATCCGCCCCCGGTGGGCAGAGGAAAGCATCGGCCACGTTGGCCCGGCGCGCCTCAGGGGGCAGCGTGGTCTGGGTCGGCGTCTCGCGGCGTCGGATCAGGAGCCCGGTTTCGGCGACCAGCCCGGTGCGGGCCGCCAAGGCGCGCGCCAGCCGTTCTGCCTGATTGTAGCCGCGGGCCCGGAGGCGTCGCCGCGCCAGGGGGATCGGCACCAGCACGGCCCCGGGCTTGAGAGGCGCGAGTGGAGCCATCAGCCGAGCCATCGGCTCCGCGACCCGCCACCACCCTCCGTACTTCAGGTGATGCACCGCGTGACGGGCCTGGTCATCCAGCCACACCGCGCTCCGCGCCCGCCCGATCCCGTCCGGCCAGGCGGCGCAGAGGCGGCAGCTGTCCACCGGGGCCAGCGTGGGCTGGCCACAGCGAGCGCACTGCGGTTCGGGAAGCCGGCGCCAGCGCGACTGACAGGCCGGGCAGACGAGGGGATCTTCCGTTCCGACCGCGGCGTGGCATATGAGACACTCGCCCGGAAGGAGCCAGCGTTCAGCCTCCCGGGCGATTCCCTTGAGATCAGCCCAGCGCATCGTGCACGGCGGCGCGCATGATCTCGGTCGGAGGGTCCTCTTCGGGAAACCACCGCCGGAAGGCGGCCGCGCCCTGGGCGACCAGCATCGCCCGACCGTCCGCCGCGCGAAGCCCCGCCTGACGCATCTGCCGCACCCACATGGTCTCACCTGGACAGTAGACCATGTCGAATGCCACCCGGGCGCCAGGGGCCTCTTCCACAGCGATGGGAAGGTGGTCGGTCGGCTGTAGACCGAGTGGCGTGGCGTTGATGAGGACCTCGGACTCCGCGACGCGCCCCAGAGTCACGCCCAATCCGGCGACCCAAGCCTCGAACTGGGCGCGCCGGCCGGCATCGCGAGACCGCACCGCCACGCGAGCCCCCCGGGCCGCCGCCGCGGCTGCCGCGGCGCGTGCGCCGCCCCCGGTCCCGGCAATCAGCCAGGTCGACGCCGGGGCCTCGAGCATCTCCAGCCCCGCCTGGATGCCCTCGACGTCGGTGTTGTCGCCCGCTGAGCCGGTGTCACTGCCCCAGAAGGTGTTGCAGGCCCCGAGTGCCCGCACCCAGTCCGATGGCTGGTCGACCGCGCCGGCCGCGATCTCCTTGTGGGGAACGGTCACATTGCCGCCGCCGCCGGCCCGGGTAAGGCAGCGGATCAGGTCCGGGACGTCGGCCGCACGGACCGGCAGCGCAACGTAGACGGCGTCCAGGCCGAGAGCCCGGATGGCCGCGTTGTGCATCGCGGGAGAGAGGGAGTGGCCGACTGGATCGCCCAGGATGGCGAGGACCCGGGTCCTACCGCCGATCACCAAGGTGCTCACGCTCCAGGCGGAGCACGACGGCTTCCAGCAGCGCGTCGAGTTCCTGAAAGGTCTCCCGGTATCCTTCGAGCTCTCCGCCGAAAGGATCGGGAACTTCGGCGGCGGTTCCTTCCCGCCCCGCATACTCTCCCAGCAGGTGCGCGGCCTCGCCGCCCCCCAGCTGCTGCACCCGTGCCAGGTGATGCCGGGCCATGGTGAGGACCAGAGTCGAGGACGCGAGCAGTTCACGGGTCAGGAGCCGGGCGCGATGCGATGAGAGATCCAGCCCATGTTCCAGCGCGATCAGGTAGGCACCCTCGCTCGCGGGGGCGCCATCCCACGCGCCCGTTCCCGCAGAGCCTACGACGACCCCCTCCACTCCGCGCTCCTTGAGCTTGTGGCGGAGCATCGCCTCGGCCATCGGACTACGGCAGGTGTTGCCCGTGCAGATCAGCAGAATCTCGGTCACAGCAACCGCTCCGCCAGATGCAGATCCTCCTCGGTCGTCACCTTGAAGTTGCGGGCCGATCCGGCGACGAGGCGGACCGGCACGCCCAACAGTTCGACGGCCATAGCGTCGTCAGTCACCTGCAGTCCCTCCCGTCGAGCTCTGGCCAGGGCCTCCTCCAGGACGGCGCGGGGGAACCCCTGCGGCGTCTGCGCCCCCCACAGCCGGTCCCGCGGAAGGGTGCGTGCGACCCGAAGGTCGTGCTCCTCCGCCGAGGCGGCGGGGCGCGCCTCCTTGAGAGTATCCCGGAGTGGCAGGGCCGGCACAGCCCCTTCCCCGACGCGAGCCGCCGCCAGCACCCGATCGATGAGCGAGCGATCTACCAAGGGGCGCGCCGCGTCGTGGACCAGGACGATGCCAAGAGCCGCAGGGAGCGCGACCAGGCCCTGGGCCACCGAGTCGCTCCGTTCCTCGCCGCCCGGGACAACCGTGAGCGTTCCGCCCAGATGTGCGGCGAGCCAGCCCGGCGGCTTCGCCGCTAGATCCCGAGGCAGGACGATGACCGTGTGCGCCACGTCAGGATGGGCCAGGAACGGCCGAAGGGCATGCAGCAGCATGGGGGTTCCGCCAAGCTCCCGGAACTGCTTGGGCACCGACCCTCCCACCCTGGCTCCCCGACCGGCCGCCACCAGGACGACCCCGACGTCACGCGGCAAACGCCTGTACCAGCTGCTCGACGTGATCCAGTCCCACCAGCCGAACTCCCGCCACCTGACCGGTGCTGCGCGCCGAAAGATACGCGCGCCGGAACCCCAGGCGGCCCGCCTCCACGAGGCGGCGCTCGACCCCGCCGATCGGCCGGACTTCGCCCCCGAGGCCGAGCTCGCCGAGGAACAGCGCGTCGGGCGGCGAGGGGCGATTGTGAACGCTCGAAACCAAGGCGGCCGCCACGGCCAGATCGGCCGCGGGCTCGGTCAGCCGGACGCCGGCCGTGACCTGCACGAAGACATCGAGGTCCGCAAACGACAGACCCCCACGCCGCTCCAGCACGGCGAGCAGCACCGCGAGCCGTCGTTGATCGAGACCGGTCGCCACGCGTTGCGGGGTTCCAAATCCGCTCCGGGCGGCCAGCGCCTGCACCTCCACCAGCACCGGCCGCGTTCCCTCCATCAGGGCCGTAACGGCGCTGCCGCTCGTGCCGGTGGCGCGGGCCGCCAGGAAAACCGCGGACGGATTGGGAACGGGGACCAGCCCGTGGTCAGTCATGGTGAACACGCCGATCTCGTCTACCGAACCGAACCGGTTCTTGGTGGCACGGAGGAGCCGGTGGTCCAGCGTGGCCTCCCCTTCGAAGTACAGGACCGTGTCGACGATGTGCTCCAGGGTCTTGGGCCCGGCGATTCCGCCTCCCTTGGTCACATGGCCCACCACGATAACCGCGGCCCCGGTCTCCTTGGCGAAGCGCATCAGGCGCGCCGCGCACTCGCGCACCTGGCCGACGTTGCCGGGCGCGCCCTCGAGCAGCTCGGTGTACACGGTCTGAATCGAATCCAGCACCAGCAGGTCGGCGCCAATGTCCTGCGCCGCGTCCAGGATGGCCTCGAGGCGGGTCTCGCCGACGACGTGCACCGCGCCGGCATCCTCCTCGAGGCGCGCCGCGCGCAGTCGCACCTGCTCCGGCGACTCCTCCCCGCTGGCGTAGAGCACGGTGCGGCCGGCGGCCTCCAGCCGCGCGGCCGCCTGGAGCAGCAGCGTGGACTTCCCGATGCCGGGCTCCCCGCCCACCAGCGTCATCGACCCGGGCACGATGCCGGAGCCCAGCACGAAGTCGAGCTCGGGAAGACCCGTGCACCAGCGCTGCAGTCGAGTCGCCTCGATGTCGCGGAGCCGCGCCGGAGCCTCCCCCGCCACGGACCGACGGGAGGCCCCGCGGCTCCGGTGCGGCGCCGCCAGGACCACCGGCTCCTCCGCGACCGTGTTCCACGCTCCGCAGCCTTCGCACTTGCCGACCCACTTGGGATGGTCGTGGCCGCACTCCGTGCAGCGGTACGCCGATCGAGCTCGGGCCACTAGTACTCGCCGCCCTCCTCCGGCCGGTTGGAGAAATTCTCGAAGCGCATGACTTCCTTGCGGAAGAAGAGATTGATCGGGCCGGTGGGCCCGTTTCGGTTCTTTGCCAGCTCGACGATCGCCCGACCGCGGATGTCCTTCCCCTCTTTTTCGGCCTTCTCCCGCAGGTCGTAGTACATCTCGGGGCGATGGATGAAGATGACCTGATCGGCATCCTGCTCGATGGCCCCCGAGTCCCGGAGATCCGACAGGATCGGCACCCGGTCGCCGCCACGCTGCTCCGACGCCCGCGAGAGCTGCGACAGGGCGATGACCGGCACCTCGAGCTCGCGGGCCAGCGCCTTGAGCGACCGCGAGATGTCCGAGATCTCCTGGACCCGGTCCTTCGCGTACTGCGGGCTGCGCATCAGCTGCAGGTAGTCGAGCACGACCACGCCAACGTTCCCCTCGAGCCGGAGGCGACGCGCCTTGGAGCGCATCTCGAGCAACGTCAGCGCCGGCGTATCGTCTATCCAGATCGGACAGCTCGACAGGAACCCGGCCGCCCGGGCCAGCGCCGCGAAGTCCGAGTCCTTGAGGTCGCCCCGCCGCAGCCGATGGCTGTCGACCGATGCCTCGGCGGACAGCAGGCGCTGCACCAGCGACTCCTTGGACATTTCCAGCGAGAAGAAGGCCACCCCGCCCCGCTGCCCATCGGATTGCAGGGCGTCCGCGGCGGCGTGCGCCGCGATGTTGAGCACGAACGCCGTCTTCCCCATCGAGGGCCGGGCCGCGATTACCACTAGCTCCGACGGCTGGAACCCCAGCGTCAGCTCATCCAAGTCTTTGAAGCCGCTCGGTACGCCGGTAACCGTTTGCTTGCGGTCGTGGAGCTTTTCCATGCGCTCCATGGCCGGCCACAGCATTTCTTTGATCCGGCTGAACCCCTCGGCCTTCTGGAACTGGGAGATCTGGAAGATGCGGGATTCGGCTTCGTCCAGGAGCTCGCCAGCGGACTGCGCGCCGGCATAGGCCTGCGAGACGATCGCCGTGGAGGTCTCGATGAGCTGGCGGAGGACTGCCTTTTCCCGCACCAGAGCAGCGTGCGCTTCGAGGTTGGCGGTCGTGACGGCGGCATCCACCAGCTCGGCGAGGTAGATCTCCCCGCCCGCCGCCTCGAGCTCGCCTTTGCGCTCCAGCTCATCCCGCAGGGTGACGTGGTCGATCACCACCCGCCGCTCGATCAGGCGCCGCATGGCGCGGAACAGCCGGCGATGTCCCTCCTTATAGAACAGGCCGTCGTCCAGCAACTCCACCCCGCGGAGCGCCGCGTCCTGGTCGAGCAGCATCGCGCCGAGCACTGCCTGCTCGGCCTCGTTGCTCCAGGGCGCCCCGCGAACCTCCGCGGCGCCCTCCAAGGCCAGGTGCGAATCAGGAGAAACGGATGTCATGGTCGAGACGTGCCGGGGACGAGGAACATCGGGTCGCGTTTTCCAATGCTAATTGCCTTCGCGTTCGCGACGCAATGCGCGGGTCTGTCGCAGTGTTCTCCACACCCCGTCCACGCGCGCCCACAAATCCACATCAGCCGCGCGTCCTCTGCTCACTCTCCCATGAGCTGACGAGCGATCCGCACGTCGTCCCAGGTAGGCTTCTTCCAGTTGGGATTCCGAAGCAGGGCGGCAGGGTGGTACGTGACCACCAGCGGAATGCCCCCGTAGCGGTGGACCTGGCCGCGAAGCTCGCCCAGGCTCTTGCGCACGCCCAGCAGCCATTCCGCTGCCGTCCCACCGAGCGCGATCAGGACCTTCGGCCGAACCAGCGCGATCTGTCGGTGCAGGAATGGAAGGCAAGCCGCCGCCTCATCAGGCAGGGGCTTGCGGTTCTGCGGCGGGCGACACTTCACGATGTTCGCGATGTAGACGGTGGACCGGGGACACTCTATCGCTTCGAGGATCTGGTCGAGCAGCTGGCCCGCCGCCCCGACGAAGGGACGGCCGGTCTCGTCTTCCTTCTGCCCCGGTCCTTCCCCCACGCACATCAGCGAGGCCGAGGCGGGACCTTCGCCCGGTACGGTATGGGCCCGGCCGTCACACAGTCGGCACGCCCGGCAACTCGCGATCCGGTCCGCCACCTCCTCCAGCGAATCGAGCCGGTAGCGATCGTCGCCAAGCAACTCCGGCGCCGGGGGCATGACCGAAAGGCCCGGACCGGGAATGGGCGGCAGGTCCCGCATCCACTTCCGCGACCGACGCTGCCCAACCTGGGACTCCCCGGAGGCAGGGTCCGATCCCACCTCGGTCTCGGGTTGCGGGGAGCCGGAATTGGAGGCGCTCGGGGCGGCGGCCCTCGCCCAGAGGGGCGGATCGATCGCTGGTGCCGGGCTCGGCCGTCGCCGTTCCGAATCGAGGGCCGGCGTCCGCCGACGAGGCGGTCCGTCGGCGGCCCGACGCACCGTCCGCTCGGGAGCGGGCTGAGGCGGCGCCGGAGCGACGTCGGGCTTCTCAGCCGGCTGGGCGCGGGGTGCCGCCACCACCTCAACCGGCAGTGCCGGCGTCGCCCCGACTTTTCTGGTCGGCGATTCCGCGGGGTGCCCCGTTGCCGGTTCCGGCGCCACGGGTCTCCGCGATTCCGTGACGACCTCCGCCACCGGCGGAGCCGACGCCGTCGCCACCGGAACAACCGCCGCCATGGGACGCGCGACCGCCGTCGGGGCCTGAGCCGAAGGCGCGGCTTCGACGACGGCGGCTGTCCCGGCAAGACCGAGATACAGCTCTGCGCCACCGAGCTCCGCCTGCTGCCGGAGGTAACGCGCGAGCCTAGCGTCCAAGCTTCCGCTCCACTGCATCGAGGATCCGCTCTGCCACGACCCGCTTGGGTCCCATCGGAACTGGTTCCTCGCTCCCGTCCGCGCCGAGGATGACCACCCGGTTGGTCTCGACCTCGAATCCGGCCCCTTCCTCGAGAGCGTCGTTTGCAACCACGAGATCGAGCCGCTTGCGAGTCAGCTTGGCGCGCCCCTTCGCCACGGCGTCCCCGGTTTCCAGCGCGAAGCCAACCATCACAGCCCCTGGCTTCCGCACCGCGGAGGTCTGGGCCAGGATGTCCTCGGTCGGCACCATGGCGACGGAGATGCCGCCGCCGTCCCGCGGTCGCTTGGCCTCGCTCGGCGCCGACGGGCGGTAGTCGGCCGGCGCCGCCGCCATGATCAGGACGTCCGCCTCGGGAAGCGCGGAACGTACCGCCGCCTCCATGTCCCGGGTTGTCTCGACCCGATGCACTGTCACTCCGGGCGGGCCCAGAAGTGTGGTCGGTCCGCTGATGAGCCGGACCTCCGCGCCACGCTCCCACGCCGCCGCGGCGAGCCCGTAGCCCATCCGCCCGCTCGACCGGTTGGTCACGACGCGTACCGGGTCGAGTGGCTCCCGGGTGGGCCCCGCGGTCACGACCACCTTCCGCCCCGCCAGTCGGCTGCCGCGATTGAGCAGGCGGGCCGCGTGTCCGATGATGGTCTCCGGCTCGCTCATGCGTCCCGGTCGCTCGGAGGGACCCTCAGCCAGGGGGCCGATCTCGGGGCCCACCAACGCCGCCCCGCGGGATACGAGGAGGGCGAGATTGGTCTGTGTCGCCGGGTGAGCATACATCGCATCGTTCATGGCGGGAGCGAGGAGCACCGGGCCGCTCCGCGCGAGGAGCAGCGTGGTGAGGAGGTCGTCTCCCAGGCCGGCCGCCGCACGGGCCAGGAGATGCGCCGTGGCCGGAGCCACGATGACGAGGTCGGCGCTGGCAGCGATTCGCACATGATCGAGGGCGGCCCCCGGCACCCACAGCGATGTCAGCACGGGCCGCCCCGACAGCGCCTCAAACGTCAGAGGCCGCACGAACTCCGCGGCCCCTTCGGTCAGCACGACATCGACTTGGGCACCGGCCTCGGCGAGGCGCCGGACGAGATGACAGCTCTTGTAGCTGGCGATCCCGCCCGAGACTCCGACGACGACGTGGCGCCCTGCCCACATCGTCACGCCTCGGATCGACGCCGGCGGGAGATCTTGTACTGGAGGTCGCCGGTGACCAGCGCCTCGAGCGCCTGGGTGGTGAGCTTCTGCTCCTTTTCCAACAGCCGTTCCCTGGGCAGCTCGTTGATGTGTCGGGCGAACTTCGCCGCGACCAGCACGCCCAGGTACTTGTTGCCCGCCTGCCGAGCCGCATCGGTTGGTGTGTAGATCTTCATGACTCTCCTCGATCAGTTGCCCGTCCGCCCGGTGGCGGCCGGTGCTGTGTCAGCCCTGCTTCAATCTCGCTGCCTCGGCCCGGAGCTGCTCCTGCAGGGCCTCCACCTGGCGGCGGATGTCGCCGCGGCGCCCGATCCTGAGCGGTTCGGCATCCAGCACGGCCCCCAGGGACCGGACTGCGCGATCCAGGTCGTCGTTTTCGAGCACGTAATCGTACTCCGCCGCTGCCTCCAGTTCCTGATCCGCGATCTCCAGGCGATGCCGCAGCGCTTCCCGAGATTCGGTCATCCGGCCGCTCAGCCGCCGCACCAGCACCGGCACCGACGGGGGCAGCACGAAGACCGTGACCGCTTCAGGATACTGGCGCCGCACCTGGCGTGCGCCCGCCACCTCGATCACCATCAGGACGTGCTTCCCGGCCCGGAAAAGCCGCTCCACCTCGGCCCGCAGCGTACCGTAGCGGTGACCGCCGTAAGTAGCCGTCTCCAGGAACTCTCCGGCCGTCTCCCGGTTGGCGAACTCCCCCGGAGCGAGAAAGTGATAGTCCCGCCCATCGACCTCACCGTTCCGCGGCGCCCGCGTCGTCGCGGACACCGAGCGACCCACGTCGGCGCGGTGGGTGAGAAGACGTTCGACCAGCGTCGTCTTCCCGGCGCCCGAGGGCGAAGAAACCACCACCAGAAGCGGCGTCACTCGAGGTTCTCGAGCTGCTCCCGGAACTTCTCGAGTTCACCCTTCATCATCACCACCTGCTGCAGGATCTCGGCGTCGTTCCCCTTGGATCCCATGGTGTTCACCTCGCGCCCCAGTTCCTGGGCGAGGAAGCCCAGCTGCTTCCCGACCGGCTCGCGGCCCGCGAGCGCCGCCCGGCAGGCGGCGACGTGGGTCCGGAAGCGCACCAGTTCCTCGGTGATGTCGAGCTTGTCCGCGAGCAGGGCGATCTCCTGCGCGACCCGCTGTTCGTCGAGCGGGCGCCCGTCCAGCAAGTCCGCCACCGAACGGCGGAGCCGGTCCCGTTCCCGCACCAGCCGCTCCGGCGCGCGCGCCTCCACCGCCCGCGCGGCTGCTTCCATCCGGTCGAGCCGGTGGCGCAACTCGACCGTGAGCGCCTCGCCTTCCTTGCGACGCATGCCGCGGCACTCCGCCGCCGCCGCGGCAATGATGGGCTCGACCTCGGTCCAGGCCACCGCGCCCGCGTCCTCAGCCTCAGCCGTCACCACCTCGGGCTGACGCACGATCATGCTCAGATCGACCGTCCCAGGCACTCCCAGGGCCCGCTGCAGGTCGGAGAGGGCATTGGCCAGCGCACGGGCGCGCTCGACGTTCACCGTAAACCCGCCCGCCCCGTGACTGGGCGCCTCGGTCCAGCCTAACGAGACGGCGATGTGCCCCCGGTCGAAATGGGCACGGAGGTACTCGCGCAGCTCGCTCTCCAGGGAGACCAGCTCCCGCGGCAGCTTGAGCGACAGGTTGAAGTGACGATGATTGACGGTCCGGATCTCCGCCCGCAGACGCCCACCACCCGCCGGTCCGTCTGCCGAGCCGAAACCCGTCATGCTGTAGGCCACCCGCGCCTCCGTCCCGGTCCGGAAAGGGCCGAAGTATAACGGGGAGCGAGGGTTAGAGCTAGGGAGGAGACCAGGACCCCAGCAGGTTCACGGCCACTAGTTGCTGAACTCCCAGCGGACCCCGAAGGTGCTGCCGTAGGGGAGGATCAAGAATCCCGGCACGTACGTCTTGCGGCTCGCCTGCAGGTTGTAGCGCTCCCAGTAAATGGTGAACGTATCGAGACGGATCTCGATTTCGGTCCGCCAGAACGAGGCGCCGTCGAGCGCAATGGGAGCACCGAGGCTATCCTGGCCGATCACGCCCTTGCCCCAGGTCTCATAGCTGAGCTGAGCCTTGAAGTCGTAGATGCCGCTGGGGAAGGTCCGCCAGAACTTGGAGCGGATCGTGGCGGTGGTGATCGAATGGGTCGCCGGGATGCCGCTGGGAGTCTTGCCGCCGGTGGGATTGCTGTACCACCCGTCCAGCGTGAGCCACTGCTTGGGGGCGAGACGCCAGCTCAGCGTGACCCAGTTGGTTGGCGCAACGGGGGCCAGCGACGGCACCGTTGGCGTGAACGACGGGTAGGGGAGCGGCGCGAACCCCGCCGTGTGACCGTAGCCGGCCTGGAAGCCACCCCACGCCCGTTGCCACCCGAGACTGCCCTGCCAGTCCGTCAGCCGCTGCGCCTGGTTGGTCAGCATGGCCGGCGCCGCAACGATCGATCCGGACCGCAGCGTGCCTTGCGCGGTCATGCCGAGCGGGAGCGAAAGCCCGGCCCGCACCCCGATCCAGTCGCTGGTCCGTCCCAGATCGTGCTTCTGGTACCCGGCCTCGACCTCGGCGCTGATCAGGCCAGGGGTCCATCCCGCCCTGCCCAGGAAGTCCCAGGGCGTGATGCGCGACCGGTTGAAGCCGCTCACCGAGACGCCGACCGTCGGCGTCCTCCATTCCACGTCCACCCCACCCTGTCGGGTCTGCTCATCGAGGCCACTCCCCGACCAGGTGGTCCGGCCGACGAGTCCATTCACGTGCAGTCCCAGCTCGCCGGGTTCAGATCCCCAGAAGAGCCGGAGCTGCGCGTCGCTGCGCTTGCCAACGGTGGGCAGCTCGAGCGTGTCGGTCACGCCGATGTAGGCGCTTCGGTTCGGGCTCGATGTGAGCAGCTCCGCCTGCACTCCGAACCGCTGGTTCGGCACGTAGCCAACCTGCAGCCAGATGTTGGTGATGTCGAAAGGGCTGGAGACGCCGGTGGCTGTGGGCGCCACCATGCGCTCCCCGCCCATCGCGAAGCCCAGACCGGAACGGGAGCGTTCCTCCAGCGCCCCGATGTAGCGGGCGATCGCCTTGTCTCCCGAGGAGATGCCAACCCGCGACCCGGGGGACTTGCGATCGTGCCGCCGGGTGAAGAGCCAGACCCTCAGCAGTCCCGGCCACTGCTCGATCTCGATCCGGTCGTAGAGACTGAGGGAGAAGAGCGAGGGATCCACGCCGACCGAATCGGGGCCAATGGGAATGTAGGGAAGGCCGTCAACGCGGTACTCCACCGATGTTGGGCCGCGCCCGCGATAATCAGGATACTCCGTGCGACCCAGCCAGCCCCCGCGCCAGAGGTAGACGCCAGGAACCCGCTGGAGGAGGTCGGATACGGTCTCCGCCATGGCCCACTCGATGGAGTCCCGGGTAAGGACGATCCGACTCATCGGCGCACGCGGTCCGTTGATGCCGACCAGCGGCAGCACCGGGAGGCGAATCAGATTGTCCTTCTGGGCAGCCAGGTACTTCTCCGTGGTGTTGACGGTGTCTTTGGTCAGGGTATCGACTGGCAGGGAGTCGAGCGGCAACTGGGCCAGCACCGATGGCACGGGGGCGATCGTCAGGAGGACGACCGTGGCCGCTCGGGCGAATCCAAACCACGCGAGGCGGGGCCGGCCCGATCGCTGGGGCAGCACTGATCGCTCGAGATGACCTGACGGGTCGGTCAGGTACCGGCCCGACCCAGCAGGAACTCCGCGAAGAGGCGCATGCACACACCCGTGGGACCCTTGACCCGGCCGGCATCCTCGCGGTCGCTGTAGGCGGTGCCCGCAATGTCGATGTGAGCCCAGGGATAGCCCTTCACGAACTCGCGCAGGAACCAGCCCGCCGTGATGGTTCCGGCGGGTCGGCCTCCGGTGTTCTTGACGTCGGCGATCTCCGACTTGATCTGCTCGCGATACTCGTCGAACAGCGGGAGCGGCCACACCCGCTCGCCCGCGCGCTCGCCGGCCTGACGCAACTCCTCCACCAGCTTGTCGTCGGTCCCCATGACGCCGGAAACCACGTGCCCCAGAGCGATGATGACCGCCCCCGTCAGGGTGGCGGCGTCCACCACACACGCCGGCTCATACCGACGGGCATACGAGAGAGCATCACACAGTATCAGGCGTCCCTCGGCGTCAGTATTGATCACTTCGATCGTCTTGCCGAAGTGACTCTTGATCACATCCCCCGGCTTCACCGCGGTTCCACTGGGCATGTTCTCGGTTGTGGGCACGAGCCCGATCACCCGGACCTTCGGCTTGAGCCGACCCAGCATCTCGAAGGTGCCGAAGACGGCAGCCGCACCCGACATGTCGTACTTCATTTCCTCCATCTTGTCCGCCGGCTTGATGGAGATCCCGCCCGTGTCGAACGTGACGCCCTTGCCGATGAGCACCACCGGAGGCCCGGAGGCACCGTCGTACTCGAAGATGATGAAACGCGGCTCTTCGATGCTTCCCTGAGCAACGGCCAGCAGGCCACCCATCTTCTCCCCGCGGATGGCCGCCAAGTCCAGAACGCTGCCCTTGAGGCCGAGTCGACGGATCAGCGCGTCCGCCTGAGCGGCCAGGTAGGATGGCGTGCAGACATTTCCGGGAAGCACCTGCAGCGTGCGGGTGAGCGCCTGCCCCGCGGCGATCGCAGCGCCGACCGCGTGCCCCGCCTGGATTCCGGCTGCCTCGGTGGGAGCGAGAATCACCGCGGTCTCGAGCTCAGGCTTCTTCTCCTCGGGGGGCAGCTTCATCTCGTTGTAGGACCACTGGCCGAACGGAAGTCCCTCGGCAATGACCTGCCCCGCATCGCGAGCGCTCAGCGATCCCCAGCCCTCCGGCGCCAGGAAGAAGCTCAGCGAAGGAAGGCCCAGCGCGCGGGCGCGCTTGGCGGCCACCGCGGCCGCGCGCCGGACGATGGTGCGACCCACTTCGGCCGCAGGGCCCAGGCCCAGGAGCAGCACGCGAGCGGCCGGACCCCCGGGATGCAGGAGGGCCTGCTCATCCTTCTTGCCGGTGAAGTCGCCCGAGGAGTACAAGCGACCCAAGGCGCCACCGGTCTGGTTGTCGAGCGGAGCGAGCGAGGCGGGGAGGCTGCCCGCCGGCACCCCGATCGCCAGCAGCGGCGTGGCGTGACCGGCCAGTGGCGCGGAGAGAACCGAAGTCGTAAACGGCATGGAAGCTCAGCGGCGCTGACGGAGAGGTCGGTAGTCGAGATCAACCGGTCCAATATAGTCAGCCCGCGGACGGATCAGCTTGTCATCGCTGTACTGCTCGAGGATGTGCGCCAGCCAGCCCGCCATCCGGCTTACGGCGAAAACGGCGGTGAAGAGATCGGTCGGCAGGCCAACGGCGCGGTACAGAGGAGCCAGGTAGAAATCGACGATGGGATGCTCGCCGGTCTCGCGGCTCATGGTGGCTTCCAGCTCCTGGGCGGTCCGGAACAACGGCCAGACTCCGGCCCGCCGACATTCCCGCTCCGCCAGAGCCCGGAGAATGCCGACCCGCGGGTCTTCTCCCCGATAGACCACGTGGCCGAACCCCGGAACCTTGCGCTGGCGCGCCAGGCGCTCACGCACCCAGGGTCCCACTCGCTCCGGCGCGCCGATCTCTTCGAGGGCCCCCATCACGTTCCGGGCGTGCCAGCCATGGCGCGGACCCGCCAGCGCCGAAAGGGCGGACTGCACGGCCCCGAACACGTCCGCTCCGGTCGCCGCGGTGACGCGGGCCGCGAATGTGGACGGGTTGAGTTCGTTGTCCGCTCGCAGAATGAGCGCCGCATCGAGGGCGCGCGCCGCCTCGGCGTCGGGGAGCGTCCCCGTCACCATCGCCAGAAAGTTGGCGGCGAAGGTCAGGCTCTTCCGTGGCAACATCGGTCGCTGCTCCAGCCGGAGACGGTGCCAGGCCGCCACCAACGTGGGCGTCACGGCGAGCAGCCGCAGCGCCTGCGCCATGGCGGCCTCCGGCTTGGGTGGGAGATCGACCGGATGCTCGAAGGCCAGCTGAGCTACGGCGAGTCGGAGCGCCCCCATCGCATCGCCGCCCCTGGGCACCGCGCGCAGCGAGCGCAACACCGCGGGGGAGAGTTTCTGACGGGCGTGCAGGTCCGACACGAACGCTCGAAGCTCCGAGCTGGTCGGCAGATGACCCCGGAGGAGGAGAAAGGCGGTCTCCTCGTAGGTGGACTTGGCACCCAGAACGGTGACATCGTAGCCGCGGTACGACAGGCGGCCGTCCTCGGCCGACAGGCGACACACCGATGACTTGAGCGCGATAGCCTGCGCTTCGTCGCGTGGCTCGGAAGTGGCGACGTTCATGACGCCGGGGAAGAAGGGAGTGGAAGGTTATCGCGACCCCATGGAGACGGCAACCGAGACCACGGCTGTGTCTCGCTGCGGCACACAGGACCTATCCTGACCCCGATGCGACCTCGCCAGAGGCGGTCGCCGGTGCCAGATGGTACTCCTCGCGGTACATCCGGATCAGCTCGAAGAAGTACGAGATCGCCAACGGCCCGATGAGGATCCCCAGCAGGCCGAAGTAACTGATGCCGCCGATGGCGCCGATCAGCGTTACCAGCGGATGGATCTCGGCGAACCGGCGGAACACGGCGGGTCGGATGACCACGTCTACGTTCGCCACGACGACCAACCCCAGCAGCGCGAGAGCCGTTGCGGCCCCATAGCGTCCGTCGAGCATCAGGCTGACGACTCCCGGCCCCCAGACCAGCCCCGCGCCCACCACGGGGAGGATGGCGAAAACGATCGTCACCACACCCCAGAAGAGCGCGTTCGACAGGCCCAGGAAGAGAAAGCCCGCGCCGACGAAGATCCCCTGAATGAGGGCGATTGCGCCGGTCCCGATCAGAGTGGAAATAGTCACGTCACGGAAGCGATCCCGAAGCCGGTCCGCGCTGGCCGGCCGGAACGGGATATAGGGACGGACAGCCTCCCAGGTCTGGCGCGGGCGAAGTAGCAGGAAATACAGAATGAACAGCGCAATCGTCAGATTGAGGCCGAGTCGCGTAGCATGTCCGAGAAGGCCGATGGCGCTCGAGCCAAGCCAGCCGACCACCTGTTCGCCCATCCCGGCCAGCCTGGGACCAATCGGGACCCCTCCGATCTCGAAGGCGGAGATTCGCTCCAGGAGCGGGGCGGACACGATTCCCGCCGCGATCCCCTGCGCCTGCTCCACCAGCACTCCGGCCAGGCTCAACGACGGCACTATGAGAATGAGAAGCGCCAGCAGGACCATCAGCGCGGCGGAGAGACGCGGCGGAAGCCGTCGAGCCAGTCGAGCATGAACCGGCGCAAAGATGACGACCAGGACCAGCCCGCCGATGAGACCGCTCGCGTAGGGCATGAGCGTGTAGACGAGCGCCAGGCCGAGCACGAGGATCAGCAGGGCGGCGCGTTGTCGGTTGGCGAGGAGGACTGGCATCGAGCAGCAACATAGAGACGCGGGCGAGCGAAGGACAAGCTTCGCCCGCCCGCGTTCATGGTCCGACGGATGGCGTGGCTAACCCAACTCCAGCCGTAACCGCCTAATGATGGTGCCCGCCGCCGCCCCCGCCCCCGCCGCCCCTGCTTCCGCCCCCGCCCCCACCCCCGCCCCCGGGGCGTCCAGACCGGCCGCCGCCACCGCCACGCATACCCTCTCCTCCGGAACGCGGCCGCTCGATCTGGCGCGGTGTCCGGGAGCTACCGTCAGGCACTGCGCGGGTCCGCGCCCGATAGTCCCGATCCAACGGCTCACGGGGGGAAGTTGAGGGAGAGACGGGGCGGAGCCCCGGCGAGGGGCGATTGGTCTCAGGCCGCGGGGGTCTCGCTGTCGGCCGGTCGGCCCCTTCATTCCGCCAGGTGTTGCCCTCTCGGGTCTGCCACCCGGTAGCGGTACGGCGCCTGATCTGGCCGTCCTTCGATACGAACACGTTGTTCGGCCTCACGCCGTTGCGACCCACCCAGGCCCGACCGACGCCGCGTGGCCCCACCGGCGCGGATCGCGCCACAACGAGCGGACGGACCTCAGGTCGGTTGTAGATGTTCCGCGGCAACGCGCGCCCCGGTCCGTACCGAGCCAGCGCCGAATACGGCCTCGGACCCACGTAGGGATAGTACGGGCGATAGCCACCGGGACCGAACCACCCTCCGCCGTACCATCCCCGAGGCCGGTAGTGCGGTCGGAAGCCCCCGCCCCATCCGATCGAGACGGAAAGGAAGCCGGAGCTGTACACGCCTCCGAAGCACCAGCCGTACCAGGGCCAATAACTCACATGCAGCCCCCACGTCCACGGCCGCGGCCAGTAGTAGGCGCGTCCCACATACGGTGGATACCACCAGCCTGTGCCATACACGACGGTCCCGTAGTACGGGTACATGCCCACGTACCCCGGGGTGTACCCGTCCCATACGTAGTCCGGCGTGCTGTCATAGACATCCACATACTTCACGCTGTAGTCCGGGTTGCTCGGCGGAATGGATTGCACGGCTCGCGGTACCGAGTCGCTCACCTGCCACGGCCCCATGGGGTCCTGCGCGACGTACCAGACGGCCTGATCGCACGCGTAGTACAAGCCGTTGATCCGGAGCACGGCCGTGCTGGAGTTGACGGCATACTCCAGATCCGCTCCCTGGACCGGCTGAAAGTCCGGCTGCCCATCGTAGGTCACGTCGAGGTGTGCATCTGTGCGTTTGATGGCGGCGGTCTGCGGGATGGCGGCGTCGGCCATCGCGTCGGCCGCGGCTTCGGTGCCCGGCACACTCGCCAGGACTTCCGCCTTCGGTGAGTCACTGGGAATGTCACGGAAGGTGGCTGGGAGATGATCCGCCCGCACGTACGCCCATGGTCCCTCCAGGGTGTGGCTCTGGTACCAGCGCCCGCTCAGCAGGATGAAGTAATCCTGCGAATCGAGGTCCTTGAAGAGATCGGTGTCGCTGTTCGAGATGTAGAGCAGGTTCGTTCCCCGGAGCGGGATGAAGGCGGGGGCCCCGGTCGTCACGACCAGCTCCGACGGAACGGTCGCCGTGAGAATCCGGCGCGGTGGACCGCTATCTTCAGCCGCCGCCGCGCTGTCGGGTGGCACCAACTCGGACACCTGCGCCGGTGGGGAGGAGATGTACTCCCAGGGTCCCAGCGGATCTCGCGCGCTGTACCAGTGGCGTCCACCGTCCAGATAGTAGGTTCGGGTCGCTGGGTCGAGGATAACCACGAACGGCGTGTTCACCGCCCGCTCGTAGGGCTCGCCTTCCATTGGGCGCAGGAGTGGCTGGCCGTCATAGACCACCAGCACGGCCGGCTCCCGAGCGAACAGGATCTTGGGAGCCTCCATCTTGAGGTCCACCGCTTCGGCGCTGGTTGTCCGTGCAGCCTCAACCGTGGCCGTGAACCGCGCCAGCGATTCCGTGGTGCCCCATCCGTCGGCGCCGGTTTCAATCTCGGAAGCCACGTGAGCTGAATCGTCTCCGCTGATCCCGGACATGCGGAGCCGGTCGACCTTGAAATCGGCGAACTGCACCGTGCCCGCGTCGCGATCAATCAGGACCCGGGCCGTAAACCAGAGGGCGCCGAAGGTCGGCTCGGTCTGGCCATCCCTGGTAAGCGAGATCGCCGCCCGGCCCGCGAGGGTTCCTCGCGACAAGCTGTCCACCTGCGGCTGGTACACGACTAGCGTGCCCTCGGAGGCCTGCACATCCCGGGGCCAGTGCGGCTCTGGCGCCTGGGCATGGGCCCGTGCGACCCCGCCGAGGCTGAGGAGAACGATCCCCAGACCCGGGAGCGCGACATGACACGATTTCATGGGCAACCTCTTCCTTCGGCAGTGAGGCGCGGCCGGGCTTCCCGACGCCGGATTCGGGTCGGGACTTCGGCCTCCATGAAGTCTACGTCCTTCGTGGGAGAAACGTTGTGCGGGGAGACCAGGCCGCCAGCGGCGGGGTTTCGGATCGACGTTCAATGCCCGAGGCGAGAGTCGAACTCGCACGGGGTTGCCCCCGGCGGATTTTGAGTCCGCTGCGTCTGCCATTCCGCCACTCGGGCCGAGTGGGCCTCCAAGTTCACCTGGCTCCCCGGGAATGGCAATGCCGCTACCCTGCGCAGAACTCGTGAGCGGCACTACGTTTCGCGCATGCCCATGCCCAAGCCAACCAGGGGGCCTCACCCCTGGCACGACATCCCCACCGGATCGTCGCCACCCGGCACCGTCAACGCGATCATCGAGATTCCAACCAACGAGCGCAACAAGTACGAGTTGGACAAGGAGCTCGGCATCTTCCGGCTGGACCGAGTGCTGCATTCAGCGGTCCATTACCCCGGAGACTACGGCTTCCTGCCACGGACCCTGGGCGATGACGGCGACCCGCTCGACGTACTGGTCCTGACGACCATCCCCGTGTTCACGGGCTGCCTCATCGAGTGCCGCCCGATCGGCCTGTTTCATCTGGTAGACCGAGGCAGAGCGGACGAGAAGGTCCTCGCCGTGCCGGTGAGCGACCCCTATGCCGACGGCATCCACGAGCTGGGCGACGTCCGTCAGCACACCCTCAGGGAGATCGAGCACTTCTTTCAGGTGTACAAGGACCTGGAGGGGATTACGACTCGGACCCGCGGATTCGAGGGCGCGACAGAGGCTCGAGAGGCCATCACCTACGCGATGGCGCTGTACCGCAAACGCTTTGGTGACACTGGTCGGAAGGCCATCGGGAGACGCAAGAGGAGCTGAGGCGAGCGGTCAGGAAAGGTGGTCGTCTTCCTGGAGGGCGAGCGGCGGGCCCAGAATTTCCCGCCAGATGATCGCATCCTTGAGCTGGGAATACCCTGGCGAAGGCGGGCTGGCCACCGTTGCTGCGGGTTGCGGGCCCGAAGGCGGAGTTGCCGCGGCGACTCGCGCTCGGAGCGCTATCCGCGGCGCGGGCCGAGCGACCCCGGCGGTGTCGTAATCGAAGACTTCGGACGCGGGCGCGGCCTCCTCCACCCGAAGCCGAGCTTCTTCCTCCTTCAGACCCTGCGCCGTGAGCGAGGTCTGCTCCTCCTCCGGTGTGGCACCGAACTCCGGTCCGCCGCCGATGCGACCGAGCGGGCCGCGCTGGTCCTGCGCCACCGCCCTTACCGGCGGCGGCCGCATCGCCGCACGGGGCGCCGAGGCGGTCTGCGCTCGTCTGGCTTCTTCCATCTGCTGGAGCAGTGCCTGCAGGGTAACGCTGGCCTGTCTCGGTGGTTGCGCGCGCGGGCCGGGGGGCGCTCTCCTCGACGTAGGCCGGCTGGGCGGGGACAACGCTCGGCCTATCCTCACAATAAAGAAGATGATCAGTCCCGCGGCGACGAGCCACTGCGCGCCAACGTCCGCGTAGAGTACCCTCACGACGGGGGGCCTCCCGCGGCCGTATCGGTCTGGCCGGCGATCGCCTGGCGCATCGACGTATCGGCCTGGAGGTTCTTGTAGCGTTGGTAGTCCATGACGCCGAGGTTCCCCTTGCGGAACGCGTCGGCCATCGCGAGCGGCACCTGGGCCTCCGCGGCGATCACGGCGGCGCGCTGCTTCTGAGCTTCCGCCTTGAATTCCTGCTCCATCGCGACCGCCATCGCCCGCCGCTCCTCGGCCTTGGCCTGCGCGATCCGCTTATCGGCCTCCGCCTGATCGGTCTGCAATTCGGCGCCGATGTTCTTGCCCACGTCCACGTCCGCGATATCGATGGACAGGATCTCGAATGCCGTGCCCGCATCGAGTCCCTTGGCGAGCACCGTTTTGGAAATCATGTCCGGGTTCTCGAGCACGGCCTTGTGGGTTTCAGCCGAGCCGATCGCGGTCACGATGCCCTCGCCCACCCGGGCGAGGATCGTCTCCTCCCCGGCCCCTCCGACCAGCCGGTTGATATTGGCCCGCACCGTCACCCGGGCGATGGCCAGCAGCTGAATCCCGTTCTTGGCCATCGCGGCCACCTTGGGCGTCGTGATCACCTTGGGGTTCACGCTCACCTGCACCGCCTCGAAGACGTCCCGGCCGGCGAGGTCGATGGCGGTGGCCTGCTTGAGTGACAGCGGGATGCCGGCCTTGTCGGCGGAGATGAGCGCCCGCACTACCCGTTCCACGCTTCCGCCGGCGAGATAGTGACCTTCGAGGTCGTTGAGCGGAACGTTGAGGCCGGCCTTGTGGGCGTTGATGAGCGGGTTGACGATCGCCGACGGGTTCACCTTCCGGAATCGCATCCCGAAGAGGGTGAGAAACGGGACTCTGACGCCCGAGGCCCACGCCGTGACCCAGAGACCGATGGGGATGAAACGGAAAATGATGACCAGCGCAAGGAATCCGATGACCACGAGGGCCAGCAGCAGGCCCGGCGCGACCGATCCGATGTCATCCACGAATTGCCTCCCGCGTTAGTGCTTAGCCAGCCTCACGACGTGGCGGTAGCCTTCGGCACGGACGACCTCGACCCGCGCCCCGCTCGAGATGTATTCCCCTTCGGTGACGACGTCGATTCGCTCGCCGTCGACGGTCGCGACTCCCGCTGGTCGGAGGTCGGTCGCGGCGGTCCCGACGCGGCCGATCAGCTCCCCGCGGGGAAGCGCCGAGACATAGCCTGCTGTGGACTGGGCCGAATCCTGGTGGATCAGGCCGGCGAAGCGTCGGCTGTTGGGCAGGTGGCGGAGCCAAGTGAAGGCAACGGCAGCCGTGATCAGAATGCTCACGGCCAGGACGGCCACCGCGCGCACCACGTCCGCTCCGGTCGGGAAGGTCCCCACCATGGCAAGCACAATAGCGGCACCGATCAGGAGCGCCCCGAGCACGCCAGCAAACCCGAAGCCCGGCAGCAGGAATACCTCGACCCCGATGGCGAGGACTCCCAGCCCGAGCAATACCACCACCTCAAGCCCGGCCAGGCCCAGGATTAGGCTGGACCCGAAGAAGAGACCCAGCGCCACGAATCCGATGAGCAGCCCGAGTCCGTGCGCACCGGCTTTGATCTCCGCAAGAATCGCGAGAATACCAATGGAAAGCAGCAACGGAGACACCAGTGGGCTGGTGAGAAACCGCACCACCATCTCGGCCCAGTTGACGTCCACGGCCTGCACCGCCGCGCCCGGGAGACCGATCTTGGACAGGAGGTCTGCTTCGTTGTCCGCGACTCCCTTGGCGTAATTGACGCGGAGGGCCTCGTTGGTGCTCAACGTCAGCAACTGGCCCGGCTTGGCGAGCCCGGGAGCGCCGAGCTTCTCGTCCACCATGGCCTCGGCAATCCGGGGATCGAGACCGCGAGCTTCCGCCAGCGCGTGGAACTCGCCGCGCATCGCCGACACGTACTTTTCCGGGAGCTTGTCGCCCTCGCCGTTCACGGGCGTCGCGGCGCCGAGGACGCCGCCAGGGCGCATGTAGATGCCGTTGGTGGCGAGAGCGATCAGGGCCCCGGCGCTGTAGGCTCGCGGATCGACGAAGGCGTAGACGGGAACCCGGGAGGCGCGGACCGCGTCCGCGATCCGCTCGGCGGCATCCACTCGTCCGCCCGGGGTGTCGAGATCGAGGTACACCGCCTGTGCCCCGGCCTGGTTAGCCTCCCGCACTCCACGAGCCACATACGGAGCGAGGCCGCTCTCGATGGCGCCGTGAACCTCGATGCGGTAAACAACGGGCGGAGCGGCCTGCCCGAGCAGGACGCCGGGAGTCGCCGCGAGGAGACTCAGCTGGAGAATACGGGACCGGAACCGCATGCCACTTCCTCCTTCATCAGGAGTGAAGGTAGCGGCGGCGATGCAAAATGGCAGGGGCTCCGCGCTGCCTGCTCAGGGGCGCAGCCGTTGGCGCAGGGGTCCGGCCGCTCCCCCGCGCGCCTCTTGTGCCTCACGAATCCGATCGAGCAGTCGCTCCCGAAGAATCAGGAATTGCGCCACCTGGACCGGGTCGAGAAAGGCCGACAGGTCCCGAACCTCATCCTTATAGCTCTGGGCATAACGCACTCTGACATCGAGCAATTGGTCCGTGAAGCGGGCGACGCTGTCCTTGTTGGCGGCAATGCCCGGACGCAGTTCTCCCGCCAGCGATTGGCGAGCCCGGCGCTCTTCCGCCTCCAGGCTGCGCCGCTTCACAAAGTAACCGCCGACGACATCCCGCATGCGCGCAGCCTGCTGGTCGCTGAGACGCAGCTCCTCCTGAACCCGTGCGGTGAAGCGATCCTCGATCTGGCGCCGCAGCTCGAGGGCACGCGCGGCCGGGTCGGGCTCGCCCTCCTGAGCTGCCGCCGGTCGCGCCACGGCAACGAGACAGCCCAGCACGATGAGCGTGATCCGCATCAGCCCTCCAGAGACCGGAGCACCTGCTCCAACTGCGCGTTCCCAAGATCGCCGAGCGCCGGTGTATCGGGAGTCGACGATGCGCCCAGGGGTGCGTCGAGTCCTTCCAGCACAGTTTCCAGCTGTGGCGCGCTCAACCCTTCCAATTCCGCGATGGGAAGGTGAAACGGCGGCTCGGCCGTCGCCACCGTATGGCCGCTCCTCTCCCGCAGGCTCACCGAAACGACCAGCGCCACCGCGGCCGCCGCGGCCAGCCCTGCCCACCCGACGGCACGCCAGCGCGCCCGGCGCCGCAGGACGCTCAACCGAGCTACCACTCGGTCCCCGGTGCGCCCGGTGTCGAGGTCGCGAGCCGCTGCCGCACCCAGGTGCGAGGCGGCCTGAACCAGGCGCCACGCAGGCGCGCATTCCGGACAGCTCGCGAGATGCGCCAACTCCTCTGTCGTCCACGCATCGCGACCGTGCGCCACCAGCGGCATACGGTCGATCAGCAGCTCACAGATCGTCATGCGACCAGCTCCTTCAGACGTTTCACGGCATGATGGTAATGCACGCGGGCGGCCCCGGGCGTCGTCCCCAGCGCCTCAGCGATAGCGTCGTACTCCATCCCCTGCTCCGCCCGCAACAGAAAGACCTCCCGTTGCAGGCGGGGCAGCGTGCGGAGCCCGGCGCGGAGTTTCCGTTCGGTCTCGTTCGCCTCGAGCGTGGCGGCCGGGTCGTCCGTGGCGGACAGATCGCTATCCTCGAGCGGCACGATGGTCCGACCCCGGGCCCGGCGAAACGCATCCTTGAGCAGGTTGCTGGCAATCGTCATGAGCCAGCTCCGGAACTGGGCCTCACCTCGCCATCCATCCAGGGCACGGAAGGCCCGAATGAAGGTCTCCTGAACCAGGTCATCCACATCTCCCGAGCTCGCTCCCGCCGACCCCAGAAACCGGGCCACCGCCACGGCATGCCGGCCTACCAGCTCGGTAGCCCCGCGCTCGTCGCCGCCCCGGTAGGCGCGGACGAGGTCGGCATCCGTGGGTGGCGCGGGAAAGGGACCGGCCGGCGCGCTCATTGGCTGTACGGAGACGGCCCCGGTCGAGAGTTGTTAAGTCGGCGCACCGGCGGAGGATGCAGTAGCAGACAGTCGCCCGCAAGCGGGGAGCGGCTAGATTCCCTTCACCTTGGAACCCCGAGCCAGCGCCGTGACCGATGTCGTGATCACTCACGCCTGTCGCACTCCCGTGGCCCGCGCCGCCGGCGCCTTGACCGGGCTCCGCCCGGACGACCTCGCCGCGGTTGCACTCAAGGGCCTGCTTGACCGGGCCGACCT
Organism: Gemmatimonadales bacterium; assembly: GCA_035501775.1. GTDB lineage: Bacteria > Gemmatimonadota > Gemmatimonadetes > Gemmatimonadales > GWC2-71-9 > JADJOM01. The sequence continues at coordinate 35,748 of DATJVM010000078.1, read as the reverse complement.
CCCCCCCGACCAGATAGAGGATGTAATCCTCGGCTGTGCCAATCAGGCCGGGGAGGACAACCGGAATGTGGCCCGAATGGCGGCCCTCCTTGCCGGGCTCCCGGTCACCGTTCCCGGACAGACCGTGAATCGCCTGTGCGGATCGGGCCTGCAGGCAGTAGCCGCGGCGGCCCACGCGGTCCGGGCGGGAGAAGGAACGCTGTTCCTCGCCGGCGGTGTCGAAAGCATGACGCGCGCCCCCTACGTGATGCTCAAGAGCGAGAGCGCCTGGAACCGGACCCCGCCGGCAATCGCCGACAGCACCGTGGGCTGGCGGTTCACCAATCCGCGTATGCCCAAGGAGTGGACCATCTCCCTGGGCGAGACCGCTGAACGGGTGGCCGAGCGCTATCGCATCTCCCGGGCCGAGCAGGACGCCTTCGCCCTGGAAAGCCAGCATCGGGCCCAGCAGGCGCTTGCCAACGGCGTCTTCGCCGATGAAATCGTGCCCGTCACCGTCACAGACCGCAAAGGGACCGTCACCCGCTTTGACCGCGATGAGCATCCCCGAGCGGATGTGACCGCCGAGAGCCTGGCGCAGCTCAAGCCGGCCTTCGTGCAGGACGGGACGGTGACGGCCGGAACGTCCAGCGGCATCAACGATGGCGCCGCGGCACTCACCGTGCTGAGCCGCGACGCGGCGGAACAGCTGGGACGGAAGCCCCTGGCCCGCATCGTCGCGAGCGCGGTCGCGGGAGTCGACCCCTCGGTCATGGGGTTGGGCCCCATTCCGGCGACGCGGAAGGCGCTGGAGCGCGCCGGACTCACGGCTCGGGAACTCGACCTCATCGAGTTGAATGAGGCCTTCGCGTCGCAGTCCATCGCGTGCATCCGGGAGCTCGGCTTCGACCCCGGGCGAGTCAACATCTATGGTGGCGCGATCGCCCTTGGGCATCCGCTCGGCGCCAGCGGTGCCCGTATCCTGACCACGCTGGTCCACGCCCTGGTCCGCACGGGCGGGCGCTTCGGGCTCGCCACCATGTGCATCGGTGTGGGCCAGGGAATCGCCCTGATCGTCGAGCGCTGCGGCTAACCGGATGCCGCCCTACGTCATCGCGCATCGCGGCGCGTCGGGACATGCGTACGAGAACTCGGCGGCCGCCTTCGAGCGCGCCATCGCCCTGGGCGCGGATGGGGTTGAGTTGGACGTCCACGCCACGCGGGATCATGCCCTCCTGGTGCACCACGACTTCGAAGTCCCGGGGATCGGGCCGATCGCCGACCTGCCGGTCGCGGCGTTCGACGCGTACCGGCTGCCCAACGGCGAGCGAATCCCCACCCTGGAAGAGAGCCTTCGGATCCTGGCCGGTCGCCGGGTCTGGGTCGAGCTGAAGACGCTGCCGGCGTCAGCCGACGACCACCTGCTGGCGGCGCTCGAGCAGGGCCCCAGCCCGGCGCTCTACGCCGTCCACGCGTTCGATCACCGGATCGTGGCGAGGCTTGGCGATCGGCGGCCGGAGCTTTCGCGGGGCGTGCTGCTCGCGTCGTACCTGCTGGACATCCTGCCCGCCATCGGCGGCACCGGGGCGGACACCCTCTGGATGGAAGCCCGTCTCATCGATGGGCAGCTGGTTCGTGAGCTGCACGACGTCGGCGTGAAGCTCATTGCGTGGACGGTCAACGACGACCGCGCCGTCCGCCGGCTGGCCGCACTCGGAGTTGATGGTCTTTGCGGCAACTACCCGGACCGGATTCGAGCCGCCCTGGCCTGAGATCGATCCAGAGGAGTCGCGGCCCCGCGCGGGACTCGCTACCTTCTTCCGCTCGCACCAGCCCCCCTCACCGGGCTCAAGCTACCGCCTTCCCACAACCCGTTGCGTGTCCATGCTGCGCTGCTCCCATCTGCTGGCCCGATTGGCTCCACTTTGCCTCGTCTCCGGCATCCCGACCGCAGTCGCCGGACAGACGGGGAGGATCACCTTCGAGCACGTTACCCTGCCTAATGGGCTCGATGTGATCCTCGCCCCGGACTCGAGCACGCAGGTGGTGGCGGTCGACGTCTGGTACGCGGCCGGGTCTCGCGACGAGGCGCCCGGCAGCGCCGGGCTGGCCCGTCTCTTCGACCGCCTGATGTTCGCCGGCACCTCACACATTCCGTCGGGCAGGTACGGGCCGATGGTGGAGGACATCGGCGGTCGCGGCTCCGCCGACGTGAATGAGGAGGCCGCGCGTTTCAGCGAGAGCCTCCCTTCAAACTATCTGGGACTGGGGCTCTGGCTGGAAGCAGAGCGCATGGGCTCGCTCTCGATCACCGATTCCGGGGTGACGCAGGCGCGACTCGGAATGCTGGACGAGCTCGGTCAGCGCGTCAACGACCAGCCGTATGCGGCGGCCATCGCGGACGGAGTGGCCGCCCTCTACGATTCCGCGGCCTGTTACGGCTACAGTCATCCCACCATCGGCAAGGTTGCCAGTATCACCAGCCTGCGCACTGCGGCAGTCGATTCCTTCTACCGACGGTTTTTCACGCCCAACAATGCTCGACTGGTGGTGACCGGGGACTTCGATCCAGTCACGGCACGCTCACTCATAATCCGGTACTTCGGCTCCCTGCCCCGCGGGCCAGATCCTCCGGCGGTAGCCTGCACACCGGGGTTCGGGAGCGGGGCCCGAACCCGCTCGGAGAGCATCGGCGGGAATCGGCCGTCGGCGGCAGGGATCTTCTACCGCATCCCCGCCCACGATCACCCTGATTCCCCGGCCCTCGAACTGCTCGGGATCATTCTGAGCCAGGGGGCCGGAGCTCGTCTGGCGACGGCCCTGGCCCGTGACGCCCGGATGGCGGTCGCGACCCAGGGAGGGATCATCGATGACCGGCGCGGCCCTGGCGCGTTCGGGCTCTTCGCCGTCGCGGCCGAAGGAGTGACGCCCGACTCGCTGGCCGCTCACCTGGCCGCGCAGGCCCGCTGGGCGGAGTCGGACAGCCTGAGCGAAGCAGACCTGGAACGGGCCCGGGCCATCTACCGCGCGACCTACGTCACCGCCCTGGAACGGCCGGTGGACATTGCGGAGCAGCTCCAGCACGCCAGCACATTCCACGGCAATCCGGACGCGGTGAACACCGAGCTGGACCGGGTCGAGACCGTCACGGCGGCCGACGTCCGCCGCGTCGCGCACACCTGGCTGGTGCCGAACAATTCCCTGGTGTTGCTCGTGCCGGTGGAGGCCGCCCCATGAGGACCGCTCCTCTCGCCCTGATGGCGGCCCTGGTTTCCGCGTTGCCGCTCGCTGCCCAGGAGGCCTCCGGTCCGGCCCCGCTGCCGCTCAAGCGTTTCACCGTTCCGTTCGTCACCGAGGCCGTTCTTCCCAACGGTCTCCGGCTGATCGTCCTGGAGCGCCATCGGCAGCCCGTGGTATCGATCGCGCTCTCGCTCCCCGCGGGAACGTCCTACGATCCACCTCAGAAGGAAGGGGTGGCCGACATGCTCGCGGCGCTCTTGACGCGAGGCGCCGGGAAGCGCGACGCCAGCGGTGTCGCCACCGCGATGGAGGCGGTCGGCGGCACCCTCGGCGCATCGGCAGATCCGGACTACGTCACCATCCAGGCCGACGTGATCTCGAACCAGGCGCCGTTGGCCCTGGAGCTGATCGGGGATGCAATTCTCCGCCCTCGCCTGGACTCGGCGGAGATCGAAGGGTACCGGAGCCAGGCGGTCGCTTCGCTCGAGAGCGGCCTGGGCGAGGTTGGCACTCTGGCGGCGCGGATCTTCCTGTTGGGCACCTACCGCAACGATCCCTACTCCCGCCGGGCGACCCCCGAATCGATGCAGGCCATCCAGCGCGCCGATCTGCTCGCCGCCTTGAAGGCCCGGGTGCGCCCTGCGGGGAGCATCCTCGTGATCGCGGGCGACATTACGCCCGCCGCGGCACGCCGCCTGGTGCTTGCCGCCCTCGGCGCCTGGAAGGGTGCGCGGCCCGTCTCCCTCCCGCGAACCCCGATGCCTCCCGCACCCGGGGCGATTCTTCTGGTGCACGCGGGCGGCGTCCCGGACGCCAGCATCATCGTTGGCCATACCACGTTCGCGGGCAACGACTCGGCGTATTACGCCGCGGCAGTGCTGGGCCGGGTACTCGGAGATACGCGCTCAGGGCGCCTGGCTACTTCCCTGGCCGTGCAGCACGCGTGGTCTCCGGTGGCGGGGGCATCGTTTCTCCGGACGGCGCGGTTGGGCCTGTTCCAGGTGACCGCGGACGCGCCCACCGAGGTGGCCGATTCGGCTCTGGGTGCGATCTATGACGAGGTACGACGCCTCCGTCGGGATCTGGTGCCGACCGACGAGCTGACCCGCGCAAAGCTGTTTCTGTCCGGCTCATACGCCTTGCGGATCCAGACCGTCAGCCAACTGGTCAGCGCGACGACCGACGCGCGGCTCCTGTCGCTCCCGGCCAACTACGTCTCCACCTACCGCGCCAGAATCATGGCGGTCACGACCGAACAGGTCCGCGCGCTGGCCCGGCGGATCCTGCCCGATTCGGGGACCATCACGGTTGTCGTTGGCGATGCCGCCCGCCTCTACAAACCGCTGACTCGCTTCGGCCCGGTGCGGATCTTCTCTTCCGAGGGCCAGCCGCTTTCCCCGGACGCCATTCAGCCCGAGAACACGCCGCTGGAGTTCGACGTGAGCGCCATGGACACGAGCCTGGACTCTCTCGCCATCCTCGCCCAGGGGAGGACGGTCGGACTTCAGGTGACCAACCTGGTCCGCGCGCGGGATACCATCACGTACACCGAGCACACGGTGCTGGGCAACGCGCTGTCACAGACCACCACGCTGGTGTTCGACTCCGCGGGTCGCATGCGACGCCTCGATCAGTCGGGCTCGATCCAGGGTCGAAACCTGCGCATTCAGATCGCGTATGACAGCAATCGGGTCCGCGGGTCCGCGGTCGTGCCGAGCCCGGCCGGCTCCAAGACCCTGGCTATCGACACCACGGTCAGCCGCTCCATCGTCGACGACAACGGCGTGCAGGCGATCCTCCCGATGCTCAAGTGGGACGTCAATCGTCGGTGGACGTTCGACGTGTTCGCGGCCTCCGAGAATCGGATCCGGAAGCTCACACTCACGGCGGCCGACCTGGGCCGTTTCACCGTGCCGGCGGGGACCTACGACTGCTACCGAGCCGACCTGGAAGGGGGCCGCCAGCGGATCTCCTATTACGTGACGAAGGCTGCCCCGCACCGGGTGGTCCGCATCGAGATCGCGAACTCTCCTATCGAGTTCGTAGCGGTGAATCCATGATTGCCTTCCCCAAAGCGACGGCGTTCATCTGCCTGGTCGGCCTGGGCTGCGCTCCAACCAGCCACCCGGCACTCTCGGGCGTGCAGCCGGTGGATTCCCTCACCGCGAGTTGGGCGCGGCCCCAGTACCCCTCGACCTACCACCGCCATTCCAACTCGCCGGTGTTCATCCGGAACGCCACGATTCTCACCGCCGCGGGGCCGGAGCTGACCCACGCGTCGATTGCCTTCCGCGACGGCCGAATCGTCGCGGTCGGAGCCGACCTGACTCCCGACCCCGACGCGACCGTCATCGATGGAACCGGGAAGTTTGTCACACCCGGCATCATCGATGTGCACAGTCACATCGGGGTCTACTCGGCTCCCGGCACGTTCGCCGAGAGCGACGGCAACGAGGCCACCAATCCGAACACCGCGCAGGTGTGGGCCGAGCACAGCTTCTGGCCGCAGGACCCGCAGATCGACCTGGCCATCGCCGGCGGGGTGACGGTCATCCAGGCGCTCCCCGGGTCGGCGAATCTGATCGGGGGTCGCTCAGCCACGCTGCGCCTGATCCCTGCGCGTACCGTGCAGGAAATGAAGTTCCCCGGGGCGCCTTATGGCCTGAAGATGGCCTGCGGCGAGAACCCCAAGCGGGTCTACCAGAGCCGCGGCCCATCCACCCGCATGGGCAACATGGCGGGCTACCGCGAGGCCTTCATCCGGGCCGAGGCCTATCGCCGCCGCTGGGACCAATGGCTGTCGACCCACAAGGGCGACCCGCCCGAGCGCGACCTTCAGCTCGAGACATTGGCCGAGGTGCTGCGCGGGCACATTCTGGTGCACAACCACTGTTATCGCGCCGATGAAATGGCGCAGATGCTGGACCTCGCGCGCGAGTTCGGCTTCAAGATCCGCGCCTTCCACCACGCGGTCGAGGCGTACAAGATCGCAGACCTGCTCGCCCGGAGCGGCACGGCGGCGGCGGTGTGGTCGGACTGGTGCTGCTTCAAGATGGAGTCCTTCGACGCCATTCCCCAGAACGCCGCCCTGCTCCAGCAGGCCGGCGCTCGGGTGATCATTCATTCGGATGACGCGATCGGGATCCAGCGGCTCAATCAGGAGGCGGCGAAGGCGATGTACGCCGGCCAGCACGCCGGCATTCCCGTGACTCGAGAGCAGGCCATCAGGTGGCTCTCCGCCAATCCGGCGTGGGCGCTGGGTATCGACTCGGTGACAGGGACGCTGGAGCCGGGGAAAGCGGCCGATGTCGTACTGTGGTCGGCCGACCCTTTCTCCATGTACAGCACGGCGGACCTGGTCTTCAACGACGGGTGGCTCGTGTACGACCGCCACGATCCGCATCGCCGGCCCGCCAGCGACTTCGACCTGGGCATCACATCACCTGGAGCGGGACGATGAGGCGCCGTGGAAACCGGCTGCTGCTGCTCGTCGGGCTCGCCCTCGCCTCCGGCGCCGGAGCGGCGGCCGCCCAGACCATCGCGATCACAGGCGGAACGCTCTACCCGGTGTCCGGTCCGCCGATTCCCGGCGGCACTGTGCTCATGCAAGACGGCCGGATCCGCGCGGTCGGTCGCGACGTGACCGTTCCCCCAGGTGCGATTCGGATCGATGCGACGGGCCGGTGGGTGACGCCTGGCCTCTTTCATGCCCGCACCACTCTCGGACTCCAGGAGGTCGGATCGGTCCCAGGCACCAACGAGTCGGAGCAGAGCGGCGAGGTCAAGGCCTCGTTCAACGTGGCCGAGGGTCTCGACCCGGCGACGCCGCTGATTCCCATCGCGAGGCTCGAAGGCGTGACGACGGCGCTGACGGGGCCATCCCAGGGGCTGATTGCGGGGCAAGCCGTCCTGATCGATCTGCTGGGAGAGCAGGTCGATAGTCTGCTGGATCGAACCCCAGCGGCGATGGTCATCAACTTGAATGAGTCCAGCAAGGAGGCGGGAGGCGGGAGCCGCGCCGGCGCGCTCTTGCGGCTGCGCAAGCTCTTCGCGGACGCGGCGGAGTATTCCAGACGCAAGAGTGACTACAGCCGCAACCAGATGCAGTCCCTCTCTGCCCCCGCGCAGGATCTCGAGGCGCTCGGCCCGGTCCTGGCCGGTGCCCTCCCGGTGCTGGCCACTGCCAATCGGGAGAGCGACATCGCGAGCGCGCTCCATCTTGCGAGCGAATACCACCTCCGGCTGATCGTCCAGGGCGGGGTTGAAGCCTGGAAGCTCGCCCCCGAACTCGCGGCGGCCCGGGTACCCGTGATCATCAATCCAATCAACGATATCCCCAACTTCGATGGGCCGGGCGCGCGGTTTGATGCCGCGGCACTGCTGGATCACGCCGGGGTCCCGGTGATCATCGTCGAACAGGAAACCGGCGGACCGCGGAACCTCCGCTGGGCCGCCGGGCACGCGGTGCGCTTCGGGATGCCTTGGGATCACGCGCTGGCCGCCGTGACGTTGACCCCGGCAACGGCGCTGGGGGTCGCGGACCGCTTTGGCTCTCTGGAGGTCGGCAAGGTGGCCGACGTGGTGGTGTGGAGTGGCGACCCGCTGGAGTTCGCCAGCGAGGCGGAGCACGTCTTCATTCGTGGAGTCGAAGTGCCGCGGTCCAGCAGGCAGACCGAACTGCTGGACCGCTACCGCCAGCTGCCGCCCGCCTACTGAGGACCTAGCGGACGACCTCCGCCTCTCCAGTCGTGGCGCTGGCTGGCGGCGGCGAGTCGTTGACCGTCACGATCTGCCCCTTGCGCGCCGCCATCTCGCGCTCCACCCGGGCGATCTCCGCGTCGTGGTGATCGATTCGCTGGAGCCACGCGTCGATCTCGAGGGGATCGACGGTGCGCCCGCGTTCCCTGCGGTGGAAGAGATACCCCAGCCGGCGCGCCGCCTCGTCGCGCTCCCGCTGGATGCGGAACCGCTCGAGTTGGAGCTTGCCTTCATCCAACGCCTTCTGCGCTCGCCGGCCAAAGGCCTCGAGTTCTTCATTCAACCGATCGATGATCCGGGCCATCAGGAGCCTCCCTCGGGTTCCGGCGCAATCTAACCGACGTTGCCGCAGAGCACGATGTTTCAGGCCGAGGCGGCCCCCCCAACGAAAGCGCGGGAGCCGAAGCGTACGCTTCGGCTCCCGCGCCAATTATCACCGTTGGCTCAGCTGACGCTGGCGGCCGCCGGATAAACCGAGACCTTGAGACGCTTCTTGTCCTTCCGCTCGAACTTCACCACACCATCCACCAGCGCGAAGATCGTGTGATCGTTGCCGAGCCCCACGTTCTTGCCCGCGTGAAACCTGGTGCCCCGCTGCCGCACGATGATATTGCCGGCCACGACCTTCTCCCCGCCGTAGCGCTTCACGCCCAGGTACTGGGGGTTGGAGTCCCGACCGTTGCGGCTGGAGCCGACGCCCTTCTTGTGTGCCATGGAATCCTCAACCCACCTTGACGTCGGTGATCCGGACCTCGGTGTACTTCTGCCGGTGCCCCGTCTTCCGACGATAGTTCTTCCTGCGCTTGAACTTCCAGACGTAGATCTTGGGGCCCTTGGCCATCCCGACCACTTCGGCGGTGACCTTGGCTCCCTTCACCAACGGCGATCCCGCCTTCACCGAGGTTCCATCCGAGGTGAGCAGCACCTCGTCAAAGGTTACCTTGCTGCCTGGCTCGAGCGCGAGGAGCGGCACCTGCAGAGTGGTTCCTTTTTCAGCCCGGAACTGCTTCCCGCCGGCTCGAATGATGGCGTACATGGAGCAACCTGTGGTAAGGTACGGGGCCCGAAAAGCCGCTAACTCTAACCGGCAGCATGGGTTTGAGCAAGGGGGCCGAGCCCATCAGGCCACGGCGTAGATGTCCGTCACGTCCCGCCCTCCCGGCCGACTCATGAGGCGGAACTCATCCACCCGCATCATCGGGTCATCCCGCAGCTCGAGTTCGAGCCCGGTCAGTTTGCCGAGAGCGTGGATCAGCTTTGGCTCCTCCTCGAGGAGATACAGCGCGACCTCCGGATGCACCCGGACAGCCAGCTGCCGCTCCCGACGCTCGCGCCCGGCCCGCCGCAGCGACCGCTCGAGCCGTCGAGCGACGACCTCGGGCGTGAACACCCGTCCGGTGCCCTTGCAGTCGGGGCACTCGGCGGTCATGGAATGCCAGAGGGACGGTCGGACCCGCTGCCGGGTCATCTCCACCAGTCCCAGCTCCGAAACGGCGAAGGCCTTGGTGCGAGCACGGTCGCGCCCCAGGTGGGTACGGAGTTCCTGCAGGACCCGTTCGCGGTTCTGCCGGCTCTCCATGTCGATGAAGTCGCACACGATGATGCCGCCGATGTCCCGGAGGCGGATCTGGCGGGCGATCTCCCGGGCCGCCTCCAGGTTCGTCTTGAGAATCGTCTTCTCGGGGTCCTTCTTCCCGGTGTAGCGGCCGGTGTTCACGTCGATAGAGACCAGCGCCTCGGTCGGCTGGATGATGATGTACCCACCGGTGGGCAGATCGCAGCGGGCCTTGAACAGGTCCCGGATCTCATTCTCGATGTCGAACTTGTCGAACAGGGGGACGTTCTCGTTGCAATACTTGACCCTGGCCTGCAGCTCAGGGTCCACCTGCTTGAGATAGGCCTCGATCTCGTTGTAGAGCTCTTTCGAGTCGACGTGCAGCGCATCGACCTTGGCGCTGAAAAGATCCCTGATGATTCCCCGCGTGAGCGACGTTTCCCGCTGGACCAGGGCGGGAGCGCGCACAAAGGTCTTCTTGCGGTTGATCTTCTTCCAGAGCGCCAGCAGACTCTCGACTTCGCGCCGGAAGTGCTCCTCGGTCACTTCCTCTGCCACCGTACGGACGATCATCCCACCCGCATCCTTCGGCAGGTAGGCCGAGACCATCTCGCGAAGCCGGGATCGGAGCTCCTTGCTCTCGATCTTCCGGCTCACCCCCACTTTCGAGGCGTACGGCATGTAAACAAGGAACCGACCGGGGAGGGAGATCTGCGCGGTGACCCTGCACCCCTTGGTCGAGATGGGCTCCTTGGTCACCTGGACCAGGAGCGTCTGGCCCTTTTTCAGGATGTCGGAGATATCCGGAAGCTGCCGGCGGGACCGCACCTCGCGCTGTCGCGGCTCGCTCTGTCCATTGCCCTCGCCGCCTTTCCGCGCGCGGGACCGCCCACCGTTACCTCCACCGTCTTCCGAAGGCTCCCCCTCGGCCTCCTCAAAGGCCTCGTCGCCCTCCTCGCCGGTGGGTTCCTCATCCTCCTCGGGTTCGAGGAGATCGGATGCATGGAGGAAGGCGCTCTTTTCGAGGCCGATGTCTACGAAGGCCGCCTGGATGCCAGGCAGGACTGCTTCAACCCGCCCGAGGTAGATGTCGCCAACGATGCGGCGGTGGTCCGGACGGTCTACCAGGAGTTCGACGAGCCGGTCGTCCTCGAGGATGGCCACGCGGGTCTCCCGCTGGCTTCCATTGATAAGAATTTCGCGCTTCACGCGTGGAAACCTCGACCGGACGATCGAGAATGGCCGCGGCCGCATTGCGCCAACGGGGTCCGATGCCGGTCCTGAGTGTCTGATGCCCGACAGGGGCCGGAGCGAGCGTCAGCAACCCTCGCTTCACCGGAAACTGTCGCGCCTGCTCCGGCACGGGCGGGTGCCCGATCCGAAGCTCGAAGTGAATGAACGGTGCTACGGTATGCCCGATCGCGCCTGCGAGACGGCTCCCCCCGTCGAGGCAGGGTCGCGAGAGGCCTGAGCAGAGCCTGCGAACTGCGCGCGGTGAGACCCCCGAAGGCCGTCCCTCCGCAAATCCCGGCCAGGAGCGGGGATGTCGCCCGGAGAACCGGGCGGCGCACACCCCCGTCAGCGATAGTCCTGACCGCGTCATTGGCATGGTCTAAATATGGGAATGACCGTGGCTTAGGGCAACCTCAGCCCACCAGATCCCCCAGAATCTGGCGGGCGATGACGATGCGCTGAATCTCGCTCGTCCCTTCCCCGATCTCGCAGACCTTCGCGTCGCGCATCATCCGCTCCACCGGATACTCGGTGGTATAGCCGTACCCGCCGAAGATCTGGACCGCCTGGGTGGTGACCCGCATGGCGAGCTCCGAACAGAAGAGTTTCGCCATCGCCGCCTCTTTCTTGAATGGCCGTCCCGTCTGTTTGAGCCAAGCGGCGTGGTAAAGGAGGTGCGTGCCGGCCTCGATCCCCAGCGCCATGTCAGCCAGCTGGAAGTGTACACCCTGAAAGCTCGCGATCGCCTTGCCGAACTGACGGCGGACTCCGGCGTAGCGCAGCGCCTCCTCGTAAGCCCCTTCGGCGATCCCCAGCGACAGCGCCGCGATCCCGATGCGACCAGCATCGAGTGTCTTGAGGAAATTGGTGAAGCCCTCACCCGGCTTCCCCAGCAGGTTCTCGCGGGGAACCGCGGCATCCTCGAAGATCAGCTCGCGGGTATCGCTGGCCCGCCAGCCCATCTTGTCTTCCTTCTTGCCAGCCCGGAACCCCTTGATCCTCGGCAGGCTCTCCTCGTGTCCAACGCCAAGCCGCCGGCAGGTGTCGAGATCGCAGGTCTCCTTGGTCAGAATGAAGCTCGAGATCCCGCGGTTTCCATTGCCGGCCCCGGTTCGGGCCGTGGCAACGAAGACCTCGCCGACGCCGGCGTGGGTGATGAAGACCTTGGAGCCATTCAACACGAAGTGATCGCCTCGCTCCACCGCCGTCGTCGCGGTCCCGCCCGCGTCGCTGCCGGCCCCGGGCTCGGTGAGGCCGAAGCCGCCGAGCACCCGGCCGGAGGCGAGCAGCGGCACGTATCGCTGCCTCTGTTCGGACGTCCCGAACTCGACGATTGGGGAGGTTCCGAGGTTGGTGTGGGCGCTGATGGTCAGCGCGTGGCTGGCGTCGACCTTGGCCAGCTCGTGAATCGTGATGTAGTAGGACAGTTGATCCATGCCGGTTCCCCCCAGCTCTTCCGGCCAGGGGACCCCCAACAGGCCCAGCTCGCCCATGCGCTTGACATTCGCCCAGGGGAATTCCGACGCACGATCGAGTTGACGGGCCACCGGTGCCACGTGTTGGCGGGCGAAGTCGCGCACCATCTCCCGAACCTGGTGGTGCTGCTCCGTGAAGTAGAGCGCGTGATCCATGTCCGATTGGGTCGTTGGGGTGCCTGATAAGATAATTTCGCCCTGCTCCCGGCGCCGCGTCGCAGTTGGCTCGGTCACGCGCGCTGCGAGCCGCGCGCCGGGGGTGCTACCTTCCAAGTCGGAACGCTCGGCTCGCCTTCGGGGCAGCCGCCTCCTCCACAGGAGCCCTGATGTCTGAACTTACCAGGCCGCGCTCCGTGCTCCTCGCACTCAGCGCCCTGCTCATCCTCGCGGCTTGCGGTGAGTCGCATTCACCGACCGCCCAGCCGACGGGCCTTGTCCTGATTCCGGTTGATAGCGGCTACGATTTCTCGGTGTTCGTCACGGCGCCGCCAGGGGACCGGTCCCGGCTCCTGATCGTGCAGCGGGATGGCCGGATCCTGCTCCGGAAGAACGGGGTGCGCCAGGACTCGGCCTTCCTGAATCTCACCGGGCTCACCAGCCCCGCAACCGGGGAATACGGCGTCTACAGCATTGCGTTTCACCCACAGTATGCAACCAACCGGCGGCTCTTTGTCTATTACGCCGACCTGAACGGCAACAGCCAGCTCGCCGAGTTCCAAGCCGATCCCAGCTTCGACCACGCCGACCCGGCCTCGGAGCAGATCATCCTGAGCCAGGCTCAGGACTCCACCACCGTCCTCTACGGCGGCCTCATAGGCTTTGGCCCGGACGGCAAGCTCTACGTCGGGTTCGGCGACGGGAGCCCGGTCGACTCGGTGACCTTCAGTGCCCAGGATTCCGGTTCGTTCCTGGGCAAGTTCCTGCGGATCGACGTAGACGCCGGGTCGCCGTACGCCATCCCACCCGACAACCCGTACGTCAATCGGCCGGGGTGGCGGAAGGAGATCTGGCAGCTCGGCCTCCGCAATCCCTGGCGATGGAGCTTTGACCGTCTGACGGGAGACCTGTGGATCGGGGATGTCGGCCAGGATGCGTGGGAGGAAGTGGACTACCTGCCGGCCCCCGTCGTTGGGGGAAACAACTTCGGGTGGCCGTTTCTCGAGGGGACGCACTGTTTCTCCCCGGCGACGGGGTGTGATTCCACCGGTCTCGTCCTGCCGGTGCTCGAGTACCCGCATCACCCCGCGTGCGCCATCATCGGCGGCTACGTCTACCGGGGACAGAAGTATCCGGCGCTCCGGGGCACCTACTTCTTCGGCGACTACTGCAGTGGCTTCGTCCGGGGAGTGCGCTGGGCCGGCACCAGCCTGGTAACAGCCTACACACCAGTTTCGGCCCCGCTGATCAACGACAACGTGGTCTCGTTCGGGGAGGATGCGGCCGGGGAGATCTACGTCGTTATGGCCTCGGGACGGATCTACCAGATCGGACTGGCGGGATAGCCCGCGGCCGGAGGGGCCGTCATGACCTGAGCAGGCCGACCAATCGCCGAAACCGGCTTCCGCTTCGCGAGCACACGTCGCACCCCGCGCATTCCTTCATCGCCTCCCCGAAGTACCCGAGCAAAGTTCGACGCCGGCATCGGGGGAGCGCCGCATAGCGCTGCATGACCTCAATGCGCTCACCGGCCGCCCCCCGGCGCAGGGTCACGCGCTTCCAATCCGCAGGCGCGGGCGACAGGCCCAACTCCGCCTGCAGGCGGTCCGCAGCCTGAACGATGGCATCCGGGTGTCTCCGCCTGAGATCAGGATCCGCCCACAGCGCCTCGACGATTCGACGCGGCGGGAAGGTGACATCCAGCTGTCGGCGGTGGATTGCGGGATCGGACGGGTGATAGAACAGCACGCAACGCGCGGGATGCCCGTCACGGCCGGCGCGCCCTGCCTCCTGATAATAGGCCTCCGGAGTCGCCGGGATCGACCAGTGGACAACCAGCCGCACACGCGGAGCATCGATCCCCATGCCGAACGCCGACGTGGCGACGACCACCTCCAGCTCCTCCCGCACGAACTGTCCGAGGACCTCCGCGCGGCGCTCCCTCGGCAGGCCGGCGTGGTAGGCCGCGCTCTTGTACCCGGAGAACCACAGCGCTTGGGCGACCGCGTCGGCGCTGTTGCGGGTCGGGACATAGACGATGGCGAGGCCGGTGCGCGGTCGGAGCAGCTCGCGGACCCGGGGAAGCCGCTCCGCGGGGCCCCGGAGGATGTCCACACTGAACGCGAGGTTGGGCCGATCGAAGGAGCCCAGGTGCAGGTCGTGCCGACCAAAGGCGAGGGACCGCACGATGTCTTCGCGAACCTGGGCGGTAGCGCTCGCAGTGAGGGCGATCGTGGTGGGCCGGCCGAGTTCCTCCCGAACTACCGAAAGCTGACGGAACGCCGGGCGGAAGTCGTGTCCCCACTCGCTGATGCAGTGCGCTTCATCGACCGCGAGGAGGCAGGGCCGGACGCCGGCCTTCCGGAGGTCCAGCGCGACCCGTGGGGCACGCTCCGGCGAGAGGTACAGGAGCCGCACCCGGCCCTCGGCGATCCGCATGAGCACCGCGTCCTGCTCCTCGGGCGTGCCCAGGGAGTTCAGGGTGTCGGCCGTGATCCCGCGGAGCCGGAGCGCGGCCACCTGGTCCTGCATCAGCGCCAGCAGCGGTGAGATGACGATGGTGAGGCCGCCCAGCACGAGCGCCGGAACCTGAAAGCAGATGGACTTGCCACCGCCGGTTGGAAGTACCGCGAGGGTGTCGCGTCCGGCAAGGACGGATTGGACTACCCGGCGCTGCAGGGGCCGGAAGTCGCCATACCCGTAGTGTCCGTGGAGGAGGCGCCGGGCCTCCGCAACGCGTTCGGCGAGCGGCAGCATGGGCGGACCATACGCGCCCGATCATCTCCGATGGGTGTCCGTCGGACGCGAAGCCCGGGGAATCGAACGCGAGATGCTAGTCGGACTCGATCGCTTCCGTCCGATGGCGAGCCTGCCACCGCTCGATGACGCCCAGCACCAGCGCGCCCAGCAGAACCGCGATGGCGCCGCGAACGAAGCGGTGATTCTCGAGGGAGACACCCACCAGGGCCAGCCCGAACCCGGCGAACGCCAGGGCGAACTTGATCCGTCTCATCGCGAGAGGAACGCGCTTACGGCTGCGCGGAAATCGGGGTGCAGCCTGGCCAGCGCATTGATTCTGGCCCCGAGTGCAATGCCTTCCGGGAAGGAGAGGTCATCCAGCTCGTACAGCAGTCGCTTGATGAGCGCGAGAGCGGAGCCGCTGGCCCCGGCGAGCTGCTGCAGCAGGTCCCGCGCCGCGGCCTCGAATGTCGAGTCGGGAACCACCCGGGACACCAAGCCGGCGTCAAACGCCTCGCGGGCCGTCAACGTTCGTCCCGTCGCCACCAGGTCGAATGCGCGGCGCTCCCCAAGCTGACGGCGGAGCATGGTCATCACCATGGCCGGAACGAACCCTCTGCGGATTTCCGGATAGCCGAGCTCGGCACTCTCCGCTACCAGAACGATGTCGCAGGCGGTCGCCAGGCCGGCTCCCCCCGCAAGCGCCCGGCCCTGGACCAGCGCCACCACCGGCTTGGGGAGACTTCGAATCGCCGTGAAGACCGCTCCCAGGCGCAGTGCGCTCCGCTCGTTCTCCTCGGGCGGGCGGTCCACGGAGGCCAACAGCTCCTCGAGATCGGCGCCGGCGCAGAAGTCCGCGCCCGCGCCGCGCAACGCCACCACGCGGACATCACTCTCGAGTTCGCTCCGCTGCAGGGCACGGAGCATGCCCTCGACCATCCGGCTATCGAGGGCATTGCGCTTCTCTGGCCGGTCCAGGGTGATAGTAAGCACGCCACCCGCGAGTTCCTCACGCAGGCTCATGCTCGAGTGGCTTTCCGAACAAGGCTGGCCGGCGCCGGGATCCGCATCCGCAACAGCGCCGTCGAGTACACCTTGCCTTGAGCGTCGGTCTTGAGCGACATGGTGCCGCCACCATCGAGTGCGCCGTGCAACAGGAAGTTCAGTGCGCGCAGATTGGGCAGCTCGAAGCGCTCGACGCTCCGCACCATGCGGCGAAAGTGGCGCTTCACCCGGGCCGCCGTGACCTCCTTGACCAGAAGATCGTAATAGCCGGGCTCGAGCGCGATCAATCCTACGTTGGCGGTGTCACCCTTGTCCCCGGACCGGGCGTGGGCGAGCCAGCGAAGCTCAATCGACGGCATGCGGGCGCCTCATCCTTCGAGCAGTTCCACCTTCACGAACGGCTCCACCTCCCACCGGTCCAGCAAGGCGGGCCAATAGGCCACGATCTCCTGTACGTCGGGCCGCCCGCCCGCGAATCCGGTCACGCTAGGTGGGCCCGTGAGCACCAGCGGCGCGATCTCCCGGGTAAAGCGTTCGACGCTCTTCTTGTCAGGCGAGCGGACACCCACCCGCAGTTGCACCTCCGGTACATCAGGACTCGGCGCTCCCGCCAACGGGCCATGAGTCGCATTGACGCCCACGAACTCGGTGAGGATCTGCTCGAAGCTGAGCCCAAGCGCCTTGAGCCGCGCCCGGAGAATCCGATCGGCCGCCCGTGCCTTGTCATACGCTTCGGGCCAGCTGTACACCAGGGTCCCCACGGCTTTGTACCCGTAGAAGTAGGCGATCGAAACCTTCAGCTTGTCGGTTCGCTCCCGCCCCCGGATGCCGAACACCTCCACACGGTCCTTGCCGGCCGGCCGAAGTCGGATCGAGGTGAAATCGGCGACGCCGTCGGGTGTGATATAGGAACGCGGGTCCCCCATCTCGTACACCAGCTGTTCCGTCACGCTGGCGACATTCACGACGCCGCCGCTGCCCGGGTGCTTGGTCACTACGAAGCTCCCGTCCGCGCGTGCCTCGATAATCGGGAAGCCCGGGTTCTCGAGCCCCGGCACTCGGCGCCAACCCTTGAGCAGATTACCGCCACTCGACTGCGCCCCGCACTCGATGATGTGACCCGCCACCGTCCCGGCGGCCAGCCGGTCCCAGTCAGAGTGCGCCC
Source organism: Gemmatimonadales bacterium (assembly GCA_035501775.1). Lineage (GTDB taxonomy): Bacteria > Gemmatimonadota > Gemmatimonadetes > Gemmatimonadales > GWC2-71-9 > JADJOM01. Next base: position 18,443 of record DATJVM010000078.1, on the reverse strand, counting down.
AGCCGAACTCGTGAGCGAGTGGCCCCAGGGTGAGCCCGGTGTCGGTGACCCGGCCGGTGATCACGACCTGGGCACCGCGCGCCAGGCTCTCGACGATCGGCGCCATGCCCAGGTATGCGTTCGCGGACAGCACCCGGTCACGGATCTCGGCGAGCGGGCGGCCGGTGTCGAGATCCTGCATCGCGTGTCCCCGCGCCAGCAGGTCGTCCAGGCGATCCAGGATGTCGTCACCGGTCACGAGCGCAATCCGGACCCGGCCGCCCAGGCCGAGCCGGTGCGCGGCCTCACGCACGGCCTCCGCGCACGCCCGGGGGTTCACGCCGCCCGCATTGCTCGTCACCTTGATCCCCTTGGCGACGATATCGGGCAGGATACGCTCCATGAGGGGCACGAAGTCCCGCGCGTACCCCAGTCGCGGGTCGCGCGATCGCTGCTTTTGCATGATGGACATCGTGACTTCGGCCAGGTAGTCCATCATCAGGTAGTCGATCGGTCCGTCCCGCACCTGGTGCACCGGGGCCTCCAGCCAGTCGCCCCAGAAGCCCTGCCCGGCGGCCACTCGAACGGTGCGCTCCGTCATGGGCGCTTGCCTTCCGGGAGCGGCAGGGCAACTTCGCGGGTCCAGGCCCGCTTGCCGTCCAGGAGGACCACGATGCCGAGGGGTACGAACCCTTCGGTGAGCGGAAGGGTGCTGTCTCCCGGGATGATGCGAAGCGTGCCCGATTCTCCTGCCGCGAGCTGCACGGACTGGCGGGGCAACCTCGTGACTCGGGACGAATCGGCGTAGAGCCGGATCGAAACCGTGGCCGTCCAGCCTTGGTCGGTGCCGGGATCGGCGAAGCCCGGGAAGAGCTCTACCTCCGCCGGAGCGGGGCTCCGCGCCTGCCCGGAGTGCGCCGGCAGATCGACATGGAGCCGGCCAAAGGCGTAGTTGAGCGGCGACTTGCCGATCTGTCGGCCGAGGGAGTCGAACAGGGTCACGCCGAAGTCCGTGAAGCGGGGCCACTGGGCGCGGTCCATCTGGACGTCGAGCACCGCGTGGGCGGCCCAGTCAGGAATCTCGAAGCGCACGTGCTGAGTGGCGGAGCCGCGCGCCGTCACCTGCTGATCGCGCTCCGCGCCCACCATGGCGACGAAGGTTTCGCCCGAAACTGGCTGGCCGCTCACGTTGGTGAAGTCCACCACGAAACCGTCCTGGGAGCGGTGGGCGGGCTGGATGGTGACGGGGCCCTGGTGGACCGTGACCGACGCAAGCGCGCCCTCAAGCGGCGACGCGACCGCCACCGCTTCGTAGATGCCGGGTACCACGTCCCGGGCATCGACCCCGTATTCGCCGGCCTGATCGCCGAAGCCGGCGCCCAGCCCGTTCTGTTCGCGGTACGGCTGCCCACCCGGCTCGTTCAGGAAGGCGAGGATCTGCTGCCCTTCGGTGAGTGTGGCGTACACGACGTCGAACGGGCGGTTGGGTTCCGCCGGGAAGAACAGCCGGCCTTCCCCACCCTCGGGAATCTGCCCCTGTAAGGGGGGGATCGCGGTCCCCGTGTCGCTGACGACCACGGTGTTGATGAGGCGGAAGATCGGGCCGGCCAGGGTATCGTCGGTCCAGGCGGTGACGATGCCAGTGTGAACTCCGGGTCGCATGACGACGTCGGTCTGGTATCCGATCGTCACCGTGTTGGTCCCGGCGTGCAGCTGCAGCCGCGCTGGGATCTTGAGCCACGAGGCGGCGGTGCGGAGCGAAACCGCGGCTTCACCGGCGCCGGCGGGGAGGCTCACCTCGAAATTCTGGACCGTGTCGACATGCTCCCCCTCCCGCACTTCCTGGTACGCGGCCGTCAGCCCGTGGCCAGCGGCACGCACCGTGACATCGGGGACTGGTCGCGCGGTGGTGAGCCACCGCCACGCGGCGCCCACATCGGGCTCTCCCGTTCCCTCGTCGAGATAGCTCGCGCTTCCCAGCGGGCGCGCGGTCACCATGAGGGCCTGCCGGATCTCCCTGGCATCGACTCGACGCTTCTGCTGGGCCAGCCCCGAGATCAGCAGCGCCGCCAGCCCGGCCGCGTGCGGGGACGCCATGCTGGTGCCGCCCTTGCGCTCATCTCCCACATTCCAGCGCGGCACGGTTGAGTACGCGAGGCCGGGTGTGACTATGTCCGGCTTGGCCAGTTCCCCGCCCCGAGAGCTGAAGTACGCGACCGGATCCCCGCCCTTCTCGCTCGCGCCCAGGAACACTTCGGGAAAGGTGGCGCCCACGGTAATCGCCCGGCTGGTCGACCCGGGCGACCCGATGGTGGAGAGGCCGGGACCATCATTCCCCGCGCTGATCGCGAAGACCAGGTCGGGATTGGCCGACAGCACCGAGTCGATCAGCGCATCGATGCGGGCCTGTCCCTCGAACTCGTTACCGACCCCGAAGCTCATGTTCAGCACGAGCGGCAGGCGGTGGCTCCGGGCGAAGTGGACCGCGTAGTCGATCGCGCGGATCATGCTCCCGGTCGTGGAGATGCCGCCCTGGGCATCGTTGGCGATCTTGAGGCCAAGGAGATAAGCGCCCGGCGCCACTCCGTTGAATCCGGTTACGCCGTAGATGTTGTGTCCCGCGGCGATCCCCGCCACGTGGGAGCCGTGCGCGCTGGTATCGAAGAACAGATCCAGCAGCGGCTCCCCTTTCTGCTCCCGGAAGTTCACGGCGAGGTCGATCGTGGGGCGGCGGCGACCGGTGTGCCAGGCGAAGGTTTCGCGAGCCACCAGGTAATCGTGAACCGGCCGCTCGTTGGCGAGGGACCCGTCGCCATCGGTATCCGCGAAGAGCACCCAGCCATCGGTGGCACGCACGACCACCACCGGCAGGGTATCGGTCCCCACCCGGTTCCCATTGAGGTCCGCCGCCGGCATCGGGCCGAGTGAGAGTTCCGTTACCACTCCGCCATACACCGTGTTCCCGACCGCTAGCGCGCGCAGCCGCGAGGCGCCGGTGAGTGTGTGACCCGCGATCGAGATCTGGTCTCCCTGCACGCTCACTGGAGTGAGCGGCACCGATCCTTCCCCGGAAAAATCCCTCAGGTCGAGGATCTTCCGCTCCCCGGTCGTGGTGGTACCAAGCCCGGGGATGCCCGGATCGATTCCGCTGTCCAGGATGCCGATGACCACGCCGCGGCCGTCGCTCGTCGGATGTGCGGCCAGAAATTCCTCGACGCCCGTGGGCTTGAGCGGCATCCAGCCCCGGCGCCAGGCTTCGGATGGCGGGAGGATGGGCGTCGGCTCGGAATCGCTGCGTGCCACGGCGCCCTTCCCCTCGGGACTCGGCGCCGCGGACTGCTGTGCTTCCGGAGCAGGGGCAGCGGTTGACCTGGCCGCCGGTCCGCAACCCGCCAGCAAGGCAACCAGCAGCGCGGGAGCGTGGAGCGCTCGTCGTGTGCGGGCGCGGGCCTGCCGCTCGGACAGCAGCCGGCCTGAAACGTGGTGAGGGCTCACAGCGGCGGGAGAACGAAGGGGCCGAGGTGGGGCCCGGTGTAGCGGCTGGTCACCCGCAGCAGAAAGCTCAGCGCCTCCCGCGTGTCCTCGACGGTGACGATGGCGTCCACGAAACCTCGGGCAGCGGCGTACTTGGCATCCAGCTGGTGCTCGTAGTCAGCCCGCATGGCCTCCGCCGACGCCCGAACCTCCGGGGCTGGGTCGCGCCGCTCGACGCGGGCCCGCGCCAGCTCGACGCCGTGCACCGCCTCCACCGCCGACTCGCCCTCCATGACTGCCATCCGGCCGGTGGGCCAGCTCAGAATGAAATCGGGATCGAAACCCTGGCCGGCCATCGCGTAGTAGCCGGCGCCCGAGGCGTGATTGACGGTCAGCACGAGCTTGGGCACGACGGCGGTGGCCATCGCCTCCACAAATCGGGCTCCCGCCCGAATAATGCCGGAGTGCTCCGCCTCCGTTCCCACCATGAACCCGCTGACGTCCTGGATGAACAGCAGCGGCAGTCGTTCCCGGTTGGCTGTGTCGATGAAGAAGGCGGCCTTTTCGGCGCTCTCGGTATAGATGATGCCCCCGATGCGTGGCATCTGACCGCTCTGGCCCTTGATCACAGCGCGGGCGTTCGCCAGCACGGCCACAGGATGACCTTCGATCCACGCGTGCCCACAGAGCAGCTCCTTCCCGATGTCCGGCTGGAATTCCTCCAGCCGGCCGCCGTCCACCAGACAGGCGAGGAGAGCATGCATATCGTAGGACATCCGGTGGTCGGCAGGGAGGATCTCGTACAGCTCCGTCGGTGATCGCGCCGGCGGTTCAGGAGTGACGATCCGGTGCTCCGCGCCGGAGGGCTTCGGTAGCCGGGCGAGGTAACCGCGGATCATGGTAATGCACTCACGATCCGTCGAGGCCCGATAGTGGGCCACGGCGGAGGTAGCCGTGTGGGTCGCCGCTCCGCCGAGTGTCTCCGCGTCGACCACCTGCCCCGTGGCCCCTTTGACCAGGTTGGGGCCCCCCAGCCCCATGAAGCTGGTTCCCTCGACCATGAAGATCACGTCGGAGAGCGCCGGGAGATACGCGCCTCCTGCGACGCAGCTTCCCATCACGGCGCTAATCTGTGGGACGTTGAGATAGCGCCGCATGAGCGAGTTGTAGTAGAAGATCCGCGCCGCTCCGTATTGCCCGGGAAAAACGCCGCCCTGATACGGAAGGTTGACGCCGGCCGAGTCGACCAGGTACACGATGGGGATTCGCTCGCGCATCGCGAGTTCCTGCGCCCGGAGGATCTTCCGGATGGTTTCAGGCCACCACGAGCCGGCCTTGACGGTCGCATCGTTCGCGACCACAACGGTCTCATGTCCCTCGACGACCCCCACGCCCGTGATGACCCCGGCGCCGGGAGCCTGACCGCCGTACTCATCGTAGGCCATGAGCAGCCCCACCTCGATCCAAGGAGCCCCGGGATCCAGGAGGGATTGCACCCGCTCGCGCGGGGCAAGCTGCCCCTTGGCATGCATTTTTGCCACGCGCGCCGCGCCACCTCCCTCGCGGAGCCGCGCGGCCAGGGCCAGGTACTCCTCGGTCAAGGTGCGCAGGCGGGCCGCGCGTTCCGGCGGGGGCTGCGGGGCCTTGGAAGCGGTGTTTCGCATCAGCTCTTGAGGTGCTCCGCAGCCCAGGCCTCGATGTACTCGATCAGCTCCGAGGTCGGCGTGCCGGGCCCGAACAGACGCCCTACCCCCTGCCCCTCGAGCGCGACCATGTCTTCGGGGGGAATGATGCCGCCGCCCGTCAGCAGAGTGTCCTCGCGCCCGGCCTCGTTCAGCAGGCGGCGTACCCTGGGAAACAGAGTCAGATGCGCCCCCGACAGGATGGACAGCCCCACCACATCGACGTCCTCCTGCACGGCGGCGGTCGCGATCATCTCGGGGGTCTGATGGAGGCCGGTGTACACCACCTCCATGCCTGCGTCCCGGAGCGCCGCGGCCACGACCTTGGCACCGCGGTCGTGGCCATCCAGGCCGGGCTTCGCAACCAGCACCCGGATCGGGCGGGACCGAGTGTGCTTCTCCCGAGCAATGGCCATGGGCCCCATCAAGGTTGAGGGTTCAACACCCGGCTTCGGAAAGCGGGCCAGGACCATCCAGGAGACCGCGGACCGCGGCCGCGACATCGGTCGCGGTCACGACATCGCGATCGGCGTACACGCCGAGGGGATCGAGGAGCACCACTTCCATTCCCGCGCGCCGCGCGCCGATCACGTCGACCTCGTAGATGTCGCCCACGTAGAGGGCCTCCTGCGGCCGAACCCCCAACCGGCTCAGGGCGGCCTCGAAGATCCTCGGATCGGGCTTCTCGAAGCCCACCAGCTGCGAGTCGATCACCACCTCGAAGAACGACAGCAGGCCCGCGGCAGCGAGCCCTTCCTCGGCGCGGCCGTCGCTGTTCGAGACCACCCCGAGCCGGTACCCCGAACCTCGAAGTCGCTCCAGGGCCTGGACCGTTCCGGTCCGGATGCCGCCCCAGAGGTGGCGTTCACGGTGCAGGGCCAGCAATGTGTCCCGGGTAACGCCCATCTGGCCTTCGGGAACGCCGGCCAGCCGAAACAGCGTCTCGAGGTAACGTGAGGCTCGTTCGCGGTCGGTCGCGGCCGACCGCTCCAGTACCGCGGCCGCCTCTCCGGCATGGGCCTCGAGACCCGCTCCCGTGAGCGGAAGACCGGTCGCCCTCGCCACCGCGTCGGCCATTCTCGGGTAGTCGAGGAAGAGCAGCGTATTGCCGGCGTCGAACAGGACGGCCTTGAGCCTCAACGGAATCGGAGCAGCCCCGCGAGACCGGTAATGGCCTTCCGCGCCGACGGGTCGTACAGGACCTCGACCTCGACCCGCTGGCGGAGCGCCTCTTCGATCGCATCGTCGATGACATCCAGCACCGCGTGGACCTGGCCGTCGTTGCGCAGTTCCGCCTCACGAAGCGCCAACCGGCTGGTCCGCCCGGAGCGGTACCCGGGGCTTTGCTCGTCGCCGTCGACCAGCAGGGTGCGCACCTGACCCCGACCCAGCGCGCGCAGCGTGGCGTCGATACCGTCTACCGCCCACCCGGAGCCGAGCGAGTCCTCGAGGCCGTGGCCGATCGACCGCTCCGCCTCCCGCTCGAAGGCGGCCCGGGCGGCGAGAGTCAGCTCGTAGACCATTGCGGGCTTGGCCTCCTTCGGGTTGAGGCTCACCACACCCATCAATCGGTCCGCCAAGTAGGGATGGAGAAAGGCGGCGACGGCGCCGGCCTCGGGTCCGGGCCCCGCCAGCACGATGCCGTGCACGGGGCGCCGCCGGTGCAGGTCGAAGAGCCGGTCCGCGATGACGGCGAAGTGGCGCTGCTTCTCCTCCCGGATCCGGTTGTGGTAGGTGTGCTCGCCCTTCCCGGGTGAGTCCGCCCGGTCACTGTGAAACCGCCCCCCGCGGGTGGCATCCGCTCGAAGATCCTCCAACTCCCGTGCTCCGAACGCCGTCACCTCGAAGAAGCGCGCCGAGGTCCGGTCCAGCACCACGGTGAGAAGGGTACCGATCTCGTCTTCCAGGGACGCGAGTTCCCGCACCAGAGCGGTCCGGTCAACGGCGAGGCGTGAGCGATGGACGCTGGGCAGGCCGACCAGCTCGAACAGCTTGAGAGGACGGCAGGCAAAGACGGCTACTCCCTGAGTCGCCGGCAGGCCGCCCGGCTCCTTCAGCGCATCGTAGATCCGCTTGAGATCCCCGCTCACCTCGTCGCGCACGGTCCGGGGAAGCCCCAGGCCGTCAAGGCCCCGTTCGACCTCGCGTACCCGGTTCTTGAGCTTGATCAGGTACTTGCCGCGCGCCCGGTCCCTCGGTTCGACCTTGAGGTAGCACGTGACAATGCGATGCTCGTCGGTGCGGAGACGAGTGAGCTTCGAGAGCAGTTTTTGAATGTCGGAGGCCATTGGATTTCCGCCGGCACCAGGCCGGCATGGGTTAGAAGAAGACAGGTTCCCGATACGCCCCGTAGACCTGCTCCAGGACCTGCCGGATCTCATACAGGGTTGCGTAGGCCCGCGCGCAGTCGAGCATCGCGGGTATGAGGTTCCGATCCTCCACCGCGGCCGCCCGCAGGGCCGCAAGCCGCTCATCCACCAGGCGCTGGTCGCGGGTCGACCGCAGCGTGGCCATTCGGCTCCGCTGGGCCTCCTCCGCCTGGTCACCGATCCGGAGGATCTGCACCGGCGGCTCCTCATCCTCGATGAACTCGTTCACTCCCACGATGACCCGGCGGCGGCGCTCGACCTCGACCTGCATCCGGGACGCGGACCGCGCGATCTGGCGCTGGAACCAGCCCGACTCGATGGCCGCGACCACTCCACCCTGGGCCTCGATCTCCGCGAAGAGCCCCGCCGCCTCCCGCTCGAGGCCGTCGGTGAGCGCCTCGACGTAGTAGGACCCACCCAGCGGGTCGGCCACGTTGGGCACGCCGGTCTCGTACGCCAGGATCTGCTGGGTCCGGAGCGCGATGCGCACCGACTCCTCCGTCGGGAGGGCCAGGGTCTCGTCGAGCGCGTTCGTGTGCAGGGACTGGGTGCCACCGAGCACCGCCGCGAGCGCCTGGTAGGCGACCCGCACGATGTTATTGTGAGGCTGCTGTGCGGTGAGGGACACGCCGGCCGTCTGGCAGTGAAAGCGCATCTGGCAGCTGCGTGGGTTTCGCGCGCCGTAGCGCTCGCGCATGGTCCGGGCCCAGATGCGGCGCGCGGCGCGGAGCTTGGCGATCTCCTCGAAGAAGTCGTTGTGGACGTCCCAAAAGAAGGAGAGGCGCGGCGCGAAGCTGTCCACATCCAGGCCCCGCGCGATCCCGTGCTCGACGTAGCAGAACCCGTTGGCCAGGGTGAACGCCAGCTCCTGCGCGGCGGTGGCTCCCGCCTCCCGGATGTGGTAGCCGGAGATCGAGACCGTGTTCCACTTCGGGGTATGGCGCGCCGCCCACTGGAAGAGATCCACGATGATCTTGAGTGCCGGCTCGACCGGGAAGATCCAGGCATGCTGTGCCATGTATTCCTTCAGCATGTCGTTCTGGATCGTCCCCTCGAGGCGGCTGATGTCCACGCCCTGTCGCTCCGCGGCCGCCACGTAGAAGCAGAACAGCATCGCCGCCGGCCCGTTGATCGTCATCGATGTCGAGACCCGATCCAGCGGGATCCCGGCAAACAGGTCCTCCATGTCCTGAAGGCTGGATATGGCGACGCCGCACTTCCCAACTTCCCCCTCGGCGCGCGGGTGATCGGAGTCGTACCCCATCAGGGTGGGAAAATCGAAGGCGACGGAGAGTCCGGTCTGGCCGCGCGCCAACAGAAACTTGTAGCGTTCGTTCGTGTCCGAGGCCATCCCGAAGCCGGCAAACTGACGCATCGTCCACAGCTTGCCGCGATACATCGTCGGATGGATGCCGCGGAGGAAGGGAAATGACCCTGGCAGCCCGCCACTGGTGGCCGAATCCGGTGGGAGGTCGAGCGCCGTGTAGACGGGAGACACCGCTCGACCCGAGATCGAGGTGAAGTCCACGTCGGTGCGCGCCGCAAGGCCCTCAACCAGCTGGCGCCAGTGGGCAACTTCGGCCCGCAGCCGTTCGAGCTCCTGTTCCTGCGCCGCCATCCGCTCGGCGAGCGCGCGCTTGCCATCGGGCTTGGACATCGTCATAGGCGCGACCCCTGCCTCAGTCCGTCCAGCACCTCCGTGGCCACCTCGTAGGGGCTGACCCGACCGCTCACGATGCCGTCGAGACGATCGCGAATCGCCTGCTCCGCCCCGGTCTCCTGCCAGACCCAATGCCGAGCGGCTCGTTCGACCGCATCGCGGGTGCGGCGGTAGAGTCGCTCGCGACGGCGGAGCAGCAGCTCACCCGATGCTTCCAGCTGCCGGTGGTGCGCATCCAGCGCCGCAACCAGCTCGGCCACGCCTTCGCCCCGGGTCGCGATGGCCGCGAGCACGGGCGAGACGGGCCGATCCGCTGCAGGCGGGAAGCCCCCGCTGCCGGTCGAGGCGTGGTGGGCCCGAATATGCCGGAAGGCATTGCCGTGGCGGATGCCGAGCGTCACCTCGATCTCCTGTCGCAGCCGGTCCGCGCCGGGCCGATCGGCCTTGTTCACGACGAAGATATCGCCGATCTCCATGATTCCCGACTTGAGGGTCTGGATCCCGTCACCGGACTCGGGCACCAGCACGAGGACCGTGCTGTCGGCCGTTCCCGCCACGTCCAACTCGGTCTGCCCCACACCCACCGTTTCCACGATGACGCGGTCGAACCCACCAGCATCAACGACGTCGCAGACTTCGCCAGTCGTGGTCGCAAGCCCGCCCAGGGAGCCCCGGGTCGCCATGGAGCGAATGAACACCCCGGGGTCGAGCGCCACCGACTCCATCCGGATCCGGTCGCCCAGCAGTGCGCCGCCCGTAAAGGGACTGGTCGGATCAACCGCCACCACCGCCACCGTCAGGCCCTGGTCGCGATAGGTCCGAATCAGCCCCTCGGTCAGGGTGGACTTGCCCGCCCCCGGCGGACCGGTGATACCGATCCGCCGGGCGCGGCCGAGGCTGGGATGCAGAAGAGAGAGAAGGTCCTCGAAACCGGGACGGGCATTCTCGACCATCGAGATGCCCCGCGCAATCGCCGCGCTCCGGCGGACCCTGATCTCGGCGGCAAGGGCAGCGGGCACCATGGCTGTAAGTTCACATGGCGGAAGGAGCTATGCAACGTCGTCGGAATCAGACGGAGTTCGTTCGAAGGCCAGCTTGCGCCTCACCAACCGGTTCACGCCCCACACGATCAGGGCCCCGATCACGACCCCGGCAAGAAGGAGATGTTCCACCCGACGGACAGTGCCGACCAGCACCTCGCTGCTCTCCCCCACGGCGTACCCGATGGAGGTGAAGCCCAGGGCGGCGAGCGCGCAGCCCAGGCCGTTGACCAGGATGAATCGCAGGGGCGCGAGTCGCATCTGGCCCCAGAAGAGCATGCTTGCGTTGCGGGTGCCATACACCACTCGGGCGGCGAGCAGTTGCCATGGACCGAGGCGGCCGGCGAGGCGCTCGATCCGCGGGCCCACCTTGGCATACAATCGCGAGGCGCGGATCTTCGCGCTGTACCAGTGTCCCACCCAGAACCAGGCCAGGTCCCCGGTCAGGTTGCCCAGCGCTCCCGCGACCATCGCGCCGGGCAGGGAAAGGACCCCGAGGTGGGCCAGAATCCCCGCGACGATCATGCTCAGGTCGCCCTCGACCGTCGCGACGAGGTAGAGCGCGATCAGGCCGTAGCGCGACAGGTAGGGCTCGAGATGGGACACGACGGGTGAAGCCTCCCGACTCAACACAGATCCGTCCGGTTCCGAGGCCGGGGGCGCGGTGGCAGGCAGCGTCCCCCGTCCACCCGGGCATACGAGGTCCGGACGCGGTCATATAAGTTTACTCGTTCAGCCACTGGCGAAAGGCCCGCTGTGCCCGTGTCCCGAAATCCACGACTGGGGTTGCCGCGCCGACTCGCGGCGATTACAGCGCTGCTCGCCGTGCTGCTCGTGATGGGGGCGACCGAACTCGCCCTCTCGCTGGCCGAGCGGTCACGATTGGAGGACCTTCGCGAGGAGTCGGTGGACCTCGCCACCACGCTGGCGGCCTACCTCACGCGTATCTCTCCCCGAGGCGAACCGAGCGCGCTCGCGGTGGGGCTCGAAGGGTGGAGCCGGAAACACCTGACCGAAACCTCGGCCGCGGTATTCGTGCGGCAGGGCGCAGCCCTGGTGTCGGCCGCGGTCAGCGACAGCACCGTCAAACGCAAGGCGGACAGTCTCGATGCCGAGGCCCTCGCGGAGCGCATCGTGGGCTGGCGTTTCCGGGAGGAGCCGGGCCCGGCCTGGCAGGTCGTGGTTCCGTTGGGCCGGCCCCACACCTATGGAGTCCTCGACGTCCGGGTCTCGACGGGGCGGCTCGACACCTGGGCCAGGGAGGAACGCCGGCGCGGCTACGCCTTTGCGATCAGCGCCGCGGTGCTCCTCTCGATCGGTGTCGGGCTCCTCACCAGTCGCTGGGTAGGGGTCCCACTCCGGTCGCTTTCTGTCGCCATGGCCGGCGCCCACGGTGGGGCCGAAGGCGCGCCGGCCGCGCCGGAGATCGGACCACCGGAGTTCCGGGCGCTCACGCGCGGCTACAACGACCTGCGTACGGCGCTGGCCACGCGGGAACGGGAAAGCGAGGCGCGGGCGGCGCTGCTGGCCCTCGAGGAGCGCGCCCGCGCCCTGGACCGTAAGGCGCAGGCAGAGGAGATCGCCGGAAGCTTCGCCCACGAGATCGGCACCCCGCTCAACACGACCAACGGCCACCTTCAGCTGCTGCGCGAGGACCTCCGCCGGGCCGGGAACCCCGAGGCAGCCGAACGTGTCGGCGTCGTCCTGGCCCAGCTGGACCGTGTAGCCAAGATCGTTCGAAGCGGCGTTGGACGCAGCGCCTGGCCAGAACCACGCCCGGTGGCGACCAACCTGCGGGAGCGCGCGGCAGCCATGCTCCGCTTCCTGGAGCCGTCCCTCGCCAGCGCCCGGGTAAGGGCCAGCCTGGCTGCGGGAGAACTGAACGGTCGCGTCATGGCCCTCACCGACCCCGACCTCACCGACCAGATCCTGCTCAATCTCCTCAAAAACGCCATCGAGGCGCTCCCCCCCGGCGGAGAGATCACGCTCACGACCGGTCGGGCCGGCGACCAGGCATTCCTGGAGATCGCGGATGACGGGCCGGGCCTGCCACCCGAGGCGCGCAACCAGCTCTTCCAGCCGTTCGTGACCTCCAAAGGGTCGCAGGGAACCGGCCTCGGACTTGCCGTGAGTCGGCGGCTGGCCCGAACCCTGGGGGGCGAATTAGCCTATGTTCCGTCCGAGAGAGGTACCCGATGGCGACTGACACTGCCTACGCCGGAGTCCGCGTGATGCCCCCTCGCCGGCCCGCCCGGCTGCTGCTCGTCGATGACGATGAGGCAGCGTGCCGCATGCTCGGCGAGGTTCTGGAGCGGGAAGGGTATGACGTGCACCGGGCCCTGTCGGTCCGGGACGGCCTGGCCGTGTTTGACACGGAAGGCCCTTTCGATGCCGTGCTCACCGACCTCCGGATGCCGGAAGCCAGCGGTCTGGACCTCCTGTCCGCCGTGCGGGAACGGGATGCCGAGGCCCTGGTCCTGGTGCTGACGGCATTCGGAGACGCCAGCGCGGCGGGCGAGGCGATCCGCGCCGGCGCCTACGATTTCATCAGCAAGCCTTACGATCTCGCGGAACTGCGTTCCACGCTGACGCGGGCCCTGGAGCGGCGAAAGCTGGCGACGGCCCGGCAGGAAAGTCCTCCGCATGGTGCCGAGCCGGAAACGGCCCTCACTCGCAGCACCATGGTGGGTCACAGTCCCGGCATCATCGACGTCATGAAGCAGGTCGCTCGGGTCGCCTCGACCCAGGCATCCGTGCTGATCCTCGGCGAGACGGGAACGGGGAAGGAACTGGTGGCGCGGACCATTCATCGCTTCTCCGACCGCGCCGACCGGAGAATGGTGGCCGTGAACTGCTCCGCCCTGGCCGAAGGGCTGCTGGAAAGCGAATTGTTCGGACACCTGAAGGGGGCCTTCACCGGTGCGGTGGCCAACCGGCCCGGGTTGTTCCGGGAAGCGGACAAGGGGACAGTCTTCCTGGATGAGATCGGGGACATTTCGCCGGGGTTGCAGGCGCGACTGCTTCGGGTGCTGCAGGAACAGGAGATCGTGCCCGTGGGCTCCGAGACTCCGGTGAAGGTGGATGTCCGGATCATCGCCGCCACGCATCGAGACCTCGCCCAGATGGTACGGGAGAAGCGTTTCCGGGAGGATCTCTTCTATCGGCTGAATGTGGTTACCATCACGCTCCCTCCTCTGCGGGAGCGACGTCAGGACATTCCCCTGCTGATCGATCACTTTCTGACGCGACTCTCGGCTCGACACGGCCGCGGCCCCGTGGCCATCGATCCGGAAGCCCAGTCCCTGCTTCTGGCGTGGCACTGGCCGGGAAACGTGCGGGAACTGGAGAACGTGCTGGAGCGTGCCATGGTACTGGCGGAGCTGGATGTCATCGGCCCGGAGCACCTTCCGGAGGCCCTGCGTTCGGCAGCAGCCGTCGAGCCGGTCCCGGCCGCTGCCCCTGCCCCTTCCGGAGCCGGGCCGGAGGCGGAACTGGTTACCCTCGAGGAACTCGACCGTCGCCACGTGTTCCGAGTCCTCGCGGCCACCAAGGGCAACCGCGAGGAGTCAGCCCGCATCCTGGGGATCTCGCGACGTACCCTGACCCGAATGATCCAGCGCTGGCACTGGACTTCAGGGGCGGTCTGACCGCCTCCCCGACACCATTCCCCAGGCTCTACCGCGCTGGATTCCCTCCGACAAGCTGACGGGTCAATCTGTCGTCACAGGGGTCAGACTGTCACGGCCTCGACGGTTTCCCCGTCCGAATGGCCGGCATTTCAGTCGATTTCGCGCAATTCGCCGCGGCACGTCGATTGCCATCCCCTAAGGCGACACGTTCGACCAGCCCGCCGACTGCCGGCCCGCTGCTTACCGTTCTTGGAGGAAGTCATGAAGCGTCCGCTGTTCCTCGCCGCACTTGCTTCGCTTGCCCTTCTCGCCACGTCACAGGTTCACGCCCAGGCCGCCGCCTCTGCCGCCCCGAAGGCCACGATGCAGCAGCCAGCCGCGCCGAAGACGGCGACCACCAAGGCCAAGGCCGCCGAGCTTCTGGACCTCAACACCGCGACCCGCGACCAGCTGATCGCGCTTCCGGGAGTGGGCGAGAAGTACGCTGACGCGATCATCAAGGGACGGCCCTACGCGAAGAAGACGGACCTGCTGACCAAGAAGGTCGTCCCGCATGCCACGTACAACAAGATCAGCCGGCTGGTGATCGCCAAGAAGACGGCCTAGTTCTCCCCGCGGAGCGTACACGGCAGACGTTCCCTCCCAGCTCCGCGTTTAGCCGCCTGTCGGGTCTGACCCGGCAGGCGGTTTTCCTTGAGGGAGCTCGGTTGGACCGGCTTATGGGGTCGGAGGGACCAGCAGGATCGGGGCGGCGGAACCGCGACGCACCATCAGGCGCTCGATCCGGGTCGGCGTGGCCTGAAGCACCTCGAACTCCAGCCCCCGGACCAGGAAGCGTTCGCCGGCCTGAGGAATCCTGCCGGCGAGCTCCGCAATGAGACCGCCGGCCGTGCTGGTCCGGGCCGTCGGCAGCGCACGGTCGAAGCGCTCCTCGATGGCCGCGACTGGAAGGGAGCCATCCACCTCGAAGAGCATGGGCCCTTCGCCGGCCGGCCGGGGGGCGCCGACATCGAATTCGTCGAAGATCTCGCCCACCAGCTCCTCGAGCAGGTCCTCGAGGGTCACGATGCCCATGGTGCCACCGAACTCATCGAGCACCACGGCCAGGTGGCGGCGTTCCCGCTGCATGTCGAGCAGCAGGTCGCCGCAGGTCCGGCTGGCCGGGGCGCTGGCGACGGGCCGGATGGGGAGCCGGTCGCCCGGCCGCAGCTTGAACAGATCGAACGCGTGCAGCATTCCCACGATCTCGTCGAGCGTCCCGCGATACACCGGCAGCCGGCTGTATCCGCTCTGCGCGAAGACGCCCGTGATGTCCTCCAGGCTGTCATCCTCCGCCACCGCGACGATATCCGTGCGGGGCGTCATCACCTCACGCACGTGGCGCTCCGAAAAAGTCATCACTCCCCCTACCATGAGGAGCTCCTCGTCCGCACCGAGCCCGGCCGCGGCTCCCTCGCGCCAGAAGGCGCGAAGATCGGTTCCACCCGGCATCAGCCGAACCGGGAGGACGAGATTCACCACCCGCGCCACCGGCCGAAGGACAGGTACCAGCAGCCGCCGGAGCATCTCCGCCCGGGGTCGCACCAGCCAGCGGGGAATGAGGTAGCCGCCAAACAGCACCAGTGGCATGACGACGAGTACCAGGAGGAGGCCCAGAGTGGTCAGCGTCAACCCGCTCAGGAAAGCCGGAATCGCCGCGCCGACGACAATGACCCCGAGGGCCGTGAGCGCCGCGGTGACGCCCAGGTACCGGTCCATCTCGGACAGCCAGGACAGCGACCCGGTCCGGCCCCGCAACTGTCCGGCGACGGCCTGGGTCAGTTCGAGCCGGCTCAGAGAGACCAGGGCGGTTCCGGCCGCGGCGCCGAAGATGGTCAGTCCGAGCCCCGCCAGCAGCACTACCCAGGTCATGGGCCGTGGCCCTCAGCCGGGGTTTCGGCCGGCGTGGGCCGGGTGACGAGCACCCGACGGACCCGCCGGCGAGCGACCAGCTCCACCAGCACGTCGATGCCATCGATATCGATGCGCTCGCCGGTGCGGGGCACGCGACCGAAGGCATCGAGAACCAGACCACCAACGGTCGTGACATCAGGCCGATCGAAGGTGTGGCCCAGGAGGGCCTCGAGTTCACTCAACGGCACCCCGCCTTCGACCGACAGCCGTCCCTCCCCCTCGTCCACGATCTTCTGGGTCTCCTCGGTGTCGTGCTCATCCTGGATTTCGCCGACAACCTCCTCCAGAATGTCTTCGATCGTGATCAGCCCCGCCGTGCCGCCGAACTCGTCCACCACGACCGCCAGGTGACTCGGGCCACGCTGAAAATCGCGGAGTTGCCGGTCCAGTGTCTTGCCTTCAGGGACGAATGCCGCGGGGCGGATCAGCGTGTGCCAGTCGGCGGCACCCGAACCGGCGGGCAGGCTCGCCAGCATGTCCTTGGCATAGAGCACTCCGACAATCGCATCCGGGTGCTCGTCGTACACCAGCAGCCGCGCGTGCTCGGATCGCCGCAGTGTGGCGACCACCTCATCCCGGCCCGCGGTGCTGTCGACAGCGATGATATCGATCCGGGGCGTCATCACTTCGGCCACCGTCATGTCGGCCAGGGAGAAGAGGCCCCGCAGCATGTCGCGCCGGACCTGCCCCACATCGCGATGCGATGGCGGAATGGGCGGGCGGAACCGGCCATCGGCCCACGCAATGACGCGCAGCAGGGGACTCAGGACCCGCAGGGTGCGGAGCGCGGAGGGACGGGCCAGGGGAGGTAATTCCGGAGCCACGCTCGCCAGGAGCGTCGGAATGGTGCTGCCCACCACCCATACCAGGGCCACCGACAGGAACAGGCGCCCCATCGCCTGCCCGGTGTCCCACGCCCACCAGGTGTCGGCCGTGGCCGCCGCTGCTCCCGCCAGGACCAGGACCGCGAGATGCCCAACGTAGAGAGCGCGCGCCGGCGGGAGATGTCCGGCCTCCCCGGCCTCCTGGTCGGCGAGGAGCCGTGGCACGTCCACATCGGCCTCGCTGGCCAGGGACAGCCACGCCGCCCACAGGGAGAAGACCAGAGTCGCGACCGGCGTCACGAGCCGGTGCAGCAGTTCGATCACGCGAGCGCCTTCACGTAATGCTCCTGCCGTCGCCACATCGTCGAGCGTTCCCGCCCGGCGCCGTCCGGATGATCGTAGCCGAGGATGTGCAACGTGCCATGTACCACCAGCCGCCTCAATTCCTCGCGCAGGGGCACCCCGAACTCCCGTGCCTGGAGGCGGGCCGCTGCCACACAAATGTATACGTCTCCCAGCACGGCGTTGCCCGGGGTGCTCAGGGGAAAGGCGATCACGTCCGTCAGGGCGTCGCGGCCCAGCCAGTGCCGATTGAGCGCCCGGATCTGCCGCTCGTCGACCAGCGTGACGGACACGACCGCCTTGCGCCGCTCACCACGGAGCACGCGCTGCACGATCCGTCGAATCGACCGGGCACCGATAGGCGCCCGGGGCCGTCGCCCCGGGCGCCGCCCGCCCTCAGCCGAGCTGGTCCTCCGCATAGGCCTTGATGATCTCCCGAACCAGGCGGTGTCGCACCACGTCGCTCTCGTCCAGATAGCAGAACGCGATGCCATCCACCCCCGGCAGGATGCGCTCGACCTGTACCAGGCCCGAGTCATCCCGTTTCGGCAGATCGATCTGCGTCTTGTCACCGGTGACGACCACCTTGCTGTTCACACCGAGCCGGGTCAGGAACATCTTCATCTGGGCCCCGGTGGCGTTCTGTGCCTCGTCGAGAATGATGAAGGCATCCGCCAGGGTCCGGCCCCGCATGTAGGCCAGCGGGGCGATCTCGATGATCCGGCTCTCGAGAGCCTTCTGCACCCGGTCATGGGGCATCATGTCCTCGAGCGCGTCGTACAGGGGCCTGAGATAGGGGTCGACCTTCGCCTGGAGGTCGCCGGGGAGAAACCCCAGCGATTCGCCGGCCTCGACTGCGGGCCGCGCCAGGATGATCCGTTTCACCCGCTTGCGGGCCAGCGCCTCCACGGCCTTCGCCACCGCCAGGTAGGTCTTCCCCGTTCCCGCGGGGCCGATGCCGACCACGATGTCGTGGGTCGAGACGGCATGGAGGTAATCCCGCTGGCCCGGCGTCTTCGGCGCGATGATGCGACGCAGACCGGGCAGGATGATCTTCTCGTCCACCGCGCCCAGCGGCTCCTGGGCCGGGCCCGCCGCGACCAGGCGCGACACGTCCTCGGGCGTCACCATTTCGCCCATGCGAGCCAGATCCAGCATCCCCTGGACGACCGGCGCCGCGCGCTCCACCTGCGCCAGCGTCCCCCCCAGGGTCACGGTGTCTCCGCGCAGGGTGGCGCGGATGCCCGTCGCCCGGTGGAGTTCGAGGAGGTTCGCATCGTTCACGCCCGTGAACAGCACCAGGTCCGCGCCCTCCGTGGAGATGCGATGCTGGATGTCGTCGGACAAGTATCGCTCCCGGCTCAAGAGGTGAGTCCGCCCTGCTCCCTACCCTTCGATCTTAATATGGAGCGCCCGTAACTCGTCGCCGCTGACCGGCGTTGGCGCCCCCTCGAACAGGGCCCGGGCCGCGGTGGTCTTCGGAAACGCGAT
>DATJVM010000077.1:0-57521 GCA_035501775.1 Gemmatimonadales bacterium | reverse complement strand
CCTTCGAAGTAGCGCCATCCCCCGACCGACTGCGAGGCCTGCAGCCGGTAGCGGCGGCCGTAGAACGGGCCCACGTAGCCCATGAGGGAGTTGTCGAAGACGTAGGCCAGGCTGGGCTCGATGAAGCTCGCGCCGGGAAGGGCGGTCTCACTCTCCGTCGGGTTGGCCGTCAGCAGCCCGCTCGAGGGATCATAGGGCTCGTAGATCTGCTGAATGTGGTCCGAGATGTTGGCCGCTGTGAGACCAAGCTCGACGCGCGTATAGCGGTTGATCGGATAGATCCCCTGAACCGCGGCGGAACGTACCACGATTCGCTCCAGAGCCGTGACGAAGGTATCCGCGGCCGAGCTACCGCCCGACGCAATGTAGGACGGTTGGATGAAGTAGTACGGCTCCTGGCTCAGGCTCACCGCCCAGTTGAGCCGGCGGGTCGAGTTCACGTAGGTGGCGTTGACCTGTGCCTCGCTGATCCGGCCGTTCACGAAGGCGGCGAAGAAGAGCTGATGGTCTCCCAGCAGGTCCGAGAGCGCGATGGCGCTGCCGCCGTAGAATCCGCTGCCGAAGTTGTCACGCACGTAACCGATGCTTGGTCGCGCGATGTAGTCCGGCTGGAAGTGAACCCGGTACGGATTGATCTTGAACTCGGCGGTGTCCGGGAGTGGCAGATTCACCGAGTCCATCAGGCCGGCGATGGTGAGCGGCCGGAGCGAGGAGTCGGTGATCACGGGAGTGAGATCCGCCCGGCGGAAGCCGCCCGGGCCGACGTAGATCGAACCGGTGGCGGCCACCGGCGAGACTGCCGGTGTCGTGTCGTGCGCCGAGGGGACCCGGGGCGGCGTCGTGTCCGAGGCGGAGGGGACGCGCGGCTGGCCCGTGTCGGCTCCGACCCGGAGGGTATCGCCCGACGGGGCCACGGGGCGGAGGCCGGGCGCCGTGGAGTCCCTGAGCGCGATGGTGGGCGGCTGCCACGGCTCTCGCTTGAGCGACTCGGGGTGGTCGAGATAGTAGACGTCGTAGTCCTCGCGCGAGTAGTACACGAAGGCGAGGCGGTCGGTGTCGCGGGCCCACGAGAGCACCGGCGACAGAGGGGTGATGCCCTGGGCCCCGGTGAACAGATTGGTGAGCTGGTAGATCTGCTGGTCCCGGAGGTCGTAGAGGTAGAGGTTGTCGACCCCGGTCCGATCCGAGACGAAGGCCAGCTCGTTGCCGTCCGGAGACCACTGCGGGCTCACGTTGTGGCCCACCATCATCCCCGGCAGCACCTCGATCCGCCCGGTCGCCAGCTCGTACGTCGCGATCTTCATGTTCCCGATCTGCAGGGTCGAGAAATCCGTGTTCGGCCCGCGGTCGGTGGCGAAGGCGATAGTCTTGCCATCGGGAGACCACACGGGGTGCAGATCGGCGTACCGGTCGTTCGTGAGGCGGCGGAAGTCGGTCCCGTCGGCGTTGACGAGGTACAGATCCGAGAGACCGCCCTCGAGGCCGGTGAAGACCAGCTGCTTGCCGTCCGGGCTCCACGCGGGCGTGCTCACGCCGCTGAGCTTGACCTTGATCCGCCGGGCCTCGCGGTTCCGGGCGACGTCGATGATCACGATATCGTCCCGCGGGCCGTTCTTGGCGGCGATGGCGATATACTTGCCATCGGGCGACCAACTCGCCGAGGAATTGATGAAGCGGAAGGTCTCGTAGTTGGTCGAGTACGACGACTTGAGCAGACGGTGCTCCACCTTGCCCGTCGCGACGTCCGCCAGCCAGAGATCGATGAAGTAGAAGTCCTTCTCGCTGAAATAGGCGACCTTCGTCCCATCGGGAGACAGGGCCGGAGCCAGATGCAGCGTGCCCTCGGAGCGCTCCTCGGTCAGCATGGGCTTCGCGAAGTCGCTGGCCCGCTCCTGGGTGACCACCTTCGGCAGGTAGGTCTTGAGGATGTGCTCCTTCCACAGGGCCGAGAGCTGCTTGTAATCGACGCCGAGCACCCGGCGGATCGAGCCCTCGAGGCCGCCACCGCCGGCCATGGTGCCCTGGATGATCGCCCCGATGGCCTCGTCTCCCCAGCGCTGGCCGATGAATGCCAGCAGTGCCTGTCCGTAGCGGTACGGGAAGATGCGGGGATCGTTCTCGAGCTGGTGAATGGTCGGGATCCGGCCCTCGATGGCGGCGTCACGGAGCCACATCGCCGTGTTGGGGTCCACCCCGCCCAGCGAGAAGTACTCCGCCATCCCTTCGATGAACCAGAGCGGCGGGTTGACGTTGATCATCGTCGCCAGCCCGGCACCGGCCCGGCCCCGGCTCCAGATGTCGTACTGGAACTGGTGGGTCATCTCGTGCTGCAGCACGTGCTCCAGCTCTTCGTACGACCCGGTGAAGGGGAGGATGATGCGCTGCTTGAAGAAGTCGGTGACGCCTCCGGTGCCCTCGCTGGGCTCCTCGCCGCCCAGGGCGTTGGTCTGCTGGAAGTCCGACTCGGAGGCGTAGAGGATGATCGGCTTCCGCTCCTTGTACTCGTGGCGGAAGATGCGGGAGAGGCGCTCGTAGGACCGCTCCGCGAGCCGGCCGGCGTCGAGGACCGCTTCCCGGGTTTCGGGATAGAAGTAGATGTCGAAGTGCTCGGTCCGCAGCACCTGAAAGTCGAACGACCGGTACTGGACCTTGTTCTGCCCGAAGTAGTACTGCGCGGAGAGGAGGGAGGGTGCCCCCGAGACCAGCGCCAACCCGAGCGCGATACGACGCATCATGAAGATACCTGCCGATTCAGGCGCCGGGCCTGATCTCCGGCGCATCGCTCCAGAGGCGCTCGAGCTGATAGAAGCCGCGCGTCTCGGGATGAAAAAGGTGGACCACGAAGTCCACGAAATCCAACAGCACCCAGCGGCCTCCGGGGAGGCCTTCGACGTGATGCGCGCGCACGCCGCGGCGGTGCAGCTTCTCCAGCACCGATTCGGCGAGCCCGCGCACGTGGGCGTCCGAGGTGCCGGACGCTACTACAAAGTAGTCGGTTGCTTCGCTCAGGCCACGCAGGTCCAGCACCACGATCTCCCGTCCCTTGAGGTCGTCGATGGCCTGCACCGCCACCGAGAGCGCCGACGTCGCCGTCGTCAACTCGATGCCCCAGCGCCGGCGGGGGTCGGCGCCTCGTCCTCCACCTGCCAGAAAACGCCCCACGCCCCGAACCCCACGTGGGTGCCGAGCACCCCGGTCGCGAGCGTCACGAAACAGTCCTTCGGGGCGTAGGCCGCCACCAGGGCGGCGCGCAGCCGCAGCGCGACCTCCGGGGCCTCGGCGTGCACGATCCCGAATCGCACGGCCCGGGGCCGCGGGGAGAGCCGCCGCTCGAGGAGCGCCAGCACTCGCGGCACCAGGTTGGCCCGCCCGCGGACCCGGTCCACCGGCACGATTGCGCCCTGGGCGTCCAGGGTGAGGATCGGCTTCACGTCGAGCATGCCGGCGATCCACGCCTTGCCGCGGGTCACCCGCCCCGAGCGGAGCAGGTTGTCGAACCGGTCCACGGTGACGAAGCACCCCGATTGCGCCCGGATGCGCCGCAGTTCCGGGACGATCTGAGCCGCGCGCCACCCCGATTCCGCCAGCTCCGCGGCCCGAAGGGCCAAGAGGCCCAGGCCCAGCGAGGCGGTGGCGCTGTCTACGCAGTGAACCCCCTCCAGCTGAGCGGCCTTGACCGCCGCGAGCGCCGATTGGTAGGTGCCTGACAGCCGAGCCGCGAGGAGGACCGCAACCACCTCATCCGCTTCCGACCGGGCGTCCCGGAAGACCCGCACGAACTCGGCCGGCGTCGGCTGGGACGTCGTGGGATGCACCCGCGAGGTGCGCATCTTCCGGTAGAAGTCT
The DNA here is from genome assembly GCA_035501775.1 of Gemmatimonadales bacterium. Lineage (GTDB taxonomy): Bacteria > Gemmatimonadota > Gemmatimonadetes > Gemmatimonadales > GWC2-71-9 > JADJOM01. Next base: position 53,675 of record DATJVM010000077.1, on the reverse strand, counting down.
TCGGGCTTGAGTTCCACCCGGTCGCGCAGGGTTTCATCTCCGAACATCACCTGCAGGGGGACGAGGGCGATGTGATGCCGGTCCAGGACCGCGTCCGGCAGGTCGGCCGACGAATCGGCGACCACCAGCACCGGGCGGCGGTCCCCATGCGCCAGCCGTCGGTGTTGTGCCCGCATGTCTTCGGCTTTGGTCGATTCGACCACGCCCCAACGGGCCGCGAAGGTAAAGACGGCGTCCGGGTTGTCGGTGTGCACATGGATCTTGAGGATATCCCCCGCCACCACCACCTGCACCGAGCCGCCGAAGTTCCGGATCTGTGCCCGAACCTCGTTGGCAGACGGTAACTGCTCGCCCCGGAGCATGAGCTCGGTGCAGTACTGGAAATCGCGCTCGGCGACCACCTCCACGTCGGCGGCGGGGATCAGGGCGGCCTCGGCCTCGTTGACGGGGCTGGCGGGGAGAATCGGATCCCCCTCGATGTAGCGCACCACGCCCTCGAGCATCCGGACGAAGCCCTTGCCGCCAGCGTCCACGACGCCGGCCTCCTTGAGCACCGCCAGCAGCTCCGGGGTGCGCGCCAGGGCAAGCTCGCCCTCGCGCAGCATCCCGGTCATGAACACGGAGATATCCGAGGAATCGTCGGCGACGCGGGCGGCGGCCAGGGCCGCCTCCCGCGCCACGGTGAGAATGGTTCCTTCCTTGGGGTCGTCCAGCGAGGTCGAGAGCCGCTCGGCGCCGCGGCGGAAGCCGAGAGCCACATCCCGGACCGTGGCCTGATCCTTCCCCTCCATCGCCTCGGCGAATCCGAGGAGGAAGTGGGCCAGCATCATCCCCGAGTTGCCGCGGGCTCCCAGCACGGCGCCCCGCGCGGCGGTCTTGGCGGTCACGCCGAGCGGCGCGTCGCCCAGGGCCTGTAGGGCATCGGCCACGGCGCGGAGGGTCAGGCTGAAATTGGTGCCGGTATCGCCGTCCGGGACGGGAAAGACGTTGATGCGGTTGATCTCTTCACGGCCGGCCGCGACCCAGTCGGCTGCGGCGGCGAGGGAGCGCGCCAGCCGCGGCCCATCGATGTAGCGGATCGCTACCGTCATCAGAGCGCGGCTACTCCGCCACGACCGTCACCCGAAGCTCCGCCTGCACCTCGTGAGGCAATCGCACCGGGACCATGTGGGTCCCGAGAGTCTTGATCGGATGATCCAGCTCGATGCGCCGCTTGTCCACCGTGTGCCCCGCGGCCTTGAGGGCGTCCCCGATGTCCTGGGCGGTGATGGAACCGAAGAGCCGGTCGCCCTCGCCCGCCTTCCGCGCCAGCGTCAGGGTTACTCCCGCGAGGCGCGCGGCCAGTGCCTCGGCTTCCGCCCGCTCCTCGCTGGCGCGGGCCACCCGGGCCTTCGACTCGGCCTCGATGCGCTTCCGATTTCCGGGCGTTGCCTCGTAGGCCAGCCCCTTGGGGAGGAGAAAATTCCGGGCGTAACCCGGCTTCACCTTCACCAGCTCTCCGGCCTTTCCCAGGTACCGCACATCCTCGCGAAGAATCACTTCCATGGGCCACTCCCTCGGGTGTCGGCGGAGCCGAAGCGCCGCCGGAAATCGATCCAGGTGTCGGCCAGGCCGATGGCGAAGAACCCGCCAAGAGCCACCGGCAGGACGGCAAGCAGAAACAGGGCGACCAGCACCAACAGCGCCCCCATCGCGGGGGAAATCGTGAGCGCGCCTAGCGCTCCCCAGACTACCGCCAGGCCGCGCAGGGCGTAGAGCGCGCCGGTGACCAGCACGATGTTCCCGAATATGCCGAGCACTCCCAGGGGGAGCGGCAACAACGTGCCGGCCGCGCACATGACCACGAGCCAGACCAGATGGTCGTCAAACCGGAAGTCCGAAAACCGGCCGGCGGGCTCCCCGGCAGGATGGGTCGCGATGCGATGATACCACGCCCACGCCAGGGCCAGCCCCGGCAGGGCCATGAGGACCAGGAGCCCGGGAAAGAGCTGGGCGATCGGGCCCACTCCCTGGGCAAACGCGTCGGCCAGCTGCGCGCTTACGTCTCCCTGAACCTGCCGGGCGTATTCCCAGCCCGCGTGCGCAACGGCCAGCTCGAGATCCTGCCATCGGCTCCCCAGCAGTCGGACCCAGACGGTGGCGGCGCCCAGCCCGAAGACGGTGGTGGCAAGCGCGCCCGGGACCAGGCGGCGCCGGTAGAGGAGCATCACCACCACGAACCCGCCGGTCAGGAACAGCGCCCAGGCATTCAGGAACTGGGCGACCAGCCCGCCCGGCTGCTGCAGGCTGACCGCCAGCCAGAGCCCCGCCGCGCCGATCCACGCCCACTCGCGGAAGGTGGCTGGCCGCGATGCGGCCAGCAGCCCGGCCAGCGGGGCGAGCACGAACAGCGGAGGGAACAGCAGGACGTACACCGCCAACGCCAGGAGCGACCTCCAGGTCACGGCAGGTCGCCGGACGGAGCTACCGGTCAGCTCGAGCCCCGCTTGATGTAGGGCAAGAGTGCCAGGTACCGCGCCCGCTTGATGGCCGTGCTGAGCTGACGCTGATGGCGTGCCGTGATGCCCGACAGGCGGGACGGGAGGATCTTGCCACGCTCGGTCAGGAACCGGGCCAGCAGCTTCTCGTCCTTGTAGTCGATGTAATGGATCCCGGCCTCGGCCAGCGGATCTCCCTTCCGGGTGCGCTTCATTCGTCGTCCTCCTCGAACTTCCGGTCCGTCGCGTCCCGGACCGGGGTGTAATCATGTTCGCTCACCACGACCAGGTGGCGCAGCACGCCCTCGTCCAGCTTGATGGCGCGCTCGAACTCCGGCAGCTGACCAGGGGCCGCCTGGAAGTTGGCCACGACGTAGTAGCCGGTGTCGCGCTTCTTGATGGAATAGGCGAGGGTGCGCTTGCCCCAATGGTTGAGCTTGACGGGTTCACCGCCAGGCTGGGGAATGAGCGCGTGAAAGCGGGCGAGTTTCTCGGAAATGGCGGGCTCTTCGAGGGCACTATCGAAGATGTAGACCGCCTCGTACTGACGGGCCATGTCACCTTCCTTTGGTCTGGGCGCCCCGACCCTGGTGCGGGGTGCGGGGAGGAGAATTGTGAGCGGGCAAACCTAATCAGCGAAACGGCTTGGAGGAAGGGGAGGAGACCCGGGCGGGGAGGGGTCACCTCCCCGCCGGTACCAGTCAGTCTCTCCGCTGGCCGAACAGGCGAAGCAGGAACAGGAAGAGGTTGATGAAGTCGAGATAGAGCGCGAGCGCGCCGACCACGGCATACGATCCCGCCCGGCCCTCCGGCATGGCCAGCGCCATGCTCCGCAGCTTCTGGGCGTCCCACGCGGTCAGGGCCGTGAAGACCAGCACGCCGCAGACCGACAGCACGAACTGGAACATGTTGTTCTGCCAGAAGATCCCGATGATCGAGGCGATGATCACCCCGATGAGCCCCATGAACGCGAACTGCCCTATGCCGGCCAGGCTCCGCTTGGTGATCGACCCGTACACGGCCAGCGCGCCGAACATGGCGGCGGCCGTCAGAAAGGTCGAGGCGATCGAGGCGCCGGTGTAGGCAAGAAGCACAAAGGCGAACGTCACGCCATTGAGTGCCGCGTAGGTGCTGAACACCAGCGCGGCGGTGTTGGGCGCGATGGTATCAACCTTGGCGCTCAGGTACCATACGAATCCGAGCGGTGCCAGCAGCACTACCCAGAAGAGCAACCGATTGGCCGCCAGGGTCTGGACCACGGCCGGGGATCCCGCCACCAGCCAGGCCACCGCGGCGGTGATCGCGAGTCCGGCGAACATCCATCCATATACCTTCTGCAGGAACCCCGCGACCCGCGCGGATTCCGCCTGGCTCGCGACATAACCTTGTGTACTACCCAACGGATTCGACATCTCAGTCCCTCAGGGAAGAATTGTCCGAGTTCAAATCTAACCGGAACGGCCGGAGACTGCAGGCTACCAGTCCCGTCCGTGGCTCCCTTCCGAGCCGGCGGGACGTCCCTGGTGGGTCTCCAGTTGCTGGCGCTCAACCTGGTCGAGGAGGGCGCGCGCCTCTTCCGGCGTAAGCTCGCGAACCGATTCCCCGGCGTCGCCGCCGGTGCCACCGCCGGCCATCGCACCCACGGCGCTTTCTCGGGTTCCCTCGTAACCCTCGTTGTGGCCGCCGGGGCCGAAGTCGGCGCGGCCGCCGTTCGGCGATCCCTCCTGACCGGGATCACCGCGTCGCTTGAGGGCGATCTCGAGATTCCATTTTGCGTCCCGGTCCGTCGGGTCGAGCACCAGGGCCTCCTCGTACGCGTCGAGCGAGCGTTCCAGGTACCCGCTCAGGAAGTTGGCGTCCTCGGCCGCCAGAACGAAGGCGTTCCCCATGTTGTAGAACGACCGCTCGCGCACCTCGCGGTCCCCGCCCCCCGCCGCTTCCCGCCAGATCTTCGAGGCATCCGAATAGTGCTTGAGACGGTACAGGGCGTTGCCCGCGTTGTAGCGGACTGCCGGACCGCCCTGCTGGTTGATCACATTCTCATAGGCCTGGTAGGCCTCGAGATACTTCCCCTGATCGTAAAGCTGCCGGCCGCGGGTAAGCTCCCGATTCGCCGAGCTGCAGGATTGGGTGAGCAGCAGCGCCACCACGGATGCCCCCGCCGCGGCCAGCGGTGGCCGGGCCGACCTCTTCGGAAGGGACCGCCGTTCCGGCCGCCTCGCCCGTGAACCGGCGAGCAGTGCCTCCGTCACCAGCAGCATGATGCCGAGACCGAGCGGCCACTGGTACCGCTCGGCTGGCTCCTGCTGTTCCTCAGCGGACACTGCCCGGGTTTCGAGATTGCCGACGCTCTGCTTGAGGCGATCCAGGGCGGCGGGATCGTCCCACCGGGCGTAGGCGCCGCCCGATTCCAGCGCGATCTTCTGCAACGAGGCCTCGTCGAGCCGGGAGACCACCGGGCGACCGATGTCATCCAGATGCCACGGGCCGAGCGGCGAGCCGGAGTCCCCCGGCACGCGACCGCCCACCACGGTTCCAACACCGACGGCGAAGACGGGCACCCGGCTCCGCCGAAACACCTCGAGGATCGGATCGAGGGCCCCCTCGGAGCGCTCACCATCGGAGAGCAGAATCACGCCGCGCGAACCGACCACCGTCCCTTCCCGCCGGAGGCTCCGCTCGGCAACAGCGAGCCCCGCCGCGATGTTGGTCGAGGGGTCGCCGATTTCATCGAAGGACGCCCGGTCGAGAAAGAGGCGGAACGCGGCGAGGTCGGAAGTGGGAGGGAGCTGGAGGAAACCCGCGTCACCGAAGATGACCAGCCCGATGCGATCGCCGCGATGGGCTGCCGCAAGGTCCCAGGCGAGTCGCTTGGCCAGCTCGAGTCGCGATTGACCCACGTCCCGAGTCCGCATCGAGCGGGACAGGTCGAGCGCCACCACGAGGTCCCGGCCGGTCCGCGCCAGGGCCCGGGGGACGTTCCCCCACTGTGGTCGGGCCAGCGCCACGATCAGCGCGCCCAACCCCGCCCAGCGAAGCACGTTCCGCCAGCTCGGCCGGGCAGGGCCGGGAAGGGGGGAACTCCGCCCGAGCAACCCCGGATCGCCGAAGCGCCGCACCGCCCGGGCCTGATCGCTGCGGGCCAATCGGCCCAGGAGCCAGAGGGCGGGCAGCACCAGCAGCAGCAGGAGCGCGGAGGGCTGAACCAGGTCGATCATGGCGCCGTCCGGAACCAGGTGACGCGAAGCAGCATCTCCGCCAGCAGGAGGGCCAGGCCGACGCCCACGAGCGTGGGGAAGAGATCATGCCACTCGCGAGTCTCGCTCACCTTGACCTCGATCCGCTCCATGGGATCGATCTCCTTGAGGACCGCGCTCAGCACGTTGGGGTCGGTGGCCTTGTAGAACTGACCCCCGGTCCGGGTCGCGATGTCCTTGAGCACGGCCTCGTCGCTGCCGGAGAGGCGGGCGTTAATGTTCCGCACCGACCACACCCCGTTGAGCGCCGCCGAGAAGGTGTCGGCGGAGCTGAGGCCGATTGTATGGATGCGCACGCCGACGGCGCGGGCCGCCTCCGCCGCCTGTTCGGGCGAGATGTCGCCCGCGTTGTTCGCGCCGTCCGTGAGGAGGATGATCGCGCTGGAGTTCTTGGGGAGGTTCTTGAGCTGGTCCAGGCACAGCATCAGCGCGTTGCCGATGGCGGTGCCGTCCGGCAGGTCGCCGATATCCACCTGCGCAGCCAGACGATCGAGCACGTTGAGGTCGTTGGTGAGCGGCGCCTGGAGAAAGGCGCGGCCGGAGAAGATCACCAGCCCGACCAGATCGCCTTGTCGGCGCTTGATGAAGTCGCGCAGTACCTGTCGGGCGACCGCCAGTCGATTTCCCGGCTGGAAATCGGTGGCCTTCATGCTGCTCGAGATATCGAGCGCGAGTATGAGGTTGCGGGAGCGTACCCGCGTCGGCTCCGAGTCCCCGGGGATCTGCGGTCGCGCAAGCGCGGCAACCAGGATGGCCAGGCCGACCAGGGTCACCATGCGGCTCCACGCCGCGAGGCGCGCCCGGGTGGAGGGCCGCGCCACGGCGGCCAGGCGCAGGGCGGGAAACGAGATGCGATGCGGGGGCAGCTGCCGGCGGCTCCGCCACCAGCGCCACCCGAGCCACGCCGGAGCGAGCAGAAGGAGCAGCAGCCAGGGATCGACGAACCGCATCAGGCCTTCTCCCCGTCGGGTTGGCTCCGCTCCCGCCAGGCCTCCAGCAGGCTCCGACCGCGCGTGAGCTGTTCCAGGGCCGCGGCGAAATCGGGCCGTACCTTCGCGAACTTGACCAGGTCGGCGTCCCGCAGGATGACCTCGAATCGCTGGCGAAGCTCCGGCGTGGCCAGGGCCTCGGGCAGGGAGGCGCTCACCTCCGGTGTGGTGAGGCCCGGCTCGGGAAGGGCTCCCAGATCGCTGAGACAGGTGCGGATCACTTCCGCTACGCCCGCGTACACGGGGAGGACGCCGTTACCACTCTGGCGCGCGACCGCTTCCATCTGGGCCAGCCGGGCCAGCGCGGCGTCGAACGCCCCCAGCACGACCGGAGTCGGAGTGATCTCGCGGTCGGCCGGCCGAGTCCGGCTCCGCCGCCAGAGCCACCAGGTCCCGCCGGCCACCGCGAGCAGCACGATCAGGAGCGGGAGCCAGGGCGGCCCGCCGAGCGGGATCAGCGGCTTGATGTCCTTGAGCGTCGGGTTGCCCCCACTCAGGATGGAGGCGATCTCCACCGAGACGGGCATGTGGAGGAGGGTGTCGAGGGGACCGCCGGGCGTCCGCCGGTAGAGCAGCGCGAGGGTAGGTACCGGCTGTTGACCGGTCCGGAAGAAGGCCATGCGCGCCGTCCCCGTGAACTCTCCTCCACCGGCGGGCCGCAGGGTGTCGGCGGAGAGAAACCGGGTCCCGCGCGGCGGGGGCACGAGGAGGTGCGGCGTGGCATCGAGCAGCTCCATGCCGGGGCCGAGCTTGACCGTGATGCCGAAGGTGACCGGGTCGCCGACGGTGGCTCCATTCCGGATGGGCCGCACCTCCATGGTCTGGCCGTGGAGGGCAGTTGCCGCCAGCGCGCCGCTCACGCCCACCGCGACCAACCACCGGGTCATGGCCCTCTCGGCTCCCGGCGGCTGAGGAAGGCCACCAGCCGCTCCCCGAACGGCTGGTCGGTCTCCAGCCTCAAGAGATCCACCCCGCGCTTCTGGCACCGATCGGTAAAGGCGTCGTCGAAGGCCTGGCGCTCGGCGCGGAACCGGTTGCGAACTCCGGCATCGTCGGTGTCCACCAGTCGCCAGTCACCGGTCTCGGGGTCCCACAGCGTCACGAGACCGATGGCCGGCAGCTCCCGCTCGCGCGGGTCGCTCAGTTGCATGGCGATCACGTCGTTGCGCCAGGCCAGTCGATCGAGCGCGTTCCAATCATTGCTGTCCAGGAAATCCGAGAGGACCACCACCAGCGCGCGCCGGCGGAGGAAGGGCTCCAGGAAGTCGACCGCGCGGGCCAGGTCGGTGGCCCGCTCCTCGGGCTGGAAGTCGAGCACCCGGCCCACGATCGAGAGCGCCTGTCCACGGCCGCTCTTGGGCGGCGCCAGCCATTCGATGCGGTCCGAATAGAACGCTGCCCCTACCCGGTCACGGTGTCGCGCGGCGGAGAGGCTGAGCACCGCGCCCACCTCCGCCGCCAGCTGCCTGCGGGTGCGGTTGGCGCTCCCGAACCCGCTCGAGGCGCTCACGTCCACCAGCAGGAGGAGTGTAAGCTGTCGCTCCTCCCGAAACCGCTTGACGAAGGGCGCTCCAAGGCGGGCAGTGACGTTCCAGTCGATGGTCCGCACGTCGTCGCCCGGGAGGTACTCACGCACCTCGGCAAACTCCACACCGCGCCCCCGGTACGCGCTCGCGTAGTCTCCGGCCACGAGGTCCCGGACGAGATCGCGGGTGGTGATCTCGATGCGCCGGACCTCGCGGAGGAGCGCCGCGGAGATCACGGGACGGGCACGGCGGGGAGGAGGCGATCCAGGATCTGATCGGTGGTCACGCCTTCCGCCTCGGCCTGGTAGGTGGGAATGATGCGATGGCGCAGCGTGTCGTGCGCCATCGCCTTGACGTCTTCCGGCAGGACGTACGCACGACCGGCCAGGAAGGCATGGGCCTTGGCGGCCTTCACCAGGTTGATCCCCGCCCGCGGCGACGCCCCGAACTGAATGAGCGGCGCGAGATCGGAAAGCTTCCAGGCAGCCGGCTCTCGCGTGGCCGCCACCAGGTCCAGCACGTACTCCTTGATGCGGTCGTCCACGTAGAGACCGCGCACCACGCCCCGGCACCGGAGCACCCGGTCCGGATGGATCACGACCCGGGTGGTGGGGTCGGGGCCATCGGTCATGCGGTCGATGATCTCCCGCTCCTCGGTGCGGCTCGGGTAGGTCACCAGCAGCTTGAACAGGAATCGGTCGACCTGGGCCTCGGGGAGAGGGTAGGTGCCCTCGTGCTCCAGAGGATTCTGGGTCGCCAGCACCAGAAACAGCTCGGGCAGCCGGTGGGTCTCGCCCCCGATGGTGACCTGGCGCTCCTGCATGGACTCGAGCAGGGCGCTCTGCACCTTGGCGGGGGCGCGGTTCACCTCGTCCGCCAGGAGGATGTTGGTGAAGATGGGGCCACGCTGCACGGTGAAATCGCCCGAGCGCTGATTGTAGATGAGGGTGCCGATCAGATCGGCGGGGAGCAGGTCGGGGGTGAACTGCACCCGGCGGCAGTCGCAGTCGATGGTCGCGGCAAGGGTCCGGACGGCAAGGGTCTTGGCCAGTCCGGGCAGGCCCTCGAGCAGCAGGTGGCCGTCGGCCAGCAGGCCGATGAGCAAGCGTTCGAGCAGCACCTGCTGGCCCACGATCACGCGACTGATCTCGGAAAGGACGTCGCGGAACTCGGCGCTTTCCGCCGCGATTTCGCCCGCGCGGGCGAGCGCGGAGTCCGGACTGAAGTGCTTGAGCGTGCTGTGAGCGGTCGAGGTCATACCGGCAGGCGATCCCCTAGAACGTGCGCGGCGCCTTCGGGTGGCGCCGCGGGGCGGGCGTGATTATCAGAACCCCGAATATGTATACGCCTCCGGGAAGGGGCGGAAGGCCCCGGCGCGGAATCGGAGGCGCTCAGCTGCTGAAGCGAAACAGCATGACGTCCCCGTCCTGAACGACATATTCGCGCCCCTCGGCGCGGGCCAGCCCCTGTTCCCGCGCCGCCTTCCAGCCTCCAACCCGGACGAACTCATTGTAGGCCACGGTCTCGGCCCGGATGAACCCCTTCTCGAAGTCGGAGTGGATCACGCCGGCCGCCTGGGGAGCCTTGTCGCCCTTGTGGATGGTCCAGGCGCGGACCTCCTTCTCGCCGGCGGTGAAGTAGCTCTGGAGGCCGAGCAGGTGATAGGCGGCGTGCGCCAATCGGTCCAGGCCGGACTCGGAGGCGCCGAGGGAGGCCAGGAACTCGCCGCGGTCCACGGGCGGCAGCTCGGCCAGCTCCGCCTCGACCTTGCCCGAGAAGATCACGACCTCGGCTGCTTCCGCGTCCCTCGCAATGGCGGCCTTGAGGGCCTCGACGTGCGCATTGCCCGAGGCCAGTTCGCTCTCGAGCACGTTCGCGGCGTAGAGGATGGGCTTGGCGGTGAGCAGATTGAAGCTACGCCAGGTCGCCTGCTCCTCCTCGGTGGGGACCACGCTCCGAGCGGAGCGCCCGGCGGCCAGCGCGTCCCGGAGTGCCGTCAGGAGCCGGGTCTCGAGGCGGGCCTCCCGGTCTCCGGACTTGGCCGTTCGGCTCGCCTTGTCGAGGCGTTTTTCGACCGACGCGAGGTCGGCGAGCTGCAGCTCTATGTTGATCACTTCCCGGTCCCGCACCGGGTCCACCGGGCCCATGACGTGCTGGACGTCGCTGTCTTCGAAGCAGCGCACCACGTGGACGATGGCGTCCACCTCGCGGATGTTGGCCAGGAACTGGTTGCCCAGGCCTTCACCCTGACTCGCGCCCTTCACGAGACCCGCGATGTCGACAAACTCCACCGCCGCCGGCACGATGCGTTCCGGCTTGACCAGCCGTCCCAGCACATCGAGCCGCGGATCGGGGACGGTCACTACCCCGGTGTTCGGCTCAATGGTCGCGAACGGGTAGTTGGCCACCAGGGCGCCGGCCGAGGTGAGGGCATTGAAGAGCGTGGACTTGCCGACGTTGGGGAGACCGACGATACCGAGCCGAAGCATGCTCCTCCGGAGATCAGCCTTCGGCTGACTGGGGCCTGGTGTTGAAGCGGCTCATCGCCCGCTCGATGCCTTCGCCGAGCCAGCACTCCACGGCCTCCGACATGGGATCGAGGATTCGCTCGAGGTCGGCCCATTCCTCTCGCGTGAATTCCTCCAGCACGAAATCGGCGGAATCGGCGATACCGGGTGGCAGGGGGCCGATGCCGATGCGGAGCCGGGCGTAGTCCTGGCGGTGCAGCACTCCTTCGACGCTCTTCAATCCGTTGTGGCCGCCCGCCGAGCCGGCGCCGCGCAGCCGGAACCGTCCGCCGGGCAACGCAAAATCGTCCACCAGAACGAGCAGCTGGCTTGCGGGATCGAAGTCGGGCGCCTTCGCCAGGGCCCGCAGCGCGGCCCCGCTCCGGTTCATGTAGGTCTGCGGCTTGAGGAGCACGACCCCACCGCCGGCGAACTCTCCCCGCGACTCGCGGGCGGCCGGGACGCGCCGCCAGGCGGGGAAGCGCCAGCGCCGCGCGAGGTGGTCCGCCAAGAGAAACCCGGCGTTGTGCCGGGTCTTCTCGTACTCCGGGCCCGGGTTTCCCAGGCCGACGATCGCGTGCAGGGCTCAGTCCTTCTCTTCGGTTTCTTCCTCGCCCTCGGCCTTCGGCTTGCGGATCAGCTCGGGTTCGGCCGGGGCCTCGGCGGTGGCCACGGGGGCGGCGACTTCCTCGGTCCGCGGGGCCACGACGGAGCAGACCGGCAGGGAGGCGTCTTGGAGGATCTCGACCTTCGGGATGTTGAGGTCGCGCACGAAGATCGACTTGCCGATCGCCAGATTGGTCACATCCACCTCGATGCTCGCGGGGATGTCGCCCGGGAAGACCCGGATCTGGATGCGGTGGAGCACCTGGTCGAGTACGCCACCGAAGTTCCGAACCCCATCGGCCGTGCCGCTGAGATGGATCGGTACTTCGAGGGTGATCTTCTCGTCCGCCCGCACCTCGTACAGGTCGAGATGCAGCACCTCGGTGTTGCGGAGCGGGTTGCGCTGGATCTCGCGGATCAGCGCCTTGACCGGGGCCTGGCCGCTCACCTGGACGTCCAGGATGGTGCTGGAAGCGGTGATGCCGCTCAGCAGCTTGGTGAGATGGGCCCGGTCGACCGCCAGGGCTTCCGGCGCCCGGTTATGGCCATAGATAACCGCGGGGATCTTGCCGCTGGTGCGCAGGGTGCGGGCCGCTCCCTTGCCGGTCGCGGTGCGGCGCTCTGCTTCGAGAAGTGTGCCTTGTGCCATCGTCAGGTCTTTCGGTCGGAGCGGCGCGTGGGCCGCTCATCGGGTTAATCGAACAGCGAGCTTACCGACTGGTCGCTGTGGGTATAGCCGATCGCCTTCGCCAGGAGCGGGGCAATCGAGAGCACCTTGAGCTTGTCGAACCGCCGCTCCGGCGGGATCGCCACCGTATTGGTCACGGCGATCTCGGTCACGGGGCTGTTCCTGAGCCGTTCCACCGCCGGCCCGGACAAGAGGCCGTGGGTGGCGCAGCAGTACACGTCCAGGGCTCCCCGGTCCTTCACGGCCCGAATCGCCTCCGACATCGTCCCGCCGGTGTCGATCATGTCGTCGGGGATAATGCAATCCTTCCCCTCGACCTCACCGACGACGTTCATCACCTCGGCCAGATTCGCCGAGGGGCGGCGCTTGTCGATGATCGCGAGCGACGCATTGAGCCGCTTGGCGAATCCCCGCGCCATCTTGGCCGCGCCCACGTCGGAGGCCACCACCACCAGGTCCCGGAGTGGCTTCTGCCGGTAGTGATTGACGAACACCGGCGCCGCGTACAGGTGGTCGACCGGCAGGTCGAAAAACCCCTGCATCTGATGGGAATGGAAATCCATCCCCAGCACCCGATCGGCACCCGCCACCGGGATCATGTTCGCCATGAGCTTGGCGCTGATCGCCACCCGCGGCTGGTCCTTGCGGTCCTGACGCGCGTAACCGAAGTACGGAATCACCGCCGTGATGCGGGCCGCGCTGGCCCGGCGCGCCGCATCCATGAGCAAAAGCAGCTCAATCAGGTTTTCGGCGGGCGGGTTGGTGGGCTGCACCACGAACACGTCCCGGCCCCGCACGTTCTCGTCGATCTTGACGAACAACTCGCCATCTGCGAACCGCTTGACGGTCACCTGACAGAGCGGTACGCCGAGGTGCTCCGCGACTTCCTCCGAGAGCGGCCGGTTGGCCGTGCCGGAGAGCAGTAGCATCTGGCTCCGCTGCAGAAGTTCGCTCATGGCAATGGCCGCCAAACCTAGCCCGGCGTGGAGGTTAGGTCAATCGGCGGCGGCTGTGCCGGCCCCGGCGCGGGTGGCGACCGGAGCCGGACCGCGCCACCTTAGGGCTTCGCGTCGTCGATTCTCCCCAGCCACTCCCGGCCATGCCCCCCTCGGAGCGACCGCTCTGGACCTGCCCCCGGTGCCGGCACCGGTTCGTGACCCGGAATCTGTGGCATTCCTGTGTGCGGATACCGATCCGTTCGCACTTCCGCGGGCGCGCCGCCATGCTCTACCCAACCTATCGAGCCTGGGCGTCCCTGGCCCGGAGGTGCGGGCCGGTGACGATCTACGCCCAGAAGTCGCGGATCGTCTTCCAGGCTCGGGTCCGGTTCGGCGGGGCGATGGTGCGCGTCGGCTACGTGGTGGGAACGCTGTGGCTCAAGCGTAAGGCAGGGCACGCCCGGCTGGTGCGCACGGAGTCGTTCGGCCGCCTGGGGTACGGGCTTCACTTCCGGCTGACACGACCCTCGGACGTCGATGCCGGGCTTCGCCGCCTCATGCGGGAGGCGTATCGGCTCGCGGTTCAGGGCCCGGAGCGCACGGGTCGGGCCTGAAAGCGTCGGCTGGCTCTATCTTGCCTTCATGCGTGTCCTTCTGGTCCATGGGCTCGGCCGCACCTGGCTGAGCCTCGCTCGACTCGGCCGCGCGCTCCGGCGCGCCGGGCATCAGCCGGAGTACTTCGCCTACTATGCCTTTGCCACGCCATACGAGACCATTCGAGAGCGATTGGCGAGTCGGCTCCGGGCGCTGGCGGAGCGCCGCGAGCCGGTGGCCCTCATCGGCCACTCCCTGGGGGGGCTCCTGCTCCGCCACGCCGTGGTCGAGGCGCCTCGACTTCGAGTGCATCGCCTCATCATGCTGGGCACGCCGAATCAACCGCCGCGTCGCGCGGAGCGCGCCGCACGGTGGCGCTGGTTCCGGATGTTGGCCCGAAGCTCAGGAGAGTTGCTCGCCTCGCCCGAGGCCTACCGCCGCATCCCGCCACCCGCGGTGCCCTATACCGTCGTCGCGGGAACCGGTGGTCTCCGGCTCCTGGGAAGGCCGTTCGGGGCGGAGCGCCACGACGGCATTGTCGCCGTGGACGAAACGCGAGTTCGTGGAGCGGACGACCTGCTGCTCTTTCCGGTGGGCCATACCTTCATGATGAACGATCGGCGAGTGCGCCAGGCGCTGCTGGGCCTGCTCGGGCCGGACGAGGCCATCGGGCTGCCCGCCAGGGAGGATCGATGAACTACAGTTTTCGCGACGCCATGGCCGTCATCGGCCTTGCGCTCGATGGCCTCGGCGTGCTGGTAGTCGCAGCAGGGCCGTTGCTCGCGATCCTGCACGTCGCGGGTGCCCGCGACCAGCCATTCAGCGAGCGCTATCGGTTGCTGCGGGAAGACATGGGCCGGGCGATTCTCCTCGGTCTGGAATTCCTGATTGCGGGCGACATCATCCGTAGTGTGGTCGTGGATCCCACTATCCTCAACGTGGCGGTGCTCGGTCTCATCGTGCTGATCCGGACCTTCCTCAGCATGACCCTCCAGCTTGAGGTCGAGGGGCGCTGGCCGTGGCAACGGTCGAGGACGAGGGCAGCCCCTCGGGAGTGAACCGTGGATGGGACCGAGTCCGAGATCGTCGGCTCGCGAAGGCGGCGAGACCCGGGACAGCGAGGGAGTGCCAGGAGCTGCAGGGCCCTAGCACATCATACTCGGCTTTCAAGGGCTACGCGGAGGAGGCTCGAAGCCTCGTGGCCTCGAGTCGACTGACGAACTCGCCCATGTCCTCAATTTCGAGGTCCTCTCCTCCGCCCAACTGGCGCCGACCGGTTCGGGGGCAGCCGGTGCGCGGAGGTCGGCGCCCTCGCCAACCGGACTCTTCCCGGAGGCCTCCCATGCGCCCTCCCATGCGCCCTCCCCGTGCCGTCGGCTTGCTGCTCAGTATCTTGGCAGTCGCTCCGAGCCACGCCGCCGGGCAGACGAAGCCGCGGGCCCGTGACCTCGGCATCGTGACCGGGACGCTGCCCCCAGGACCTGGCAACGCGATCACCGATGTCCGTGGGGTCCGCGTAGGGCAGGTGACGCTGATCCGGGGCGACTCGGTGCGGACCGGGATCACCGCCATTCTGCCCCACGCTGACAACCTCTTCCTGGACCGAGTCCCCGCGGCGATTCACGTCGGCAACGGGTTCGGCAAGCTGCTCGGTTTCACCCAGGTTCGGGAACTGGGCGAGCTGGAGACACCGATCCTCCTCACCTGCACGCTGTGCGTATGGAGGGCGGCCGACGCTCTGGTGGCGTACCTGCTCGCGCTGCCGGGGATGGGCGAGGTCCGCTCGATCAATCCCGTTGTGGGCGAAACCAACGACGGCTTTCTCAACGCCATCCGGGAGAGACCAATCACGGCGAGTGACGTCCGGGCCGCTCTCGACTCGGCGCGCGGCGGCCCGGTAGCGGAAGGGAGCGTGGGGGCCGGCACCGGCACCATCGCCTTCGGGTGGAAGGGGGGCATCGGCACCGCCTCGCGCCTCGTGACCGCGGCGGACAGTCAGTGGACGGTCGGGGTGCTGGTGCAGTCCAATTTCGGAGGCGACCTGCACATCCTCGGCGTCCCCGTGGGGCGGCTCCTTGGACGGCGCGGTATCTCGCTTAGCGCCCTCGATCAGCGCGCGCAGGGATCCATCATGATCGTGGTGGCGACCGACGCGCCGCTCTCGGTGCGAAACCTGTCCCGGCTTGCCGCCCGCGCGATCATCGGCCTCGGGCGGACCGGCTCGGTCGCCGACAACGGGTCCGGCGACTACGTGATTGCCTTCTCCACCCACCCGTCGGTGCGGCGCCCCTACCGCGCGAAGCGCCTTCAGGTGAGCGAGCTTGGCAACGATGAGATGTCGGGCCTCTTCCAGGGCGTGGTCGAAGCAACCGAAGAGGCGATCTATAACTCGCTTCTCGGGGCCACCACCATCCACGGCAGCGGGCATACGGTGGAGTCGCTCCCCGTCGACGAGGTGGTACGGTTGCTCCGCGAGAGGGGCGCGGTCGCGCCGTAAGGGCTTGCCTCAGCCCTGTTCCGCGCCGGCGGTCGCCGCTGAGCCGGCCGACGAGTGGGGCGCAGAGGGCCGAAGGTTGCATCGTCTGACTGGGGGGGCTAGCGCCCGGGCGGGTCCAGGGCAGCGCAATCACGTGAGGAGCGATCATGGAGAAGGTCACGCTGCGCGAAAAGCTGGCGACGTTCGACGAGCTGTGGAGCCCGAGGATCGTGGGCGAGCTGAATGGGCAGCACGTCAAAGTGGTCAAGCTCGCGGGCGAGTTCGTCTGGCATCACCACGAGGTGGAGGATGAGCTCTTCCTCGTCCTGCAGGGCAGCTTCCAGATGCACTTCCGGGACCGGATCATCGAGCTCGAGGAAGGGGACTTTCTCATCGTTCCGCACGGGGTGGAGCACAAGCCCGTGGCGCCGCGCGAATGTCACGTTCTCCTGTTCGAGCCGGCCTCGACCGTCAATACCGGGAATGTGAGAAACGAGCGGACGGTCATGGCGCCCGGCAGGATCTGAGATCGGCTGGCGCCCCATGGGGAGGGGCGGCCATTCAACGTCTGGGTCGAGGAGGGACAAACAGGCATGAAGAAAACCGGATCGCAGAAGAGCCAGTCCCCGTCGCGGCTGATCGACGCGAGAATCAAGGAGTTGGGCGACTGGCGCGGCAGGATGCTGAGTCGGCTCCGTACGCTGGTCAAGGAGGCCGATCCCGAGGTCGTCGAGGAATGGAAGTGGCAGGTCCCGGTCTGGTCGCACGACGGATTGATCTGTACCGGCGAGACGTACAAAAGCGTGGTGAAGATGACCTTCGCCAAGGGCGCGGCGCTCAAGGATCCGTCGGGGCTCTTCAATTCCAGTCTCGAAGGGAACACGCGGCGGGCGATCGACTTTCACGAGGGGGAGAAGATCGATGAGAAGGCTTTGAAAGCTCTGGTTCGGGCCGCGGTGGCCCTCAACCGGTCTGCCGCCGTCCGATCTAACAAGAAACCGCCGGTCCGGGGGACGGACAGGCGGTCATGAGACGCTCCACGCTTCGTGCGACAATCATTGGCCCCGGTGGAGTCGAACCACCATTCTCAGATCCAAAGTCTGATGTCCTGCCATTGGACGAGGGGCCAGCGGGCTGAAACGTAAGGGCTCCCCGGGAGCGGAGAAAGAGGCGCCCGCGGCGCGCTAGCCTTCCTCCTGCCGTTCGAATTCGGCCGGCGGCCCCTCCAGGGTCATCACCGAATGGATCTCCCCCAGTTTCGGGTTGAGCATCAGGCGCGCGTCGTCGCGCTCGCGGGTGGAGCGGTAGGCGGCGAACAGCGCGGAACCGGACCCCGTCATCCGGCAGAGGAGCGGGCCGGTTCTCGCCAGCGCTTCGAAGGCGTCGCGGAGCGGTGGATAGCGACCGAACAATGCGAACTCGAAGTCGTTCCCCGCGAGGCGCGCCACGCTGCCCCAGCTCCCAAGCGCCTCCAGGTCGAGCGCCACGGCACCACGGTGGCTCGTGTCCTGTCTGGCGCGATCCACCAGGGCGTACGCTTCCGGCGTCGCGATCCCGACAGGAGGGACGACCAGCAGAGCTGCCGCCGCCGGAAGCGGCGGCAGGCGCAGCATCCGCTCCCCATGCCCCCAGGCGAGCGCCAGTGATCCACCGCTCACGCAGAATGGCACATCGCTGCCCAGGCGCGCCGCGAACTGGAGCAGCTCGTGTCTCGGCACCACCCGTTCCGCCAGCTCGTTCACCAGCAACAGAGCCAGGGCGGCGTCGGCGGAGCCGCCGCCCAGCCCGGCGCGCACCGGAATCCGCTTGGTAAGGGTGAGCTCCACGCCGAAGCGCCGCCCCGTGGCTTCGAGCAGCAACTCCGCGGCGCGGACCGCGAGGTTCTCGGCCACCGGGCCACAGTCGGCGCCCCTCACGGTCAGCGAGACGCCGGGGGTCTCCACCCGCCGGGCCTCGAGTCGGTCGGCGAGGTCGACCAGGCAGAACAGCGTTTCGATCGCGTGGAAGCCCGAGGCCTCGCGGGCGAGCACCCGGAGCAGGAGGTTGACTTTGGCCGGCGCAGCCCCCGCCACGCGGAGGCTCATCCGGCGTTCCCGCGCAGGGAAGCGAACCCGAGGTTGGTCCGCACCACCGACCAGGCACCCAGCATCGTGATCGGTATGAACGTGGTGACGTGGTAGGTGAGGGCGTAGGCGGCGGCCAGGTTCCGGTCGATGCCGTACAGGCCGAGCACCAGGATGATCGGTGCCTCGAACGCGCCCACATAGCCCGGCGTGGATGGAAGCGCGATGCCAAACATGATCAGGCCCTGCATCAGGAGGGCGCCCGGAATGTCGACCGGGATGCCGAAGGCCCGGAACATGATATAGAAGGACAGGGCGGAAACGCCCCAGATGATGAACGACCAGAGCACCACTCCCGCCGCCCTGAGCGGGGACCCGAGCACGGACAGACCCTGCACGACGCCGTCGATGAGGCCCACGATCCGCGCCGCAACCCGCTCCGATGGAATCAGCCGCTCAACGAGCCGCTCCGCGGCGCTCGGATACAGAACGACGAGGCCCGCGAGAGCCAGCCCGACCAGGGCCGCGAGGCCACCGAAGGCGACGATGTGTGCCAGCTTCGCGTGCAGCCCGGTCTCCGGCAGCGTCGCCGTGAGCAGGCCGAGCGCAAGGAGGCTCACCACCGTGAGAGCGTCGAACAGGCGCTCCACCGCGACCGAAGCAAGCACGGCGCTGAACCGGGTGGCCGTAAGGCGGGAGGCCGCGAGGGTCCGGACCACCTCTCCCACGCGGAGCGGCAGCACGTTGTTCGCCATGAACCCCATGGCGATCGCATGCCAGAGCGGGCCGGCCGCGAGTCGCCGGCCGTCGTCCCCCCGGAGCAGGAGCTGCCACCGGAAGATCCGGAGTACGAAGGTGAGTGTGGCCAGGATCACCGCCAGACACATCGGGGCGAGCCTCGCGGTACGGACGTGCGCTACGACTTCCTCGAAATGGATGCCGCGGAGGGACAGGTAGAGCAGGACCGCCGAAACGACGCCGCCGAGCAGGAGCTGCCAGACGGGAGCGCGCCGCGGCTGAGCTGGAGACGTCAACGGACTGTCAGTCGGCGATGGCGAGCTCGACCAGATCGAGCAACTCGTCGACCAGCGGCTGAATGGCGCTCATCGGCTCCGCGGCCGCTACGGCGGACCGGATGGCGCGTTGAACCTGATCGGCCCGTTCCAGGGCGGCGCGACCATGGTAGAGGAGGTGTGTGATCTCGACGACCTCCGGTTCCGGTTCGGGGCGGCGGGGCGGGGGCGGGGGCGGAGACGGCGCCGGGGCAACGACCGATGCCGGCGCGGGGGGTGCTGGAGCGGGCCGCGGTGGTGGCGCGGGCGTTGCCGTGGGCGGCGTCGCCACCGGGCGCGATGGTGCGAGCGGAGGAGGTGGCGCGGGGGAGTGGGCGGGGACGGGGAGCGGGGCGGGCCGGGCCGATGGCGCCTGGCGCGCCGCAACCGCGGGCGAGACTCCTTCGGTGATCAGCACCTCGTAGCGCATATAGCTGGCGGCGAGGTCCCAGCCCTCCACGAGCACGGGAGCTTGAGCTTGGGGCGCATTCTCGGGTTGAAGCGCTGCCGGGGCCTCCTCCGCCTCGTCGGGCGCCAAACTCTCGATCGGAACAACATCTTCCTCTTCTTCGTCCCCGATGACGACCCTGGGGAACGGGCCCGTCGAGGGGGGAGCGGCCGCCGCCGGGCGCCCCGGGGTCACCTGCTTCCGGAGGCGATCCATCTCCTGCAGGAGCCCCTCAAACTGAGCGGCCAGGGTACTTGGCTGGGTAACCTCGGTGAAGTTCCGGAGCCGGATGCCGGCGTCGCGGACCAGATTCGCGAACGTGGCGGGTTGAGCGGCGGCCGCGCCGAGGGTGATGGCGAGCCGCGCCGACGCGGCGAAGGTGTCGACCGCGGAGTCGAGACCGGGCGGGAGTCCGGCGGCCAGGGTCCGAAGGTCGGTGCCCAGCACATGGAGGCGCAGGTTGCGCTGCGGCGCCGACGTGGCCTCCGCAATCTCATCGGCCAGTTGGCAGAGATGTTCGCCCCGGCTCACCACCGCCGCGCGGCTGTTGCTGGTTGCCGACGCGGTGCGGGGCACTGTCCCCCGCTGCACCACCCCGTCCTCGCCCGAAAAGAAGAGCTGCTCGATCTCGACCACGGGCGTCTCTTCGGAGGCGGCGGTGACCAGCAGCTCGGCGAACCTCCGGAACTCTTCCGCCTCGGGATCGGGGCGGCCCCGATCGGCGATGTCGCGGGCGGCGCGGGAGAGCCCGGCGACCGCGGCCTCCAGGCGCCGGGCGCCGTCCGCCGGCGACAGCTCGAGGCGACCAACGCCGCCTACCGTCCGCTCGATGCCGTCGAGGAGGTCCGGCAGGGGCGGGTAATCCGCCAGCGCGGCGAGCCCGCGGAGCGGCTGCATCCGTCGCATCACGACCTGCAGGTTCTCACCGGAGACGCTGCCTGACTCGAGGCCGCGTCGGGTCTGGTCGAGCACGCTGCCGAGGGCCGCTGCCTCCCGCGCGAGGAAGGCGCGAACCCCGCTATCGGCGTGCTGCGGGGCGGGGGGGGCGGCGGGACGGGCCGCGCCTCCCACGGCGCGTTCCAGCTGCAGGGCCAGCCGCTCCGCCCGCGCGCTATCGTCAGGCGTCCACGCGCGGGCGCGCTCGACCAGGCTCTTGAGGACATCGGTGGCCTCGCGGAAGATGGACGCCAGATCCTCGTCCCACGACCGCCGGCCGTCCCGGTAGCCCCGCACCAGGTGCTCCAGGGCTCCGGCCGCGCGGGCGATCGCCTGCTGGCTGGCCATTAGCGCGCTGCCACGGAGGGCGCGCGTGAACCGGACCAGCTCATCCGCGTTGGGGGAGCCGGATGCCGCGCACAGGGTGGCGAGGCGATCGAGGTACTCGCCGGCCTCCAGCGCGAAGAAGTCGTCCATCCCGAGAGGTTGCGTCATCAGAGCACGAAAGGTGTTGCCTCTAGTGTAGGCCGGCCTTGGGCCCCGGTCAAATCGCGGTGCGACTCGCGTCCACCAGGTCGCGCATTTCCCGCACGGCCGCTCCCATCCCGACCATGACCGCCCGGCTCACGATGCTGTGGCCGATGTTGAGCTCCTCGATATCGGGCAGCGCGGCGACCGGCGCGACGTTCCGGTACGTGAGGCCATGGCCGGCGTGCACGGCCATGCCCAGGCGGCGGGCCGTGTCCGCCGCGGCCACCAGGTCCGCCAGCGCCGGCTCGCACCGCGGCCAGGCGTGCGCGTAACGGCCGGTATGCAGCTCCACGGCGGGGACGCCCAGCTCGCGGGAGCGCTCGACGCTCTCGATGGAGGGGTCGATGAAGAGGCTCACCCGCATCCCGGCCTCGCCCAGCCGGGCGATCGTCTCGCGGAGGCGGGCGGGGTGGCGCACCAGGTCGAGTCCGCCTTCGGTCGTTATCTCCTCACGGCGCTCCGGCACCAGCGTCGCCTGGTAGGGGCGCAGGCGACACGCGAACCGGATCACATCCTCGCTGGTCGCGAGCTCGAGATTGATCAGGGTGCGCACCCGCGGCGCGAGGCGCTCGACGTCATGCTCCTGGATATGCCGCCGGTCTTCGCGCAGGTGAACCGTGATTCCGTCGCCGCCGTTGGCCTCCGCGAGCATGGCGGCCTCGACGGGATCGGGCTCGTCGGTGCGGCGGGCCTGCCGCACGGTTGCGACGTGATCAATGTTGACGTAGAGACGTATTGGAGTCATTGCCGGCTCCAGAGTGCCTGTTTAAGTTGCCCCCGTTCCGCGCTCTATCGGAGGAAGGCGTGACACACCGCTCGGCGTATCTCCTCGTGATTCTGGCCGCATGTGGCGGTGGCGCGCAATCTCCCGCGCCGGTGGATACCGCCACAAGCCCTGATGCCGCCGTGCGGTTCTTCATGCAGGCCGTCGCCGACAGCAATATCAGCCGCATGGGGCGCTACTGGGGAAGTGTGGGCGGGCCCGCGGCGCAGACGGGGCAGCCCCCCGATTACATCACGCGGATGGCGGTCACCCAGGCCTATCTGCGGAAGACGCCGTATCGCATCGTCCGGGTCGATCCGGTGGTGGGGAACGCCACGCGCAACACGGTCTCGGTCTCGCTCACCCGCACCGACCTGGACGGGACGACCTGCGAGAAGCTGGTCCCGTTCATCGTGCTGAACACCGGCAAGGAAGGGTGGATCATCACCGCCCTCGACCTCACGCAGGTGGGAACGCCCGGGCACAGCTGCGCCGGGGTGGCGCCAAAGAGCCCGAGTCCCTGACCCGGGCGGGTCAGTCCGTCAGCTCGATGAGGATGCCCGCCGTGCTTTTGGGGTGGACAAAGGCGATGCGGTGGCCGCCGGCGCCGGTCCGCGGCGTCTGGTCGATCAGGACGTAGCCGGCGCGCCGGCAGGCGGCGAGCGCCTGGTCCAGATCGGGGACGCGATAGCAGACGTGGTGGATGCCCGGACCGCGCCGGGCGAGGAATTTCGCGATGGGACTGTCGGGCATGAGCGGCTCCAGCAGCTCGACAGTGGATGGGCCGAGGGACAGCGACACGATCCTGGCCCCATCGGCTTCCTCCGGCGCGCCCGGCGTGAGGCCCAGCACGTCCCGGTAGAACGGCAGCGCCCCCGCGATCCGTTCCACCGCGATACCGATATGGGCAATGGCGGGCGTTGGATCTGTCACGGGCGTCCCGTCGTAATGGTTGGTGAAGGTAGCGCGCGGAGTGCCGCGCACGGGGCAAAGTAACGGGAAAGGAATTGGCATGGCCAGTCAGAATGTGGTGGACGTCACCGATGGGTCGTTCACCGAGGAGATCGAGCGGGCGAAGGGGCTCGCCGTGGTGGATTTCTGGGCGGTCTGGTGCGGTCCCTGCAAGGCGATCGCGCCGGTGATCGATCAGCTCGCGGACGAGTTCAAGGGCAAGATCAAGTTCGCCAAGCTCGACACCGACGCGAACCAGGACACGGCGGTTCGCTTCAACGTCCGCTCGATTCCCACCATTATGTTCTTCAGGGATGGGAAGCACGTCGATACCGTCATCGGCGCCGACCCGCGCATCAAGGCGATTCTCGAGAGCAAGATCCAAAAGCACACCTCCTGACCCGGCGACCGGGCCACGGAACCGCAGGGCCAGGCCGACCGCCTGGCCCTATCTCGTTTCGGGGAGCGGGGTGACCATATTTCCCATCATGTCCTCCGGCACGCTCTACGTGGTGGCTACGCCAATCGGGAACCTCGCCGACCTGTCGCACCGCGCGGAAACGGTGCTCCGCGAGGTGCCGGTCGTGGCGGCGGAGGACACCCGCCGGGTCCGCGTCCTCCTCGACCACATCGGCGCCCACCCCAAGGTGCTCAGTTTTCATGCGCACTCGCCCGAGCGCCGGCAGGAGCTGCTGCTCGAAATCCT
The DNA here is from genome assembly GCA_035501775.1 of Gemmatimonadales bacterium. Taxonomy (GTDB): domain Bacteria; phylum Gemmatimonadota; class Gemmatimonadetes; order Gemmatimonadales; family GWC2-71-9; genus JADJOM01. The sequence goes on along the minus strand of DATJVM010000077.1, from coordinate 30,167 downwards.
GGCGGAGGGGCGGGACGTCGCCCTCGTGTCGGATGCCGGGACCCCGGGAGTGAGCGACCCCGGTGAACGACTGGTTCAGGCGGTGCGCCGCGCCGGCTTCGGCGTGGTGCCGATTCCCGGCCCCTCGGCCGTCACGGCTGCCCTCTCCGGGTCCGGCCTCTCGGCCGATCGATACCTCTTTCTGGGCTTTCTTCCCCGCAAGGGGCGGGAGCGTGAACGGCTCCTGGAGATGGTCGCGGACGCGCCGTGGAGCGTGGTGCTGTACGAGGCCCCGGGGCGCCTCGCGGAGCTGCTCGACGATCTTGCCCGCGCGGTGCCCGGCGAGCGCGACGCCGTCGTGGTTCGGGAACTGACCAAGCTGCACGAGGAGTTCAAGGCGGGAAGCGTGGGGGAGCTGGCCGCGTACTATCGGGCGCAGGAGCCGCGAGGCGAGATTACAATCGTTGTGGCTGGACGGGGAGAACTGACGTCTCCCCAGACGAGCGCCGCGGACGTGGCCCACCGCGCCGCCGCCCTCCTCGCCGAGGGGCTGACCAGAAAGGCCGCCATCCAGCGGCTCATAGCGGATCTGGGTGTCTCCAGGAACGAGGCCTACCGCATTGTGACCTCCCTGCCATGAGATGGAATCTGGCCGTGGCGATTCTGGCCGTCGCCGCCGGGCCCAGCGCTGCCGCCGCCCAGGGCAGCGGGCCGGTCGCGACCATGACCATCGGTCGGCTCCACTACGACGGCGGGGGCGACTGGTACGCCAACCCGTCGAGCCTGCCCAATCTGTTGCACGCCATCGCGACCAGGACCGATCTCAGGGTGGCTCCTCACGAGCAGGTGGTGCGTCTCACCGACGACCAGCTGTGGACCATTCCTTACCTTTATCTGACGGGCCACGGCAACATTCACTTCAGTGACCAGGATCTCGTCATCCTGCGGCGCTGGCTGCTGCGCGGGGGCTTCCTGCATGCCAGTGACAACTACGGCCTCGACGCCTCATTCCGTCGCGAGATAGCCCGGCTCTTTCCCGACCACCCGCTGGTCGAGGTCCCCCTCGATCATCCGGTCTACCGTCTCGTGTACGACTTCCCGAAGGGGCTGCCCAAGATTCACCAGCACGACGGGAAACCGGCCCAGGGGTTCGGCATCTTTCTCAATGGCCGACTGGCAGTGTTCTACGACTACCAGTGCGATCTCGGCAATGGCTGGGAGGATTACGAGGTGTATCACGACCCGCCGGCCAAGCACGAGGCCGCACTGCGTATGGGCGTGAATCTCTTCAGTTACGCCGTGGGGTACGGAGGCCCGGCCCGATGACCCGCACCGGCGCCGCGCTGGCCGCGCTGACCCGCGGCTTTCGTCAGCTTTCGCTGGCCGGGTGGGTGGCGTCCGCCGGCGCGGCCCTCGCGCTCACTCTGGGGATCGGGGCCTGGGGGGCTCGCCTCGGCTGGTTCGGCCAACCATGGTGGGTGTTGATCGCGTGGGCCAGCGCCGCCCTGGTCGCGCTGGTGCCGGGCGCGCTCGGGATCCGTGAGCTCCGGCGGCTCTCCCCGACCTGGCTGGCGGGCCAGCTGGAGTCGGCAGGGTTCAGACCCGGTGCGCTGCGCGGCCATCTCGAGGCCGCGGCGGCGGGGACCAGTGAGGCACTTCGCGCGGCTGCCGACCAGTACCAGGCCACGGAACTCGCTAACAGAGGCCCCGCGATCCTCGAACGCATCCAGGCGCCGTTCCGCCGCGGCGCGGTCCGGGGCCTCGCCGCGCTCGCCCTCGGCACGGCGGTGCTGGCCTCGGCCCGTCCGACTCACGGGCGCGCCGCACTGCTGTGGCGGCCGGTCGAGGCATGGTCCTCGACCGTGGCTCCGCTCACCCTGTCGCTGGACCGCAACGTGGTCGATCGGGGCGATCGAGTGGCTGTCCGGGTGGCGGCCCCGGGTCGCGAGCACGCCATCCTGTGGACGCGCGCTCCCGGTGAGGAGTGGCGGGGGCAGGGGTTGTCGCTCGATTCCGCGGGCCGGACCACGACGGCGCTGGGGCCGCTCGAGTCGGATCTGTTCGTGCGAATGACCAGCGGCGGCCGTAGCTCCGACACGCTTGAGGTCCGGGTCCGGCTGCCCGCATTCCTCGGCACCCTCGCGGTAACGGCACGCTACCCGAAGTACCTGGGGCTTGGCGACGAGCCGGTCCCCACCCGCGGAGACACGGTGGCGGTTCCCGAAGGCACCCGGTTCGAGACCCGGGGCGAGGCCACCGCCGCGCTTTCCAGCGCAGCCTGGTCGTCCGGAGGAGTGCAATCGAGCCTGGCCGTGGATGGTCCCCGCTTTCACGGCGATCTCGTCCCAACCGGCGTCCGCATCTGGGAGCTTCGCTTGAGCACGGCGGAGGGTCGACCGCTGTCAGGCGACACGGTGCGGATTCCCGTCGTCACCGTGGCCGACAGCGCGCCGCGGGTGGACGTCCCGGTGCCCGGCGCCGATACCGTCGTTCCGCTCACTCTGCGGGTGCCGCTGGTGGTTGACGCCCAGGATGATCACGGCCTGACCAGGATCGCCATCGTGAGCCGCCGGATAAGCCAGCTTGGACTGGTGGATCCGGTCCGGTCCGAGGACGTTACGTTGCCCGCCGGCGCCAGCGACCACGCGATTCTGCCTTTCGAGTTGAACCTGAAGCAGCGCGGACTGCTTCCCGGAGACAGTGTCCGGTTCTACGCGGAAGCGACCGACAACGCGCCGGCGGCCCACGTGGCCCGGTCAAAGGAGTACGTGCTCCGCCTCCCCACGCTCTCCGAGGTGCGCGAGGCGGCGCGGCAGACGGGGCTGGCGGTGGGCCGCCAGCTCGACAGCATCACGCAGGGGAGCCGGCAGCTGGAGCGGCGTACGGAAGACCTGGCGCGGGAGCGGCCGCGCAACGGCCAGAACACAACCAACAACGCCGATGGATCGATGGGCTTCGAGAACGCGAAGCGTGCCGAGGCGGTGGTTGAATCCCAACAGGCGCTGATCAAGCAGGCCGAGCAGGTGAAGGAGGCCTTGGAGGCGCTCGCCCGAAGCGCGGAAGCCGCCGGGCTCAATGATCCGGAGTGGCAGGCGCGACTCAAGGAGATCCAGGATCAGCTGGACCGGGCGCTCACGCCCGAGCTCCGTCAGCGACTGGAGGAGCTCCAGCAGGCGCTGAAGGACCTCGACCCCGAACGGGCCCAGGAGGCGTTGCAGCGCCTGGCCGAGGCGCAGCGACTGCTCCGGGAGGCCCTGGAGCGCAGTGCGGAGCTGTTCAAGCGGGCGGCCCTGGAAGGCGACATGGCCAATCTCGCCGCCGAGGCCAAGGATCTCGCTCAGCGGCAGCAGCAGTGGACGGCTCAGGTTCCCCAGGCTGATTCCACCGGCGCGCCGCGGGAAGAGCAGGCACTTGCGGCCCGGGCGGATTCGCTCGGCGCCGGCCTCACCCGTGTCTCATCGGAGCTGGCGTCGGACAGCGGGCGTCAGGTGGCCATTCAGCAGGCGGCGAGCCAGGCACACCAGGCCGCGGGGCAGATGCGACAGGCCGCGCAATCCGCCGGCCAGGGAGACCGCTCGGCCGCCGCCCAGGAAGGGAAGGAGGCGTCTCAGCAGCTGGATCCGCTCGGCGACCAGATCCAATCCCAGCGCAGCTCCATGCAGCAGGAATGGCGGAACGAGGTTCGACAGGCTCTGGACCGCGCCTTGGGAGACGCGAGCCGACTGGCGGAGCGACAGCTCCAGGTCGCCGATGCGCTCAAGCGCGGCAACCTGTCGGCCGAGACGCGAGCGGAGCAGGGAGCCCTCGAGGAAGGCGTCCGGCGCCTGCTCGACCAGGTGAAGGACATCGGCGGGAAGAACGCGCTGGTGTCGGACCAGTCGCGGGTGACTCTCTCGGCCAGCCGGGACAACATGCGGCAGGCGCTCGATGCGCTGTCGAATGCGACGCCCAACGGCGGGGAAGCGACTCGACGCGCTGAAGATGCCGTCGACGCCCTGAATGCCACGGCCTACACCCTGATGCGGAGCCGCGCGGCGGTCGAAGGCTCCCAATCGGGTTCGGGGCTCCAGGAGGCGATGGAGCAGATGGCGCAGATGGCCCAGCAGCAGGGCCAGATTGGTCAGCAGGCGGGCGGGCTCCTGCCCCAGATGGGGCAGGGAGCGGGGCTGATTCAACAACAGCTCCGCGCCCTCGCGGCCCAGCAGCGAGCCCTTTCGGAGCAGCTGGAACGCATGCGGGCGGGCGGGCAGATCCCCGGGGCGGCCGACATGGCGGGCGAGGCGAAGGATCTGGCGCGGACCATGGAGGCCGGCCGCCTCGACCGGCAGACGGTGGAGCGTCAGGAGCGGCTGTTCCGGCGCATGCTCGATGCGGGACGCACATTGCAGGGACAGGAGCAGGATCAGAATCAGCGGCGCACCAGCACCCCGGCGACGGACGACAGCGTTCATCTCCCGCCCGCGCTCCAGCTCCGCGAATCCGATCCGGCGCTGCGCATGCCTTCCTGGGACGAGCTGCAGCAGCTTTCGCCGGAGGACCGGCGGCGCGCGGTGGAGTACTTCCGACGGCTGAGCGAGACCGTGAAGGCCGCGCCGTGAAGTGGATCGGGCTCCCCGTGGCGGTGCTATGCCTGGTCGTGACGATGCCGCTGGGTGCGCAGCAGGACAGCCTCGCCCGGGCCTTCGATCTGGAGCGGCGCGGCAACTACGCGGACGCGGCGGCGATCTACCGGGCCGTCCTGGCCCGGAACCCGGCCGAGATCACCGCGTTGCTCGGACTCGAGCGATCGCTGGAACCGCTCAACCGCGAGGCCGAGCTGCTGCCGGCCGCGCGGGCGGCCCTCGCCGCCGATCCCCGGCAGGTGCCGGCCTATGGGGTCGCTCTCCGGACCTTCGCGGCGCTCAACCAGCTCGACAGCCTGCCGCCGCTGGTGGATCGCTGGGCCCAGGCCGCTCCGGGGGACGAATCACCCTATCGGGAGTGGGCGACGGCGGCGCTCATGCATCGAGACCGCGCGATGGCACGGCACGCGTACGAGACCGGGCGCGCCCGCCTGGGTCGGGAGGATGCGCTGTCGCCGGAGATGGCCCAGCTCGCCGTGCTCGACGGAGAATGGACCACCGCCGTGCGCGAGTGGGCGCGCGCCTGCCGGCAGCTGCCGGGCTACAAGACTTCCGCCATCAGCTCTCTGGCCGGCGCTCCCGATTCGGCGCACGCCGGCATTCTGCAGGCGTTCGACCGCGAGCCGGGAGCGGATGTCGCCCGCATCGGGATCGAGCTCCGCGCGCGCTGGGGCGATCCGGTGGGCGCGCTCGACCGATTGCTGAAGGCGCTGCCCGCCGGTCCGGGCCAGCAGGTGGACGCGCTCCAGGCTTTTCTTGAGGAGACGGGTGCCCGCTCGACGCCCGAGTACGAGCTGGCCCGCGGGCGGGTGCTGGAGGCCCTCGCCGAACGATGGACCGTGGCGAGCCAGCGGGCCCGGCTGCGCTTGGAATCGGCGCAGGCCTATGCAAGCGCGGGCGACGGGGCGAGTGCGCGGCGGATGCTGGCACAGGTCGGTGGGGACAGCGCGGGCGCCGAGATTTCCGCGGGGGCGACCACGACGCTGATCGACCTGCTCGTCGCCGACGGCAAGGCCGAGGAAGCGGAGCAGCAGCTGGCCCAGCACCGGGGGTCGCTGCCGGTAGACGAATACCTGCGGCTTCGTCGGGCGGTGGCCCTGCACTGGGCCCTGGCCGGTCGAACGGAACATGCGGAATCACTGGTGGCCGCCGACAGCTCGGTCGAGGCGCTGGCGCTGGAAGGACGGATTCGTCTCTATGCCGGCGATCTCAAGGCGACTTCCGAGTTGTGGCGGGCCGCGGGTCCCTTCGCCGGGACCCGTGAGGAGGCCACGGACCGATCGGTCATCCTGGGCCTGATCCAGCCGATCGAAGCGGATACCGTGGCCGCGCTCGGCGCCGCCTTCCTCACTCTGGACCGCGGCGACACGCTGGCGGCGGCGGCCGCCTTCCGGCAGGCGGCTCAGGGGCTGCCGCCCGATGGAGGGCGGGCGGAGATCACGCTCTTTGCGGGCCAACTCTTCGCGGCCGCCGGGCGGAAGGAAGCGGCGGAGACGGCATTTCACGACGCGGTCCTCAAGCAGGCCCCCGGCCCCTCGGCTGCCGCGATGCTCGAGCTGGGCCGGCTCCTGTTGGCGGAGGAGCGCCGCGAGGAAGCCACGCATGCGCTCGAACAGATGATCCTCGACTACCCCACCAGCGCGCTGCTGCCCCAGGCGCGGCGTCTCCTTGATCAGGCGCGCGGCGCCATTCCCCGGACATGAAGCGGCGCGAGTTTGTCGGGGCGATGGGCGGCGCGGCGGCGCTTGGCGTCTTTAGGCGCTTCGGAGTGCGCGAGCGCAAGGCCAGCCCCTGGCTCCTGGTCCCGATGGACGATTCGCAAACCGATCACCTCAAGGCCTATGGCGTGACCTATCGCGTCGTGGCGCGGGGCGGTCGCGCGGAGTGGTTCCTCAACTACCGGAGCGGGTCCTTCCTGCTTCCGGGAGACGAGGCAACGGCGCGCGACGCGGCGCTGGCGGGCGTGTCCTACGAGGGCATCGGCGACGATCAGGTGGCGGACATCAAGGCCCAGATCCAGCAGGGGAACATGGACGCCATCCCCCTCGAGAAGGCGCCGAAGGTGGCGGTGTACGTACCGCCCAACGCGTCGCCCTGGGATGACGCCGTCACGATGGCGCTCGACTACGCGGGCATCACCTTCCAGAAGGTGTGGGACGGCGAGGTGATGACGCAGGGGCTGTCCAAGTTCGACTGGCTGCACCTTCATCATGAGGACTTCACGGGTCAGTACTCCAAGTTCTACCTCAACTATGCCGGCGCGCCGTGGCTGACCGACATGGTGCAGCACAATCAGGCCATGGCCCGCCAACTGGGCTTCCCCAACGTCCCCGCGGAGAAGCGGGCCGTGGCGCAGGAGATCCGGGCGTTCGTGAATCGGGGCGGGTTCCTGTTCGCCATGTGCACGGCGACCGAAACCCTGGACCTGGCGCTGGCCAGCGCCCACACCGACATCGCGGCGGCGTACGCCGATGGCACGCCCATGGACCCTGACGCCGACAACAAGATGGACTGGAGCCAGGCGCTGGCGTTCCAGAACGCGCGGCTCGAGCACTTGCCCAATATTCCTTCCTTCTCGGATATCGACGGCCATCAGGTGAACACGCTCGACCGGCGGCAGCCCCTCGGCTCGTTCACGCTCTTCAACTTCAGCGCCAAGATCGACCCGGTGGCCACCATGCTGGTCCAGAGCCATCGGGACGTGATCCCGGATTTTTACGGCCTCACCACCTCCTTCACTCGCCACACGCTCAAGTCCACCGATACCGTGCTGGCAGAAGAGCCGGGGGCGCCATGGGTGAAGTACATCCATGGCGAGCTGGGGCAGGGGACCTGGACCTTCTACGGCGGGCACGATCCGGAAGACCCGCAGCACCAGATTGGCGACCCGCCCACCGACCTATCCCTCCATCCGCACTCCCCGGGGTATCGCCTCATCCTCAACAACGTGCTGTTCCCCGCGGCCAAGAAGCGGGAGCTCAAGACCTAGGCACGCCGCTATCTTCCACGGCATGCCCCGCCTCAACCCGGACGTCCAGCAGTCGATCGCCGAGGAGATTGCCGCTGCCGATGGTCGCGAGGTCTCCTTCGTCGCGACGGTCGCCCTCGACGGCGTGGTGACCGCCGTACGGGTGGTGGCGCGCGGGACGGTGGACCGGGTCCTGGCGCTGCCGGGGGTGGCCCGCGCGGGTGAGATGTTCCTGCACAACCATCCCAGCGGGGAGCTCGAGCCCTCGATGGCGGACCTCTCGGTCGCCGCGCGCCTCCACGACGAGGGAGTGGGCTTCGGGATCGTGGACAACGCGGCGAGCCGTCTCTACGTGGTGGTGGAAATCCCGCGGGAGAAGGGGGCGGCACCGATCGATCCGCTGGAGATCGTCGAACAGCTCGGAGAGGGCGGCCCGGTGGCGCGCGCCCTCGGCCAATACGAGGACCGTCCCAGCCAGCGGGACATGACCGCCCACATCGCCGATGGCTACAACGACGGCGGGGTGCTGCTGCTCGAGGCCGGCACCGGCGTGGGGAAGTCGTTCGCCTACCTGGTTCCGGCGCTGGCCTGGGCGCGGGCCAATGGCGAGCGCACCGTGGTCAGCACCAACACGATCAACCTGCAGGAACAGCTGGTCGGCAAGGACCTGCCGCTCCTCCGCGACGCGCTCGCCACGCCGGAGCGGGCGCCGACCTTCGCCCTGCTCAAGGGGTGGCGGAACTATCTCTGCCTGGCGCGGCTCCATCAGGCTGTCGGGGCCCAGCGCTCGCTCCTCGAGCCGGACAAATACGACGAGCTGACCTCTCTCGCCGAGTGGGCCGGTCGGACCGCCGACGGGACGCTCGCGGATCTGCCGGTGACGCCGAGCAGCGAAGTGTGGGACGAGGTGTGCGCGGAAGCGGATCTCTGCCAGCGACTCAGCTGCCCCCATTTCGATCCCTGCTTCCTGTTCAGGGCGCGGCGGAGGGCGGCGGAGGCCGACGTCGTCGTGGTGAATCATCATCTGCTGGCGGCGGACCTCGCCGTCCGGCGCGCGTCCGACAACTGGCTCGAGGCGGCGGTGCTCCCGCCGTACGATCGGCTCATCCTGGATGAAGCTCATCATCTGGAAGACGTGGCGGCATCCCACCTCGGCGCTCAGGTCACGAGCCGCGGCATCCGTCGCCTGCTTGCCCGATTCGAACGGAACGGCAAGGGACTACTTCCCGCCCTTGCCCACGATCTAACCTCGCAGGACGACCTGCTGGCGCGAGCCAGCCTCGACCTGCTGCGCGAGCGGTTGCTCCCCGCGGTGCTCGACGCCCGTCGCGCCGCCGACCAGCTGATCCTCCGCCTTTACGATCGGGTGGAGCGGGAGCCGAGCGGTGTCCTGCGGCTCACCGACACGTTCAGGGAAGACGCCGTCTGGGCGGAGGGGCTCGAGCGCGAGCTGGACGCGACGCTGGTGGCCTTCCGGGCCATCCGCGAATACGTGGAGACCATCGCCGACCGGATGGCGGGGGCGGATCTCACCGAGCGGCGCGGGCAGCTCCTGGGCGAGCTCCGGGGAGTGATCCGCCGGCTCGACGCCGTGTCGGATTCGCTCAACCTCGCTCTTCGACCGGCCCCGGGCGGCCCGCCCACCGTGCGCTGGCTGGAACGCACCGGCGCGCGGGCCCAGCAGCTGGCCCTGGCGGCGGTGCCGCTCGACCTGGCTCCGATCCTCCGGGAATCGATCTTCGACCGGGTGAAGACGGTCACGCTCACCAGCGCCACCCTCGCGGCCGGCGGGGAGTTCGGATTTCTCGAGTCGCGCCTCGGACTCTCGATCGATCCCAATCCCGTCACTCTGAAGACCGTGCTGCCCTCTCCCTTCGACTATCGGGAGCAGTGCCTGTTCGGCATCCCGAATGACCTGCCCGATCCCAGGGACGATGAGCCGAGCCACGCCGCGGCGGTCGTGCAGATCGTGCATGAGCTGGCGTTGGCCTCGGATGGCGGGATGTTCGTCCTGTTCACGAGCCATGGGGCTCTGCGCCGCGCGGCCACCGAGCTCCGGGCCATCGCCGGCGAGCGCTGGCCCATCCTGACGCAGGGCGAAGCGCCGCGCGATGCGCTTCTCCGCCGCTTCCGCGAGCTGGGCCGCGCAATCCTCCTGGGCACGGACTCGTTCTGGGAAGGGGTGGACGTCCCGGGCCGCGCGCTCCGCTCGCTGGTCATCACCAAGCTGCCGTTCAAGGTTCCCTCCGAGCCGATCACCGCGGCGCGCCTCGAGCGTCTGGCGGAGCGGGGCGAGGACGGGTTCATGCACTACCTCCTCCCTCACGCGGCGCTCAAGCTCAAGCAGGGATTCGGGCGCCTGATCCGTACCCGCCAGGACGTGGGCACCGTGGTGCTGCTCGACCCGCGGGTCCTCACCAAGCGTTACGGGCCTCTGGTCTTGAGCGGGCTGCCGCGGGCCGATCGGGTGATCGGCGGGTGGTCGGAGGTGCGGACTCGCATCGAGGATTTCTTCGCCCGTCACGGGATAGGAGCCAGCGTATGATTCCGGTCAAACCTTCCAAGATCATCTGTGTCGGCCGGAACTACCTGGCGCACGCGCAGGAGCTGGGCAACGCTGTGCCGCCCCAGCCGATGATCTTTCTCAAGCCGCCATCGGCGCTGGTCGGGGCCGGCGATCCGATCTTCCTCCCGTCGCAGTCACAGCAGGTGGAATTCGAGGGCGAGATCGGAGTCGTGGTTCTCGAGCGACTGCGGGACGTGACGGCCGCCGCGGCGGAGCGCGCCCGGCTCGGGTTTACGTGCGTGAACGACGTGACGGCCCGCGACCTCCAGAAGACCGACGGTCAGTGGGGCCGCGCCAAGGGGTTCGATACCTTCTGCCCGGTGGGGCCGTCGGTCGTCGAAGGCCTCGATTACCGCACCCTGCAGGTCACGACCCGGTTGAACGGTGCGGTGCGCCAGCAGGGGAAGACGAGCGAAATGGCCTACAGTATCCCCACGATCATCTCGTTCATCTCAAGCGTCATGACCCTGGAGCCGGGGGACCTGATCGCCACCGGGACGCCCGCGGGCGTCGGGCGGCTGTCCGCCGGCGATATCGTCGAGGTGGAAGTCTCCGGGGTTGGCGTCCTCAGGAACCCGGTGCGATGAAGACCTCCGAGCGGCTGGAGCGTCTGCCGGGCTACCCCCTGGCCGACCTGCCGGCCCGGAAGCGGCAACTCGAGGCCCGGGGCGTAGACCTGATCGATCTGGGCGCGGGCGACGCGGACTATCCACCGCCCGCCGAGGTGGTCGAGGCGCTGCAGCGCGCCGCGTCCGAGACGGCGCTCAGCAAGTATGGCTTCCAGCAGGGTCTTGCCGCCTTCCGTCGCGCGACGACCGACTGGATGCGGCGCCGCTTCGGACTCACCTTCGATCCGACGCGCGAGATCCTCCCGCTCCTCGGCTCCAAAGAGGGCTTGGCCCACCTCCCGTTCGCCGCGCTCGATGCGGGCGACCTGGCGGTGGTTCCCGAACCGGGCTACCAGGCGTATCTCGGGGGAACGGTGCTGGCTGGAGGGGTGCCCGTCGTCTACCCCCTCACACGGGAAGCGGACTACCAGGTTCGGCTCGATACCCTGGGCGACCAGGTGCTGCGGCGCGTGCGGCTGGTGTACCTCAACTATCCGAACAACCCTACAGGAGCCGTTGCCCCCGAGGCCTACCTGGCCGAAACCGTGGAGATCTGTCGGCGGTACGGCATCGTGCTGGCCTACGACAACCCCTACTGCGATCTGACATTTGACGGCTACCGCGCGCCCAGCATCTTCGAGATCCCGGGCGCCCGGGAGGTGGCGGTGGAGTTCTTCTCACTGAGCAAGAGCTTCTCGATGACGGGCTGGCGCCTCGGCTGGGCTGCGGGGGATGCGCGCTTCATCGGCGCGCTCACGCGGGTCAAGTCGTACGTGGACACGGGCCCGTGGCTCGCGGTACAGCAGGCGGGAGCTTACGCTCTCGATCATGCCGAACGGCTGATACCGCCCAACGTGGCGGAACTGACTCGGCGCCGGGACGCGGGGCTCGAGGCGCTGCGCGCGGCGGGGTTCGTGTGCGACACGCCGAAGGGTGCCATGTATCTCTGGGTACAGCTTCCGCCGGGCCTTTCATCGGCCGACTTTGCCCATCGGGCATTGGAAGACCAGGGCGTCGTGGTCCTGCCGGGCAGCGCGTTCGGAAAGGGCGGGGAGGGGGCGTTCCGCATCGCGCTCACGGTCGGGTCGGCCCGCCTGGCCGAAGGGATTCGCCGGCTGGGCCATGTCCTGAGGAGCTCTCGTGCGGCGTGATGGACGGGGCTGGAGTATCGGCATCAGCCTGCTGGTGCACAGCCTCCTTTTCCTTGTGGTCATTCACGGATACCTGCCGCACCTGCCCGAGGCCACGCCGCGCCTGATCCTGCTCCCTCCACCGGGGCCGGATCAAGAACGGACCTCGCCCGTCCGGTACTACATTCCGCGAGTGGAGGAGGGGCGGGGCGCGCGCCCGCACCCGCTGCCTCCGGTGCGAGTCGCCCCCGTGGACACCGCGCACCCGCCGCGTCAGATCGCGTCGGTGCCCCCGCCGGATTCGAGCCCGCTGCCGCGGACGCGCGCGGGGCGGATCGGCCCCGCGTTGGGCGATGGGAGGCTCTGGGTGCGGCCCCTGCCGCTCCCGCCCAAGCAGCTGGCGGCGCGGCTCGGGCGGAGCCACGCCGAGCTGGTGGACAGCGCGGTGACCGCCATCGTGCAGCAATACCTCGACTCGATCGCGCATGAGCCCGGCGCGGATCAGGTCAAGATGCCGGACTGGACGACGACCGTGGCCGGGGCCAAGTTCGGCCTCGACTCGCGGAACATCTACATCGCAGGGCTCAAGATCCCCGCGGCGGTACTGGCTCTGCTGCCGATTCCTGCTGGCGGCAACGAGCTCAAGGCGCTGGACCACAACGGTGAGTGGATCGCGGAGGATCTGCGGCGAGCGGCGCAGCGGGCGACTACCATCGACGAGTTCAAGGAGGCGGTCCGGGAGACGCGGGCCGAGAAGCAGCGGGAGCGCGATCTCGAACGCGCCCAGCGCCAGACACCGGATTCGATTGTGGCAAAGGAACGGCCATGAAGCTGATCGACCCCTCGGAGACCGTCGTAATCGTGGTGGGCTCGGATGCCCGCGTCGAGGAGCGCGATGGGCCCACCGCCCGCCGCCTGAAGGAGGAGATCGATCAACGGAGCGACGGGCAATCGTTCCGGCGCGCCGTGATCGTCACCGATGCCTGGTACGTGGAGCACGAAGTACTTCACCCCAATCCGACGATCGTCGTGGGCGGGCCGGGGGTGAACCGGATGGCGGGCGCCTGGTCCCAGGGGACCTCGCTCCTGTGGAGCCGGGATCGGCGCGCATTTCTTCAGGCCGATTACGAGAGCGAGCCGAAACGGGCGCTCTTGTGGGGCGGGGACGCGGAAGCCACTATGGTGGCGGTTCAGGCGTTTGTGAGCCAGGGCTTTCTGGACGACCTGCTGCGACGGATCTGGCGCTTTCGGACAGAGGTATACGTATGAGGGTTTACCGGGTCCTCGCGGCGCTGGGCCTTCCCCTGTTGGTCGCGACCTGCAGCAGCGACACCCCCGTCGCGCCCGGCGGGCCGGGCGTGGCGACGCTCCACGTGCGCGCGGTGGCGCCTCCCTCACTGGTCGGGCCCGGTCTCGCGGTGGAGCAGATCCGGGCCACCCTGATCCATCTAGCGGGCCAGACCGCGGACACAGTGTCGAGCCAGACCGTGCCGTTCAACGTGAACGACACCACCGTGAACATCTCGTTCAACCTGGTCCTCGCCTCGGCCGCGGAGACGCTCACCGTGGCGCTGGACTATCAGACCTCCGCCGGCCAGACCCTCTTTCAGGCCAGCCAGCAGGTCGTAGCCCGTGCCGGCGTTCCGACCACGACGCCGCCGCTCACCCCGACCTTCGTGGGCCCCGGCGGCAACGTCGCGGCACTCACGATCCAGCCACGCAGCGGGAACGTGATGGCCGGCGATACGCTCACCTTCTCGGTCACGGCGACCGACACACAGCAGGCCCCGGTGACGAGCTTCTATGTCTCCTGGCACGCCTCGGCGGGCGCCATCAATGCGCTCGGAGCGTTCAAGGCGCCGCTGGTGCCGGGACCGGTCCGGATCAGCGCCCACACCCCGAACGGCACCGCTGACAGCGTCACGGTGAACGTCCTCGCGGCCGGCGCGGGCAGCTTCGCGGGACATGTACTCGATGCCGGCACCGGCCTCGGGCTCGGCGGAGTGGTCGTGACGGTCTTGGATGCCAACCAGGCGCTGGTCGCGACCGACACGACCGCCGCCGATGGAAGCTTTGCCACCCCCGCGCTGGCCCCGGGGACGTACGAGGTCGTGGCCACGATCAACGGCTACGTTGCGACGTCGGTCTTCAACGCGCTGCTCCCCGGGGGCGGGAGCACGACCCTGCCCACGATCCCTCTGGCGCCGACCAGCTCGCTGCTGGGAGGAATCACCGGCACGATCAAGGACGCCACCAACAACGCACCGATCATCGGAGCGAGCGTCACGCTGCGGAGCGGGATCAACGCGACAACGGGCACCACGCTGGACTCGGTCATCACCGACAGCGCGGGGGTGTACTCGTTCATCCGGAAGCCGGTCGGGACCTACTCAGTGACCGCCGCCGACAGCGGCTATCTCTCCGCCACACGCACCTCCGTCGTGCTGGGTGGCGTAACGGATAGCCTGCAGGGCCTCTTCCTTGCGCCCTCCGCCGGCGGATCGGAAATCCGTGTGGTCTTGACTTGGGACTCCATACCGCAGGATCTCGACCTGCACATGACCGGCCCCGACACGACGAGCACCAGCCGATTCCATGTGTACTTCGGCAATCTGGGGGCAACGGCGGCAGCCCCATATGACAGTCTCGAATACGATGTGATAACGGGGTTTGGGCCCGAAACGAATCTCCTCGCGAAGCAGTTCCCGGGGGTCTATCGGGTCTATGTGTTCGACTACACGGACGGCGCTGGAGGGGACACGGCGTCAACGGCGCTGGCGGCCTCGGGGGCCCGAGTCGATCTCTACATCCCCGGACAACAGGTGCAGAGCTACTTCGTGCCGAACCAGGCGGGAACGCTCTGGAACGTCTTCACGCTCTCCGGAACGACGGTCACACCGGTCGGGACAGTGACCGAAACGTCGGACTACACGGACCTCCTCAGCATCTCACCGTGGACCGGGCCGGGCGGCGATACCCGGGCGGTCCTGCGAGACATCCTTACCCACCCCAAGCACTAAGGGACCACCGACGACGGAGGCACCACGCTTCCGTCGTCGGCGATCCGGGCTCCGCTCTCCGGGAAGTCGAGCCGGGTCAACTCCTGGACCAGTCGGATGGCGGCGCCGGTCGTGTCGGGGATCGGACCCGTGCGCCACCGCTGGCGGAGCGCTGGGATCCTCGCCGAGAGGTAGTGGCCGGTGCCATCCAGATTCAGCTCGAGCGCTGTGGTCAGCGCCATCGGCCCCACCAGGCTGAACCCGCGGTAGGTCGCGAAATTCCCCAGTGAATAGAAGATCGGCTTGTCGCGGTAGAACTCGACGCCCCGGAGCACGTGCGGCCCGTGGCCGACCACGGCGTCGGCTCCGGCGTCGATCATGGCGTGCGCCCATCTGCGGAGGTTGCCGCGGGCCTCCTTGCCGAGCCGCTCCGCCCCCGCCGGCGTCCGTGTCGCCCCCTCACCCTCCACGCCGCCGTGGAAGGTCACGACCAGGACGTCCACCAGCGGGCGGACGGAGTCGACGATCGCGACGCTCTGGCTGAGATCGAGCAGGTTGTAGGCGTGGGGGTATGTCGTGAACCCGACCAGCCCGACCAGAGTGAGTCGCTCGCCGCGGCGCACCGGCGCGATCGCGACTTCCCCGAGAGGGCCGTAGGGCACGATCCCCAGCTCCCGCAACGCCGCTTCGGTATGCTGTCGCCAGTCGGGGCCGTAGTCGTTGGCGTGATTGTTGGCCAGGTTGAGGTGGGTGAACCCAGCTTCCCTGAGACGCGTCGCGAGCCAGGTGGGCGTGGCGAAGGCGTAGCAGTGTGCCTTGGTGGCGCACTTGTCCGAGTCTCCCGAGTCCGACAGGACCCCCTCGAAGTTTCCAACCACGAGGTCCCCCGAGAGGAACGGGGCAACGGACCGGAAGAGCCGGCGGCCGCTGTCCGGCGGGAGACCATCCGGCAGGGTGCGGGTGCCGAGGTTGAGGTCCCCTACGAAGACCAGTCGGACCGGGAATGGGTCATGCACCACCCCGGTGCCCGGCTCGGCCTGCCCGAGCGCCATGGTGGGAGCGGCAATGAGCGCGGCGAGGCCCGCAAGATGCCGCCACCGTATGGCGCGCTGCGGGCCCGTCATCGAGACTGGATCCGGAAGGAGGCCACAGGGGCCACGGCTAACCTGTTCCCTGACTAAGGCTTGGTCTGCCAGGCGTTGGTGCTGGCAAGGCTGTCGATCTTCCGGAGTGCAAGCTCCTTGCCCACTACGTAGAGCAGCTCGTTGACCGGCTCGGAGACGGTGGACCCGGTGACGGCGATCCGCACCGGCTGCATGATGTCGCCGAGCTTCGCGCCATGGTCCTTGGCGACGCTCTGGAGCCGCTCGAGCGTGGTGGCCGAGCTCCAGTCCGCCGGCGAGATGGCCCGCAGCGCCTCGCCGGCGAGCTTGAGGTTCGCCGCGAACTCGGCTCCCATCTTCTGAATCAGCTTCTGCGCCTTCTCATCAGGCACAACCTCACGCGGCTCGATCCGCACCCGGACCTGATTCGCGATATCGAGCAGAGTGCGCGAGCGCGCCTTCACGGCATCGATGACTGGCCTGATGTCGCGGGGCCCGACGGCGACGCCCATCTCGTCCAAGTGACGGAGCACCGGTGCCAGAAGCTCGCTGGCAGGCAGCGCGGAGAGGTACTGCCCGTTCATCCATTCGAGCTTGGTGACGTCGAACACCGCCGCCTTCTTCTGGATGCCCTCCAGGGTGAAGAGCTGGATCATCTCCGCTTCCGGCAGGATCTCGCGGTCACCGCCCGGGGACCAGCCGAGCAGCGCCAGGAAGTTCCGCATCGCGAGCGGCAGGATGCCCTGGTGCTGGTAGTCGCCCACAGCCGTGGCGCCATGCCGCTTGGACAGCTTCTTCCCGTCGCTCCCAAGGATCATCGGCACGTGCGCGAAGACGGGGATGGCCCGCCCCAGCGCGCGATAGATGGCGATCTGCTTCGGCGTGTTGGAGATGTGGTCGTCTCCCCGGATCACGTGGGTGATCTGCATCGCCACGTCGTCCGAGACCACGGCGAGGTTGTAGATAGGGCTCCCGTCGCTCCGGAGCAGGATGAAATCGTCGAGGTCACGGCCCTGGAAGCTGATCCGGCCGTGCACCGCGTCGTCCCAGGCGATCTCCTCGTCAGGCATCCGGAGGCGGATGCTGAACGGCGTCCCGGCGGCAAGGCGCGCGGCGATCTCTGCTTCGCTCAGCCGACCGCATCGACCGTCGTAGCGGAACCCGGCACTGGTCTTCTCCGCGGCCGCCCGCATCGCATCCAGCTCCTCCTTGGTACAGAAGCAGCGGTAGGCCCGCCCGGCCGCCAGCAGGCGTTCGGCATCGGCCCGGTGGCGTGCGCCGTAAGCGCCCTGGAAGACGGGCCCCTCGTCCCAGGTGATGCCGAGCCAGGTGAGGCCGTCGAGGATGACCTGGGTGTGCTCGGCGGTGCTCCGCTCCTTGTCGGTGTCTTCGATGCGAAGCAGGAAGACGCCGCCGGTGTGCCGGGCGTAGAGCCAGTTGAAAAGGGCGGTGCGCGCGCCTCCCACGTGGAGGTAGCCGGTGGGAGAGGGCGCGAAGCGGACGCGAGGAGCCTGGGGCATGGGTCGGGTCGACCGATCTCTTGGTAAGCGGTAAGCGGTGAGCAGTGAGCGGTGCGGGGGATCACCCGCTCACCGCTTACCGCTCACCGCTCGACGACGACGGAGTCGGAGGGATTCGAACCCTCGATAGAGCTTTTCAACCCTATAACGGTTTAGCAAACCGCCGCCTTCAGCCACTCGGCCACGACTCCAGCGGAGCAGAACCTAACCGCGGGCAACGAGTTGGCAAAGGGGCCCGATCGAGGCGCCGGCCGGTAGCTCTGCAAGCCTCACGACCGAGAATGAGATGTATTTCGTTACGCCCATACTCTTGCGGTTGCCTGGGAGGCTTCCCTGTGTACTACCAGGCAAACGCCTCCATCACCATCAGCCGTGCCATGGCCAGCGTCGAACGGATCGATGAACCCTCCGATTCCTTGACGGATCGGAGATAGCCGCGAGACCTGGAGGTTGACGGCGATGACCGCGTGGCCGCGTGCGGGTTGAGCAGTTCCCGGCGAATGCTGGAGGCGAGCCGGAGGACGCGCGAGGGGTACTTTCGGCAGGCGCGGGTGGTTCGCCGGCCGACGCAGCCGTTGTACCAGCGGAGCGCCCGCTCGACGCTGCGGTTACGTCCCAGGTACATGTGCAGCACGTGGGTGCCGTGACAGATATTCGATTCCACACTGGTGAGCGCCACGTCGCACCCCCAGCTCCCCTCGTGCACTGGCATGACCTGCATCAGGCCGATGGCGCCCGCCGCGCTCACCGCCGTGGTGTCCATCGGCGTGTTCTCTACCAGCATGACCGCGGCCGCGAAGCTCGGGCTCAACCCCAGGCGCCGGGACTCCCTGAGCAGAGCCGCCGCCGCCCGGTCGGCGATTATGTCGTTGCCGCTGCGTCTCGAGAGCACCCGCGCCAGCGGCGCGGCTGAACCTTCCCGGAAGAGAGCTGCCTCGAGCCGAAGACTGTCGACGCGCACCGGCCGAATCAGAGGCCTGGCAATCCGCTGCCCAACGGGCGCAGGGGCCGCTCGCGCCATGCCGGTCGCAGGCACCGGGATGGGCGCCATCTGCGGAGCCCGATGCCCGCACCCCGCGAGCAAGGTGGAGAGGCCCGCCATCACGATCCCGTCGCCGAGTCGCACCGTGCCACCTCCGTCCCAGGCGCGCCACAAGCTCGGCCCGAGCCGACGCCCCGGGCAAGTGTCGAGAACTGAGGCTGTCGCGAAGTGTGACGGCCCCGGGACGGGGCGCGGATGGGTCAGTCGGTGCGCCGCACGCCGGAGCCGATCCGGAAGTAGATCAGCGCACCGAGTAGCGCGACGGCTGCCGCGGCAAACTGTGGACCGCCGTTGCGAGGGGCCTGTTCCGCCAGGGCGAGGCCAGCCGCCCCGAGCGCGGGCAGGGCCGCCGCCGGGCTGCCGAGGGCATAGATGACGTCGGCGTACGTGGGGGAGATATCGAGTGCATTGGGAGCGAAGCCGGCGAGCGTCAATGCCAGCGCACCGCTCGCCCCACAGAGCACGAGCACGGCCGTTGGAGGTGACGCGGCGAAGGGAGTGATCAGCAGGAACAGCCCGCCGACGCCCAGGCCAGCGGCCTGCATCAGCTTCCGCACGGCAGTCACGTCGCGGCCGGCATTGAGCAGGCGATCGGCAACCCAGCCGGCAGTGTTGGCCATGATGAAGTGCGAGAGGAGGGGCGCTCCCACGGCCAGTGCCCTTCCGGTGAGGAGCCGCTGGCTGGGCGAGGGCGCGAACACCGCGGCGATGCACCACGCATAAGCGGCGTGGCCGGCCACGATTCCCCAGACGCCGGGCGTGCGGAGAAGCAGGGCCCAGGGAATGGCGTGCCCGCGCTCTGCCTGTTCCGGGGAGCGAGTCGCCCTGCTCAGAGCGAACCACGCCACCGCGGCGATGAGTCCCGCGCCGCCGAACCAATAGAAGGGCGCCTCCCACCCGTGATCTCGCACCAGCCGTCGAGTGAGCGGTGGGGCAAGGGCCGCGGAAAGCGAGACCATGCTTGCCACCAGGGCGACGGCCCGCGACCAATGCGACGGGGAAATCCGGCGTGCGATCAGATTGAAGGCGGCGGGAAAGACGAACGCCACGCCGACGCCCAGCGCGATGCGGGTGGCCACCAGGAGGGGGAGTGACGCCACCGCGGCCAAGGGTGTTACGATGGCGCACAAGGACCACCAGCCCAGGGCCAGCTGGAGTGCCTTGAGGCCCCCCAGCCGGTTGGTAAAGCCGCCGGCCGCGACCATCAGGGCGACGTAGCCCGCCGCGATCGCGAGGGTCCACAACAGTTTCTGGGAATTGCTCCATCCCAGCTGCAGCTGAGCGGTCATCGCCGGCCATGTGATGGCCGTGCGGTCCAGGTAGGACAGGACGACGGCGGCACAGAGGCCGATGAGCACCGCCAAAGCGGTTCGACTCATTCCGGTTGACTCCTGGTGGGTCATCTGGCTCTCTCGTCTCCCCGGACGGAACGGCGCCCTTCCGCGGGGAATGTGCGCCCCGTTACGGCCCGAACCAGGGTCGGTCGCTCATTCATGGAGCGATGCGGCGATACGACTTTCTCCTTGGGCTCGCCACTCTGGCGCTGGCCTGTTCGTCCCGGTCCTCCAGCCCCACCGGACCCAATCCGCCGGGGACCCCGGTCGGGTCTGGCGTCCCCGGCCTCGGGATCGGCGCGGATCTCGAGGGCCGCCGCCCGTTCCCCGATGACAATCCCTGGAATACAGCTGTGGATCAGGCGCCGGTGGATCCCAATTCCGACGAGCTGATCGCGAGCATCGGCACCACTGCTCCCCTGCATCCCGACTTCGGCGCGAACTACAATGGCGGCCCCTTCGGCATACCATATGTCGTCGTCGACAGCACGACGCCGGAGGTTCCGGTGAGCTTTGATTATGCCGACGAGAGCGACCCCGGACCCTATCCGATCCCGTCGAACGCACCGATCGAGGGGGGTGCCTCGAGCACCGGCGACCGCCATGTGCTCGTGATCGATCGCGATCGCTGGGTGCTCTACGAGCTGTACAGCGCCTACCCGAACAGCAACGGCTGGCAGGCGGGGTCCGGTGCCATCTTCGACCTGGCCAGCGACAGCCTGCGGCCCGCAGGCTGGACCTCCGCCGACGCCGCCGGCCTGCCGATCTTTCCCGGCCTCGTGCGGTACGACGAGGGGGTGGGCCGGGGAGCGATTCTCCACGCCCTGCGCTTCACGGTCGCGCACACTCGGCGCGCCTACGTCGCCCCCGCCCGCCATTACGCAAGCAGCGATACCAGCTCGTCCCTTCCCCCGATGGGGATGCGGGTCCGGCTCAAGGCGAGCTTCGACCTGAGCGGATATCCGGCGAGTGCGCGTGTCATCCTGCAGGCTCTCAAGACCTACGGGATGATGGTCGCGGACAACGGCAGCAACTGGTTTCTCTCCGGCGCCCCGGACGCGCGCTGGAGCGACGACGAGCTCAACACGCTGAAGCAGGTGCACGGCAGCGATTTCGAGGTCGTGCAGATGGGACCGGTCTCGAATTAGAGCAGCGTAGCCAGGCGGTCGGGCCGGGCGTAGCTGTCGGGGCCGAGGTCCAGGGCCCGCGCGGGTAAGGCAGCGGCGCGCTGCAGCACGCCGAGGGTGGACCGTGCCGTCTCTGGTTCCGCCATGATCCACGCCCCCTGACGCACTAGTGCTTCCATGACCGCGCCCGCGGACGCTCCTCTTCCGACCGAGCGTCCGTTGGGCTCGATTCGCGGGAGCAGCGTGCCGGTGTGCGGCCCTCGGCCGCTCCAGGTGAGGCCGGCGAGAAACCGCATCTCCGCATCGCCCCGCTGTCCCGTGCTCTCTCCTGACAGGTATCCCGTATCGAGGTGGGGGCGTCGCGCCCAGCCGAAGACCTCCACCCCGCCGTCATCCCTCGACGCCAGCACGACTTGGTCATCCGAGAGCCAGGCCCACCCGGAAAGACGCGCGAGGGTGAGCGTGGTGGTTGACTTGCCCGAGTGCGTGTCGCCCGCCACCAGCAGGACTCCACCGTCAGGCCGGCTCACGGCACCGGCGTGGAGCAGCACCCGCCCGACGCTGGCCAGGAGGAGCCCCGCCGCCAAGGTGAGCATGGCGTAGCCCTCTTCGGGGGAGTCGCCAGGATCGAGTTCGGCGGCCCCGGCCGCCAGGTTCACTAGCCCCGCTCCGAAGCGTCCCGCCAGTGATACCGCTCGCGTGCCTGGATCAACCCAGGCTCGAACCGGCCCCAGGGTGAGCGCGGGTTTGTCGGTATGGGCGAGGAGGCGATGTCGTTCGCCGTCCGGGAGCCGGCCGAGCCTGACGGTGACGAGCGGAGAGCTGGGGTCAGGGTGCGGCCGTGGAAGCCAGCGCCGGATGAGTTCGTCGTGATCAGGGAGGGATTCCAGCCAGAGACCCCCGTCGGCCACGGCGATGCGCGCCCTCGTCACGGCTCGAATGACACGCCGGCCACGGTCCGGCCGCCACTCAGGGGCGTGAAGTCGCCGGCGGTGGGATCCAGGAGCGACTCGCCATCGAGCGTCACCCAGGCATGGGCGGAAACCGCTCCGGCCGCGGTCCGCTCGCCGCGAACCCCGATGGAGAGCACCGCCGGAATGCCGCGCGCCCGGAGCGCCAGCGTGGCGGCGTACGCGCGCGAAAGACAGGTGTCGCGCCAGCCGGGCACCGCCGGAAGCCCCAGCCGTCGCGGAGCCCGGGCAAACCGCGCCAGCCGGCGCACGTGATGCTCGGTGGTCTCGGCGAGGATCCTGGCCGAGCCGGCGCGGGCCGAATGGGCCGCGCCCTCCGACGGGATGCCCGGATGGGGCGGCCGGGTTACGCGCCCGATCAGCGATGTGCCCGATAGGGGAGGGCCGATCACGGCCATCAGCCGGGCGACGATCCGGTCGGGCAGGGAAAGGGGCGTGGTCACTCGTCAGCCGCCGTCTGGAGTAGCCCCTGCGCCTCGAGGGTGGTGA
Organism: Gemmatimonadales bacterium; assembly: GCA_035501775.1. Taxonomy (GTDB): domain Bacteria; phylum Gemmatimonadota; class Gemmatimonadetes; order Gemmatimonadales; family GWC2-71-9; genus JADJOM01. Next base: position 7,709 of record DATJVM010000077.1, on the reverse strand, counting down.
GGAGGGCCTGGACCGCCGCCTCCGCGTCGTCGCGGCTGACTTCGAACCGCTCGCACAGCGCGCTGACGATGTGCTCGCGCCCGGCCTTGGCCTCGAGCTCCCGCCAGATCGCCGCGCCCGTCTCGTTGAGCCGATAGTAGCGCTTGGTCCCCAGATGCAGCAGCACCGCCTCCCCCGGCAGGTGCGCGGTCAGGACGTCCTCGGGTATACGGGCGGCTGGCATCGGTGGCTCTCGTTCAGGTTGGTGGAAGATACCGCGGAGACGAAGGCAGCCCCGGCGGAAGGGGAATGGTAACTGTGACGCCCGGCACAGTCGGGTCGAGCCAGCGTAGCTCCGCGGTGCTGTCGGTCAGCGAAGCCAGGTAGACGATGCGGCCATCGGGGAGCCAGGTCGGGTCCGAATCGTCGTGCCCCGCGCGATTGGTCAGTCGCGCGGTGCTGCCGCCGATCGATACGACAAAGAGCGACGTGTTCTGCCCCGTCGGTGCGCCGGCAAAGACGACCCGACCGCCGTCCGGGCTCCAGGCCGGCTGGAACGCCGTCATCGTGTCCACCAGCGTGTCGAGAACCGTCCCCGACGGATCCACCACGAAGAGTGAGCTCGGCCCGGGCGCGGTGCTCATCAGGGCGAGTCGGGTCCCGTCCGGCGACCACGCCGGCCAGCCCTCTACCGAGCCGAGGAACCCGAGGCTCGGCGCCAGCCACCGTGCCCCCGAACCGTTCCCGTTGGCGACCCACACCTTTGGGGCACCTGAGTCGGCGTAGACGAACGCGAGTCTCCCCCCTGTCGGACTGAGCGCGGGCTGATCGAGGAACGCCGACGAGGTGAGGACTGGAGTGACCGCCCCACCCTGGTAGCCGACGGCGAAGAGGCCGCTCGCGCCGTTCCGGGTGCTCACGAAGACGATGCGGCCCGCCGCGGCGGTGGGCAGGCGGTCGTCGGCGGGGTCCGTGGTGAGCCTGGCGGTGTCCCTCCCGTCCAGCGCCACACGCCAGAGATCACGGTTGCCGTTAGTTAGCAGGGCAAAGACGATGCTCGGCGGCGGAGCGATGGCGAGGGCGCGCTCCACCACGGCGCCGTTCGCCTGCGCGACGACGGTGATGGTACCGGTCGCCACCGGGAGGAGCAGCGCGCCCCCCAGGGTATCGGGTCTGAGGGTGGCCACGCCGGACGGGAAGGCCTCCCAGGTGATCGCTCCGGGCGGGACGGTGTCGCCACCGGCGATGAGGTGGAGCACGATCACGCCGCCCCGCTCGAGCCGGCCCGACACCTCGACCCGCGTGCCCGGAGGCGCGGTGACTCCGTCGCTACAGCCCAGCGAGAGGAGCGCCGCGAGGCCGAGCCCGAGGCACCTCACGTGGCGAGGGGAGCCGGGTCGCGAACAGGCATCGCGGACGCTCCGGCGGCGAGCTGCCACGGCGTCCCCGGGTAACGGCTGAGCCAGGCGAGCTTCCCCGAGGCGCGGGCGCAGCGGAGGCAGGGGAAGGTGGCCAGTCCGTCGCCTGGATCCTCTCGCGGCGCCTGGGCGATGCGCAGCTCCTCGAGCCGCGCACGATAGATTGGCAAAGCGTCCGCGAAGCTGGTTCGGCTCAGATCGGCGACGACGTCGCTCGGCGTGAAGCCGTATTCCGAGAGCTGGCAGCAGGTCGAGAGCTGGCCCCGCGCGTCCACATAGATGCGCTGCCCCAGGAAGGTCTCGCACGGCGACTCCGGGCCGTCGAACGGCGCGCCATAATCGAGTTGAATGGCGGTGCGGCGCCCCGGCGCCATGGCGAGAGCGGTCACCTGACGGCGGATAGGCAGCCACTCTTCGGGCGGGAGGTCGGAGTCGCGGGCCATCGAGCCGGGAACCGGCTGCGGCAGGATCAGGTGGAGCCGCATGGCCCCGAGAGATTCGGCCAGGTCCACCGCGACCTCGAGCTCGTGGCGGTTCCGGCGATCGAGCACCAGTGAGAGCGCGGTCGGGATCTGCCGACTGGTGAGGAGGCCCAGGCCAAGGAGGACGCGGTCGAAGGAGCCGCGGCCGCGGTCGTGGTCGTGGGTTTCGCGCGTGGCACCGGAGAGGGAAAGCCGGATGTATTGCGGTGGCGCGCGGTCCACCAGCGGCATGATGCGCCGCATGTGCCAGCCGTTGGAAACCATCCGCCAGGGAACGCCGCGCGCAGCCAGCTGGTCTATCAGGGAGTCAAACTCGGGATGGAGCAGCGGCTCGCCGCCGGTGAAACTCGCGATGATGGGGCCGAGCAGCGCCCGGGCGTCGTCCACGACCCTGAGAACCAGCTCGGCGGGCAGCGACCGGACGGTGGTGACGTCATCCCGGATGCAATGCGGACAGCGCAGGTTGCAGTGCTCGGTCAGCGCAAACCCAAATACGATCACGTATCTCCGCTCCGGAAGTCGGCCCGGATGTTGCCGCTGGCCTACCTGCCAATGAATATTGAGTTTACCGCCTTGAAAAGACCAGCAAGAGCCACACCGCCGGTGGGCAGCGGTGTGCCCGCCGGGGGGCTCTGTGCCGACCTATCGCGAACCGGCGTCGGGAGATACGCGCGGTTAGCGGGCCTCGGCGTCAGCCTGCTTCTAGCCGCGTGCGCCGACACGCCTGTCGACCTTGGGCCGGTCTCCACTCCCACTGCTCTTGCGGCCTACCGGTGCACGGCGGTGCTGGCGGGCCCGGTCTTACGTTGCGATGGTGCGACAACCCGCGCGACTACTTCGGGGGCCGGGTCGCTGACCATTGGGGGCCAGGGGTTGTACGTCACGCTCGCCTCCAATTCTCCCAGTTACGACGGACCCACCGGAGTCTTCAGCGTCAACGTCACGGTCCAGAACCTGATGGCTCAGCCGCTCGGTACCAGCGACGGCACCGCCGCCGACACCGGTGGAGTCAAGGTGTTCTTCAGCTCCGGGCCAACCGGACACGGCGGTACCGGCACCGTGACGGTGGCGAACCGCGACAGCACCACCAGCTTCACCGGGCCCAATCAGCCGTATTTCAAGTATCCGGGCATCCTCGCGAGCGGCGCCACCTCGAGCGCCAAGGCCTGGGACTTCCAGCTCACCGGGACGATCGATTCGTTCGACTTCCAGGTGTACGTCACCGCGGAAGTGCCGCAGGCGTCAGGCATCCTGCGCTGGCTTCGGGACTCGCTGTCGCCCGATCTGACCACCTACGGCATCTGGGGCACCTCGGCGAGCAACGTCTACGCGGTCGGGCAGACCTTCATCGAGCAGCTGTCCCGGAGCCAGCTCCTCAACTGGAACGGGAGCGCATGGGACTCCGTCGCGGGGTTCTCCACCGACCTCATGTGGGGCGTCGGGGGCTCGGGGAACACGCTTGTGGCGGTCGGGACGTATGGGGTTGTCTACTACTCCTCGAACGCGGGAGCGACCTGGAATCGGGTCACGATTTCTGCGGCGCCGTTCCTCAACTCGGCGTGGGCAAGCTCTCCCACCGATCTGTACGCGGCCGGAAGCGGCGGCGTCATCTATCGCTCGTCCAACGGCACTACATGGAGCCCGGTGACCGTGCCGGCGACCTTTCTCTACCAGGTCTGGGGCACGTCCGCCACCGACCTCTTCGCCGTCGGCGTGAGCGGCGCCGTCCTGCACTCGACCAACGGAACCACCTGGGCCCAGGGCACGATTCCGAGTGGCTTTTCGGGAACCACGTTCTACGGCGTGGGTGGCGTGTCAGGCGGCCCGTTCTTCGCAGTAGGAGACGGCGGCACGGTGCTGAGGTCGTCCGATGACGGTTCAACGTGGTCGGCCGTGGCGAGCGGAACCACGAATAACCTGAACGGGGTGACCTGCAGCACAGCCTCCGACTGCATCGCGGTAGGTGATCTTGGCAGCGCGGTAGCCTGGAACGGATCGGTGTGGGTGCCGCTCGCGACCGGCTCAACCCACCGGATGCGAGGGGTTTGGGGTGCAGGGGAGTCGGCGGTCTTTGCCACCGGGGATACCGGCACGATGCAGCGCGGAGTGCGTTGAGCCAAAGCAAATGAGGTGGTGTGGTGACATCGCCGCACATGTTGGGAAGATGCTGGGCCCCGGGTCTCGATCGGGGGCTTGGAATGGGGATTTGAAGCGAGTCCAGCCAGTTGAGGAGCTTTGGCAGATTGAGGGCCCTCTAAGGTAAGTCTCGATGTATCAGGGCGTAACAGAAGGCACCGGTAAGGGCTTCCCGGTGCGGCGAGCCAAGTGTACCTAGGGGACTCAGGGTCCCGGCCAGAATATTGCAAACCGTGATTGGCGAGAAGGTTCACCCCGTTTAGACGATCGTGAGCAGGGACCACGACAGCCCCCGGAGCTGGTACGGTTACCGGCCCCAATCGGAGATGAAGTCATGATCGAAAAGCCCGATTCCCCAGAGGCCGGTACTCGCCGGAGTCCCACCAAACGTCGTGCGTGGCAGAACCCGACTATCGTCGAGCTGCCCAAGCTCACCGAGCTGACGTTACAGAGCGGCGGCCCGATTGGCGGCGGGGGTGGAACCGGCGGTGGCGGGAGCACCGTTTTCTAGGCCTTAGGCTGCGCACTACGCGGCAATGACGACCACCTGAGAGCGAGCAACCCTGATGAGTCGCTTACGTACCATTCTCGGAACCGCAGGCTTGGCCCTGGCCGCGGCGGCGTGCTCGGAGCAGCCCGTACTGGGCCCTGGGGCACCCGGCACGGCTGGTGGAACCGAAACGGTCCTCGCGTCCGTCAAGTGCGTCGCCCAGGTCCAGGCTGGCACTCTTACCTGCGACGCCCCGGTGAAGATGCGTGCCGACGGCGGCGGATTCATTACCGTCGGCGGCCAGGGGATCTACGTCCTCCTGGCCTCGAGCGGCACCTCGTACAACTCGGGCACATCGGTCTTCCAGACCAACGTCACGGTGCAGAATCTCTCGGCCCAGCCGCTGGGAACCACCGACGGCAACTTCGCGGACGGCCGGGGCATTCGAGTCTTCTTCTACACCCTGCCGGCGGTAACGAGCGGAAGCGGAACGGTCACCGTCGCGAACGCCGACAGCACGGTGGCGGTCAATCTTCCATCTCAGCCGGCGTTCGTGTACAGCGGGATCCTTGCGCCGGGAGCAACCAGCACCTCCAAGAACTGGCAATTCACGGTGCCCAGCACCGTGACGACCTTCAGTTTCCAAGTGGAGATTTCCGCCGAGGTCCCGATGAGCGATGGGATCCTGCGGTGGCAGCAGAGCGGCGCGTCGATTCGTGGGCTGTCCTGCGCCTCTACAACGTACTGCCTGGCGGTCGGTGATGCCGGCGTGATCCGGGTCTGGAACGGGACCAGCTGGGGCTTCTCCGCCAGCGGCACAACCAACGGCCTCAATGCGGTCTCGGCAGTTTCCTCCACCTCAGCGATTGCCGTGGGGAGCGGGGGCGTTGCGCTGCAGTGGAACGGGACCACGTGGAAGAGCCTGACCACGGGCACGGCCAGCAGCCTGCGTGGCGTCTGGTGCGCCTCCGCCACTTCCTGCTTCGCGGTGGGAGACGCCGGGCTCTTCATGAACTGGAACGGCACTTCCTGGTCGGCGCTCACCACGGAGCCGTACAGTGACACGCTCTACGCCGTGTGGGGCACCTCCGCGACTGACATCTACGTGGCCGGCCAGAAGGGCGCGCTCATCCACTGGAACGGATCCGGCTGGACCGACACCGGGATCTCCTCGGACCGGACCCTCCGCGGCATCTGGGGGAGCAGCGCCACCGATGTCTATGTGGTGGGAGACGCCGACACCACGAATGGGATGCCGAATGGCGCCATCTGGCATGGCTCCGGCACCACCACCTCCAACTGGAGCAAGCAGTCCACACTTCCCGTAACGGTGAACCTCCAAGCCGTGGGCGGCACCGGCTCCACGAACGTCTTCGCGGTCGGACCCGCCGGCGTTGTGCTCCAGAATACCAGCGGCGGGACGAGCTGGACGAACATTACTTCGACCGTGGTGGCGGGCGCGTCACTGACTTCCGTCGCCGGCTCCGGGACTGATGTCTTCCTCGGAGGGCTCGGCGGCACGCTCAAGTCATCTACCAACTCCGGGGTCAACTGGACGGGAACGTCTGGCAGCACCGGTGGGAATAACCTGAACTGGGTCTGGGGATCGGCCTCGAACGACGTCTACGCCGTAGGCGACGCCGGGACGATTCTCCACTGGAACGGAAGCTCTCTGGGCGCGGTGACGAGCGGGACCACCGCGAACCTCTACGGCGTGTTCGGCACCACGGCCACTGACCTCTATGCCGTGGGGAGCGGTGGCACCATCCTCCACTCCGCGAACGGTACCACCTGGACCGCGATGACCAGCGGCACCACCGATTCCCTGTTCTCCGTGTGGGGAACATCGAGTACCGACGTGTGGGCGGTGGGGCAGGCGGCGACGGTCCTCCACTACAACGGAACCACGTGGTCCCCGGTGGTAGTAGATAGCGCCAAGGACGGGACAGGGGCTCCCCTCGATCTCGGCGGAGTCTGGGGAACGGCCTCGAACAACGTCTTCATCGTGGGTGATTCGGGCCGACGCCTCAACTGGAACGGCACGACATGGACCTCGGCCGCCTACGACGTCACCGACTCGACGGGGGGCTACGCGAAGCGGTACTTCCACAGCGTCTGGGGGACGTCGGCGACCGATGTCTGGGCCGTGGCTACGCACGGCGTGATCTTCCACCTGGACGGCACCGGCATCTGGAAAGACATCCCCACCGCTGGCAGCGATACTACACTGCTCCATGCCGTCTTCGGCTCCGGCCCGGGAGATGTGTATGCGGTGGGTGACAGCGGCCACGTGTTCCACCAGGACAACTCGGACCTGAGTACTGGTGGCCACTGGAGCTTCATGGGGAGCGGGGTAGGGTCCATCACGCTGCGCGGGGTCTGGGCTCCAAGCCTGACCGAATCGTTCGTCGTGGGTGATGGAGGGATCTTCCTGCACGGGATCCAGTAGTCGGAACCTGCCTCGCTCGGCAAACCCACCGTCGCGGCCCGCGACGGTGGGTTTGCGTATCTTGAGGCGTGCCTCTGCCCCCGGTCGTCATCGAGACGCTGAGCCTTCGGGCCTGGGCCTTGAAAGTGGTGGGGGCACCCGGTCCCGCCGATGGCCCTCCTGCTGTGACCCCGCAGGCTTGGCAGACCCTCTGCGCCGCGGAACGCGCGGCCCTCCCGCTCGCCAGCAGGCTGGGTGAGGCTACCCCTCCAGTCATCCAACAGCAGGCCCTCCGCGACACGCAGCTGTCGCTGCTTCGGGATGCGGCCCTGGCCCAGTTGGCGGGCTGGGCCAGGGAACACGATACCCCCGTGGTGGCCCTCAAGACGGCCGCACACCGGGTGCGCCTTCCCTCGGTGGATCTCGACGTGCTGGTCCCGCGTGATCGGATCCGGGAGCTGCTGGCGCTTCTCGACGCCCGTGGGTACCGCGGGTTCATGGGCTATGTCGAGGATCTTTCTATTCACCGGGTACACGCTCCGGTCCGCGCGCCGCCCGAGGGCATCTCGGTCGAGGTACACCATGAGCTGGGAGATGGGTTGGCCATTGGGCCGGAGCTATGGGAATCTCTAAGGGAGCACCAGGCGTTTCCCGGGCTCTTCCGTCTTCCGCCGGGACGCGAAGCCTGGCACCTGCTCTGGCACTCCGTGGTGCCCCATCCCCATCGCCGCGGTCAGCTGGGGGACCTGTTGCTTCTAGCGGAAGCTCTTGGGGAT
>DATJVM010000076.1:0-94925 GCA_035501775.1 Gemmatimonadales bacterium | reverse complement strand
GTGTCCGTGCCGTGCGTGAGGACGATGCCCGCTGGCCGCTCGGTGCGGATGACCCGCTCGACGTGATTACGCAGCTCCCAGAGCTTGGCGGGTCCCATGTGGGCGGCAGGGTAGCGCCCCCAGTCGTCGATCCGAAGCGGGCCGAGATCCCGGAGGCCCGGCGCGAGAGCCACCAGGGCCTCGCCCCCATGGGCCGGAACGTTGCCCCCGGCCCGTTCGTCCCGCTGCATCGAGATGGTGCCGCCCGTGAAGATCAGATGGATCATGCGAGTATCAGACCGCGAGGTGGCCGGCTGTATCCAGCTGGCGTCATCCGAGGGCCGCCCTCAGGCGAGCTCCGGGCTTAGCCGCACAGGACGCTCCCGCCATTCACGTTGAGAATCTCCCCCGTCACGTGGGCGGCCAGCTCGCTGCAGAGAAAGAGGATCGGACCCGCTACGTCCTCCGCGCTGGCGATGCGGCCCAGGGGAATGGTGCGCGCAATCCGCTCGCGGCCCCCATCGCCGAACGCCGGCCAGCTCATTTCGGTATCCACCCACCCGGGGGCCACGCAGTTGACCGTGATGCCGGGGGCGCACTCGATGCACAGCGACTTGACGAACGAGATCATGGCGCCCTTGGTGGCGGCATAGTCGGCGTGGAAGCTCTCGCCCCGTTGGCCCGCCGTGCTCCCCACCAGGACGATGCGGCCGGGGCGCCCGAGGTGGCGCAGGGCCGCCCGCGTGGTCAGGAAGACCGAGTCGAGATTCGCGCGCATCGTGGCCTGCCAGCGGTCCACGGCCATGTCTCGCACCGCGGTCTCCTCCGGCGGCCAGACTCCCGCGTTCCCGATGAAGCAGTCGAGCCCACCGAGGGCAGCCACCGCCCCGGCAAACACCGAGTCCACCAACGCCGGGTCACCGAGGTCGCCCTCACCGACCCACGCCTTCCGCCCGAGGGCCCGGATCTGTTCGGCCACCTGGTCCGCCTCCGCGCGGCGCGAGCGGCAGGTCAGGGCGACGTCCGCGCCCGCGCGGGCGAACAGCAGTGCCGTCGCCCGGCCGATTCCGCGGGAGCCGCCGGTGACGATGACCCGCTTCCCCGACAGCGAGATCACGGGCGGTCCAGGTCGGTGTGGCGGCCGAAGAGGGCCTTGACCCGGTCACTCAGGGACACGCGCCAGATAAATGGCGGGACCGGCTCCAGCGTCCGGTCCTCCACGATGGCGAGCGGGTTCGCGCTGATGAGCAGCTCCGCCTGAGGCTCTCCTCCCTGCTCCACGAAGGCATCCCGGACCAGGCGCAGGCTGCGCTCATCGCCATGATTGTCCGCGGCCGCAATGTCGGCGAGGCCGAATTCCACCAGCTGGCGCGCGCGCAGCCCCCGGGAGCGGGAGGAGAGCAGAGTGGGACCATCCACCTGCATCAGTGCGCCGAGCGCCTTCCAGCGCCGCACCGCGTCGGGAGTGCAGCACCGGTAGCGTTCCGGATGCGCCACCACCGGTACCAGCCCGATCGCCACGACATTGGCGACGGCGTGCTCCACGGTCTGGGCGACCACCACCCGCGGAAACTCCACCAGCGCGTACCGGCTGGCGTTCAGCGTGATGCGCCGTTCCTCCGCCACGGCGGCGCCCAGCGGACGGTCCAGCATGATCTCCGCCCCGCGGTACAGGCGCACCTCTGGCGGGGCGACCGCCTGCAAGGCGGAAAAGGCCCGGTCGTGGGATTCGGGCAGGGGGTAGGGCGCCAGGCTCGCGAGGAGATGGGGCGTGAGGCAGACGCCCGCGATTCCCTGGTCCTTGAATCGCGACAGCACCTGCAGCGATTGCTCGACGCTCTTCGAGCCGTCGTCAACGCCGGGGAGGAGATGGCTGTGAAGATCGATCACTCAGACGACGCGCTCGGCCGCGAGTAGTCCTTCGGCAAAGGTTCCCAGTGCCTCGGGCGCGCGCTCGGACTGCGCGAGCAGCGCCAGGGTAATCAGCGCATCCGCCGCCAGCAGGTCCAACGCGATGGATCGGTCGCCGGGGTGCTCCTCGACGATGGCGAGGACCCGTTCGGCCGCGAGCGCGAGATACTCCGCGAGGGTGCCGTCCTCGCTGACCGCGCCGGCATGCTCCAGCACCCGCTCGCGCAGGCCCTGCGGGCCCTGCGCGGTGTGCGCCAGTACCCAGCGCCGGGTAGCGGAGAGCGGTCGCTCGTTCATCACGCGGCGAGCCAGGCCTCGACGATCCCGGGAGCGGCGGCGCGCGCGGCGCCCAGCTTGCCGGGGTCGCCGGCGCCCGCGGAGGCAAATCCCGGGCGCCCGCCTCCCTTCCCCCCGCTCACCTGCGCAATCCGGTTGACCAGGTCGCCCGCCTTCTTTCCGGCCCGGACCAGATCGTCCGTGAGAGCCACATGGACGGCGCCGCGCCCCGCCTGGGAGAACAGGACCAGCACCGCCTGGCGCTTTCCCTCCCGGAATCGGTCGGCGAGGCCGGCCACTTCCTCCCGATCCTCGCTCGTGGTCTCGGCGAGCGTCAGGGACACCGGTCCGACCTGAACCGTCTCGCCGACCGATTCCCTTATTCCGCCACCCGACTTGAGCAACTGAGCGAGGCGGGTCTCGAGCTTCTCCTTTTCCTGCCGCACCTGGTCAAGCCTCCGGAGCACCTGGTCCGGGTGAGCCTTGAGGGTGTCCGCGACCTGTTCTAGGAGTCGCTCCTCGCGCTCGACGCTCCGATACGCCTCCGGGCCCGTGATCGCCTCGACCCGTCGAACGCCGGCAGCCACCCCGCCCTGCCCCGACACTCGAAAGAGACCGAGCTGCCCCGTGCTCCGCACATGGGTGCCGCCGCACAGCTCTAGTGACGGCCCCATCCGTACCACGCGCACCCGGTCGCCGTACTTCTCGGAGAAGAAGGCCATCGCCCCGAGCTTGAGGGCATCGGGATACGCCATTTCCTCGACTTCTACCGGCCAGTTCTCGAGGACCTGGTCGTACACGTCCCGCTCGATGCTCGACATAGTCGCTTCGTCAATCGGTCCGTGATGCGAGAAGTCGAAACGGAGCCGGCCCGCCTCGACCAGCGAGCCCTGTTGCCGCACGTGGGGGCCGAGGCGACTCCGGAGAGCCCAGTGCACCAGATGGGTCGCGCTGTGATTCCGTTCGATGTCCCGGCGCCGGTCGCGGTCGACGTGGGCCTTGACGCGGCCGGGCGCGAACTCGCCGGACAGCGTTCCGGAGACCACGTTGCCCGCGGGCGATTTCCGGACGGCCTCGACCTGAAGCGCCCACCCATCGCCAAGCACCGTGCCGGTGTCACTCACCTGCCCGCCGGCCTCGGCGTAGAACGGATTCTCGCGCAGGCGGAGTTCCGCCGTCCCCACCCCCTCCCCGAGACGATAGGCCAGGATCTCCGTCTCGGTATCGAGCGCCTCGTACCCGGCAAAGTGTGAAGCGGCACTGGAGAGGCTCCGCCATCCCTCGCCCTCGTCCTTGCCGGCCAGCACCGCTCCCCCGGCGCCCTTGCGGGCCTCGCGGGAGCGCTGCCGTTGTTCCTCGAGCGCGCGCTCGAAGCCCGGCAGATCCACCTTGAGGCCCCGTTCCTCCGCGATGATCTCCGTCAGATCAATGGGGAACCCAAAGGTGTCGTACAGCTTGAACGCCTCCGGCCCGGAGATCGTCCTGGCCCCCGTAGCAATCAACTCCTCGAGACGCCCCAGGCCTCCCTCGATGGTGGCCAGGAACCGCTCTTCCTCCTGCCGGGTCACATCCGCGATGTAGGCCGCCTTGGCGCGGAGCTCCGGGTATACCTCCCCCATCTGCCGGACCACCACCTCCGTGAGAGGGGCGAGCGTCGGCTCCTTTCGTCCGAGGAGCCAGGCGTGCCGCACCGCCCGGCGCAGGATGCGGCGCAGGACGTATCCCCGGCCGTCGTTGGCAGGATAGACTCCGTCCGCGAGCAGGAACGAGACGGCCCGCGCATGATCGGCGAGAACCCGGAACGACGCCCCACCGGCGCCGCGGTCATAGGGCCGGCCCACCAGCTCAGCCACTCTCGTGATGAGCGGCATGAAGAGGTCGGTGTGGAAGTTCGAGTCCTCGCCCTGCAGGACCGCGGTGATCCGCTCCAGGCCCGCACCGGTGTCCACCGAGGGCTTGGGCAGCGGCACGAGGGTCCCGTCCGCGGAGCGATCGAACTGCATGAAGACGAGATTCCAGATCTCGAGGAAGCGCCCTTCCTCCGCCAGGCGCTCGAAACGGGCCTGGTCGACCCGAGCCGCCTTATCCCCCGGTCTCCATTCGAGGTCGACGTAGATCTCGGTGCACGGACCGCATGGCCCCGTGTCCCCCATCTGCCAGAAGTTGTCCTTGTCACCCAGGCCGTAGATGCGATCGTCGGGGAGCCCCGCGATCTCGCGCCACAGCCCGCGTGCCTCGTCGTCGCTGTGATGAACGGTGACCCGCAGTCGTTCCGGATCCAGCCCCAGGTACTTCGTCCCCGTCACGAACTCCCACGCGAAGCGGATCGCGTCGCGCTTGAAGTAATCGCCGAACGAGAAGTTCCCCAGCATCTCGAAGAAGGTGTGATGCCGGGTGGTATGGCCCACCTGTTCGAGATCGTTGTGCTTCCCGCCGGCGCGGACGCACTTCTGGCAGGTCGTGGCCCGTCGGTAGTCGCGCTGCTCGACACCGAGGAAGACCCGCTTGAACTGGTTCATCCCCGCGTTGGTGAACAGGAGCGTCGGGTCGTCCGCGGGCAGCAGCGACGAAGAAGGCACCTCTCGGTGCCCCTGTCCCACGAAATAGTCGAGGAAAAGCCGGCGAATTTGCGCTGACTGCATAGGGCCGGAATATACCGGCCGGCGGGGCCTAGGGCCAAGGCAGGCCGCGAGTTATGGCTCGCGAAGGGCCCGGCTTATCAGCTCGCGGACCGGGCGGCCGCTGAAACCGCGGCGACCGAGATAGGCCACCAGGCGGCGACGCCGGACCTCCCGGGGAAGATCCCGAAGCTGGCGGGCGCGCTTGAGCACGAGCTCTCTGGCGAGCGACAGCGCGTCCTCGGGCTCCGGCCACTGACTCTGCAGGGCGCGCTCGATGTGGTTGCGGGCGACCCCCAGGCAGGCCAAGTCCCGGCGCAGACGATCGGGGCCCCGCCCTCGCGGAGCACGGGAGCCCACGTAGGCCAGCGCGAATGCCGCGTCATCGAGAAGCCGCCGCTGGAGCGCCCGCTGGATTGCATGCTCCGCCGCCTCGGGGCGGTGACCGTTCCGGACCAGGCGCCGTCGCAGCTCCTCCACCGCGTGCCCGCGCCGCGCCAGCGCCGCCACCGCGGCGCGCCACGCCGCCTCCTCGTCCGCGGCACGGCTGGCGCGGGCGGCGAGATCCGCCGTCCACTCCACGCCGACCCTGAGACCCAGCTCTCCCAGGGCCGCCTCGTTGAGGGTGCAGAACAGCCGCCCATCCACCAGAACCCGCACGCCGTCGGGATGCCGGGCATCCCGCTCCAAGCCGGTGAGTCTGGCCATGGGGCGGTCCCTACTCCTCCTCCGCCCCGACCGTCACGGCCGCGTTCTTCATGCCGAGGAACTCTTTCACCTTGGCCTCGACCTCGGTGCAGAGCGCGGGATTGTCCTTGAGGAAGAGCTTCGCGTTCTCGCGACCCTGGCCGATCCGCTGATCGCCATAGGAATACCAGGCGCCCGACTTCTGAATGATGTTCGCCTCCGCGGCGATATCCACCACCAGGGACACATGACTGATGCCCTCGTCGAACATGATGTCGAACTCCGCCTGCTTGAACGGCGGTGCCACCTTGTTCTTGACCACCTTCACGCGGACGTGATTGCCGATGACCACCTCGCGCTCCTTGACGGGCCCGATGCGCCGGATGTCGAGCCGGAGCGAGGCGTAGAATTTCAGGGCCTTGCCGCCGGTGGTCGTCTCCGGATTGCCGAACATGACGCCGATCTTCTCGCGCAGCTGGTTGATGAACACCACGGCGCAGTTGGACCGGTTGATCCCGCCAGCCAGCTTCCGCAGCGCCTGACTCATGAGCCGGGCCTGAAGGCCCATATGGCTGTCCCCCATCTCGCCTTCGATTTCCGCCTTGGGCACCAGCGCCGCGACCGAGTCCACCACCACCAGATCCACGGCCCCGGAGCGCACCAGGATCTCGACGATCTCGAGCGCCTGCTCGCCGGTATCGGGCTGGGACACGAGCAGGTTCTCGATGTCCACGCCCAGTTTCCGGGCGTACTCCACGTCCAGCGCGTGCTCGGCGTCGACATACGCGGCCACCCCACCCGCCCTCTGGACGTTGGCGACCAGGTGCAGGCAGAGAGTTGTCTTGCCGGACGACTCGGGACCGTAGATCTCGGTGATCCTGCCCCGCGGCACTCCACCGACACCAATGGCCGCATCCAGATTGATGGCCCCGGTGGAGATCGCGGCGATCCGCACCCGCGGGCTCTCCGTCCCCATCCGCATGATCGAGCCCTTCCCCAACTGCTTCTCGATCTGGGAGATGGCAAGACTCAGGGCCTTGCGGCGTTCAGGATCGAGCTTCTGTTCCTCGGTAGCCATTGGAATCTCCATGGGTCTCAGAGTGGAGTGTTTTGATCCATAAGTAATCGTATGCCCAATGTAAAACCGAAAATGATCCGAAGCAATAGTCTACTAGTGGATCATTTTGATTCACTTCAACACTAGAGGCCGCCAAGCATCCTCCAAGTGCTCCACCCGGCCGGCCTCGCTCCCCCCACGCACCACCTCGACCACGTCGAACCGGTAGGTATCCCCCGGCGCCCCATGGCGGGCCCGCCACGCTTCGGCCAGGCGCGTCAGGGTACGCCGCTTCCGCCAGCCGATCGCCTGTCGGCCCGGTCCGAAGCCGCCCCCGACCCGGGTCTTCACCTCCACGAACGCCACCATCGCCCCGCGGCGGATGACCAGATCGAGATCGTTGTGGCCGACGCGGAAGCGATGGGCCAGCACGATCCAGCCTTGCGAGTGAAGGAACTCGATGGCCTCGAGCTCACCGGTGTGGCCCAGTCGATGGCGGGGGTCGGTCCAGTCGCGTGGCGGGGTGCGGGCGGTGCGTCCCATGGACGCACGATGCACTGGAAGGGGGGAAGGCGCGTGGCCCGGGCGACGCAGCCACGAACGCGGAAACGCGCCCGGGGGCTAGGCCTGCTGTGCGGCCTCGAGGAAGCTCTTGAGATCCACTTCGTTCACCTCCGGCTCGCCGGGCTGCAGGTGGTCCAGCAGGCCGGCGTCGAGGCGGCGCTCCAGGTCGTGCACCAGGTAGAACAGGTGTTCGAAGTCCTCGATCACGAACAGCAGCGGTTGGTAGTGGTGGATTTCGAAGTACTGATTGATGATCCATTCGGTCTGGGCCGGGAAGCGCTGCACCTCGGGCGACTCCACGCAATGGCCCAGCTCGCCGAAGCTCGACAGCAGCCCGCTGCCATAGGCGCGGACCCGGCCGGGCGCGATGGGAGCGTCGGGCCGTTCCCGCATCAGCCCGAACTCGACGGTGAACCAGAAGAACCGGGCGAGCCCCTTCATGTTGCTCGTCACGACGGCGATCCGCTCCTGCTCGTCCCTGATCTCCGCGGCGCGTCGAGCGGCCCGCTCGGCGAACTGCCCGAACCGGACCAGGGCGTCCGCGAAGGCCCGGTCGGTGTGCATCGGGACGTGGCCCGCGACATCGTGGAAGATGTCGGGCTCAGGGAGGTAGTCGAGCGAGGCGCCGTCCCGGACGGTGATGGTGGTCGGAAACTCGCGCCGCTTCAGCGAATCGAAGAACAGATAGGCGGGCACGTACCCGCTCACGGGCCGTGCCTTGAACCCGGTCCGCGGCTCGAGGAACCGATTGATGTCCGCGCAGCGCGGGACCCGGTCCGGATCGAGGTGCAGCGTGGCGATCCCTTCCAGAAAGCGGGGATTGGCGTAGCGCTCCCAGCGTTCCTGCATCCGGGCGAGCAGCCGGCTCCAGGTGTGATGGTTCTCCTCGCTGTACAGTTCGTAGGGCTGCTCGATGTACAGCTGCCCATCGGCCTGGGCCTGTTCGATGAATGGCGCCCGCGTAGTAGTGAGCCCCGGCGCGACGCCCCTGGTCGATGTCCCCGTCATGATGCCCCCCTCGGTGCCTTCACACCCGCAACATCCCGGCCGGCGCCCACCGGCTCAGTCCCCGATGCTGCGATGATCGTGCCGCGACATTCCCCGAGGCCGATCCGCCTGGCGCCCGGGCGCTCGCAGTACCCGTTCAGAATCACCTCATCCCCGTCCTCGAGAAAGCTGCGGGTTTCACCCGTGGGCAGCGTCAGCGGCTCCCGTCCGCGCCAGGTTCGCTCCAACAGGCAACCGCGCTCGTCCGGGTCCGGCCCGGACACAGTTCCGCTGCCCAGGATGTCGCCCGGGCGCAGGTTGCAGCCGCCACTCGCGTGGTGCGTGACGAGCTGCGCGAGCGTCCAGTACATGCGCCGAAAATCCGTCCGCGACACGCGCATCGCCGGCAGCGCCCGCTCCCGCATTCGCGCGCTCTGGATCCGGACCTCGAGCGTGATCGACACCCCGCCCCGGGCGCGGTCCGCGTCCCCGGTCAGATACGGGAGCGGAGCCGGATCGGTCGCGGGCCTGGGAGGGGCCGGAACCCTGAACGGAGCCAGCGCCTCCATGGTGATCACCCAGGGCGAGACCGTGGTCGCGAAGCTCTTGGCCAGGAAAGGACCGAGCGGCTGGTACTCCCAGGCCTGGATGTCGCGGGCCGACCAGTCGTTGAGGAGGCAGATGCCGAACAGATGACGTTCGGCGTCCTCGATCGGGATCCGCGAGCCGAGAGCCGTCCCCTCTCCTACCCAGACTCCGACCTCCAGCTCGTAGTCCAGCTGGCGCGAAGGGCCGAACCGGGGCTCGGCCGCGTCGGCCGGCTTCGCCTGCCCAAGCGGGCGGCGCACCGGGGTGCCGCTCACCACCACCGACGAGGCGCGACCGTGGTAGCCGATCGGCACCCACTTGTAGTTGGGAAGCAGCGGATTGTCGGGACGGAACATCGAACCGACGTTCGTCGCGTGATCTACCGAGGCGTAGAAATCCGAGTAGTCCCCCACCTCGGCCGGGAGCAGGAGCTGTATCTCGTGAAGCGGCCGGAGCAGGCGCTCATGCGCCGCCCGGTCGGCGGCCAGGGGGCTTCCCTCTCCCAGCGCGTCCGAAAGCGCCCGGCGGAGCGCCAGCCGCCACTCAAGAGCGCACCCCATCAGCTCGTTGAGCCGGGGCAGGTGGCAGAGCGCCGCCAAACGCTCGGGCAGGTCGAGGTGGCCCCGCTCAAGGGTGCCCACGAGATCCAGCACCCGGTCCCCGATCGCCACGCCGATCCGGGGTCGCTCGGCAGGGGATGAGCGGAACAGCCCGAGCGGCAGGTTCTGAAGCGGGAACTCCGTCTCTGGGAGGTTGGCGCTAGCCACCCAGCTCCGTCGTGCGGGGTCGTGAGTGATGTCGAGGAAGGCTCCGTTCATGTCGCGGGAATCTCCTCAACCGGCTCGGTAAATGAGCAGGAGCCCATTGAACGCATGAACTCGCGCCGGGCACGGGCGATTTCC
The DNA here is from genome assembly GCA_035501775.1 of Gemmatimonadales bacterium. GTDB lineage: Bacteria > Gemmatimonadota > Gemmatimonadetes > Gemmatimonadales > GWC2-71-9 > JADJOM01. The sequence goes on along the minus strand of DATJVM010000076.1, from coordinate 85,356 downwards.
TCCACGCTCACCTCGAGGCCCTCCCAGCACAGGGAGGCATCTCCGATTGCGAGGGTCGCGGGGTTCTGGGCCAGGAGAAAGCGCTCCGCCTCGTCGGCCGGACGCCTGGCCCACAGCACCGTCGCGGCGAGGACCACGTTGAGGTAACCGAACATGAGCGCGGAGGCGGAGCCTGGAGCATAGGTGAGGGGAGCCATCCGCCGAACGGGATGGTGCAACCCGGCCGTGGCTTTGAACGGCACCTTCCAGCGCGCGGCCTCCTCGAGAAACCGCAGTATCAACCCCGGCGGAGGGATCTCCTCGGCGCGGATCCCGCCGGCGCGTACCTTCGCGTATGCACCAGCCCGCTGGATCGGTTCGAGGATCGAGACCACCGGTGCCGTTCCATCACGCGGGACCTCCAGGTAAAGCTCCGTGGCCGAGCCTACCCGGGACCGGAGCCACTCCACATCTCCGGCGGTTTCGACCCTCGCTTCCACCGCCGCGATGCTCGCGGTGCCACCAGCACTGCGATCGCGAAAGCCCGTGATGGTCGCAAGGTCCTCGGCCCTGTCGGGGCCCAACAGGCAGGAAAGCGGCCAGGCCTTACCCTCCGGATCGGCCGGAAGGTCCGCAACAGCTTCCTCCCACTCCCTGAGCCGGGCTGCCGGAACCACGAACCTTCCCAGCGCCCATCCATCGGGCCGGCAGCGATACGCGGCATAGCTTCGGACCGCGTCGCGCATCGATTGTGAGGCGGGCGGAAAGAGTCCGGCGTAGTCGATGAAGCCGCTCAGGACCGCCCGCGCCGCGCCCCTCACCGGGCAAGCTCCTCGGCCAGGTCACGAAAGAGATCCAGCGACTGCGGGTTGGCGAGCGCCTCCGAGTTGCCGACGGGGCGATTATGGATCGCGGCACGCACCGCGAGTTCGGACAGCTTGCCGTTGATCGTCCGGGGAAGATCGGCCACCTGGAGGATCTTCTTGGGGACATGATGCGGGCTCGCGTGGGCCCGGATCTCGCCGCGGATCCTCTCTCGCAGCGCGTCGTCCAGCACCCGATCGTCGCGCAGCCGAACGAACAGAACGATGCGGACGTCCCCATCCCACTCCTGGGCCACGACCAGGCACTCGAGCACTTCGGGCAGGCGTTCCACCTGGCGGTAGATCTCCGCGGTCCCGATCCGGACGCCACCGGGGTTCAGGGTCGCATCGCTCCGACCGTAGATGATGAGGCCGTCGTGCGCGGTCCGCTCCGCCCAGTCCCCATGCCGCCAGACGCCGGGAATCTGCTCGAAGTAGGCCGCGCGGTACTTGCGACCGTCCGGGTCATCCCAGAAAGACACCGGCATGCTCGGGAAGGGCCGGGTACAGACCAGCTCGCCGGGCGTCCCGACCACGCTCTCTCCCGCGGCATCGAGGACGTCAACCGCCATGCCGAGGCCGCGGCACTGGAGCTCGCCCCGCCACACTGGCGCGATGGGGTTGCCCAGGGCAAAGCAGGATACGATGTCCGTGCCCCCGCTGATGCTCGCCAGATGGACATCAGGCTTGACCTGCTCGTAGACGTAGTCATAGCTGTGGGCCGCGAGCGGGCTCCCGGTGCTCAGGATGGTCCGGAGCGCGGCGAGATCACGGCTTCGACCCGGCGCCAGACCTTCCTTCTCCGACAGCGCCAGGTACCGGGCGCTCGTCCCGAAGACCGTCACCCCTTCCCGCTCGGCAAGGCGCCACAGAATGTCCTTCTCCGGAGCCATCGGCGAGCCGTCGTACAGCACCACAGTCGCGCCGACGGCGAGGCTCGAGATGAGCCAGTTCCACATCATCCAGCCGCAGGTGGTGAAGTAGAAGATGCGATCGTCCCGGCCGAGATCGGTGTGGAGCACCAGCTCCTTCAGGTGCTGCAACAGGGTTCCACCCGCCCCGTGCACGATGCACTTGGGAAGCCCCGTCGTCCCGCTCGAGTAGACGATGTAGAGGGGGTGATCGAATGGAAGCGGGGTGCAGCTGAGCGGGGCGCTGCCCGGCAGCCAGGCCTCCAGAGGCGTGGCCTTCCCGGCGCTCGGCGCCGTGCCCTGCCTGAGGTATGGCACGACGACGACTCGTCCGACCTCGGGAAGACCGGCCACGATCTTCTCCAACCGCTCGTCGAGCGGGATGACCTTGCCGGCGTACCGGTATCCATCCGCGGCGAACAGCACCTTGGGGCGGATCTGGCCAAATCGGTCGAGCACCGCCCGGTCCCCGAAGTCCGGCGAGCAGCTCGACCAGACCGCGCCGATCGCCGCCGTGGCCAGCGCCGCGATGACTGTCTCCGGCAGGTTCGGCAGCCAGCCGGCGACCCGGTCGCCGGGCCCCACACCCGAGGCCGCGAGGCCGGCGGCATAGCGGCCCACCAAGGCGCGCAGTTCCGCGTAGGTGAGGCCGCGCTGGCGACCCTGCTCGTTCCAGAAGACGATTGCTTCGCGCGAGTCGTCGTAACGAAGCAGGTTGTGAGCGAAATTGAGCCGCGCCCCGCGGAACCAGCGCGGACCGAGACTGGCATCGGGAGGTGCCATGCGGTCCCCGCCCTCGAGCACCGCCTCCCACGGATCGGCGCCGGCTCCGGGCTCGGCCAGAACACCGCAGAACCTCCAGACGGCGGGCCAGAACGCCTCGGGGGCCTCGATCGACCAGCGCCAGAGCTCGTCGTAGTTCGCGCCGGGCCGATGCTCCCGGATGAACCGGGTCAGGTTCGCCCGCGCCACCCGCCCCGGCGGTGGCACCCAGGCCGGAGCCGACAGCACCTCAGCCTGACCCGCCGGCGGCCCACCGGCCAGCGTCACGTCGTGGGCGGGTTGAACTGGGCGTGCTGCGCGTCGAGCCAACTCTTGTGGTAGTTGGGGTCCTCGAACCCCGTGGCGGTCCGGGACACCTTGAGGGGTCGAAACGAATCCATCATCACGGCCAGCTCGTTGGTGGCCTTGGCGCCGATCGATGCCTCGGCCCGACCGGGGTGCGGCCCGTGCGGCAGCCCATCGGGGTGGTGAGTGATCGAGCCGTATTCGATCCCCTTGCGGCTCATGAACTCGCTCGAGGCGTAGAACAGCACCTCATCGGAGTCCACGTTGCTGTGGTTGTACGGCGCCGGCACGGCGTTCGGGTCGAAATCGTACGGGCGGGGGCAGAACGAGCAGATCACGAACCCGTCGCCCTGGAACGTCTGGTGGACGGGCGGAGGCTGGTGAATCCGGCCCACGATCGGCTCGAAATCGTGAATGTTGAAGATCCACGGATAGAAGTACCCGTCCCAGCCGACCACGTCACATGGGTGATGATCCAGGACCAGCTCGTTGATGGCGTCGTACTGCTTGACGAGCAGCGGAAAGTCGCCGCGCTCATCGCGGGGGTGCACCTCGGTGGGGCGCCGGATGTCCCGCTCGCTGTAGGGAGCGCCCTCGAGGAGCTGTCCGAATTCGTTGTGGTACCGCTTGGGAAAGCGGATGTGGCCCCGGCTCTCGAAGACCAGGAACTTGGCCGGCCCGCCGGAAAGATCGAGACGCCAGCGGTGCAGGATGTTGCGGTGGATGACGACGTAGTCACCCGGCCGGAAGGCGAGGTCGCCGAACACGGTCTCCAGCACTCCCTTCCCCTCGACCACGTACACGCACTCGTCGGCCTGGGAATTCCGGTAGAAGTGTGCGTCGTTCTCATCGGGCTCCACGTACAGCATGCCGATGTCGCTGTTGAACAGGATGGGGATGCGATCCAGGGTCGGACTGCCGCCCTTCTTGGCGTTGCGGGTGAGAAAGTGCCGGTGACGCAGGGAGGTGGCCTCATCGGCTTCCCACACTATGTCCCGCAGCTTGCGCGCCGCCTTCACTGTGGTAGGCGGATGGGTGTGATAGAGAAGAGAGGAGGTGCCGACGAAACCTTCGTGCCCCATCAGCTCTTCGGCGTAGAGGCCTCCATCCGGTCGCCGAAAGACGGTGTGCCGCTTGCGCGGCATCTGGCCGACTGCATGGTAGAACGGCATCGCCCAGCCTCCGTGGCCGTTACAGGTTGCCTCGCGCCGCCTGCTCCCGCTCGATCGCTTCGAACAGCGCCTTGAAGTTGCCCTTGCCGAAACTCCGCGCGCCCTTGCGTTGAATGATCTCGTAGAAGAGCGTGGGCCGGTCCTGGACCGGCTTGCTGAAGATCTGCAGCAGGTATCCCTCGTCATCCCGGTCGACCAGGATGCCGAGGTCGCGAAGCGGCTCGAGGTTTTCGTCGATCCGGCCCACCCGCTCGAGGAGCGTGTCGTAATAGGACGGCGGCACGGCGAGAAACTCCACGCCACGCTCCCGGAGTGCCGTTACCGTGGCGACGATGTTGTCGGTGGTGATGGCAACGTGCTGCACGCCGGGGCCGTGGTAGAACTCCAGATACTCCTCGATCTGTGACTTCTTCTTCCCGGTGGCCGGCTCGTTGATCGGGAACTTGATGCGCTCGTTGCCGTTGGCCATCACCTTCGACATCAGCGCGGAGTACTCGGTGGAAATGTCCTCGTCGTCGAACGACACCAGGTTCTTGAACCCCATGACCCGCTCGTAGAAGCCCACCCACTCGTTCATCTTGCCGAGTTCCACGTTCCCCACGCAGTGATCGACGTAGCGGAGTCCCACGCTGGGCGGCCGGAACCGGGACTGCACCGCCCGGAACCCGGGGAGAAAGAGGCCGCGGTAGTTCCGACGTTCGACCAGGCTGTGGATCGTGTCACCGTAGGTGCGGATCGCCGCCACAACCACTTCCCCTCCCTCATCCCGCTGCACCATTGGCTCCTGCACCGAGACGGCGCCGTGTGCCATGGCGTAGGCGTAGGAGCTCCGGCAGTCATCCACCCAGAGGGCGAGGTCGCGCACCCCGTCGCCGTGCCGCCGCTGGTGCTCCACCACCGGCGACTCAGGGCTCAAGCCCGACGTGAGTACGAAGCGCACCTTGTCCTGGACCAGCAGATAACTCGCCCGGTCGCGGACCCCCGTTTCCGGGCCGCGGTAACCCGCCAGTTCAAAACCGAATGCAGAGCGGTAGTAGTGGCTCGCCTGCTTGGCGTTGCCGCAATAGAACTCGATGTAGTCGGTGCCGTTGATCGGGAATGGATCTGCGACCGGGCTCTGGGTGGCGCTCCGCACCTGCGTGGCCATGAGTGCGCTCCTTCGTGGATGACGCGTGCCGGCGTGGTCTCGGAAACGGACTCCGACCGGCGCGCAGTCCTTCTTGAGTCTAAGCTAGCGTTCGCCCAATCATATGTCCAATATTACCAATCAAGCATATCAATATCTGGTGCATATGATCCGAGAGATCGAGCTACGTCACCTCCGGTACTTCCTGGCCCTCGCCGATCAGCTGCATTTCGGCCGCGCCGCGGCTCGGCTCGGTATCGCCCAGCCCCCCCTGTCCCAGCAGATCCAGCGCCTCGAGGAACTGGTCGGCGCGCGCCTATTCGACCGGACCAGCCGCAGGGTGCAGTTGACCGATGCCGGCCGGGTGCTCCGGACCGAGGCCGAGCGGGTGCTGGCGGCCGCGGACGCGGCGGTGGCGGCGGCCCGCCGGGCCGGCAAGGGAGAGTCGGGGGAGCTGCGCGTGGCCTTCGCGGCTACCGTGATGTTCCTTGCCTTGCCGCAGATCATCCGCGAATTCCGGGCCCGCTTTCCACGGGTGCACCTCGATCTCCGGGAGATGCCGACCGGGCCGCAGCTCGCCGCGCTCCGCGCGCGCGAGATCGACATCGGCTTCGTCCGCGAGCCCGAGCCCGATCCCGAACTGGAGATCGTCACCGTCATGCGGGAGCCCCTCCGGATCGCCATTCACCAGGGCCACCCGCTCGCGGCTACAAGTGGCCTCGAAGTGCGGGACCTCGCCGATGAGCCCTTTGTACTCTTTCCCGCCGAGCTCGCTCCCGGGCTCCATGGGCAGGTGCTCACGGTCTGTCGGAACGCGGGTTTCAGGCCCCGCATCGTCGAAGAAAGTCGGGAGCTGTATACCAGCGTGAGCCTGGTGGAGGCCGGCGTAGGGGTGTCGATACTCCCCGCGTCCGTGGAGAAGCTCGGTTGGAAGAACGTGCGCTACTTCCCCATTCCCGGCCCTGGCGGCGAAACGACTATCGCGGCGGCGTGGGCGAAGGAGCGGCCGAGACCGGTGGTAGGAGCGTTCATGACGGTGGTACGGGAGGTGGGGAGCGGAGACAGTGAGATGTGAGATGTGAGCGGTGAGCGGTGAGCGGTGAGCGGTGAGCGGGCCGAAGATGCCGCCTCCCGTGGCTAAGGGCCAATGGCCACCAGCAAACGGCTCAGCTCGGCGGCGCAACGGCGACGGGAGTCGCCGAGGAAGTCCTGTCCCCCGTTCCCAGCTCCCCGGCGGCATTGTCGCCCCAGCCATAGATGTGAGCCTGATCGGTCAGCCCGCATTGGTGTATGTAACCGGCGGCCAGTGCGGTGAACCGAAGGCTCCCTTGATCCACCGGGGCGGGCGGGGATCCGGAACCCCAGCAGTAGGCCTGTCCGGCCGGCGGCAGCGTTAGGGCACAGAAGACGCCCGCGCCCGCGACCAGATCGTGAACGGCCGTCGGCAGGGTCACCGGGACCGGCTGACTCTGATCGACGCCCCAGCAGAGGACGCCGGCTGCCGCGATGGCGCAGGTGCGGAGTGCTCCCGCAGCCAGCTCCGTGGTGTGGGTGAGCCCCGGGACGTCGAGCGGGATCCTGGCGCAGGGAAGCGGGCCAGCACAGGCTGTCATGCTCGAGAGCTGCCGTCGGGTTCCCGGCTACGATGCTGTCGCCCCAGCACGATACCTGTTCATCGCCCCGGATCCCGCAGGTACCCAAATCTCCGCCGGCGAGCTTCGTGAAGTGCAGGCCTTCGTAGACGTGGTTGGCGTTCAGATCGGCGATCCATGTTTCCCCCGGCAAGGTGCCGCCCGTGTAGGGGCCGTTCTGCCCCCGTTTCCCCGAGGCATAGGAGCCCCAGCAGATCGCGGTCGAATCGACCGCGACTCCGCAGGCGTGCCCCCCCGGCCGCCATCACGGAGAGGAACCGGGTCGAAGCCAGCATCGCCACCGGGGATTTCATGTCCCCGTACCACGCCCACCCGTCCATGCCGCTGATACAAGTTCCCCAGCAGTAGATCCGTCCGGAGACGCTGAGACCGCACAGCTGCTGGCCGAAAGATCCAACGCCGACGCTCAGCGCCAGGAGGGGTTCCGGCGTCGGCAGGAGGTGGGGGACGGAATCCAGGATGAATGTGGTGGCCCCCCAGCAGTAGGTCTGGGCGGCATCCGTGAGGGCACAGGTGAACTCGTAGCCCGCGACGACCGAGGTGTAACGAACCGCGCCACTCGGCCCGGCCGCACTACCGCTGTCACAGCCTCAGGCACCGGCGCCTATTACAACACCGGCCACGAGCAGAAGCGCTGGGCGTGCCATGCGGGGGCTCGGGAGTCGAGGGGGAAGCTGCGCGTATCGTACAGCGTTCAGTGTACGGGGGCAACGCATATACCGTCCTACCGCCCTACCGCCTTCCCGCCTTCCCGCCTTACCGCCCTACCGGCAGTACTCATCCACCTGCTCAATCCCTATCAACACTTCCCGCGGCTTGCTCGACCCCGGCGTCGCCGCGCCGAGGATCCCCGCCATATGCAGCTGATCGATAATGCGGGCGGCGCGGCCATAGCCGATCGAGAGCCGGCGCTGCAGCAGGGAGGTCGATCCGCCCTGATGCTGGACACACAGCTCGGCGGCTTCCCGGAAGAGGGAATCTCGTTCCCCGTCGAAGCCGCCTGCCGCTCCGCCCTCCTCCTCGGCCTCGAGCGCGCGGACCAGGGCGAGGATATCCGCCTCGTGCGGAGGCGGGGCGCTCGCGGCCGCCACCCGGGCCTGTCGACGCGCCTCGTACCACTGCATCACGCGCTCGGTTTCCTCCGTCGCGATGAAGGCGCCCTGCAGGCGCATGGGCTCGCTCTTGCCCGGCGGGAGGAACAGCATGTCCCCGTTGCCGAGCAGCGCCTCCGCGCCGTTCTGGTCGAGGATGGTCCGGCTGTCCACCTTGGACGCGACCCGGAACGCGATCCGGCTCGGGAAGTTGGCCTTGATGAGACCCGTCAGCACATTCACCGATGGCCGCTGGGTAGCGAGGATGATGTGGATCCCGATGGCCCGGGCCTTCTGCGCCAGGATGGCCAGCGGCGTCTCGACCTCGCTCTGCACGGTCATCATCAGGTCGGCAAGCTCGTCGACGATCATGACGATGAGAGGTAACGGCCCCTCTCGATAGGTATCGTCGGCCGCATCCTCAGGCGGGGAGGTCTCCGAGTCCGCACTGATGCTCGCGAGGGTAGGCTTCGCCTTTGGCGGGTTCCTGAGCGGCTTGCCTTCCTCCGCCTTCCGGTTGAAGTCGGCAAGGTTCCGCGCCCCGTTGGCGTGCAGCAGCTCGTACCGCCGCTGCATCTCGAGCACCGCCCACTTGAGCAGGGTGGCCGCGTCGTTGTTGTTAGTGACGACCTGATGGCGCAGGTGGGGGAGCGCGTTGTACATCGACAACTCGACCATCTTGGGATCGACCATCAGGAGCCGCAGCTGCCGCGGGCTGTATCGATAGATGAGGCTCGTAATGATCGTGTTGATCGCCACTGACTTTCCGGACCCGGTGGCCCCGGCGATGAGAAGGTGCGGCATCCGGGCCAGATCGGCCACGACCGGCTTCCCCTCGAGATCGCGCCCCAGCACGATCGGCAGCACGGCGCGCGAGCTTTCCCACTCCTGAGCCTCGAGCAGCTCCCGCAGTGTCACGATACGGGCCGTCGGATTGGGGATCTCCACGCCGACCGCGCCCTTGCCGGGTATCGGGGCGACCCGGATGGACTGCGCCCGCATCGTGATGGCCATGTCGTCGGCCAGCGCCGCGATGCGTCCCACTTTCACGCCGGGCGCCGGCACGACCTCGAACTGGGTGACCACCGGGCCGGTGGTCCGCCCGGCGATGCTCCCCTCCACCTTGAAGGTCTTGAGGGTCTCCAGCAGGACCTGTCCCAGGCGATCCAGCTCCGCCTGCCCGGCGTCACGGTCCTGGGCCGGCGGGTGCGCCAGCAGGTCGAGGGGCGGGAGCACATCGTCATCCGCGGGATCACCGATCGGCGCCTCGGCCGTCTTCCCGAGCTTCCGTGGCTTCTTCTCGCGACGTGGAGCGATGACCGGGGGCAGCTCGTCGTCGGGCTCGAGAACCGGCTCCAGCGCCTGCGCTCGGGACGGCTCGCCGCCGGGGGCGTGGCGTGGGCCGTCTCCCGCGGCGGCCCGGGGGCGTGCCAGATGAGCGAGCGGGTGCCAGGCGATGGTTGCGATCGTCAGAGCCGAGAGGAGCGCAAAGCCAAGAAGGATGCCTCCCGCGAGCCCGATCTCCCGGACCACGTAGTAGGCCATGAACCCGGGAACGACACCGGTCAGGCGGGGGGCCAGCGCGCCGGAGTCGTAGATCTCCGGCTGAACGTCGGTGACCACGCCGACGAGAAAAGGCACCAGAAAGGCAATGCCGATCACGAGGGCTGCGACCCGCTTCATGTCGAGTCCGGGCAGCCGGTCGAAACCGGCCAGGGCGAGCCCCAGGCCAAGCAGGGGGAAGCCCAGCGCACCGAGGCCGAGCAACCGCCAGATAGTGGACCCGAGCCACTCGCCCAGTGGGCCGGTGAGATGGACCGGCAGCAGGGTGAGGCCGAGAAAGCTCCCCGCGACGAGGGCCACAATGGCGCCGAGGTGGCGACGGGGATCGCTCATGAACGGGGGGCGGGAGGGGCAACCATCGGGGCGGCGGTCACGCGGCGCTCGGCGAAGACGGCAAGGACCGGATACGCATCCATCCGGGCGGCCTCCGCAATATCGCTGGACATGCCGTTGGCCGCGAGGTCCCGGCCGCCTCGACTGGTGGCGAGCGGTCGTTCCCAGCGAGGGCCATAGCGCCGCACCAGGTCGAGTGCCGCAAGTGCGGCGTCGTTGAGCCCCTTGCGGCCCCGCCCGCCGCCGGTCGCCGCCTGGACCAGGCGCCCCGCGGTATAGGCATCGTCCAGAGCGAAGCGCCCTTCCCGGCCCGCGCACACGATCAGGAGATCCGCGCTCCCGAGCCAGGCCTCGCGCGCCACCGCGGCCACGAGCGAAAAATTTACCGCCGCCGCCACGTGCACGCGCGGGACCTGTGCCACGGCGAGCAGGGCGAGGGTGCCGTTGGTGGTGGTCATCACCAGGGTCCGCCCGCGCACCGCTTGGGGGGTCATCTCCAGCGGTGAGTTTCCCAGGGCAAAGCCGGGAATGCGGAGGGTCTGGCGTTCACCGGCCAGGACGGTCTCACCCGGCCCGAGGGTCTGCGCGAGGCGCAGCGCCTCCTCGGGGTTCGCCACCGGCACGATGGCACGGGCGCCGTGGGCCAGCGCGGCGCACATGGCCGTGCCGGCGCGGAGAATGTCGATCACGAAGACGACCCGCCCCTGGACCTCGCTGGGTGCGAGGCCGGCCGGCGTGAACATGACGTCCAGCGTCATGCGTCGGCGCGGAGCAGCTCCGGATGACGCTCGAGGAACTTCGTGTCCACGTGGCCGGAGACAAAATCCGGATGGCGAATGATCCGACCGAGGAAGGGAATCGTCGTCGTGACGCCCTCGATGATGAAGCTGTCGAGCGCCTGCCCCATGCGCGCCAGGGCCTCGGCCCGACTGTTCCCATGCACGATCACCTTGGCCAGCAGTGAATCGTAGTACGGCGGCACGGTGTACCCGGCGTAGATGTGCGTATCGAGCCGTACCCCGGGGCCGCCCGGCGGGTGGTAGGCGGTGATCAGCCCGGGCGAGGGCTGGAAGTTCCGGTAAGGATCCTCGGCATTGATGCGGCATTCGATGGCGTGACCGCGGAGGTGTCCGCCCTCGCCGCGAAAGCTGATCGGCGCGCCCGCGGCCACCCGGATCTGCTCCTTCACCAGGTCGAAGCTGGTGACCATCTCGGTCACCGGATGCTCCACCTGGATCCGGGTATTCATCTCCATGAAGTAGAAGCTGCCGTCCTCGTCGAGCAGGAACTCGAGCGTCCCCGCGCCCACGTAGGCGATGGCGGCGGCGAGGCGGACGGCGGCCTCTCCCATGCGGCTGCGCAGTTCGGGGGTCAGAGCCGGGCTCGGGCTCTCCTCGATCAGCTTCTGGTGGCGGCGCTGCACGGAGCAATCGCGTTCGCCGAAGTGCACCACCTTGCCATGGGTGTCCCCCATGACCTGGATCTCGACGTGGCGGGGCCGCGCCAGGTACTTCTCGATGTAGACCTCGCCATTGCCGAAGGCGGCCAGCGCCTCGTTCTGGGCAAGCGAGAAGGACTGCGCGAACTGCTCGGCATCCTGCGCCACGCGCATCCCCTTGCCGCCGCCACCGGCAGTTGCCTTGATGATGACGGGAAAGCCGATCCGCTCCACCTGGGAGAGCGCCTCATCGAGGTCCTGGATCGTCCCCGGCGTCCCGGGGACGGTGGGAACCCCCGCCTCCTGGGCCAGGCCCTTGGCGGTCGCCTTGTCGCCCATGGCACGGATCTGATCTCCCGACGGGCCGATGAACGTGATCCCGGAGGCCTTGCAGGTGTCGCTGAACTCCGCGTTCTCTGCGAGGAACCCGTAGCCGGGGTGAATCGCGTCCGCCCCGGTGATCTCCGCCGCGGCGATCAGGTTCGGAATCCGGAGATAGGACTGCCGGCTGGGGGGCGGGCCGATGCACACATCGTCGTCGGCGAACCGCACGTGCAGCGACTCCCGGTCGGCTTCGCTGTACACCGCGACCGTCTCGATGCCGAGTTCGCGGCAGGCACGAATGACCCGCAGGGCAATTTCCCCGCGGTTGGCGATGAGCACCTTCTTGAACATCAGGGGGTCAGATCCTGAGACAGATCGCCCGAGTCACTCGACCGCAGGCCGCTGCTGAAGCTGCGTGCCGAGGAGGTCGTGTTGATCCCGGAGGCCCGAAGCGCGAACTCGCTGGGGTTGGTGGAGTAGAAGAGGGCGCTCTCATAGCTGATTGTCCCCTCCTGGTACCACTTCATCAGGGACTGGTCGAAGCTCTGCATCCCGTAGGCGTCCGTGCCCTCTGCGATCAGATCGGGAATGTTGAGCTGCTTTTCGATGTCCCGGATGTTGTCCGCCACAGCCGCCGTATTGATCAGCACCTCCGCCGCCGGCACCCGCCCCCGTCCGTCCTTGCGCGGCACCAGGCGCAGACAGATGACCGCCGCCAGCGCCGTCGACAGGAGCGAGCGGATTTCCTGGTGCTGATGGGGTGGGTAGAACGAGATCACCCGGTTGATGGTCTGGGTCGCGTCGGTGGTGTGCAGCGTCGAGAAGACGAGGTGGCCCGTGTCGGCCGCCTTGAGAGCTACATCGAGCGTTTCCTGGTCGCGGACCTCGCCGATGAGGATCACATCGGGGTCCTGCCGCAGCACGTGGCGCAGGGCGGTCGAGAAGGAGAGCGTGTCGCTCCCGACCTCCCGCTGCGAGATGTTCGCCATGATGTCGCGGTGCAGGAACTCGATGGGATCCTCGATGGTGATGATGTTCACCCGCCGGTTCTGGTTCAGATGGTTGATCATCGCGGCCAGAGAGGTGGACTTGCCCGAACCCGTCACGCCGGTGACCAGCACCAGCCCGCGAGGCCGGAGAGAGATCTCTTCCAGGACCTCGGGCAGACACAGCTCCCGAACGGTCTTCACCTCGTAGGGGATGGCCCGGAAGGCAAAGGCGAGCGTCCCCCGCTGCTGGTAGATGTTGGTGCGGAACCGTCCCACACCGGGAACCCCGATCGCGAAATCGGCCTCCTTCTTCTCGGCGAACTCCTTCACCTGCCGCGGCGTCATGATCTGTTCCGCGAGCAGCTTGAGGTCCTCCGGCTTGAGCGGCTGCATCTCCAGGCCCTGCAGCTCACCGTTGACCCGGATCGTGGGGGGACGGCCGACCTTGAGCAGCAGGTCGGACCCGTTGCGCTGCACCATCAGCGAGATCGCCTGCTTGAAGTTGAAGGGCGGCTGGATGGCCGCCGGCGCGGTGGGCTCAGGCATTGGGATCAACCCGGAAGAGGACAGTGCCGAACTCCACCGGCTGGGTGTCGTCGACCAGGACCTCCCGAACCAGGCCCGTCACCTCGGACTCTATCTCGTTCATGATCTTCATCGCCTCGATGATGCACACCGCCTGGCCGGCAGTGACCCGACTCCCAACCTTCACATACGGCTCGGCGCCGGGCTCCGGCGCCTTGTAGAACGTGCCGACCATGGGCGACTTGATCTCCTTGAGCGTCGAGGCGACGGGAGGCGTCGCCGCCGGGGGCACGGCGACCCCTGGACCGACCGCCGGGGCGGGCGCGGCCGCGAGCGGCACGGCGGCGGGCGCCGGCGCGGCAAAGGCCACGGAGGCGCCGGCCCGAGTGACGACGATGCCGGTATCGAAGAGCCCCTTCACTTCGATCGAGCCGATGTGCGGGAACTCGTTCAGCAGTTCCGCGAGCTTCCGCACGTCCTTGAGCTCGATCGGCTTGATGCCCGGCATCTTCTCCAGGAGCCGGGCGAGTTCCTGCGCTTCTTTGGGATTCATTGAGGACCGACGGTTCAGGGTTCGATCAGCAGGAGTGCCCGCTCCGGACTGCGTCCGGCCCGGCGCCCGCTCGCCGCTCCCTCCTAGACCAGCTCCACGAGCTCAACCCGATTGTCCGACAGCACGACGGGTCCTGACGCGCCGAGATAGACGTCATCCTCGAGCCGCACCCCGCCCCATCCGGGAAGATAGATCCCGGGTTCGACCGTCACCACGGCGCCCACCGGCAGCGCCGACTCGGCCGTGGACGACAGCCGAGGCGCCTCGTGTACTTCGAGCCCGAGGCCGTGGCCCAGCGAGTGGCCGAACGCCTCGCCGAAGCCCTGCCTGGCGATGACCTCCCGGGCCAAAGCATCGGCTTCGCGCCCGCTCTGCCCGGCGCGGATGTGGTCGAGCGCGCGCCGCTGGGCCTGACGGACCACCTCGTACACCGCCCGCTGCCGCTCGTCGGCCCGCGCGCCGACCACGCAGGTCCGGGTCAGGTCGGCACAGTATCCGTGAACCTGCGCACCGAAGTCAAGCAGCAGCCATTCCCCCCGCTCGATGGTACGGTCGCTGATTCGCGCATGCGGGAGCGCGGAACGGGGCCCGGACGCGACGATGGTCTGGAAGGGGTGCCACTCACTGCCTCCGCGGCGGAGAGCCGCTTCCAGCCGCGCCGCGACCGCCACCTCCGATTCTCCCGCGCGGATCGTCGGGAGCACTTCCCCCAGCGCGCTCTGCGCCAGCTGGGCGGCCGCTCCGATCGCCGCAACCTCGTCTTCGTCCTTCACCTGGCGCAGCCGCTCCACCAGGTCGGGGATCCCTTCCCAGCGCGCTGGAGGCAACGAGCTGAGGCGCTCTCGGTCCCGGATGGTCATCACGTGGGCCTCGAAGCCGAGTGCCGCCCCGGGGCGTTCGGCGATGACCCGCCCCAGCCGCTCCCACACGTTGACCTGATCGATCTCGACCCGCGCCGCGGCCCCGACCTCCCGAGGGGCCTGCGCCGCATAGCGGAAGTCCGTCACCAGCACCGCGTCGGATGCGCGCACCAGCAGGAGAGCCGAGGACCCGGTGAATCCCGTAAGGTACCGGATGTTCGGCAGGGCCTGCACCAGCAGGCCGTCCAGCCCCTGCGCCGACAGCCGATCGCGCAGCTGGCCTTGCCGCGTCTCCCGCCGGTCACCCACCGCGCAGCTTCTGCACCAGCGCGCGCAGGCCGAGCAGATAGCCGGTCGCGCCGAAGCCGGCGATCACGCCGATCGCCAGGTCGGCCAGGCGTGAGTGCCGGCGATCCGCCTCGCGCGCGAAGATGTTCGACAGATGCACTTCAACGAAGGGGACCTGCACCGCCAGGAGCGCGTCGCGAACGGCCAGGCTGGTGTGGGTCAGCGCCGCGGCGTTGACCAGCGCTCCGTCGGCGCCGCCGCGGAGCCCCTGCACCGCCTCCACGAACGCCCCCTCATGGTTGGTCTGAAACCAGCTCAGTTCTACTTTGAGCGCCGCCGCCTCGGCCCGAACCAGCGCCTCGAGCTCCGCCAGCGTGGTCCGCCCGTACACCTCGGGTTCCCGCGAGCCCAGCAGATTCAGATTTGGCCCGTTGAGTACGGCGATGCGCATCAGCGCTTCAGACTCTTGAGCCAGTTCTGGAACTGATCGAGGTCCTCATCCGAGGGGAGGGACGTGCGCGGCTCGGACGGCGCTGGAGCCGCGCCACCGGCAAAGAACTGGTCGAACGAGAAGGAGTCCGGGGAGGAGGGCCGTTGCGGCGTGCTGTTTGTCCCTGTGGCGGACCCCGCCGCCGCTTCCTCGCCGAAGATGGCACTCAAGGACAGGGGGTCCTTGGCGGGACGGGTAGGTGCCGCGGTGACGGACTCCCCGCCCTCGGGCGCCGCGGCTCCCGGTGTCGACGCCGGTCGGGCATCAATGAGCGACCGGAAGAAGGACTCGACCGACTCCCCCCCGGTATCGATCGCAACGTAGGACATCCGGCGGGAACCTGTGGCCTGAGTCTCCTCGAGCTCCCGCAGGCGCGAAGCCAGACGATTGTCGTTCGGTCGCTGGGTGACCAGGATGCGGTAGACGTTGAGCGCCTCGCCGATATGGCCTTGTCGGGCGTACAGCTCGGCCATCGTCTCCGTCACGACCGGCGCGGGCTCGTCCTCCGCGGGCGCTTGCGGCTCCTTGACGGCCGCGGTCTCCTCCGAGATGCGCCGTATCCTCGGCGGAGCCGCCTCGGAGACCTCGTCCGGAAAGATGAGCGGCAAGTCGCCCGATGGGCGGGGTATCTCGGCCGCTTCCTCGGGCTGGGCCACCGGGCTCGGGGCTTCGCCCGCCGCCTTCAGCGCCTCGATCACGGACAAGCCGGGCGGCTCCGCCGAGGAGGGCATCTCCTGCGTCGGCATGAGGCTGATCGCCGCGAATCCCGTCGTCACCGAAGTCTCCAGCACCGGCCCCGGCGGTGGCGCCGCCGGAGACGCCCCGGCGACCGACTGCAACAGATCCTCCGCCCCCGACGGAGTCTGGTATTCCGAACTCCCGCTCCCCGAGCTGGCGAGCTCGGCCGACGCATCCGGCTCCTGAAACTCCGCCTGGCCGCTCGCAAGCTCAAGCAATGCCGCGCTGTCATCGGTGACCTCGAACTCGCCCCCGGTGGAGGGGAGGAGCTCGATCGAGGCGGGATCCTCCAGACCGATCACGTACCCGGCGGGTGGCGCCGCGCCCGAGCCCACATCCAGGTCTACCGGCGCCGGGTCGGACAGGAGCGAGGGCTCGAGGTCCGGTGCGGGCTCGGCCATGGCCCCAAGTAGCTCCCGGCCCACGGGAGAGGGCTCGTCGACATGGCCGCCCGCCGCGGCGGGGGAGCCCATGTCGGACCCGGCCCGCTCTAGTGGCGGGGCAACGGTCGGGCCGCTGAGCCGCCCCAAAGCAGCATCGATCGCGGCGTCAGTGTCGCCTTCCTGACCGACCTCCGCCGCGTCGCCGACCACACCCGCGTCGGTCTCCGCCGTGGACAGCTCAAGCGCGGGCGGTGTCGGCGGCTGAATGACCGGCAGAACCTCCGTCTTTTCGGCGGGTGGACTGGCCGCGGTAGTCGGGGCGGGCGCCGGCGCCATTGTGGCGGACGCCGTCTCCCGGGCCTTGTCCACTCGCTGCAACTGCTCGCGGGCCTCTTCGTTGCTGGGGTCGACGGCGATCAACCGGGTCAGCCAGTTGACCGCCTCCATGAGACGGCCCTGTCGTTCGGTAATCTCGGCCAGCGCCTTCAGGGCGATGACGTTCTCGCCATCGAGGTCCAAAACGTGCGTGAATGCCGCCTCGGCGGGGCCCTCCTCGCCGAGATCGAGGCAGCAGCGACCGAGAACAATGTTGCCAGGAATGTGGTTCGGGTGCAGTTCCAGCCCTTGGCGCAGCACGTCCTTGGCCAAGGGATAGTCGCCGTGCTTGCGGAGGACCTCCGCGTACGGCGCGAAAACGGTTCCCTTGGGATTATCCTTCCAGTGGCGCTCGAGCTTCTCGATCTCGCTGTTCGGAGGCATCCCAAGCCCTTGCGTAAGTTGTTGTCGCAATTGGATAAAGATTAGGCCACCCGAGGGAGACTGTCAACCGCTCCCGGGGCCCTCCGCCTTGAGATTCCGCGTTGCCCCGCTTACACTTAGCCCTCTTTTCCGCACCGTCCCCCTTGTGCAGGCACACCAGCCATGATGCAAGTCTTTCGCAGCATCGCCCTTAAGATCGCCGGGGTGGTGTTCATCATCCTCATGCTCGGGTTCCTGTTCACCATGGTCCCGTGGGACCAGGTGAAAGGAGGAGGCCGGACCAGCGTCGGGTCGATCGACGGGGTGAACGTCCCGCTCCGGGTCTACCAGCAGATGGTGCAGTCGGAGACGGAGAATCGTCAGCGCCAGTCGGGGCACTCGTTGAGCGAGGAGGAGCGACAAGACGTCCAGAACGCCGTCTGGGACGACATGATTCAGCAACAGAGCCTGGAAAGGGAGTACCGCCAACACGGCATCGACGTCACGCCCGATGAGATCGCGACGGCGATCAGCGAGAGCCCGCTCCCGGATTTCATGTCCCGGCCCGAGCTGCAGACGGACGGCAAGTTCGATCTCGCCAAGTATCAGCGGTGGCTGCGCTCGGCGTCCGCCATAGAAATTCTTCCCCTGCTTGAAAACCAGTACGCCGAGCAGCTGCGGCAGGCCAAGCTGCTCCGCCTGGTCACGGCGGATGTCTACCTCTCGGATGCCGAGCTCTGGCAGGCCTGGAAGGACGCCAACGAGAAGGCAACCATCGAGCTCGCGGCGATCATTCCCCGGAACGTGGTGCCCGACTCCTTGGTCCCCGTCACCGACAGCGAGCTGCTGGCGTACTACAAGGCGCATCAGGACGAGTTCAAGCGACCGGCCACCGCCTTTCTGAGTTACGTGGAGCTGGTTCGGGCGCCCGATGCAAGCGACACCGCCGCTGCCCGGGAGCGGGCGCTCGGACTCCGCAAGGAGATCGAGGAGGGTTCGCCATTCGACGAGGTGGCCAAGCGGGAGTCGGCGGACTCCGCCAGCGCCAAGAACGGCGGCTTGCTTCCGCCGTTCGCCAAGGGCACGATGGACCCGGCCTTTGAGCGTGCCGCCTTCAGCCTCCCCATCGGCACCGTCTCCGAGCCCGTGGTCACGGCGTTCGGCATCCACCTCATCAAGGTCGAGAAGCGCGAGGGCGGGAAGGTGGTGGCACGCCACATCCTGATCCCGATCGAGATCGCGGGGCCGCATCGGGATCGGCTGGATGCCCGTGCAGACAGCCTTGAGTCCATCGGCGCCGGCAAGCTCGACCCCGCTGCTTTCGACAGCGCGGCGCGTGCCCTCGGGCTTCGGATTGGCCATGCTGACCCGCTGGAACAGGGGAGCCGGGTCCAGATCGGGCTCCAGGTGATTCCCGACGCGGGGGTATGGGCGTTTCAGGCCAAGGTGGGCGAGACCAGCAATATCATCGAAGTCTCATACGCCGATTTTCTCTTCCGGCTCGACAGCCTCTATCCCGAGGGTGTCCCGCCGTTTGATCGCGTGAAGGGCGCCGTTGCCTTCGCGGTCCGGAACGCGGCCAAGTTCAAGCAGGCCGGCGTCATCGGGGAGAATCTGCTCAAGCGCATCGCCGAGGGCAGCACGCTCGACCAGGCCGCGACCGCACTGCATCTCCCTCACCAGGTGTTCGGACCGTTCCCGCGCAACAGTCCGCCGCTTCCGAACCCGAAGGTCGATGGTGCCGCGTTCGGTGTTCCGGTGGGGAAGACGAGTGGCGTGATCGAAACGTCGGAGGGGCTGTACGTGATTCGCGTGGTGAAGCGGGAGCCGGCGGACTCGGCAGAGTTCATCCGCAAGCTCGACGAGTTCCGCGCCCACCAACTCCAGCTGGCCCGCCAGGAGCGGGTACGGGACTACCTCGCGGCCCTCAAGGCCTCAGCCAAAGTCGTAGATCGGCGCGCGGCCATCTTCCGGACGGACGCGCAAAACCAGCAGGATCAGCCACGCAGCTGAGTAAAGCTTGACGCGCGGCCCTCCGGTCCCACGGGCCGGGGGGCCGCGTGCTTACTGGGACAGGCGCTTGGGCTCACCCCCGCTGGGCGGGGTGGGCCCTGACCGCTGGTCGATCTGCCGTGAGGGGGGCGAGGAGGAGCTGTCATCTCCGGTGATCGCCTCACCGGCGTCGCTGAGACTCCGCTTGAACTCCCGGATCCCCTTACCGAACGACGACCCGATTTCAGGCAGCCGTTTCGACCCGAACAACAGAAGCCCGATCACCAGGATACCGACGATTTCGCCGAAGCCGAGATTGCCGAACATAGCTGCACCAGCCTTAGAAGAGTGAGCGCGCGATCAAGTAGGCGATGAGCACCCCAAGGATCGCGAGCGGCGAAACGTTCACCGCGAACGGGCCCAGCGTAAGACTGAAGACCAGCAGGTTGAGCGACACCGGGCCGACGCTCGCGCTGGCTGTAAATGTAAACACCTGCTTGGCCACGCTGTCCGGCATCACCGTCTTCACCAGGGCGTTGAGAAAGCCGCCCAGGATGAAGCCGGCGATCAGCACGCCGAGGTGAAAGAGGGGACGACGGGGTCCGCTGGCCATCTACCGCCGCCGGTCGAGAACGTAGGTCAGGCTGTCCCGCAGGGTTTCCCGGGCCGGGCTGGACGGCAGCGCATCCAGCTCGCTCTCGGCGGCCTCCGCCAGCCGCTGGGCCCGTTCCCGCGCATACTCGAGACCGCCGGTCTCCGCCACCGCCTGAATGACCCGGCTGATCTGCTGGTCGGTGGGTTCCGGCGTGGCCATCAACTCCGCCACGTCACGCCGCGCGGCGGCGGTGAAGTGGCCGAGGGCGTGGATCAAGGGCAGGGTCACCTTGTGCTCCCGCAGGTCGTTCCCGGACGGCTTGCCCGTCACGGCTTCCTCTTCGGTGTAATCAAGCAGGTCGTCCACGATCTGGAAGGCCATGCCCAGCGCTTCCCCAAAGCGCCGCAGGGCCTCCCGTTCACCTCCGCCCGCGCGCAGCGCGCCCACCTCGCACGCGCCGGAAATCAAGGAGGCGGTCTTGGCGCGGATCAGCAGGTCGTACTCCGCTTCGGAGAACGCGAGGGGCTCGTGCGCCATGAGTTGGCGCATCTCCCCCACCGTCATTTCGTTGGTCACCCGCGAGAGCACCCGGAGCGGCTCGATGTCCCCGAGCCGGGTGAGCTCGACCACGGCACGGGAGTAGAGGTAATCGCCCATGATCACCGAGACCTGGTGACTGAAGAGGGCGTTGATGGTAGGCATCCCACGGCGCAGCACGGAATGATCGACCGAGTCGTCGTGTACCAGGGTCGCGAGATGGATCAGCTCCACCACGGCGGCCAGCACCTCGGCGCGCGAATCCCCGGCCCCGCTCGCCTCCTCCGCGAGCAGCAGCAGAGTGGGCCGGAACATCTTCCCCTGCATCTGCAGCAGATGCCCGTTGACCTCCGCGATGAGGCCGAAGTCGCTTCGGATGATGCGGCGCAGCTCGCCCTGCACGTGTTCCAGTCGCGCCTTGACCGCGGCCTGAAGGGCTGCAAGCGTCACTCCCGCGGCCGGCGAGGTCACCGGGCGCGCCCTTTGGCGAGTTGAGCCACCCGCTTGCTCGCGTCCATAAACCGGATCTCCACTGCCATGACCCGCTCGTACGTCGCGATGGCCTGGTCCATCTTCCCCTGGGCCTCCTGGGCGCGCGCCAGCCAGTAGATCAGGCCGATCTGCTCGTCATCGGTCGCCCCCAGGCTCTCCACAGCGCGCTTGAGGATTGCCTCAGCAATGGCATACTGGCCCTTTTCGAAGAAGGCGGAGCCCAGTGCCTCGGAGGTCTTGAGGCGTCCCTCCGGCGACCGCAGCGCCTTCTGGAACTCCGAAATGGCTTCGTCGAGGAGCCCCATCTCCTTGAACGCGACGCCCAGATCGTAATGCGCCTGAAAATCCTCGGCGTCGATGTTCTCCTCGATGCCGCGCTTGAACTGCCCCAGCATGTCCTGGAAATCCTTCTGCTCATCGCCGGTGGGTTCTTCGTCCTCCACCCGCATCCGCGTGTCCTTGACCCGATCCTCGTCCAGGACCAGCGCGCTGAGATCCACGAAGTCGCCCACTGGCTCCGGCTCCTTAGGCCGCCCCACCGGCACCGACTTGCGCCCCTGCCGACCGCCCGGCCCCTCCGCCTTGGACGGTGCCGGCGGCTCGAACATGGCCTCGACCGCCTGGTCCACCTGTTCCGCGACCTTGCCGAGGCGAGTGTCGGCCGGAGGTATGGGGGGCAGGGTCTCCTCGACCGGGGCCAGGGCGTCCAGCGCCGCCAGGGCGCGCTGGTTCCCGGGATCGTGGTCCGACACCCGGCGATAGACCGCCAGCGCCTTGTCGAGCGCCCCGACTCGCAAGAGCGCATCGGCGAGTTCGAGGTACGCTTCGATGAGGCCGGCGCGATCCCCGCTGCGGAACCCGATCTCGACCCGCTTCTGGTGGTAACGCACGCCGTTGGGGTCGAGGCGGATCAGCTCATTGACGAGGCTCCCCGCGCGCTGCCAATCCTCCCGGCCCTCGTAGCCGGCCAGCGCCAGCTCGAGCTCTTCCTGGCCGCGCAACTGCTCCCCCGTCGCGAGCAGGGCCTCCCCCAGGGCCCGGTGGGCTTCCGGGTCGTCGGGGTCCTCGAGCACCCGATCCTCGAGCTCGGCGATCGAAGGCCCGGCAGGAGCGGTGAGGTCCAGGAAAGTCACTCCCTCCTCGCCGAAGCCAGTCTCCATCGAGAGACCGGCATCTCCGTCGATGAGATCGAGGCCCAGCGACTCCGCGGGCTCCCGGGGGGCGATGGGATCCCCAAGCGCGGTGCCAAAATCGGCGGCGAGCTCCGGGGAGGCATCGAGCGGGTCACCGGTCAGCAGCCCCTCGGGGAGCTGCACGTTTGCCTCGTCCGTGGGCAACTCGACCTGCCGCTCGAGCTCCAGGCCGGAGGCGGCGGAGGACAGGTCCACCGAATCCGGCGCCGGCCGCTCCAGCTCGAGTCCCTCGAGCGGTTGCACCTGCATCTCATTGTACGAATCGACCCCGGTCGGTTCGAAGCCCAGGGCCTTGGCCACTTCGCCCGAGGCGGTCGCCTCGAGTTGAGCCTCGTCCGACACCGGCTGGAGGGACTCCAGCTCGAGCGGGGTATCGACCAGGCTCGAGGTCTCGATCGTGAGGGGGACATCGGGGCGGGCGTGGGGCTCCGCGGGCGGGCTGCGTGACTCCTCCGGCTCGATCAGCGGCAGGCCGGGACCGCCCGCTTTGGGCTTGGCGGCCGCGGGCGGGGTCACGGCCCGCGTCTTACGCGAGGACCGGTCCGGTGAGGACGGCTTCGCCTGAGCGCGGGCCGGCTCGAGACCGGTGTCGAGGAAGACCAGATCCCCCGATCGCGGCTTGGCCGGGGGCGGGGCCTTCGATGCCTCGACGGCAGCCGCTCCGCCTTCGGCATCCAGGGCCTGGAGCCGCATGAGCGTCTTCCGGGCCCCGATGGTGTCGCCGCGGGCCTCGAGATCACTGGCGAGCTTCTCGAGCTGCTCCCGGGCCTCAGCGTTCCGCGATGAGGCCCGCAGCAACTCGCTCAGCATCAGGCGGATTTCCTTGTTGCCTGGGAACTGATCCGCAAACTCCTTGACGGACTTGAACGCCTCATCGAGCTGGCTCAGGGCATTCATCCGCTCCAGATACTCGAGCAGGTTCTTCTTGGCCTCGATGACGACGTTCTTGCGGGCGTGCAGATGCGCGAGCTTGAGGTAGGTCTGGATCCGCCCCGGATTGACGCGGAGGATCTTGCCGCAGAGAGCGATGGCGTTGTTGTAGAACCCCTGCTCGCCGTAGAGATCGGCGGCGCGCTCGTAGGCCTGGACCGCCGCCCCGGGCTCGTTGGCCTTGAGATACAGGTCCCCGATCCGGTTGTAGACCGACAGATCCGGAACCGGATCGTTGCCGGCCTCAAACTCCCGGATTGCCTGCAGATAGACCTCGATGGCCCGCCGCCACTCCTCCTTCTGCTCGTACTTCCGGGCGGTCTCCTTCAGCTTCTCGAAGTTCATCCAGCGGCCGGGTGAGAGGGTGGAACTCTTTAGCGTACCGGGACTTGGAAGATACCGGGCCCTCCAACCCCTAGCAAGGCAAACCGGGGGCTGGATCCAGAGCGCCGCGTGTCACCAGGTCGGCCAGACGAGCCAGATCCGGCGCTGGCGGGCGGTCCTCCTCGAGGGCGGCGACGCCATCCTCCCGGGCCCGGATGCGGTCGCGGAGCACCTCGACGCCACGCCCGGGTTTGAGCGGACGGAGGAACTCGAGTCCCTGCGCGCCGCAGAGCAGCTCCGCGCCGACCACCTTCTGCGCGTTCGCCAGGATTCGCCGAGCCTTTAGGGCCGCCGCCATGCCCATGGGCACGAAGTCCTCCTGATTCGCGTCGGTGGGAATCGAGCCGATGCTGGCGGGCATCGCGAGGGCCCGCGATTCCGCCACCAGTGAGGCGGCGGTGATCTGCACCATCATGAAGCCCGAGGAGAGACCAGGGTCACGCGTCAGGAAGGCCGGCAGTCCCTGCGAAAGATCCGGGTTCACCAGGCGCTCGATCCGACGCTCTGCAATCGCCTGCAGGGTGGTGAGGCCGATGGCCAGCACATCGAGCGCCTGGGCCACCGGTTGGCCGTGAAAGTTGCCACCCGAGAGCACATCCCCGTTTTCGAAGACGAGCGGATTGTCCGTCGAGGCGTTCAACTCCACCACGGCGGTCTCTCGCGCAAAGCGGATGGCATCGGCCACCGCGCCGAGCACCTGGGGGGTGCAGCGGAGGCTGTAGGCATCCTGCACCCGGTCGTCGTTCTCCCGATGCGACTCCCTGATCTCGCTCGCTTCCAGCAACCCCCGCATCAACTCGGCGGCTCGGAGCTGGCCGGGATGCGGGCGGGCGGCGTGGATGCGGGGATCGAGTGGAGTCGGCGTGCCGCGAAGCGCTTCCAGGCTCATCGCCGCCGCCCCCACCGCCGAACGCCAGAGCACCTCGGCATCGTGGACGAGGAGGGCCAACAGGGCCGTCTGCGCCTGCGTGCCGTTGATGAAGCTGATGCCTTCCTTGGGAGCGAATGTGAAGGGCGCCAGGCCCGCCTGGTCGAGTGCGACACGCACCGGCCGTGTGGCTGGCCCGTCGGAGACGTCGCCCTCGCCGATGAGCGCCATGGCGATATGGCTGAGCGGCGCCAGGTCCCCGCTCGCGCCGACACTTCCCTGCTCAGGCACCGCGGGAACGATGCCGGCGTTGAGGAGCGCCACGAGCGCCTGTACCAGCGACGGCCGAACCCCGCTGGTGGGCCGGAGCAGGACGTTCGCACGCAGCAGCATGGTGGCTCGCACCACGTCGGCCGGCAACAGCCGCCCCACTCCGGCGGCATGACTGCGGATCAGATTAGCCTGAAGGCGATCCAGCTGATCCGAGGAGACCCGCACGTTCGCGAGCTTTCCGAAGCCGGTGTTGATCCCATACATCGTCTCGCCGCGGGCGATCGCGCGGTCTACCTGATCGCGACTTCGCCTGAGCGCGGCCAGGGCCGCCGGCTCCAACTCGACCGGGCCCCGCGAATCGCGCGCGACGCTCACCACGTCAGCCAGGGACAGCGAGGAGCCAGTCAGGACCAGCGGAGCGGTCGGCATTCCCGGAACGTAACGGCCACCCGCGCGCGGGGACAGAGATGGCCGGCTCCACCGAACGCTCAGCCGCCAGCGCGGATCAGCTCGGGATTCCCGTAGTCGGTCTGAAACGACCAGTCGAGAATGAGGAAGTCCCGCCCGACATGCGTGACCCGGACGCCGCCGTAGCGGGGAAAGCCGTCTCCACCGTCGGTTTCGAAGACGTACCCCCACCCGGGCCGGGCCTCGACCCCGTTCGTGCCATAGGGCCCGAGCGGAGCGACGTCGATGCTGGTGAGGTCGGGGATGGGCGCGGCACCGTAGACCACCACGCCGGTCCCGGGACGGACCGGGGTAAGAAAGAGAGTGCCGGCGCCATCACGTTCGATCGAGAAGTCGTTAGACGGGGACGACCCATTCTGGACCAGGCCCAGCTCCGCGGGCTCGGCGCTCCCGTTGCCGTTCAGATCAATCCAGAACCGGAACCCGCTTCCCGCATCCTGGACCTGGCGTGCATAGACCACGACGTTGCGCGCGTCCGGGCGCGGCGTGTTTGCCCGCACAGGGGACCAGAGACTCTCCCACCCTTCCGCGCTGATCGCCGAAACGCCGAAGCAGCGTGAGACCCCGTTCGGCAATGCCGCTGCGATGAACTCCGGTGCGACCGTCGTGCCTTCGAGCGACCAGGTCTGGCCACACAGACCTTGATCGAGGTCGTAGGTCGTGCTGTACACCCGGTACAGGCGAAATCGGGATGGGTTGCTCAGATACGGATTGTCCGCCCAGTAGAGCGCCACAGCGGTATTCAGCGACGTGGTGGCGAGCGTGGCCGGCGCCTCCAGAGCCAGCCGCTCATCGACCGTGACCACATTGCCTGCGGCGCTCTCGTCGCCGTTCAGGTCCTCCGCGGTCACGTAGTATTGGAGGTGCGGCAGGCCCTCATCGTGAAAGGAGGGCGACGTAGTGGTGCCACGCAGTTCGAACGACACCGTCGTGGATGGGCGGGAGTAGACGTTCCAGGCCGCGAGATCGGGGTCGCCGCTGGGGTCCCATTCCAGGAGAAGGGCACTGGGCGCTCCCGGCGTGCCCGAAGGCTCGACGGAGTACACGAGATGAGTCGGCGGTGGAAGGAAGCTGCCACCGTCGACCACGCGGCCGTCCGTGCAGCCCGCCAGGGCCGCGACCGACGCCGCCAAAGCGAGAACTCGCATGCATGTATCCAGCGTTGGGATGCCACCTGCCCTGCAGGGCGGATGCCAGCGCCGGTGCCACACACAACATCAAGCTGGATCTCGCGTTAGGCTCCACGGAAAAGGCTGGCGTCTGTCCCAGCGGCAGGACGGGCGGCGACGCTCCCGCGTCCCCTACTGGACGATCGAGGTCTGGTTGTAGTCGAACTTGATGTCCGGCATGTCCGACAGATAGACCGAGAAGAAGAAGGCAAAGTTGCCGTTCGGGTTCTTCGCAAAGTTGAAGCTTGCCCGCCACTCGTGGAGCACGCGTTCGAGGCGTACTACCTGGGACTCGAACCGGTTGAGCGTAATGTTGTATTGGGAGGACCACGAGACTGTCCAGAACGCCGTGGGGGCAAAGCTGGTGCTGAAGCCGAGGCTCTGTTGAGCGGGCGGCGTCACGAGACCGCTGATGGTGGCCTCCGGCCGCTGCCGGGAAAGGCTGTAGTTGAAATTGGCCGTGAACCCGCGGTGCGTACTCAGTCCGATGGTCTGCTCCGTCCCGTAGCCATAGAACGACGGGGTGCGACCGAATCGGCTCTGACCCGCCACATAGGACGAGGGCGGCTTCTCCCGGCTGGCGAGGGAATCCGGCGGCTTGCCGATCCCGAAGAGTCGCAGGAGGGAATTGATGGTGCTCCCGGAAATCGCGAAGCTCGCCGTGACCGACTGGAGGAACGGATCGAATTTGGCCGTGTCCACGCCGACGGTGCCGCGCCACAGGTCATGAGTGAGGCTCAGGTTGAAGCCGGGAAGCAGATCGCTCTGGAACTGGTTGGTGAGGGTCTGCGTGCGCCAGCCATTGTGGCCCGGCTGTTTGGCCTGCTCGAAATCATACTGCAGGCTGCTGGTCTGGATGCCGAGGATGCGGAAGCGCCTGGCCTGGCCCGTTGACGAGGTGTCGCGTGACTTGCCTTCGATGTTCTGGGTCAGGCCGATACTCAGGGACTGGGTGGGAAGACTGCGCAGTTGCAGGGGCTGCCCGGGAAGGGCGACGGCCCTGGCATACTGCGAATCGATCGACGCCGCCGGACTGTAGTTCCACGTGATGCTCGGCGAGATGCTGTGCCGGATGCGTCCGATGGGGCCGAACCCGGGGAAGAAGCCGAAAAAGGTCGGAGACGCCGTCAGGCCCAGACTGAAGCGCTTCCCCTGCCGGACCCATGCGCCGTTGGTGTTGCGATTGCGTACCATGAAGGCTCCGGTCGTGGCGTTCGCCACGCCGAGGCTGGGCTGCAGCTTCCAGGTGCTCCGCAACAGGGTGGGGAGATTGATGCCCGTTTGCCAGTCGAGATCACTCTCGAAGTCCCCGACGGCCACTTCGCTCACCGTGACGGAATCGGTCGGATCCGGGGTCGCCGTGTTGGGGACCTTGAGGCCCCCGCCCCCGACCAGGGTGCGCCCGTTGATGCGCATGTCGTTGTAGGTGACCGCATTCTGCCAGGTGAAGCCGCCGAAGCGAAGCGGCGTCTGGAAGCTGATCGCCGTGGTCCGCGTATTCTGCACCCCACCCACGGAATCGAGCACGCCATTCGCGAGGATGGCGAGGGGAATCGGGTTGAGCGGGAAGTTATTTTCATAACTGTTGCTGAACGTGAAGCTGGGCGACCACGTCACATTCGGCCCGATGTCCAGCGGCACGGGGCTCACCGAGAGCGAGGGCAACGTCATCGACACGCTGTTGTCCGAGAGGTTCTGGCGGCGATTGCCACCCAGGGCAATGGTCCCCCAGGCGTAGCGCTTGGAAAAGTTGGCCGCGCTGATGATCTGCTGCGTCGACAGCAGCGGGTCGATGGCGTTCGCCTGCTGCACCGCGCCGTTGCTTGTATAGTTGATGCTCAGATTGAGTGAGGTGGAGAGATCGAAGTTCTGCCGGTGGTCCCATCGGATGTTGGTCGACCGGGCGCCGGAGGTCTCCGCCAGGTTGTTGTAGGCAATCGCGCCGCTCAGAAACTGGTTGAGCCACCGGTACTCCGCGGCGCCACCATACTGGACATAGCGGCTCGAGAACCAGTCGAGCTTGACCGTGGCGTCGAAGTACTCGTTCGGCGCCCAGTAGTAGCCGATGTTCGTGATCTGCCGCTGATAGCCGGGGTTCTGTCGAACGATGTCATTCAGCCCGAACCGCGGGATCAGAATCCCCGACCGGCGGCCGGGCCGCGCGTCCTGGAACACGAACGGCAGCCACAGCACAGGCACATCACGGATGTAGAGGACCGCGGGGCGCGCCACCATCACCGTCTTCGAGATCCACTTCACCTCCCGGGCCGAGAAGTGGTAGTGCGGGACGGGAAGGTCGCAGCTCGTGATCTTGGAGTCGGACGCGTACAGCCGCGAGGCGCTCGAATCCTGCGCCAGGTTGCCCCGAAGAAACCAGTCGCTCCCGGTCTGTTTGAAGCTGGTCAGCGCGTCCGTGACGATGCCGCGATGAATGCAGGTGTTATAACGGATCCCTCCAATTCCAACCATGACCGTCTCGTGATCGAAGAGTGCCGGGTTGCCCTGCGCGTGGATCATGCACTCCGATTCCTGGTAGACGATCGAATCGGCTTCCAGGGTGGTCTGGTCCCGCCTGGTGCTCGCTTCGCCCCACAGGAAGATCCGGCGCTCCTCGGCTCGAACCAGCGCAGAGTCGGACCGATAGCGAGTCGCCTGGAACCCTGGCCGATTGAGCAGTTCGGTGACGACCGAATCCTCCGGCGCAAACTCCCTTCGCGGCCCGGTGGGGAGGCCGAGGCGGCGAGCCTGAGCCGTGTCCACCGCCTGCCCCGGGCGGGGACGGGTAGTGTCCGCCCGCGCCGAATCGGCCCGGGTCGAATCGATGGCAGCGGCGCCAGGTCGCGCGCCGAACTTGCGCTGCAGGACGCCTGGCTGTTGGGCACCAAGGGGAAAAGCGGCGAGCAGAACAAGACAGGAGAGGACGGGCGCCGCACCGCGCCGTTTCCCGAGGAAGCACGCGGTGTCCGGCCGAGGGCGGAGCCCCTCGAACGACTCGAGGCCGACCGCGCCACCGCCGGAACCGATCACACTGCTCCTTAAGACCGCGCTATCGGCCGAGAGTCTGGAGGCGGTCGCGCGCCAGCGCGGCTTCGTCGGAGCGAGGGTAATCCTTCAAAACCCGCTGATAGTAGCCGCGGGCGCCCTCGAGGTCTTTCCGCCGCTCCGCCAGCAGCCCAAGCTTGTACAGCGAGCTCGCCGCGCGCGGCGACTGGGGAAAGCTCTCGACGACCTTCGCGTAGTAGATCGCGGCGGAATCGGGCGACTCGGCCGCGAAGGTCTCGCCGACGAAGTAGGTCGCGTCCGGCGCCCGCGGGTTGGTGGGATAAGTGCGAAGCATCTCGCGGAACCCCAGCCGCGCGGTGGCGGGGCTGCCCCGCCGCAGCTGTTGCAGGGAGGCCGCATACATCTGATCCGCCGATGGAGCATTCGGTGCGACCGCGATAAGCCCGGGCGCGCCGCCCGCCCCGGAGGGCGCCGCGGCCGCCCCGGTGTCGGCCACCGCGGGAGGGGCGGCATTCAACTGTTCGCTCCGGGCGTCGAGCTGGGTCTGCAGTTCCGTCAGTCGCTGCTGACTCTGGCCGGTGAGGGCCTGGACCTGGACCAGCTGTTGCTGCACGCTGATGAGATCGTTCGCGACGTCACCCTTGAACATCGTCATCTGGGTTCCAATCAGCCCCAGGTGATTCTGCAGGGCGGCCAGTGAGTCGCTGATCTGGCGCTGGTTCGCGATGACCTCCGCCAGCTGGTGCGCGCGCGCCGAATCTGCCCGCTGATTCTCCTGTCGACCCAGCAGCACCTCTTCCTGAAGCTCGCGCAGGTCGCCCTTGGAGGCACAGCCTCCAAGGGCAACCATGACCAGCAGGCCAAGCAGCGCGGGCGGCCGGCGCATCAGGGCATGTGCAGGTTGGTCGCGCCGGCCGTCGCGTCGAACTCATCGCGGCGGTTCTGCTGCCAGCACGTTTCATCGTGGTCGCTGCACAGCGGGCGCTCCTTGCCATAGGATACCGTCGATAGACGCCCCGCCTCGACGCCCTTGTTGACCAGATAGGTCTTCACCGCGGCCGCCCGCCGGCTGCCGAGGGCCAGGTTGTACTCGTCGGAGCCACGCTCGTCACAGTGCCCCGCGATCCGGATCTGGAGCCCCGGATTGGCCCCCAGGATGGCCGCTTTCTGGTCGAGGACCGTCCGATCCTCCGGCCGGATATCCGCCTTGTCGAAATCGAAATGCACCACGACCGCGATCTCCTGCATCACGGCCGCCGTCACGCGGGCGGCAGCGGCGGCGGGATCCTCGGCTGGCGGCTGAGGCGCCGGCGCGGGCGGCGGCGGGGCCGGCGCGGGAGCCGGTTCCGGGGCGGGCGCAGGAGCCGGAGCGGGCGCGGGCGCGGGCTGTTCGGGCGGCTTCTTGCTGCCGCAGGCGGCGAGCAGAGACACAGCGGCGAACACCGGGAGCATACGGTAGGGGGTACGCATCAGACCTCCGAGGGTCTCAGTTGGTGCCTGGGGCGGGGCCCGCTAGCCGGCGGGACCACGCGGGGAGTCGCACTTGCCCGATGAAGGTAAGCTGCCGGATTCGACCAGTGATGGCGTCCACGACCCACAGTTGCCGCTGCCCGCTCCGGTCGGACACGAACGCGAGGTGACGCCCGTCGGGTGCCCAGGTCGGATCCTCGTTCCGCCCACTGGAAGTCAACTGGCGCACGCGCCGGCTGGCGACGTCCACGAGGAAGATCTGGCGGCCACCATCGACGTCGCGATGAAATGCGACGTTCGCCCCGTCGGGCGACCATTCGGGAGCATTAGACGGACCCGTCGCGCCGTAATCGAAGGGTGCCAGCAACTCCTGGTCAGTCCCGTCTGCTCCCATCACGTAGATCTGCGGCTGGCCGGCGCGCGTTGACACGAACGCCATCCTTCGCCCATCGGGTGCGAAGGTGGGGGAAAGATTATCGGCAAAGCGACCCACGGTCAACCGCTGAACGCAACAATTCTGAACCACGTCGGCCGTGTAGATGTCGGTTCCCTCCTCACCCGAATGCGCGTACGCGACAACCCGCCCGTCGGGCGAGAACGCCGGGGTGATGTTGAGCTCGGTCTGGGTGCCCGGGACCGTGCTCCGCTTGCCCGTTAGAAGGTTCTGGACCATCACGCTCCCCGTTCCCTCGACGAAATGGGTGAAGGCCATCAGGGTGCCGTCCGGGCTCCAGGCCGGGGAGAGGAGCTCCTCGGTGGGGCCGGAGAGCGCCGTCATGGCCGCACCATCGCTGTCGATCCGCCAGATCCGGTGCATCTGCACAAAGAGTAATTGTGACGCCGCGGCCCCCGGCGTGCCGGTGATCCAGCGCACGACGGCGTCGGAGATACGGTGCACGGCCATGCGGAAGCCGGCGTCGAACGGAGCGGGCAAGGCATAGCGCTCCTCGTGCCGGACGGCCCCTGCCCCGAGATCGTAGAGGCGCACGGCGGTGCTGGGCCCCTGCTGGATGATGGCGATGCCGAAGTCCGCGCCGAGCGTGCGGAACAGCGCGTAGTTGATCGTGGGGCCCGAATCGGTGCGGACCAGGATGCCGCCGCTGTCCGACTGGTTGAGCGGGATCACCTCGAACCTGTCGCTGTAGTCGAGATCGCGAGCCATGATGGCCCGGACCGAGTCGAGACCCTGCCCCGGCAGTACCACGATCGTGGGGCGAACCCCGGGACGATACTCGATGCCAACCCGGACCCCCTCCGGGGGGTGCAGCGAATCCTGCGCCGCAAGGGAGGCAGGCGAGCTGACCAACGCGAGCAGCAGAGCACGATGCAGAGTGTTCATTGGCTTCGGGGCGTGAAGAAGAAGGACACGGGGAGCACGTCGGCCGGATAGCCATCGGGCAGCGGTCCAAAGGCATGGCTGGTTCCGGCAGCCTCGATCGCCCCTTGGGCGGACAGGTCGAACGAGAAGCTCCCGCTGGGTCGAGTCAGCTTGATCTCGCGCACCGACCCATCTCGGAGAATGAGGAAGCTCACTTCGGCGCGGAGCGGGGTGATGCCCTGTGGGCGGTCCCACCGACGATAGACCTCCTGCACGATGTTGCGCAGGTATTCCGGGAAGGGGAACTGCAGGCCCGGCGTGCTCACCGTCACGGCATCATTGCCTGTGCTCGGAGTCTCGCCCGGGAGCGGCGCCGTCGGCGGGGTGGTCTTCGGGTTCGGCTCGGTCCGCTCGGGAGGCTTGATCGGGGCCGGCTTGGGCGCCGCAGGCTTGGGTGGAGCAGGTTTGGGCTTCGGCTGCGGCTTGGGAGCCGGCGGCGGTTCAGCCGGGGGCCGGGGCGTGACCTCGGGTGCCGGCTTGACCTCCGGAGCCGGCGCGGGGGCCGCCACCAGCTCGACAGCATAGACCGGTGGACCGGCCTCGACGGGCCGCACCGTGGCCCACAGCAGCGCCAGCGCCCCGGCGTGCACGACCAGCGTTCCGGTGAGCCCGGCGGCAACCCCGGGCCCGTCCCCCCGGCCAGCCCCCCGCGAACTCACTGCTGATCTTCTTCCTCGGCCACGAGTCCCACGTTGTTCACCCCGGAGGTCCGAATGGCCGCCAGCACGCGCACCACATCACCGTACGCGACCCGCTGATCCGCCCTCAGGTAGATGGATTGGGGGTGCCGGCTCTTCACCAGAGCGGGAAAGGTCAGCTTGAAGTCCCCATACGAAACCTCCGTCTCATCGACGAAGATCCGCCCCTCGCGATCGACGCTGACGACCATTCCCTCGCTCGCCGTGATCGGCCGAGCTTCCGCCCGCGGCAGCTGCACGTCCACCCCACCCTGCATGATGGGCGCCGTGATCATGAAGATAATGAGGAGCACGAAGGCGACGTCGACGAGCGACGTGACGTTGATGTCCGCGTTCAGCGGCAACTCGCCGTGTCCGCGCAGACCCGAGCCGCGACTGATGCCCCACGCCATTTAGAGCAGGCCCTCCCGCGCCATCGTGCCGATCAGCTCGTTCGCGAAGCCCTCCAGCTCTCCCGCGAAGACGCCGAGGCGGTTCACTGCCAGATTGTAGCCGATCACGGCCGGTATCGCGGTGGCCAGGCCAGCCACGGTTGTCACCAGGGCCTCCGCCACGCCAGGGGCCACGGCCCCGATGTTCCCCGATCCACGGGAGGCGATGCCGATGAACGCGTCCATGACGCCGAGCACCGTACCGAGCAGTCCGAGAAGCGGACCCACCGACCCGATGGTGGCAAGCCAGGAGACGAACCTGGCCATGAGGTCGCGCTCGGCCGCGACCTCCTTCCCGAGCACCATCTTGAGGGCCTCGAGCTGGGTCGTGGTCAGGGTGCCCTCCGCGGGTGCCTGGCCCTCCGCCCGCAGCATCCCGGGACGCAGCTCCGAGAAGAAGTTGAGGCCTTCCCGGAACAGGCGGCTGTAGGGCGAGGGTGGCAGCTTCATGACCGCATGGTAGGCGTCCTTAAGGCGGGTGGTGCGCTCGAGCTGGGTGAAGAACCGATCCGCCTGTTTGCGGGCCCGCCGGAACTGCCACCACTTGAGGCCGATCACGAACCAGGAGACCAGCGAGAAGACCACGATGACGCCCAGGACGATCTTCGTTTCCGGACTGGAATTGACGACCAGATCCCACGAGGAAGAGGGCAGCGATGTGCCGGCCTGCAGCATGAGGGAGATCACCAGGGGAGCACCTCGTACGAAGGTCGGGCCTTCGCCGCTGGCGCCGGATCAAGCCAAGTCGCCAGCAACGAAGGCCCGCGGAAGAAGAGAGACCAGCGCACCCGGAGCGGGCGCTGGCTCATGTGGGAAGCTTCGCGACCTGCCGAGCTTCGGTTCCCGCCGGGATGTCGGGTTGATACACCGAGATCACCCGCGCGGTCGACGTGTGATCGCCGACGTGAACAACCTGGACGTTCGCCATCGTCTCCGCAATCACGCTGGCCGCGCCGGGGCGGGCTCGCGGTGTCTGCTTGAGCTCGAAAACGTCGCCGAGCGCCACACCGTCCCGCCGACCCTTGTCGAGAAAGACGACGTCCTGCAGTCCAGTGAGCGGCTCCTGATCACGATTCCCGATGACGTGGGCCTGGAGCCCGTCGGAGATGGGCACCGGCCGCACGTGACCCGGGTCCACGAACTTCTCGGCGGGAATGACGCTCTGATGGTCGTGCACCGGGGCATATACGGCAATGACTTCGGCCGTGTTTTCCGGCCGGCTCACATCCGTCACCCGGAGCAGCCCGGTCGGAAGCAGCACTCGGCCATAGCCCTGAATTTCCCGCTGGGTGACGAGCGCGAGCAGCGTGTCGCCCACCCGATACCGCCCCCCCGGGGGCGGCACCACAGCGACCATTCCATATTGCTGCGCGGTGCTCTGGTTGGAAACTTCGTCGATGGAGAGCGGAGTCACCGTGCCCAGAACGGTTCCGTAGGGAAGCTGCTGGCCCTCGGTGAGAAAGCCCGAGCTGTAGAATTCGCTCCGACGTAACGCCTTGTATTGCCGGCGCAGGCTCCCCTCCAGACTGGGACCCACCTGCTTGAGGCCGCTGCGATCACCCACCAGCGGAGTGAGGTCGACATCCTCCGTGCTGGGGGACGTTGTGTCCTGCGCCGCGAGGTCTCCGACCTGCGGCTCGGCCAGCGCGGGCTGAGTGGTGTCGGGTGCCGCCGCCTCGGTGTCGGCCGGGGCAGCAACCGCGACGTTGCCCCCGGCCGCCGTGGACTCGCTAGCTGCCGGGGCTGGTGCCGCCGGCGCAGGCGTTTCGGTCGCCGGCACGGCACTGACCTCCGCACCGCCCGTCAGTCGCAACACCTGACCGGGGTAAATCCAGTGCGGGTCTTCCACGATGTTGGTGTTGAGGCGGTAGATCTCCGGCCACAGCAGGGGATCACCCAGGTACTCCCGCGACAGATCCCACAGGGTGTCGCCCTGCTTGACGGTGTGTGTGTCCGGATGCGCGTTCTGGGCCGCGAGCGCCATGGGGGCACAGGCCGTCATTGCCACAAGCGCAAGACGAAATCTGGCAGGACTGGTCATCACACTACCCTCTGAGAGTTGGGATCGTGGTAAGCCAATATATGACATGGCCCTCCACGGCGCCACTCAGAGACTAGATGAGGCCTACTCCCCTAAGTCCTAATTCCAGAGCAGCTTGTGCGGCGTGACGACGGTCACGCCACCAGCCACCCTCCGGGCGCCCGGGTCACCGCGCGTGGACGCCCGGATGGTGCGGCTTCAGAAGGGGAGGTCGTCATCCTCGCTATCCAGCGCTTCCGGGAAATCGTCGAACGACTCCTTCCCGTCCTTGCCCTCCTTCTTGGCAGGGGCCGCGGCGGCACCGGCTTTGGCCGGAGTGAAGCCGCCCTCGCCCTGGCCACCACGGCCGGAGAGCATGATGATCTCGTTGGCGATGATCTCCGTGGTGTACCGGGTCTGACCGTCCTTGTCCTGCCAGGACCGGTACTCGATCCGACCCTCGACGTAGAGCTTATCGCCCTTCTTGCAGAACTTCTCGATTACGTCGGCCAACCCCGTCCCGCCGGCCCGGTTGTTGTTCCAGGCGACGATACGGTGCCATTCGGTCTTTTCCTGCTTGTCACCTCCCGCGCCGCTCCATTGCCGGCTGGTGGCGAGGCTGAAATTGGCGACGCGGCCACCTCCGCTGGTGCTGCGGACCTCGGGATCCTGGCCCAAGTTGCCGATCAGAGACACCTTGTTGAGGCTTCGACTCACGGGAACCTCCACCGCTGCTGAGGGAAGAAGGGCTGGCGGACACCTGCCCGTGAGAGTAGCACGGGGGCAACTCCGCCGACTAATCCAAATCTACTCGCCCCGGCCCGCGATTACGCGGGTCCGGGAAGTCCCAGTCGAAGGACGAGCGCGTCCTCGACGGGGTTCCGATAATACCGGGCCCGGAGCCCGACGGGGCGAAACCCGAGACTCCGATACAGTTGCTGCGCGACCAGGTTGTGCTCCCGCACCTCGAGGTAGATCTCCCGCGCACCCTTCGCCGCCAGGCCGGCGACGCCCCGACGCAGCAGCTCCGAGCCGAGACCCTTGCCGCGGTCCTCCGGCCCGACCGCCAGGTTGAGAATCTCGGCCTCGCCCGCGACCAGTCGGGCCACCAGGTACCCGCCAATCGTGGGCCCGCACTCCGCCACCAGCCCGAATCCGAGGGGCGACTCGAGGATCTCCGCGAACGCGGCGACGCTCCAAGGGTCCGCGAAGCAGCGGCGCTCGATGGGGAGCAGCCGCACCGCGTCAGCCGGCTCGGCTCGCCGGATGCGCCAGGAGCTGTCCATGTTCACGCTCCCACTTGGCCTGAGCCTCGGCCGGCCGGCCGTACTCCGGCTCCCAACGGTCAGGCGCGGCCACCAGCCGAGCCCCGCCCGCGGCTCCGACAAGCTCGAGCAGCCGCACCGCATCGGGCCACGAGGGCTCTCCACCCAGAACGGGCGCAGCGGGCCCCGCCACGACGAACGGCCCAGTCAGGCGCTGGAGCAGTCCGGAAGGCGTCACTACGGTGGGGATGAGCACCGTCTGGACCCGACCCACCCAGAAACGATAAGCGGCCGCGAACAGTTCGCCGCGAAGGGCATTCGCCACCGCCACAACCGTGGCGCCCTGTTCCACCGCCGCTCCCGCGGCCACCACCTGAAGGGATGGAGCAACCCAGAACGGGATCCGATCCGCCCGGATCAGCGCCTTGGCCACGGCGGCCCCGACCCGGAGTCCGGTAAAGCTGCCGGGTCCGTCCGCCAGCGCAATGCCCTCGATGTGGCCATAGGTCATGCCGGCGCGCTCCAGGCATGCCTCGACAGCAAGCAGGAGCCCGGCGGCGTGACGGCGCGCGCCGATGATGGTCTCCTGCGCCATCGTGCCCCCCGGTCCGCCCAGCGCGACCGAGGCCCGGTCTGTCGCCGTGTCGATGGCAAGCCACGTCATCCGACTCGCTCCACGCCCCGTCGGGAATCGTCCGCCAGATGATGGAACCGATACCGAAGCGTCGGGGCCGGCAGCCAGGCGCCGGCTCGCTCCGGCCACTCCACTATGACGACGTCCCCGTCCGACAGGACCGTCTCCCAATCGAGATCCGCCGCCTCCTCGGGGCCCCTCAGACGATAGCAATCCAGGTGGTAGACGGGGCCCCGCCGGCCCTGGTAGCGATGGACCAGGGCGTAGGTCGGGCTGGCCGCGGATTCCCGAACCCCAAGCCCCCGCGCGACGGCCGCGGCGAAGGTGGTCTTCCCGGAGCCCAGCTCGCCCTCCAGGGCCACGACCGAGTGGGGCGCAAGCTCGCGGCCGAGTCGCTCGCCTTCCTGGCGCAGCTCCTCTTCAATGAGCTCCCGGATCATGCCCGGCGCTGCGCCGGCGCGGGCCGGTCCACTTCCGGGGCGTCCATGGCACGCAACTCGTTCACCTGATCCCGGAGCAGCGCCGCCAGCTCGAACTCGAGGTTGGCGGCCGCCTCCTTCATCTGCTGCTCCAGCGCGAGGATTGCCTGGGCCCGCCGGGCCGGGTCACGGAGATCGGGCTCGGTAAGGCGGGCCTCGCGCCGCTTGTCAGGCCGCTCGGTCCGCGCGTCCGCCACGCGGGTGGTGAGCCGCACCTCCTCCAGCGACTTGACGATCGAGCGCGGCGTGATGCCGTGGGTCTGGTTGTAGGCGATCTGCCGCGTCCGCCGGCGCTCCATCTCTCGGAGCGCACGCTCCATCGACCCCGTTACGCGGTCGGCGTAGAGCACGGCCTTGCCGTTCACGTTGCGGGCCGCGCGCCCCACCGTCTGGATGAGCGAGCGGTCGGACCGCAGAAACCCTTCCTGGTCCGCGTCGAGGATGGCGACCAGCGACACCTCCGGCAGATCGAGGCCTTCCCGAAGCAGATTGATGCCGACCAGGACGTCGAACTCTCCCAGCCGAAGCCCGCGGAGGATCTCCATGCGTTCGATGGCGTCGATGTCCGAATGCAGGTAGCGCACGCGGACCCCGGTCTGCTGCAGGTAGTCGGTGAGATCCTCGGCCATCCGCTTGGTGAGCGTCGTGACGAGGACCCGCTCCCGGCGCGCTACCCGCTCGCGGATGTCGCCCAGCAGGTCGTCCACCTGACCCTTGACCGGCCGAATGACCACTTCCGGGTCGACCAGGCCGGTGGGACGGATGATCTGCTCCACCACATTGCGACCGGACAGCTGGAGCTCGAGGTCGCCGGGCGTGGCGGAGACCGCCAGCATCTGCGGCGTCAGGGCCATGAACTCTTCGAATCGCAGCGGGCGATTGTCCAGCGCGGAGGGCAGCCGGAAGCCGTACTCGACCAGGGTCTCCTTGCGGGCCCGGTCCCCGTTGAACATGCCGCCGACCTGCGGGAGGGTGACGTGGGATTCGTCCACGACGACCAGGAACTCCGGCGGGAAATAATCGATCAGGCAGGCCGGCCGCTCCCCCTCCCGGCGACCGGAGAAGTGCCGGGAGTAGTTCTCGATGCCGGCGCAGGTGCCCACCTCGAGCAGCATCTCCATATCGAAGGTGGTGCGCGACTCGAGCCGCTGCGCCTCGAGCAGCTTCCCCGCCTGCCGCAGCACCTGCAGGCGATCGGCCAGCTCGGCACGGATCAGCTTCACGGCGCGTTCGATGGCCTCCCGCTGGGTGACGAAGTGCTTCGCCGGGTAGATCGCGCAGCGGTCAAGCGCGGCCGCGGCCCGGCCGGTCAGCGGATCAATCTTGGTGATCCGTTCCACCTCGTCGCCGAAGAACTCGACCCGGATCGCCTGCTCGGCGTAGGCGGGGAAGATCTCGACGGTATCGCCCCGCACCCGGAAAGTGCCCTGCTCGAACGCGACATCGTTGCGGCCGTATTGGATGCGCACCAGGTCCGCCAGAAGGGCATCGCGCCCCTTCCGCTCGCCGCGCTCCGCGGTGACCAGGAGCTTCCGGTACTCCACCGGGTCGCCCAGGCCGTAGATCGCGCTCACGGTGGCGACGATCACGACGTCGTCTCGCTCCATAAGACTCGACGTGGCGCGGAGCCGCAGGCTCTCGATGTCGGCGTTGATCGAGGCGTCCTTCTCGATGTACACGTCCGTCTGGGGGACGTAGGCCTCGGGCTGGTAATAGTCGTAGTAGGAGACGAAGTACTCGACGGCGTTGTGCGGCAGGAACTGCCGCAACTCGCCGTAGAGCTGGGCGGCGAGCGTCTTGTTGTGGGACAAGACCAGGGTCGGCCGGCCGTGGCGCGCGATGACGTGCGCCAGCGTCATGGTCTTGCCCGACCCGGTGACGCCGAGCAGCGTCTGGTAGCGCTCTCCCCGGTGGAAGCCCTCGGAGAGCGCCGCGATGGCCTGAGGCTGGTCTCCCGCCGGCTCGAAGGGGGCGATGACCTGAAAGGACGGACTGGACATCAGGACCGAAATATACCTCTTCGGTCAATGTTCGGTATCAGGGGCCTCGCGTCACTTTCCGGCGAGCCCGTGGATATGCCTCCACTGCTCGGCGGTCACGGGCATGACCGAGAGGCGCGGCATCCGCACCAGCGGCATCCCGCTCAGGGCGGCGTCAGCCTTGATGGTCGCGAGGGACACCGGTTTGGGCAGCCGGGTGTCCGGGGCGATATCCACCACTACCAGCTTCGAGTCGCGCTGGGTCGGATCGGGGTAGGCGGCGCTGAGGACGCGCGCGGTGCCGATGATCGCCTTCTCGCTCCCGGAGTGGTAGATGAAGACCCGATCGCCTTCCTTCATGGCTCGGAGATGGAGTAGAGCGAGATTATTACGCACGCCATCCCAGACGGCACGGCCCTCCTCCACAAGGCGGTCGAAGGAGTAGGTGGAGGGTTCGGTCTTGAGAAGCCAGTAGTTGGGCATGCGGCGGCCGGGGAGGGGCGGAGCCAGGGGCGGTGGCGGGGGCGGGGGCAGATCTGGAGCGGCAAAACGATACCGCCTCTGGCGGGCGGGTCAATGCGGGTCCCGCGGTTGTTACAAATGGGGGACAGGCGCCTAGACGTGCGAAGAGGAGGCCTCGCGGCGCTCGACATCGGTGATCCCGCGGACCTTTCGTATCGCCTTGATGACCTTGGCCAAGTGCGCGCGGTTGTCGACCTCGACGACGATCGTGCTGAATACGGTGCCGTCCTTAGTGCTGAGTTCGGCGGCTTTGACGTTGGTGCCGGACTGGCTGATGGCCTGCATCACGTCGGCATAGAGCCCCCGCCGGTCCTCCCCGCTCACCGCGAGGCGGACGGCGAAGGCTTCTCCCTTGGACTCCTGCCAGTCGATCTCGACCCGTCGGCCTTCGCCGGAGAGGGTGAGCAGGTTGGGACAATCGGCGCGGTGAATCGAGATGCCGCGACCCTGGGTGACGTAGCCGACGACTGTGTCGCCCGGCACCGGCTGGCAGCACTGGGCGTAGCGCACCAGGAGGCCGGAGAGTCCCTGGATGCGGATTCCCGAGCCCAGGCGGATGCGATCGATGACCCGGCCGATGACGCTGGGGCGCTGCTCCTGCAGGTCGTCCGCCGGCACGTCGGGATAGATGGCCCGAATGGCCTGGACGATGGTCACGTCGCCCCGGCCCAGCGCGATCTCGAGCAGTCGCGGATCCGCGAGGCCCAGCGATTCCGCGGCGCGCTGGAGCTCTGCGGCTTCAGGCAGCGCGAGGCGGCGGCGCTTGCATTCGCGTCCGAGCAGCTCGCTGCCCAGCTCCTGAGCCTCCTGGTCCTCCTGATGACGGATCCACGCCTTGATCTTGTGCCGGGCACGGGCCGTCTTCACGTGGGCCAGCCAGTCCCGGCTGGGCCGGGGGACCGGTCCGGTGATGATCTCCACCGTGTCGCCGTTCTTGAGCTCACGATGCAGCGGCGCGATCCGCCCGTTCACCTTGGCGCCCTGGCACCGCATCCCGACGTCGGTGTGCACCATGAACGCCAGATCGATCGGCGTGGCTCCCTTGGGCAGCTGCTTGACGTCACCCTTCGGGGTGAAGACGAAGATCTCGTCCTGAAAGAGGTCGACCTTCAGGAACTCCAGGAACTCTTCGGGCGTGTGGGCGTCCTGCTGCAGTTCCAGAAGCTGGCGGAACCACCCGAAGTGGGCCTCGATGTCGCCGCCCTTCCGCGCGTCGGTGGTCTTGTAGAGCCAATGGGCGGCGATGCCGTATTCCGCGGTGCGGTGCATCTCCTGGGTGCGGATCTGCACCTCGAAGAGGTGCCCGCCGGGCCCGAAGATCGTGGTATGCAGCGACTGGTATGCGTTGGACTTGGGTGAGGCGATGTAGTCCTTGATCCGCTCCTGCAGGGGGGTCCAGTTGTGGTGGATGATGCCCAGAACGTGATAGCACTCCTGGACCGATTTCACGATGACGCGCACCGCCATGAGATCGTAGATTTCGTCGAACGGCTTGTTGCGCTTCCGCATCTTCTGGTAGATCGACCACAGATGCTTGGGCCGGCCGGTCACGTCGAACCAGGAGATGCCGGAGCCCCGGAGCTCCTGCTCGAGCGGCACCTGCAGCTTCTGGATCATCTGCTCCCGCTCGGCACGCTTGGCCGCCACCTGGGCGACCAGGCTCTTGTAGTCCTCGCCCTCGAGGTACTTGAAGGCCAGATCCTCGAGCTCGGCCTTGATCCCCGCCATGCCGAAGCGGTGCGCCAGGGGGGCGTAGATCTCCCGGGTCTCGGTCGCGATCCGCGCCTGCTTTTCGGAGGAAAGCGCGTCGAGAGTCCGCATGTTGTGCAGGCGATCGGCCAGTTTGATGATGATGACGCGGGCATCCTTGGCGATCGACAGCAGCAGCTTGCGGTAGTTCTCCACCTGCTGCTCCGCCGTCGACCGGAAGGTCAGGCTCGAGATCTTGGTGAGGCCATCGACGATGCCCGCCACTTCGGGGCCGAATTCCCGCGCGATCTCCTCGGCCCGGATGTCGGAGTCCTCCACCACATCGTGGAGCAGGGCCGCGACGATCGAGGTGGTGTCGAGGAGCTGTTCGACCAGCGTCCGGGCCACCGCGATGGAATGCTGAATGAAGTCCTCGCCGGACACGCGCTTCTGGCCGCGGTGGGCCGAGGCGCTGAAGCGCAGGGCACGATCGATCTGCTCGAGATCCAGCCGGTCGGCATGACGCTCGAGCAGGGTCCGAAAGTCCGGGGCGATATCCGGCAGCGTGCCTGTCACAATAATCCCGCGCTCCCAAAACTCAGAAAACGGTCTCCGGCCACGATCACGTGATCGTACACCGGCACATCCAGCAGGCGCCCGGCCTCGACCAGCTGCCGGGTCACCGCCCTATCCTCGGCCGACGGCGTGGGGTCGCCGCTCGGGTGATTGTGCACCACGATGATCCCCGCCGCGGCCTCCGCGATCGCGGCCCGGAACACCTCCCGAGGGTGCACCAACGCGCTGCTCAACAGGCCGCGCGTCACCAGCAGGTCCCGGCGCACCCGACTCTGGCTGTCGAGCGCCAGCACGTGAAACTCCTCCACCGCCAGATCCCTGAGCCGAGGCCCAAGGAGGGCCGCCACATCCTCCGGCTCCCGCACCCGGGGCCACACCGGGCGCTGCTCACGCAGGAGCCGCGCCGCGAGTTCGAAGGCGGCGAGGAGTCGGGCCGCCTTGGCGGGCCCGACCCCGACGGTGCGAGTGAGCTCCGCCGGGGGACGAGCGGCCAGCTCGCGCAACGAACCGCCGGCCCGATCGAGCAGCTGCCCGGCCAGGCCGGCGGCGTCGGTCCCCCGTTCTCCCGTCCCTAGCACGATGGCGACAAGTTCGGCGGCCGTCAACGCACGCGCCCCGAGGGCCCAGAGCCGCTCTCGGGGGCGATCGGCGGGGTCGGGCGAAGCGGCGCGGCGGATGGGGGAGGCCATGCCGAGCAGGATACGCCGTCGCGCCGACCCGGTGGGGGGTTAGAAAAACGCGCCGGAGCGCGGAAGTAGCGCCCGGGCGCGGTGCGTCACCGCGGTGAGGAGGTCCTAGGCTTCTCTGCCGAGGCCGGGGGGCCGGTGTCGGATCAGACCGCCCCGTGACACTTCTTGTACTTCTTCCCGGACCCGCAGGGGCAGGGATCGTTCCGTCCCACCTCGGGCAGGCTCCCCACCGGGCTCGCGGACGTGCCCCGGTTGGTAGTGAGCCCGGTGGGCGCGGAGGCCAGCTCCGAGCCGGGCCCGCGACCACTCACCGGCGCTGCCGCCCGGGACCGGGCTTGCGGAGCG
This sequence comes from Gemmatimonadales bacterium, assembly GCA_035501775.1. Taxonomy (GTDB): domain Bacteria; phylum Gemmatimonadota; class Gemmatimonadetes; order Gemmatimonadales; family GWC2-71-9; genus JADJOM01. Next base: position 42,193 of record DATJVM010000076.1, on the reverse strand, counting down.
AAGAGCTCATCCACCTCGGACGGGGGCGCCGGCGCCTGGGGCCCCCGGCCGGCCTGGGTCGGACCGGCCCCGCCCCGCGGCGGGCCGGGCCGGGGTGCAGGCTCAGCGGACACCTGCACCTTGAGGAACCGCTCGGTGAAGCTGGCGTGGACATCACGCATGAGGTCTTCGAACATCTCGAAGGCCTCCTTCTTGTACTCGACGAGCGGATCCCGCTGCCCGTAGGCGCGGTACTGGATGGCGTTGCGGAGCTGATCGAGATCGTAGAGATGATCCTTCCACTTCTCGTCGAGCACGCCGAGCATGATCGAGGACAGGATCTGGCTGTCGACGTCCGAGGCGCCAACCTGTCTCCCGAAATCCTGCAGGTACTCGATCTTGCGCCGGAACGCGTCGTGGCCGGCCTCCTGCGCCACCGCGACGAGGCGGTCCAGGCCCGGGGCGCGTTGCGCGTCAGTGAGGCCGTCCGCGGAGACCAGGAACTGCTGCAACAGCGCGGTCTGCAGGCCCTCCCGGTCGTATTCCTCCGGCTTCTGATCGGCAAGGTTCGTGGTGACGGCCCGTTCCAGGGCCTGGTCCACCATGCGGGTCGCTTCGGCCTTGATCTGCTCACCCCGCTCCAGCGCGAACAACCGCAGCGAGTAGACCACTTCCCGCTGCTGATTCATGACGTCGTCGTATTCGAGCAGCCGCTTCCGTGACTGGAAGTTCTGGAGCTCGACCCGCTTCTGGGCCTGGCTGATCGCGCCGGTGACCCAGCGATGAGAGATGACCTCCCCTTCTTCGGCCCCGCCCTTGTCCATCCACCCGGCAATGCGGTCCGAGCCGAAGAGCCGCATCAGGTCGTCTTCGAGCGATAGGAAGAAGAGGGAACGGCCCGGGTCTCCCTGGCGGCCCGACCGACCGCGCAGCTGCCGATCGATGCGGCGGGATTCGTGGCGCTCGGTACCGATGATCTGCAGGCCGTCGGTGTCGACGTTCTTGGCGACGTCCGGCCCCAATTTGATGTCTGTGCCCCGGCCGGCCATGTTGGTCGCGATGGTGACGGACCCGCGCTGGCCCGCCTGCGCGACGATCTCCGCCTCGCGCTGGTGGTACTTGGCGTTCAGCACCTCGTGCTTGACCCCGCGGCGCTTCAACTGCCGGGAGAGCGTCTCCGACACCTCAACGCTCACCGTGCCGATGAGGACTGGCAGGCCGTCGGTGTGTACGCGCTCGACCTCGTCGATGATCGCGTTGTACTTCTCGCGCCGCGTTTTGTAGATCCGGTCTTCCTCGTCCATCCGGCGGATGGGGCGGTTGGTCGGAATGACGGCAACGTCGAGGCCGTAGATGGTGTAGAACTCCTGCTCCTCGGTCTCGGCCGTGCCAGTCATGCCGGCCAGCTTGTTGTACATCCGGAAGTAGTTCTGGATCGTGATCGTGGCGAGGGTCTGGGTTTCCCCCTTCACCTGCACCGTTTCCTTGGCCTCCACAGCCTGATGCAGGCCGTCCGCCCAGCGCCGCCCCGGCATGACCCGGCCGGTGAACTCGTCGACGATCAGGACCTGGCCATCCTGCACCAGGTAATCCACGTCCTTCTCGTAGAGGGCATGCGCCTGGAGCAGCTTGTGGATGATGTGGAGCTTCTCGCTCTTGATGGCGTACTCCGCCTCCACCTCGCGCCGCCGGCTCACCCGCTCCGCGGGCGTGAGCGAGGGATCGCGGTCGATCGCGTGCACGGCTTCGGAGATGTCTGGCACCAGGAAGAGGCCGGGGTCGTTGGGCGACATGGCGGCGGCGCCCCGGTCCGTGAGGTGCACGCTGTGCCCCTTCTCATCCAGCACGAAGTACAGCGCTTCCTCGAGCTCCCGCATGGTCTGCTGCCGCATCGGCAGTTTGCGGTCGGCGATGTGGTCCAACTCCGCCCGCTGCACCGCGCTCTTGACCCCGGGCTCGTTGAGCAGCTTCAGCAGCTTCTTGTTCTTGGGCATGCCGAGCTGGGCGATGTACAGCTTTACCGCCGCGTCGGGCAGCGTCTTCGGGTCGGCGAGGCGGGGCTCCGCTTCGGCCAGCAGGTTGCTGACCACCGCGTTCTGGCGCCGGACCAGCTCCACTACCTGGCGGTTGAACTGGGCGAACTTGTCGTCATCCTCGTTCCCGACGGGCCCGGAGATGATGAGCGGCGTCCGGGCCTCGTCGATCAGGATCGAGTCGACTTCGTCGATGATGGCGTAGGCATGCTCGCGCTGCACCCGCTGGTCGAGCGTGAACACCATGTTGTCGCGCAGATAGTCGAACCCGAATTCGTTGTTCGTGCCGTAGGTGATATCCGCGTTGTAGGCCGCGCGCCGCTCCGGGGTCGAGGGCTCGGTGTCGTCGAGACAGCCGACGCTGAGGCCCAGGTAGGAGTAGACGTGCCCCATCCACTGCGAGTCGCGGCGGGCCAGGTAGTTGTTGACGGTGACCAGGTGCGCCCCACGGCCGGCCAGGGCGTTCAGATAGAGCGGCAGGGTGGCAACCAGGGTCTTCCCCTCACCGGTGGCCATTTCAGCGATGCGGCCCTGATGGAGCACGATCCCCCCGATGAGCTGCACATCGTACGGCACCATGTCCCAGACCAGCTCGTGCCCGGTGACCATGACCGTGGTCCCGAGGAGGCGCCGGCACGCCTCACGAACGGTCGCAAACGCCTCCGGCAGGAGGTCCTGCAGCGCAGCCGCGAGCTCCTTCTTGAAACGGATCTCCAGCTGGTGAAATCGCTCCTCCAGCTTGTCCCGCTCAGCAGGATCCGAGCAATCATGCCGCTGCTGCCGAACCTGCTCGAGCTCCTGCTTGAGAGCGCGGGTCCGTTCGTCGAGCCGGGATCGGAACAGCGCGGTCTGGCCCTTGAGCTGGGCTTCGGTGTAGCCAGCCAGCACCGCTTCCTGGCGCTTGATGGCGTCGACGACGGGCTGGATCTTCTTGACTTCGCGCTGGAACCGCGTGCCGAAGACCGCGGTGATCAGTCGCTGAATGGACTCAACCATCCGGCAAATATAACCTCTCGGAGTGGATGAAATCCGCCACGCGGTCAGGCACCCAGTACCGGATCGATAGCCCGGCCGCGACCCGTCGGCGGATCTCGGTGGCAGAGAGATCGATCGCGGGAACCTCCACGATCTCCACCGGCCAGGGCAAGGCGGGTGGCATAGCGCCGGGACGTGCGAAGAGGATCAGGCGCGCCAGCGCCGGCAACGCCTCGGGCTCCCGCCATGCGGGGAGGTCGCGGGCCGCGTCGGCACCGATGAGCAGGGCAAAGGACCGGTCCGGTTCGCGGGCGCGGAGCCCACGCAGGGTATCCACCGTATAGGACGGGGCGGGCCGCTCCAGCTCCGCACGCTCCAGGGCGAACTCCGGCGCGCCCTCGATGGCGAGGGCCACCATCCGCGCCCGCTGCAGCGCGCTAGCCTGGTGCTGTCCGCGCTTGAGGGGCTGCTCCCGAGCCGGGACGAAACGGACCTGGTCCAGGCCGAGCCGCTCTCGCACCGCCTGGGCCACCAGCAGATGACCATGGTGAATGGGATCGAACGAGCCGCCGAACAGTCCGACCGTCATCGCCTCGTGCCTGGACCTCAGCTGCCCGTGCGGACCGCCGTCGAGTCCCGCGCCGGGGGGCACGACTGCTCGAGGCCCGGGGTGGTGGGGTGGAAGCGCCGGATGTAGCCGCAGGTCTCCTGGATGTCCTCGGCGTAGCCGACCGCCTTATAGGCCCGTACCAGCGCGAGGAGGGCGCCCGGCGTGACGGACGCGCGGGGATAGGTGGCGGCCAGATCCTTGAGGTAGAGAATCGCCGAATCGTAGGCTTTGAGCCGGAGGTAATAGAGGGCGGTCTTGAGCTCCTTGATGGCGAACGCCTCGTTGAGCTCCTCGATCCTGAGCCGGGCCCGGGCTGCCGGCGGCGAATCAGGGTATCGGTTGAGCAGCTCCTGGTAGGTGGCTTGGGCCGTCTGCCCGTAGGTGGGATCGAGCTCGGGGCGCCGCCAGAGATCGGCATACGCATCGCCCGCGCGCAGCAGGGCCTCGGGAGCGAGGGCGGCGTCGGGTGTGTCGTCGGACACCTTCCGGAACTCCCGAGCCGCCTGGAGCTGGCTTCCCTCCCCGAAGTAGCATTCGGCCAGTCGAAAGTGCGCCTCGGTGAGAAGGGTATCGCCGGCAGGCATTTCCAGGGTCAGGCGTTCGAGAATGGTCGCCGCCTTGTTCCAGTGTCCACTGGAGTACTCGTCGATGGCGCGGTGCCACAGGGCCGTCAGGTCCTGGCGTGTTACCGGCGCGGGGGCGGCGCCCACCGCGGGTTTGTGATGCGAGCAGGCCAGCAGTGGTGCGAGCGACACAGCGAGCGCGACACGGAAAAGTCGGGACACGGACCTCGATCCTCTCATGAGCCCTAGCGGGAATCAGCGGTGGCCGCAGAGGCCCCGAGATGCTGGAGACGTTCGCCGGCCAGGGCGGTAATCGTATCGGCGGACCCGGGCCGCATGGCATCCTGATAGGCGATGGTCGCGCCAAGAAGGTCCCCTTGCCGCACTCGCGCGTCTCCCAGACCGACCAGGGCGCGGCGCCCACGATCCGAGGTGGAGTCGACCGCCAGGACCTGCTGAAACCAGCCGCTCGCCACATCGGGGTGATCGACGAGCAGGGCCTCCAGCCCGAGCTGCACGCCGCAGCTCCCGAGCCCCTCGATGGCGCGCGCCCGGATCGTCGCGTCCCGGGAGCGGCGGAGCGCCGTCTGAAACGGGTCCATCGCATCGGCGCAGTCGGTCGTCCGCTGCAGCGCCGCCCCGTACTGGACCAGCATCTGATCCACGCTCGATGCATCGCTGGCCGCGGCCAGCGCGAGGGGCCCGATGCCGGCCGCTTCCGCGGGCTCGAGGCTTCCCCCTTTGACCAGCGCGATGGTGTATCGGGAGTTCACCCGTTCCGGGGCCAGACGGCGCAGGTCCGCGACCGACTCCCGCAGGCCAGCCTCGTTGCCGGCGCGGTCCGCCGCGCGGGCTACCATCTCGAGGCCCCGGGCGGCCTCGACCTTCCGGGTGGGATCCAGGTCGGCGACCTTGCTGAACCCGTCGGCGGCATCGCGGAGCTCGCCCAGTTTCAGCGCCGACACCGCCAGCTTGTCCCAGACTCGGGCCGTATTGCGCGTGAGCGTGGCGGCGTGATACTCGCCTAGAGCGGTGGAGAAATCCCCCTGCATGTAGGCGGCGTCGCCAAGCTCCTCGTGGTTCGCGGCCGAGCCCGCGCAACCCACGAGTAGGACGAGCGAAAGCATCCAGCCTTTCACTCGACTGCCCGCTCCAGCATGGCCAGGTAGGCCTCGACCCGCGCGTTCTTCGGGCGCGCCAGGAGGCAGTCGTGCCAGATGGCCTGGGCCCCAGTCACGTCCCCCGAGAGATAGCGCGCCAGCCCCAGCGAGGCCTGGGCGTCGACGAAGTTGGGCCGATCCGCCACGACGCGCTCCAGCTCCTCCCGGGCGCTCAGGACGTCTCCGAACTCAAGAAGGGCCCGGGCCAGCTTGTAACGGAGATCGGCGAAATTGGGCCCCAGCTCCACGGCCCGCCGGTACTCTCCGATAGCATGCCCCAGCGCCCCGGATTCGGCATAGGCGGCGGCAAGCAGGGCGTGGTGGTTGGCCAGGTTAGCCGCCACGTGGGCGGGGAATCCGTGCCCCTGCCTGACATTGTGCGTCGCCGCCTGACGAAACGCCTCTTCAGCCTCCTGGGTGCGCCCCAGATCGTTGAGGAGGATCCCGCGGTGAATGTGAGCCTCGATATAGCGCGGGTTCAGGGTGAGCGCCTGGCCGAAATGCTCCAGCGCCCGCTGTGGCTGGCCCAGCAGTGCGTAACACAGGCCCAGCAGGTGATGGCAATCGGCGAAGGTGCGGCCTGAATCGACGATTTCCTGAAGCAGGTGAATCGCGCCGTAATAGTCCTGAAGCGCGAAACGCTCCCGGGCCTGATTGATCAGCGGCTCCTCACTGACGCGCATAAGTCTCCCGGAACCAGGCGACGAAACGGCGAATCCCCTCCGGAAAGGGGGTCGCGGGGCAGTACCCAAGCATCCGACGGGACTTGCTGAGGTCGGCCGAGGTCAGGTGCACATCCCCCGGCTGCCGGGCCGCTCGCTCGATCCGCGGCTCGGCCCCGAGCGCGGTCGAAATCTCGGCGATCATCTTGATCAGCGCTACCGGCTCATTCCCCCCGAGATTGAAGACCTCCACCCCGGCGGGCGCGGCGGCGGTCCAGTCCAGCGCCGCGACCACGCCGGTCACGATATCGTCCACGTAGGTGTAGTCCCGGGCATCGCTGCCGTCGCCGAACATGGTCACAGCCTCGCCGGCGCTGAGGCGCTTGGTGAAGCTGTGGATCGCGAGGTCGGGGCGCTGGCGCGGTCCGTAGACCGTGAAGAACCGCAGCGAGGCGACCTGCAGGCCCTGGTGCTGCGCCTGTCCCTCCAGCAGCAGTTCGGCGGCTCGCTTGGTGGCCGCGTAGGGAGAGATCGGGTGGATCGCGGGCGCGTCTTCCCGGAAGGGTGGCCGGGTGTCGTCCCCGTAGACCGACGACGAGGACCCGAACACCAGCCGGCGGGCTCCGGCCGAGCGGAGCGCGTCGACCACGGCCTGCGTGCCAACCACGTTGGCACGAAGATACCCTGCCGGATCCCGTAACGACGGCCGCACACCCGCTTTCGCCGCCAGGTGTACCACCACCGTCTCGGGCGTGAGCAGGGCTCGGAGCTCCTCTCTCGCGAGAATATCCAGCTCGTGGAAGGAGAAGCGCGGGAAGGTCCGCGCCACGCGCAGGTTGCGTTCCTTCTCCGGTCGCGGGTAGAAGGGATCGAAGTTGTCGAGGGCCACGACGTCGTCGCCGCGGCCGAGCAGGCGTTCCACCACGTGCGATCCGATGAACCCCGCCGCCCCCGTCACCAGAACCCTGGTCATCGCCCGAGCTGGCTGGCGAAGTAGGCGATGGTCTGCCGCAGCCCGTCCTCGAGGGAAACCTTCGGCTCCCACCCCAGAAGGGCGCGGGCCTTGGTGATGTCGGGTTGCCGGACCTTGGGATCGTCCGTCGGCAGCGGGCGCTGCTCGATCCGCGAGGCCGAGCCGGTCAGACGGAGCACCAGTTCGGCCAACTGCCGCACCGTGAACTCGTTCGGGTTCCCGATATTCGTCGGCTCCACCTCGGCGCTCATGAACAGCCGGTAGATACCGTCGACCTCGTCGGAAACGAAGCAGAACGACCGGGTCTGCTGCCCCTCGCCGTACACCGTGAGCGGCTCTCCCTTGAGGGCCTGCACGATGAAATTCGACACCACCCGACCGTCCCGGGCCCGCATACGCGGTCCATAAGTATTGAAGATCCGGATGATCCGGGTGTCGATCCCATGGTAGCGGTGATAGGCCATCGTCATCGCTTCCGCGAAGCGCTTCGCCTCGTCGTAGACACCCCTAGGCCCGACCGGGTTGACGTGCCCCCAGTAGCTCTCCGGCTGAGGATGCACCTGCGGATCCCCGTACACCTCGGAGGTCGATGCCAGAAAGAAGCGGGCGCCCTTCGCCTTGGCGAGGCCCAGCGCGTTGTGCGTGCCCAGCGATCCCACCTTCAGGGTCTGGATGGGGAGTTCCAGGTAGTCAATCGGGCTCGCCGGTGAGGCGAAGTGCAGCACGCCATCGAGCGGGCCATCGACCTGGATGAACCGGCTCACGTCGTGCAGCACGAACTGGAACCGGCGGTTTCCCTGCAGGTGGGCCAGGTTCTCCCGCGCCCCCGTGATCAGGTTGTCCATGCCGATGACATCGTGCCCCTCGGCCAGAAACCGGTCGGTCAGATGCGACCCTAGAAACCCCGCGGCCCCAGTGATCAGGATTCTCATCCGGTCCGCCGTCCAATGCTGTGGTATGCGAAGCCCTGCGCGGCCATGCGCACCGGATCGTACAGATTGCGTCCGTCCACTACCAGGGGCCGCTTGAGCACGGACTTGAGGCGGTCGAAGTCAGGGGTGCGGTAGACCAGCCATTCCGTCACGATCGCGAGCGCGTCCGCTCCGTCCGCCGCCGAGTAAGGGTCGGCCGCATAGGTGATCCGATCTCCGAAGACCTGTCGTGCCGTCTCGATGGCCTTGGGATCGTGAGCCCGGACCCGTGCCCCTCTGGCGAGCAGCCCTTCGACCAGGGGAATCGCCGGGCTCTCCCGCATATCATCGGTCTCCGCTTTGAAGGCGAGCCCCCAGACCGCGACGGTCTGCCCGCCAAGGCCACCGTTCATCACGCTGGAGAGCTTGTCCAGCAGGACCTGCTTCTGCCGGTCGTTGACCTCTTCGACCGCCTCCAGGAGATCGAACTTCAGCCCGACTTCGCGTCCCGTTCGTATGAGGGCCTTCACATCCTTCGGAAAACAGGAGCCGCCGTAGCCCGGTCCGGGAAAGAGAAAGGCCGGACCGATGCGCCGATCGCTCCCGATGCCCTTGCGGACGTGGTTGACGTCGGCCCCCACGCGCTCGCAGAACATCGCCACCTGATTCATAAAGGAAATGCGCGTGGCAAGCATGGCATTGGCGGCGTATTTCGTGACCTCTGCGGAGGGGATGTCCATGAAGAGCACCGGATTACCGGTCCGGAGGAACGGCGCGTAGAGCTCCGCCATCACCTCCCGGGCCTCGTCGCTGTCGACCCCGATGACGATGCGATCCGGCTTCATGAAATCGTCGATCGCCGCGCCTTCCTTCAGGAACTCCGGATTGGAGCAGACGCTGAACGGCCGGTCGGTTTCCGCGGCGATGGCCGCCCGCACCCGCTTGGCGGTGCCCACGGGCACCGTGGACTTGGTGACAATCACCTTGGGGCCCGTCAGGTGGCGCCCGATCGTCGCCGCCACTGCCAACACGTGCTGGAGGTCCGCGGACCCGTCTTCACCGGGTGGTGTCCCGACGGCGATGAAGACGACGCGTGACCGCTCTACCGCGGCTCCCACGTCGGTAGTGAAGCCCAGCCTGCCCTCGGCCTGATTGCGGCGCACCATGTCCTCGAGCCCGGGCTCGTAGATCGGGATGTCGTTCGCCCGGAGCCGCTCGATCTTGCGGGAATCGATGTCGGCGCAGACGACGTCGTTACCCGTTTCGGCCAGGCACGCGCCGGTGACCAGCCCGACATAGCCGCTTCCGATGACCGCTACTTTCATCCGGCGTGTGCTCCGTTCACTGGTAGAAGCGTCGAACCGCGGCGATCACCGCGTCCTGCTGAGCCTGGGAGAGCTCGGGATAGACCGGCAACGAAACGACGGAGGCCGTGGCCGCTTCCGTCGCCGGCAGACTGCCTTCGCGGTAGCCCAGGTGCGCGAAGCACGGTTGGCGATGCAGCGCCAGCGGGTAGTAGACCGCGCACCCGATGCCGCTGGCCCGGAGGTGCTCGACCAGTCCGTCCCGCCGCTCGACCCGAAGCGTGTACTGATGGAAGATGTGCTGATTCGCGGAGTCCACCGGGGGTGGACAGACCCCTTGGAGCCCGGCAAGCGCCTCGGTGTATCGGGCCGCTCGCTCCCGGCGCGCCGCGCTCCAGGACTCGAGATGCGGGAGCTTGGCGAGCAGCACCGCCGCCTGCAGCGTGTCGAGCCGGCTGTTGTAGCCGACCTCGTCGTGGTAGTACTGCCGGTTCCCACCATGGGTCCGGAGTCGCCGCAACCGCTCGGCCAGCGCGTCGTCCTGCGTCAGCATCATCCCCCCGTCACCCCATCCTCCGAGATTCTTGCTCGGGAAGAAGGAGAGCGTGCCGACCAGCCCCAGTTCGCCGGCCACGCGCCACCGGCCATCGATCAAGCGCTTGGCGCCGATGGCCTGTGCCGCATCCTCGATGACCGGCAGGCCGTGCCGGCCCGCGATTTCCAGAATCGTCTCGAGCGACGCCATCTGGCCGAACAGGTGGACCACGATGATGGCCCGCGTTCTCGGCGTGATCGCCGCCTCGACCGCCGCCGGAGACAGATTGAACGTGGCCGGGTCGATGTCCACGAAGACCGGGGTCCCGCCCGCGTTGTGGATCGTGCCCGCCGTCGCAAAGAACGTGAAAGAAGGGGTGATGACCTCGTCGCCAGGCCGGAGGTCGAGGGTTCGCAACGGAAGGAGCAGAGCATCGGTGCCACTCGCGCAGCCGATCCCGTGACGGCATGCCGTGAGCTCCGCGATCCTGCGCTCCAGGATCGCGACTTCCTCGCCGAGGATGAACTGCTGGCGCTCGATCACGGCCATCAGCGACGGAAGCACTTCGTCGCGGATGGTGCGGAACTGAGCGACCAGATCAAGCAGGGGAACGTTCAAGCTGAGGCCTGATTCGAGCCGGGAGCAAGCCGTCCGGGTAAGGGGATCTCAGATCGCCGTCGTCCGGGCAAGAGACGTGCCCCACGGCCGCCCGAAACGTAGCGGCCTCACCGAGGGGGGTCAATCATGCTAAGTACGCCCCCCACTTCACGATACGAGGCCAAGCACGCCGGGCATGACCCCGCGCCGCCGGGGAGATCGAGCCGCTCGCCACACTGGCAGATCCAACCGACCCGCCGCGCCGGCACCCCCACCATGAGGGCGTAGGGAAGGACGTCGCTGGTGACCACGGCGCCGGCTCCGATGAAGGCATACTCGCCGAGGGTGACGCCGCAGACCACGGTCGCATTGGCGCCGATGGTAGCGCCGCGCTTGACCAGAGTCGGACGGAACTCCTGCCGCCGGGGAACGTGACTCCGGGGATTGGTGACGTTGGTAAACACACAGCTCGGCCCGCAGAAGACATCATCCTCCAGCGTAACACCCTCATAGATCGAGACGTTGTTCTGGACCTTCACGTTCCGCCCCAGACGGGTGCCCGGCATCAACACCACGTTCTGACCGAGAGTGCACCCTTCCCCGATCACCGCGCCGGGCATGACGTGACAGAAGTGCCAGATGCGGGTCCCGGCGCCGATCGAGGCACCGGCGTCGACATAACTGGACTCGTGGGCGAAGTAGTCACTCATGGCTGGCCTCGAAGCTACCGTCGGGTCGGACGATCTTCACTTCGGTTTCCAGAGACACGCCAAAGCGCTCCCGCACGGCCGCCCGGGCGAGCGCGATCAACTCCCGCACGTCGCGCGCCGAGGCCCCGGCCAGGTTCACGAAGTAGTTCGCGTGCTGGGGCGAAATCTCCGCCCCGCCCACCCGCCGGCCCTTGATCCCGGCCTGCTCAATGAGCTGTCCCGCCGTTTGTCCTTCCCCGGGCCGGTGGCTGCTCGCTCCCCCGGGGTTCTTGAACACACTGCCGCAGCACGGCTGGTTGAACGGCGTGCCTTCCTGGCGCCACCGGAAGAGCTCCGCCACCTCACTCCGGAGCGCCGCGGGGTCCGCGGGCTCCAGGCCCACTACGGTGTCGAGCACGACGGCTCGATCCAGGCCGCTCCGCCGATAGCCGAAGGGAATCTCGGAGCGAGCGAGCACGCGCACCGCGCCCGTGGCCTCCGCGACCGTCACCGATTCCACCACGGCCGCCCAGTCACCCCCGTGACAGCCGGCATTCATGTAGATCCCGCCCCCGACCGTGCCGGGAACCCCGACGAAGCGGTGCAGGCCCGCGCAGCCAGCCTCGGCTGTCCGCCGCGCGGCGATCGGCTGCGGAAGGCCGGCGCCGGCCCGCCAGCGCGAGCCCGGCAGGGCTTCCAGCTGATCCAGACCGCGCCCCACCCGGATCACCAGGGGGTCCAACCCCTCGTCAGGCAAGAGCAGATTGGACCCGAGACCGAGAGCGAACCAGCTCAGGCCGTGTTCACCGGCCAGCCGAAGCGCGAGGCAGACATCATCGGTGCCCGCGGGAAAGAGGATGGTGGCTGGCCCACCGATCCGGTACGTCGAGTATCGCGCGAGTGGCTCCGCCTCACGCACCTCTCCTCGCACCGCCTCCCGCAACGCGGCGGTGAAGGCGGGGTCCTTCGCGCTTATCATGCCGGAGCGGGGGCCTGCCGCGCGATGGCGTGCCATTCCTGCAGCGAGCGGACCTCGCGTTGACGGCTCCGAAGCGCGATGATGGCGTCGCAGGCGGCCGAGGCGGCGGACATGGTGGTAGTGTACGGGACGCGCTGGGCGAGCGCCGCGGCGCGAATCGTATAATCGTCCCGCTGCGTCAGCTTCCCGAGCGGGGTATTGATCAGCAGGTGGATCTGCCCGGACACGAGCTTGTCGATCGCGTTGGGGCGCCCCTCGTAGACCTTGAGGACACGCTCGGCCGGGATGCCCCGAACCCGCAGGTGGCGGGCGGTGCCATCGGTGGCGAAAATCGTGAAGCCGAGCTCGTGGAGCCGGCGGGCGATGGGCACGACAGTCACCTTGTCGTGGTCATTGACCGTGATAAACACGCCGCCCTCCATCGGCAGCGCGCCGTCCGCCGCATGCTGCGCTTTGGCATAGGCCATCCCGAACGACTCCGAGATCCCCATGACCTCGCCTGTGGACCGCATCTCGGGGCCCAGGATGAGGTCCACGCCGTGCAGCTTGTTGAACGGGAAGACGGCTTCCTTGACGGCGACATAGGGATGACCCGGGTCATCCTCGAGTCCCAGCTGATCGAGGGTCTGGCCCACCATCACCGACGCCGCAAGGCTGGCGAGGGGAACCCCCGTGGTTTTCGACACAAACGGGATGGTGCGGGAGGCCCGCGGGTTCACCTCCAGCACGTAGACCACCCCATCCTTGATGGCGTACTGCACGTTGAGCAGCCCGATCACGCCCAGCTTCTCGGCGAAGGCCCGGGTATACTGCCGCATCTGCTCGACCTGCGGCTCCGAAATCAGGTAGGGCGGCAGGACGCAGGCTGAATCCCCCGAGTGGATGCCCGCGTCCTCGATGTGCTGCATGACGCCACCGATGACACAGCGCCGCCCGTCGGCGATCGCGTCCACGTCGGCCTCGAAGGCGTCCTCGAGGAAGCGATCGATGAGGACCGGGTGCCCTGGAGCCGCGCGCACGGCGCGAGTGAAGTAGTCTCGAAGGGAAGGCTCATCGTAGACGATTTCCATCCCCCGCCCGCCGAGGACATAGGACGGGCGGACCAGGACGGGATACCCCACCCCCGCGGCTACCTCTACCGCCTCCTCCAGGGAAAGAGCGGTGCCCGCGGGAGGCTGGGTCACACCCAACTCGCGCGCCAAGGCCTCGAACCGCTTCCGATCCTCGGCGGCATCGATGTTATCCGGCGACGTACCCAGGATGGGCACGCCGGCCCCCTCGAGGCCACGCGCCAGTTTGAGGGGCGTCTGGCCACCCAGCTGGACCACAACGCCTAGCGGACGCTCGACGTTCACGATCTCGAGGACGTCTTCGAGAGTCAGTGGCTCGAAGTACAGGGTGTCGGAGATGTCGTAATCGGTCGAGACGGTTTCCGGATTGGAGTTGACCATGACCGTACGGTAGCCCATCGACCGGAAGGCGAGGGCGGCGCGCACGCAGCAATAGTCGAATTCGACCCCCTGGCCGATCCGGTTGGGGCCGCTCCCCAGGATGATGATGGTCTTCGTATCGGTGGTACCGGCCTCATTCTCTTCATCATAAGAGGAATAGAGGTAGGGCGTCCGGGACGGGAACTCGCCCGCGCAGGTGTCCACTGTCTTGTAGGCGGCGCGCACCCCCAGCTCGTAGCGCAGCTCCCGGATCTCCGCTTCCTTCATGCCGCGAAGCGCCGCCAGCTGGTAATCCGAAAACCCCATCTGCTTCATCCGCCGCATGAGGCCTGCCTCGCCATACAGCTCCGCGCGGCCGGCCGCGGCCCACTCCCGCTCGGCCTCGACCAGCTCCATCATCTGGTCCACGAACCAGGGATCGATCCCGGTGCGCTCGGCAACCTCTTCGACCGTGACGCCCGCGAGGAGGGCCCGCTTGACCTGGAAGATGCGCTCCGGGGTGGGCGTCCGGATCGCGGCCTTGATGGCCTCGAGCGAGGTGTCGTCGAGCCGATCGTCGGCCGGTGTGCGGCCGCACTCCCAGCCAGACCGGTCCGCCTCGAGCGCGCGAAAGCCCTTCTGGAATGCCTCCTTGAAGGTCCGGCCGATCGCCATGGCCTCGCCCACGGCCTTCATCTGGGTGCCGAGTCGAGGATCCGCGGTCGGGAACTTCTCGAAGGCGAAGCGAGGGATCTTGACGACCACGTAGTCGAGCACCGGCTCGAACGAGGCCGGGGTGGTCTTGGTGATGTCGTTGGGCAGCTCGTCCAGGGTGTAGCCGACCGCCACCTTGGCCCCGATCCGGGCGATCGGGAATCCGGTGGCCTTGGAGGCGAGCGCGGAGGAGCGCGAGACCCGGGGATTCATCTCGATCACCAGCTGCTCGCCCGTGGTTGGGCTGACGGCAAACTGGATGTTGCAGCCCCCGGCCGCCACGCCGACTTCCCGGATGATCTTGATGGCGCTGTCGCGCATGACCTGGTACTCGCGGTCCGTGAGCGTCATGGCGGGGGCCACGGTGATCGAGTCTCCGGTATGCACCCCCATGGGGTCGAGATTCTCGATCGAACAGACGATGACCACGTTGTCCCGTCCATCGCGCATCACCTCGAGCTCGAACTCCTTCCAGCCGGCGATGCTCTTCTCGACCAGCACCGAATGCACCGGCGAGAGCTCGAGGCCGCGCTTCACGATCTCCGTGAACTCCTCGCGGTTGTAGGCGAGCCCGCCCCCCGTGCCACCGAGGGTAAACGACGGTCGCAGGATTGCGGGGTATCCGGTGTCCGCCACGGCCTCGAGCGCTTCCTCGAGGGACCGCACCACCCGCCCGCGCGGCGTGGCGAGCCCGATGCGCTGCATCGCCTTGGCAAACTCCTCCCGGTCCTCCGCCACCCGGATAGCCCGCTCGTTGGCGCCGATCAGCTCCACACCGTACTTCTGGAGCGTGCCGTCCTTGGTGAGCGCCATCGCCACGTTGAGGGCCGTCTGCCCGCCCATGGTGGGGAGCAGGGCATCGGGGCGCTCGCGCTCGATGACGCGGGCGACCCACTCGGGCGTCACCGGTTCGAGGTAGGTCCGGTCGGCGAACTCCGGATCGGTCATGATCGTGGCCGGATTGGAGTTCACCAGGATGACCCGGTACCCCTCCTCTTGCAGCGCCCGCACGGCCTGCGTTCCCGAGTAGTCGAACTCGGCCCCCTGCCCGATCACAATCGGACCCGAGCCAAGAAGGAGAATGGAGCGCAGGTCAGTCCGCTTGGGCATGAACGATGTCCTGGAGGGTCTGGTCGAAAGGAATCCGTGGAGTCCAGCCGGTCAGGCGACGCAGCCGGGAGGCGTCGCCGACGAGGTGCGGAAGGTCGGCAATCCGGGTGAGGGCCGGATCCACTTCGGGAACCGCGCGAACACCAATCAGCTCGGCGAGGCGCTGGAAGATGGCGGTGAGCGCGATGCCCTGCCCCGACGCCACGTTGTAGATCTGACCCGGCTCCCCGCGGCTGAGCAGGGCCAGGTAGGCCACCACCACGTCGCGCACGTCAAGGAAGTCCCGGACCGGCTGCAGATTGCCCGTCTTGACCGCTGCCGCTCCAAGCCGGCGCGCGGCGTTGAGCCGCCGCGCCAGGGCAGGCACCACGTAGCGGTCCGTCTGGTCGGGGCCAGTGTGCGGAAAAGCCCGGGCGATGATCACCCGGAGACCGGTCCGCCGCCCCGCTTCCATCGCGGCGATCTCGGCGCCCAGCTTGCTCGCGGCGTAGGGCGAAAGCGGTGCGGGAGGGTCGTCCTCGACGCGCAGCCGCGGCGGCGTGACCGCGCCGTAGACCTCGGCGGAAGAGACCAGGAGAAAGAGGGGATCGCCCGTGCCCGCGGTCCGGTGCGCTCCCAGCGCATCCACCAGTCGGGCCGTTCCCGCCGCGTTCACCTCCCAGGCGAAGCCGGGATCGCGGCGCGCGTCGGCTCCGGAGGCCACGGCCGCGAGGTGAATGACCGCATCCGGCGGCTCCTCCACCGCGGCTCGCGTCGAGTCGGTGTCGCGCAGGTCGAGCGGCAGCCAGTGCACGTGGCGCCGCTCGGCCGGGCCCAGGAAGCCCGGAGGCGCCTCGCCGGGGAGACGCGTCCCGAGCACCTCGTGCCCGTCCGCGACGAGGGCCGGCAGCAGCCATCGTCCGACGAAGCCGCCGGCGCCCGTAACGAGGACCTTCATCGCCGCCGCTCGAGCCCCGCCAGATCCGCATCAACCATCATCCGCACCAGTTCCTTGAAGCCAATGATGGGCGACCAGTCCAGGTCCCGCCGCGCGCGGGTGGGATCCGCCAGAAGGATGTCCACTTCGGCCGGGCGCATGAAGCGCTCGTCGGTCTTCACGTATTGCTGCCAATCGAGCCCCACGTGTGCGAAAGCGACCTCGACCAGCTCGCGCACCGTGTGGGTCTCCCCCGTCCCGATGACGTAGTCCGACGGCTCGGGGCGCTGGAGCATGCGCCACATCGCGTCCACGTAATCTCCGGCAAATCCCCAGTCCCGGCGAGCGTCGAGATTCCCCAGGCGGAGCTCGCTGGCCAATCCGAGCCTGATGCGGGCGGCTCCGTCGGTCACCTTGCGGGTCACGAACTCGATGCCGCGCCGCGGCGACTCATGATTGAAAAGGATCCCGCTCACCGCGTAGAGCCCGTAGGACTCGCGGTAGTTCACCGTTATCCAATGCCCGTAGCACTTGGCTACGCCGTACGGTGAGCGCGGGTAGAATCGGGTGGTTTCATTCTGCGGGGTCTCCACCGCGCGCCCGAACATCTCCGAGCTCGAGGCCTGGTAGAAGCGGGCAGTCGGGCAGACCAGGCGGATCGCCTCGAGAATGCGGGTCACGCCGAGCGCCGTGAACTCTCCCGTCAGCACCGGCTGGGTCCAGGAAGTCGGAACGTAGGACTGCGCGGCGAGGTTGTATACCTCGTGCGGCTCGGTTTCCCGGATCACGGTCGTCAGCGAATGCTGATCGAGCAGGTCGGCCGGAAGGATCCGGATCCGGTCGAGGAGGTGCTCGATCCGCTCGTAGCTGTGGTGGCTGGTGCGCCGCACGATGCCCACCACCTCGTATCCCTTGGCGAGCAGGAGTTCCGCCAGATAGGATCCGTCCTGTCCAGTCACGCCCGTGATCAGTGCCCGCGGCATCCGACCTCGCGCTTTGAGAGTTGTGCTAACGGGTTCGGGAGATTAAGCTTAGGCCCTCTGTTCGGCCTGACCAACATCTGTTTTCCGGAAGGAACCCACGTATGGCCCGGGTGTGTACCGTCTGCAGCAAGGGGCCGATGACCGGCAACAACGTCAGTCACGCCAACAATCGCAAGAAGCGGCGTTGGTACCCCAACCTCCAGACCGTGCGTGTCCTGGTGAACGGGGCTCCCCGCCGCGTGGCCGTCTGCACCCAGTGCCTCAAGTCTAACCGGGTGCGAAAAGTGACCTGACCCCGGGCGGGACCGCGACGATGCAGGACGAGAAAAAAGGGGACCAACCGGTCCCCTTTCGTCATCTTGCGACGCGCTCGACGGCCAGGGCGTCATTCCGGGAGCAACTCGATCCGGGCCATTTCCGCCCCGTCGCCGGCGCGGTGGCCCAGCTTGAGAATCCGGGTGTAGCCGCCGGGCCGAGCGGCGAACCGGGGACCGATTTCGCCGAAGAGCCGGGTCAGGGCCTCGCGCTGCCGGATCTTCTCGGCCGCGAGCCGGCGAGCGTGCAAGTCGCCCCGGCGCGCCAGGGTGATCAGCTTCTCGGCGTACGGCCGGAGCTCCTTCGCCTTGGCCACGGTCGTCTCGATGCCCCCGTGGAGCATGAGGCTCGACGCCATGTTCCGGAGCAGGGCCCGCCGGTGTTCCGCGGTCCGTGAGAGCTGGCGGCCCTTGGCCTGGTGCCGCATCAGCCCTCCTCGCCCGCGTCGACCGCGCCGATACGCGCGCTGGGGGGAAACCCGGGCTGCACGACGCGAAGATCCCCTTCTGTTTCTTCGAACCGCATGCCGAAGTTCAGATCCTGCGCCCGCAGCAGGTCGGCGATCTCCTTCAGGGCCTTCTCGCCGACGTTTTTCACCTTGAGGAGCTCATCCTCGGTGTAGTGGACGAGGTCCCGCAGGGTGCGGATGTTCGAGTTCTTGAGCGAGTTGAGGGAGCGCACCGACAGCCCGAAATCATCGATCAGGCGGTCGAGCTTGTCCCGGAGCTGGCTGTTGCCCGGGCCCGGGAGCTGGGCCTCGACCCGGCCCATGGGAACCTTGCCGAACTCGACGAAGTAGCGGAAGTGTTCCTGCGCCAGCGCGGCGGCGTACGCGATCGCATCTTCGGGAGAGATCGTCCCGTTGGTCTCCACCGTGACGGTCAGCCGGTCGTAGTCGGTGCGTTGCCCGACCCGCGTTTCGGCCACACCAAAGTTGGCCCGGCGTACCGGGTTGTAGATCGCGTCAATGGTGATCAGGTCAACCGGGAGCGAGCGGTCCTTGGGGTGCAGTTCCGACTCGATGTAGCCGCGGCCCTTGTTGACGTACAGTTCGCCGTTCACCTCCCGGTCGTCCTGGACGGTGAACAGCAGGTGGTCCGGATTCACCACCCGCACCGCGCTGTTGGGCAGGATGTCGCGGGCGAAGACCGGCCCGCTGCCATCCTTCTTGATCTTGAGGATGGCCTCGTCGACATCGTCCGACAGGACGATAGTAAGCCCCTTCAGCCGCTGGATGATCTGGTGCACATCCTCGTGTACGCCGGGAATGGTCTGGTGCTCGTGCACCACGCCATCCAGGCGGAAGGCCCAGACGGCGCTCCCCCGGAGGGAGGAAAGCAGCAGCCGCCGAAGGGAGTTGCCCAGCGTGTACCCGAAGCCGCGCTCCAGCGGCTGCAGCCGGAATTCCGCGACATTCGGGTTTTCCTCCCGCTTGGTCATCTCGACCAGGTGCGGGCGGACCAGTCCAGTCAGGTCAATGGTCATGGTCACTTCGAGTAAAGCTCGACAATGAGCTGTTCTTGAGCGTTGAGCGGTATCGCGTCCCGAGTGGGGCGCTCGGTAACCTTCCCCGCCGCCTTCTCGGCGTCGACATGGATCCACGACACCGGCTGGCCACGGGTGGCGAACTCCTGGGCGGCCTTGACGGCGGTCAGTTCCCGGGTCGCGGAAGTCAGCCGCACTTCCTGGCCGGGGCGAACGGAGAAGGAGGGGACATCGACCTTCCTGCCGTTCACCTCGACGTGGCCGTGGCGCACCAGCTGGCGCGCCGCTTTCCGGCTCGCCGCGAACCCCATACGAAAGATGATGTTGTCCAGGCGGGACTCGAGCGCGATGAGCAGGTTGGTCCCCTTGACCCCGGACTCGCGCGAGATGCGGTCGAAGGTGTTCCGGAACTGCCGCTCGGTGAGGCCGTAGATCCGCTTCACCTTCTGCTTCTCCCGCAGCTGCTTGGCGTACTCGGAGGCCTTCCGTCCGCGGCCTCCACCGGACTGGCCGTGCTGGCCCGGGGCATAGCCGCGGCGCTCCACGGCGCACTTCTCGGTGAGGCAGCGCGTGCCCTTCAGAAACAGCTTGGTGCCCTCGCGGCGGCACTGGCGACAACTCGGACCGGTGTAACGCATGGCTCAGACCCGCCGCTTCTTGGGAGGCCGACAGCCGTTGTGCGGAATCGGCGTGACGTCGCGAATGGACAGAACCTTGAGGCCCACCGACGCCAGCGCCTGGATGGCTGATTCGCGCCCGCTGCCCGGCCCCTGGACCCGCACGTGCACCCGGCGAACGCCGAGGTTCATCGCCTCCCGCCCGCAGTTCTCGGCCGCCACCGTTGCCGCGAAGGGCGTGGACTTCTTGGAGCCCTTGAACCCCGCTTTGCCCGCCGAGCCCCACACGAGGGTGTTCCCCTTCATGTCCGTGATGGTGATCAGCAGGTTGTTGAACGTAGCGGAGATGTGGGCCACGCCCTCGCTTTCCACCACCTTCTTGCCGCGCTTGGCCGCCGGAGCCTTGGCCGCCGCGGCCGGAGGGGCGGCCGCGCCCGGGGCGGCCGGCGAAGGAGGCGTCGTCGGTGTCGTCATTATTTCTTGGTCACCTTCTTCTTGCCCGCGATGGCCCGACGCGGGCCCTTCTTGGTGCGGGCATTGGTGTGGGTTCGTTGACCGCGGACTGGAAGCCCGCGGCGATGACGGATTCCGCGGTAGCTGCCGATATCCATCAGCCGCTTGATGTTCATCGCGACTTCGGTCCGGAGTGCACCCTCCACCCGAAGCGAGCGCTCGATCACCTGGCGGAGCCGAGCCACCTCGGAATCGGACAGGTCCCGGACGCGAGTGTCGCCACTCACCCCCGTCTCACCCAGGATGCGGTTGGAGGTGGGCCGGCCAATCCCGTAGATGTAGGTAAGGGCGATCTCGACCCGCTTCTCGCGCGGAAGGTCCACGCCAGCAATTCGCGCCATCGGTTACCCCTGCCGCTGCTTGTGCTTCGGGTTGCGCTTGCAGATGATCCGCAGAACTCCCTGCCGCCTGATCACCTTGCAGTGCTCGCAGATCGGTTTGATGCTTGAGCGGACCTTCACAGCCTCTCCCCTAGAACCGGGTTTCTGTAGAGCACGGCAATGTACCCGTGGGGTTGGGGTAATGCAAGGGTTGGCTGAGGGTTAGCGGGCGTCCGCCAAGGTCTCCCGGAGTGCCTCGGCGGGGTCGGGTGCCTCGAGAATCGGCCGGCCCACGACCAGGTGGCTGGCCCCCGACCTCGCGGCGTCCCGGGGTGAGGCGGTCCGGGCCTGATCCCCCGCCGCTTCGCCCGGCCGTCGGATGCCGGGCACTACCACGAAGCGGTTCCCGACCGTGCGTCGGGCCATGGCCACTTCCTGCGGCGCACAGACGACCCCGGCCAACCCGGCGGCGACCGCGTGCTGGGTCAGCCGAGTGACCTCCTCCGCCACCACGACTCCGTTCCGGCCGATGGCGCGGCCAAGGCTGTCCGCAGTATGGGAGGTCAGAACCGTGACGCCGAGCAGGGCGAGGTCGGACCCGGCGGCGCGGGCCGCCGCCTCCATCATCGCCGACCCGCCGAGGGTGTGCACCGTCGCCATGTGAATGCCGAGATCGCGCGCCGCAGCGACCGCGCCGGCGACCGTGTTCGGGATGTCGTGCCACTTGAGATCGAGAAAGACGTTGAGCCCGCGTCCCGTCAGTTCCCGCACCAGCGCGGGGCCTTCCTGGGTGAACAGAATGGCCCCGACCTTGACCCAACGGAGCTCGGGCAGCTGGTCCAGCAGTCGGCGCGCGCCGTGGCCCGGGAGGTCGAGCGCCAGAATGACTTCAGCCACCGGAACGCTCCAGGTCGTGGACCACCCGTTCAGGGAGACGCGGGTCGGCCAGTGCAGCCGTTCCAATCGCGACGAGCGAGGCACCGGCTCGCAGATACTGTCTCGCATCGTCCGCCGAACGAATGCCGCCCATGCCCAGCACCACCATCCCCCCGCTACGCTCCATGATCTTCCGGACGGCCAACACCCCGATGGGCAGCAGGGCCGGGCCACTCACTCCGCCGCTCCCGTAGCCGAGCCGCGGGCGGCCATCGCGGCTCTCCAGATACCCTGGTATGGTGTTCACCACGGAGACCCCGGCCGCGCCGGCCGAGCGTGCCGTGAGCGCCATGGCGGCGATGTCCGGGAGGGCCGGGGATAGCTTTGCCACCAACGGCTTGCGGGTGCGCCGCGCGCAGCGCTCGAGGACGCGACCCACCGTCACTGGATCAGCGCCGAACTCGAGGCCGCCGGCGTGGGTGTTGGGGCATGACAGGTTGATCTCGAACGCCGTGATGCAGTCGAACTCGTCGAGACCCGCGACGACTTCCGCGAAATCGTCCTCGGTGAACCCGACGACGTTGACGATCGTGCGGGCGGCGGCAAGCATGGCGCCCAACCAGGGGATTTCCTGACTGCGCACCCGCGCCAAGCCGGGGTTGGCGAGACCGACCGAGTTGAGCATCCCCGCCGGGAATTCGGCCACCCGCGGGGCCGGGTTTCCCGGCCGAGGTTCGCGCGAGACCGCCTTGGTGACGAGCCCTCCCAGGCGGTCCAGGTTAATGACCCCGGCCACCTCCCGCCCATAGCCGGCGGTCCCCGCGGCGAGCAGCACGGGATTCTGGAACGATTGGCCCCACACCGTTCGGACCAGTGCGCCAGGCACTACTGGTCGACCGGTTGGCGCGGCATCGCTGGCTGCGCCCCGTTGGGCCGGGCAGGCCGACCCTGCGGCACGAACGGGCGACGAGGTTGAAAGCGCAACGAGAGGGCGGCGCGCTGGAGAGAGTCTTCCAGAACCGCGTAAGCCGGAGAGTCTTCTCCCTGTGCCAACGCGACATAGGGGTTATCGGGGTACTGGCTGCCCAACACCTCACGCAGGCTGTCCGCGGCAGCGGGGTCCAGATCGATGAGCGCGAGGATCGCCTTCGCCGCGTAGGGAGACTGACGCCACTCCGCGGCCACCCGCCGGAACTCCAGCGCCGCGAGGCGGTCAGCGCCGAGCGAATCCCGGATCATCTCGCCAGCCAGAAAGAGCCGAAGATCTCCCTCGGGAGTGCCCGCGCCGGTCGAATCGAGGACTTCCAGCACCCGCTGCCCCAGCGCCGCCTGCGCGCCGCCAATCGAGACGTCCCCTCCGCCGCCCTCACCCAGGTCCTGAAGGTCCATCACGGCCTTCCGGAGCTCTGGCACGGAGGAGACACCTTCGACGAGAAGCCGGGCCTGCGCCTGACGGACCTCGGTCCAGGCACGAGTGCCTCGGCCAATGCTGTCGGCCTGCGCCAGACGACGTTCCCCCCGGGCGGTGTCGGTGGGCATCAGGCGGATGCCCTCGTCCAGCAGCACCCGAGTGCGGAGCGGAGCGGGCAGGGCCGATCTGGCGATCCGGTCAACCAGCTGGTCGCCGGCGGCGGAGTCATGCGCGGCCGTCGCGGTGACGAGGTCCCGCCAGGGGACCGTGGTATCCCCGTGGGTCAGCAGGCTGTCGGCCAGCGGCAGGGCCTGATCAAGACGCCCCAGTCCGGCCAGGACCACATCGCGCTCTCCCCGAGCGCGGGGCTCGGTGGAGGCGCCGAGCTCGGTGAGCGCTTCCTCGAGGCGGCCCGCGAGACGAAGCGCGTGACCGTCCGCGTACAGCGCCAGGGCGTGCCGCTCCGGGTCCCGGCTGTGCAGCAGGCGGGCGAAGGCCTCGGTCGCCCCCTCCGCATCCCCGAGGCGCATGCGGCAGCCGCCCACGAGAAAGGCCGACCCTTCGCGGATCTCCGCATCCCGCGCCGTGGTGAGAAGGGGGTCGAGCACCTTGAGCCCATTGGGGCAGTCGTTGAGCTTGACGAGGGCGGTCCCGTGCAGGTAGCGCGCCTCATCGGCCCAGCTCGCGCCGGGGTGCTTGGCGGCGACGGACTCGGCTTTCACCGCGACCTGCCCCCAGTAGTTCGTCGCGTCGAAGGTGCGCCCTTCCCGCTCCGCCTTCCGCGCCAGGCCCGCAAGCCGTTTGGTGTTGTACATCCCGTTGTAATAGGCGCACCCGGCCGCGAGGAGGAGCGCGGCGGCTGCCAGGGGTCCGGCCACTGGTCTCACCCGCCCGCCCTCGCGAGCCCGGCCTTCCGCTCGTACTCCAGCAGGTAGGACACGACCGCATCCGCGATGGCCGAGGCAAGCGCCGCCTGTGACTTGCGGTGGGTGAGGAGACGCGCGTCTCCGGGATTGGTGCTGAACCCCATCTCAATCAGGATCGCGGGTCGGCGAGCGGTATTCAGCACGACCAGACGGTTCGACTGCTTGACCCCTCGATCTTCGCCGGTGTGCACCTGGTCGATGTCGGCCTGCACCAGCTCGGCGGCGCGGGCCGCCTCACGCAGGTATTCATTCATCTGCAGGTTGCGGAGAATGAAGTCCAGGTCATCTCCGGACTTGGCCGCCGGCTGGTCTTCGTAGCGGAGAGCGTCATTCTCCATTCGCGCGATTCGATCGGCGTCCTCGGTGTTCTCCTCGCCGATGATGATCGTGTGGAACCCGCTGATATCACTCACGTGGGCCCGGCGCCGGGGGTCAAGGGCATCGACGTGCAGGCTCACGAACAGATCGCACTCGTCGGTGCAGTACGCCGCTCGATCGAAGAGGTTGATGAGTGTGTCGGTAGTTCGTGTCATTACTACCTTCACGCCGCGCCGGCGGAGCTCATCGCGGAGCAGCAAGCCAACCTGGAGCGTCACATCCTTCTCGTGCAGACCGCGCGGAAAGTACAGTCCAGGGTTGCCGGGGTCCTTCCCTCCATGTCCCGGATCGATCGTGACCACGTGCCCGGGCAGCAGTCCGTTAGGCAGGCGTCTGACCGCCAGGGACGCCGCGACGGGAGGTGCCGAAGCCACCGCCGCAGGTCCCGAATCGAGGAACCGACCCCGGGCACGGTCCCACGCATACCGGTCGGAGAGGACGCGCGGCAGGATTTCCGTCAGGAACTGGAGCGGCAGGTAGGCCGAGTCCCGGGAGACGCGCGCCATGCCGACCAGGGGTTGCAGCTGATCGTTGAACGCGAGAACCGGGGCGCCGAGCAGGAAGCGGAACGACTGGTCGGCCAGCGAGATGTCGAGCCATGGAGTGTCGGTCTGCAGGCTGCCCCCCAGGGCCGCGATCACGGGGGCCCCTGGCACCAGCGGGCCGGCGATGGAATCGACCAGGACCGGAATGCGGGCGAGGCCCCGAGCGGTCTGAATGGTGATCTGGCCCGGGAGGGCGGTCCCGGCCAACGGGGCCGCGGAGCCGATGCAGAGCACCACCATCAAGAGGCGCGCCCGCGCCGCGCTCATGCGCGGCCTCGCGCGCTCAAGGCGCGCGCGACCTCTCGCTCCGCGTCCCGCCGCTTCAGGTCCTCCCGGCGGTCGTGCTGCTTCTTGCCGCGTGCCAGCGCGAGGGTCACCTTCGCTCTCCCATTCTTGAAGTAGAGCTCCAAGGGGACAAGTGTAAGGCCCCGCTGTTCCACGGACCCGATCAGGCGTTCGATTTCGCGCCGATTGAGCAGCAGCTTGCGGCTGCGGACCGGATCGTGATTGTAGCGGTTCCCCTGTTCGTAAGGGGTGATGTTGACGCCTTCGAGAAAGACCTCTCCCTGGCTCACCCGCGCGAATCCCTCCTTGATGGATGCCTTCCCCGCCCGCAGCGACTTCACCTCCGTCCCGGTCAGGACCAGCCCCGCCTCCCACGTCTCGAGGATGTGGTAGTCGTGGGTCGCCTTGGGATTGCGGGCAACCGAGAGCTTGCCGTCCTCGTCCGGAGCACGGCGGGCACGAGGGCACACGTAACTTGAAGATAGGGCGGAGGTTGGACGAATGGAACGGGCGGCGGGAATCAGCCATCAGTGAGCAGAGCGTATCTGACGCCTGACGCCTGACGGCTGACGGCTGACGGCTGACCGAACATGCCGAAGGGGGGACTCGAACCCCCACGGGCTTGCGCCCACTGCGCCCTGAACGCAGCGCGTCTACCAATTCCACCACTTCGGCGTGGGCGCTCAAGGTACCGGGAGCGCCCGGCAATCGTCAACCGCGGCGGACTCAATACCGCGGCATGGTGGTGTCGATCTCGCGAGCCCAGGCGTCGATGCCACCGGCCAGGCTTCGTGCCTGATGAAACCCCGCCGCGCGCAGCAGCCGCACCGCCTGCAGCGACCGCGCACCGTAGTGGCAGATGACCACTGGCGGGCGGCCGGGATCGAGATTCCCCATCCGGCCCGGCAACTCGCCCAGCGGAACGAGACTCGATCCCGGCAGATGGACGATCTCGAATTCGTGCGGCTCCCGGACGTCGAGGAGGACGAGGCCGTTCCCCTGCCGCAGCACCTGTCGCAACTCCCTGACCGAAATTTCCTCGTCGGCGGCTGGCGGGGCACCGACACCGCAGAAGGCCTCGTAATCGATGAGCGAGGTTACGGACGGCGCGGGGCCACACACCGGGCAGTCTGGATCCTTCCGCAGCGCGAGCTCCCGGAAGCGGACCTTCAGCGCGTCAAAAAGGAGCAGCCGCCCCACCAGCGTTTCTCCCGCGCCGAGGATCAGCTTGATCGCCTCCAGCGCCTGAAGACTGCCGATCACCCCCGGAAGCACGCCGAGCACTCCGCCCTCCGCGCAACTGGGGACGAGTCCGGGTGGGGGCGGCTCGCTGTACAGGCAGCGATAGCACGGACCGTGACGGGCATCGAAGACGGACACCTGGCCCTCGAAGCGGAAGATGCTCCCATACACCAGAGGCTTGCCGCGCAGCACGCAGGCGTCGTTGATGAGGTAGCGGGTGGGGAAGTTGTCGCTGCCGTCCACGACGACGTCGAAGGACTCCACCAGGGCGAGCGCGTTGGCGGAGGTCAGCCGCTCGGGAAAGGGCTCTACCCGCACGTGAGGATTGAGGTCCTGGAGACGAGCGCGCGCCGACTCCAACTTCGGGCGCCCGAGCTGGCTCGTTCCGTGGAGCACCTGACGCTGCAGGTTGCTTACGTCGACCGTGTCGAACTCCGCGATGCCCAGTGTGCCGACGCCAGCGGCGGCGAGGTACAGCGCCGCCGGAGAGCCCAACCCGCCGGCGCCGACCAGCAGCACCCGGGCCGCTTTGAGCCGGCGCTGTCCCTCGAGCCCCACCTCGGGAAGGAGGAGGTGGCGAGAATACCGGAGCAACTCTTCGCGCGACAGCTCGATCGACATCAGCGGGCTCCTGACAGCGACGCCCGGCCAGAGGGCCGGGCGTCAGGCACTTCGCAGCCGGGAGGTGGCGGCCTACGAATTCGGCGAGATCGAGACCAGCTCGTGGACCTGAGCCTCGGGCTTCATCAGGTCGGCCAGGGAGACGCTGGCGAGAAGATCGTCCACCCGCTGCTGCAGCGCCTGCCAGACGGGGCGGATGCTGCAGGCGGTGGTAGAGGCGCACCGCTCGTCGTCCACCGGGTGGATCTCGCAGTTCATCTCGAAGGTCTGGTGCTCGGACGCATTCATGACATCCCGCACCGTCACCTCGCGCGGTTCCTTCGCGAGGTAGTACCCACCCTTGGCTCCGCGGACGCTTTCGACCAAGCCGGCTCGCCGCAGGCGAAGCAGAATCTGCTCGACATAGTCCCCGGGCAGGCGCTCCTGCTCGGCCATCTCACGAGCCGCCACCGGTCCCTTTCCGGTGGCCCCCCGCTTGGCAAGGTGGAGGGTGATGATCAGGCTGTACTCCGTCCAAGTGGTGATTCGCATGACTGAGAAATATCATCGGAATACACGGACGGGGCAAGCAGCCGCCGGACAAATATTCCTTCATCGCACGTTCATGACAGTCATCGAAACTCAGCCGCCGCCTGGAAGACTCACGCCGCCAGGCACGCCGATCTCGGTCATGGCCCGCAGGTTGAGGACCTCGTCCAGCTCCTTCCCGGCAAGGAGACCTTTCTTGACCACCAGCTCCTTCACCGTGAGGCCGGTCGCCAGCGCCTCCTTGGCGAGCTTGGCGGCTTCGGCATATCCGATCCGAGGCGCGAGGGCCGTCACCAGCGCCGGACTGCGCTCCAGCCAGTAGGCGCAGGTGCGCTCGTCCGCGGTAATCCCGGAGACACATCGCTCGGCCAGAACGCGCGTGGCGTTGGTGACGATCATGAGTCCGAAGACAATGTTGTGCGTGATCACGGGCATCATGACGTTGAGCTCGAGCTGGCCCGCCTCAGAGGCCAATGCCACGGTGGTGTCGAGCCCCAGTGCCTGAAAGCAGACCTGATTGACCATCTCCGCGATGGACGGATTCACCTTCCCGGGCATGATGCTCGATCCCGGCTGGACCGCGGGCAGCTGGATCTCGGCCAAGCCGGTCCGCGGCCCGGATGCGAGAAGCCGAAGGTCGTTGGCGAGCTTGTTGAGGTCCAGCACCCAGGCGCGAAAGGCGCCGCTCAGACTGGCGACATCGCCCATCGATTCCATCAACTGAACCCGGTCCTCCCCCACGCGCAGCTCGAGGCGACTGGACTCCATGAGATGCCTCACCATGAGCGGCGGGTAGGCCGGCTCGGCGTTCAGGCCGGTGCCCACGGCGGTGCCCCCGATGCCGAGGTCCCGCAGCCAGTCCGCCGCCTGAGCGAGCTTCTCCCGGTGGCGACGCACGGTCCGTCCATGAGCGGCGAACTCCTGGCCGAGGCGGATGGGGGTCGCGTCCTGCAGGTGGGTCCGCCCGGACTTCACGACGTGGTCGAACTGGTCCGCCTTGAGGAGACAGGCGTCGGCCAGGGCAGCCATCGCCTGGAGGAGGCCCGGCAGCGTGGCCAGGACGGCGAGGCGCATGGCCGTCGGGATCACGTCGTTCGTGCTCTGGGCCATGTTGACGTGATCGTTAGGATGCACCGGGGTGTAGGTGCCGCGCGTGCCTCCCAGGAGTTCGTTCGCCCGGTTCGCCAGGACTTCGTTGCAGTTCATGTTGTGTGAGGTACCGGCGCCCGCCTGATAGACGTCCACGACGAACTGGTCGCGATGCTTGCCGGCCAGCACTTCGTCCGCCGCGCGAACGATCGCGTCGGCGAGGCGCGCATCCAGCCGACCGGTCTCCCGGTGGGTCAGTGCCGCCGCTCGCTTGATCCAGATAACCGCGTCGACGAATGCAGGCAGCGGACGGAGCCCGGATATCGGGAAGTTCTCGACGGCGCGGACGGTCTGGATGCCGTAGAGCGCCTCCTGGGGCACCGGCTTCTCACCGAGGGGGTCCTTCTCGAGACGGACGGTCATCTGACAGGAGTGAGCGGTGGAGGGTGTCGCGGCGCTGGGGGTCCGGATTGCACCCGCGACAAGATTCTACCCTGAGGCGAGTGGAAAGGCGAGCGCGCGGGCGGGCCCCTACCGGTCGATACGCGCCGCGTCAGTCGCGAGGGGACCGATGCAGGCTGGCTCTGAGCAACCGGAGCAGCGGGCCCGCTCCCAGCGTGGCGACGGCGAGGCCGAGCCCCAGCAAGGCCCCCGCACCCACGGTGTAGAAGCGCCAGGCCAGGAGCAGGGCACCCCGACCGGGGCCGAGGTTCCCTGCCAAGCCGGAGAGGAAGCCGAGGTCTACGGCCCCGAGCCCGCCGGGCATGGGGAGCACCAGCTGGCTGTAGAGGAGGACGAAGCTCCCGATCATCATGACGCCGAACGGGGGATGCTCGGGCAGCGTCTGCGCGAGGACGGGGAGCATCAGCGTGCGGGCCAGCACGTTGACGAATGACAGCAGCGCGCCGCTCACGGCCGGCCAGGCGCGCACTTCGGTCACCGCGGAGCGAGGTGTGCCCGGTCCGGGCTCCCGGTGGCTGCACCACCACCAGGTTCCCACGCCCGCTGCGACGGTCAGGCAGCCGACCGCCACCATCCACGGCCACCAGGCGGCGAGCGCCGACGCGAGCGCGGGGCCGGCGGACCGCCACCAGGCCGGCGCGAAGCGCCACGCGAGCCATCCCCCGAACAGCGCCACGACCGGGTAGGTTACCGCTGCCTCGATGCCGAGGCCGATGACGGCGGTCCGGGCGGCAATTCGGGCGCGAAGTAATCCGCCGAACTTGGCCATCTCGCCACCGAAGCGCATCGGCGTGAGTCCCGCGGCCGCGTCGCCGAAGGCGTTGACCTGAAAGGCCCGCCCAAGGCTCAGCTCGGCACCCAGCCCCCGGAGATACCCGCGGAGACGGACGGCCCGGGCGCCCAGATCGGCGGCGAACAGCGCAAGACACACAGCGTGGGCGGCCCATGGGCTCACGAGCGTCACCGATCCTCCGCCAGCACCGACCGATAGACATCGAAGATGCCGGCGAAGGCCACCTGCCAGGAGTGATGGCGCTCCGCGAATTCGCGGGCCCGCTGGCCCGACGCGCCTAGATCCCCGCGGAGCAGTGCAAGCGCGGCGGAGGCGCAGGCGTCCGCGTTCCCCAGCGGATAGCGCGCGCCGGCCCCAGAGGCCTCCACCCGGTCCGCGACGCCACCGACATCGACCGAGAGCACGGGGGTGCCGGAGGCCATCGCCTCGAGCGCGCTCAACCCGAAGGTCTCGGCGGGCCCGGGGGAGAGGTAGAGGTCCGAGGCCGCAAGCAGATCAGCCACATCGCCACGATCCTGAAGGAAGGGGATCCAGCGGACCCGCCGCGCCTCGCAGGTCTTTCGCAGTCGCGCTTCGCGCGGGCCCGCTCCCACCAGAAGGAGCCAGGCATCGGACCGCCGCTCGACCTCGCGCCAGGCCGCGAGCAGGGTTTCGATCTGCTTCTCTTCGGTGAACCGACCCAGATAGACCGCCAGCGGCGCCTCCGGAAGCCCGAGGCGGCGACGGGTCTCCCGCTGATGAAGCCGCCGCGCGGGATTGAACTGCTCGAGGTCGACGCCGAGCGCGACCTGCCGCACCCGCGGGACTCCTTCCCGTTCCAAACGGGCGGCGACGCTGGCCGAAGCGACGAGCGTGGCCCGGGCTATCGAGCCCAGGCGCCGGACGTAGCCCCACGAGAATCGACCCAGGGCGCGAC
Source organism: Gemmatimonadales bacterium (assembly GCA_035501775.1). GTDB lineage: Bacteria > Gemmatimonadota > Gemmatimonadetes > Gemmatimonadales > GWC2-71-9 > JADJOM01. Next base: position 11,748 of record DATJVM010000076.1, on the reverse strand, counting down.
GATAGGCCGGCGTGGACGAAAGGCCGGGATCCAGAATCGCCGGGAAGTGGGTGTGATAGAACCAGACCAACGGCGCCCGCAGCCCGCGATTTGCCCGACGAGTCACCCATGGAACCAGCCACGGGCTTCCGACTTCGATGAGATCGGGCCGTTCATGCTCGAGGATCCGCCGCGTGGTCCGGGTTGCCAGGAGAAACCGGTAGCTCTGGTCGAAGGGGATGCGCGGGCCTCGCAACCGGTAGCAGCGCACCCCGCCCTCGTCTGCCAGGGCGTCGGCGGCGCCGGGAATCACGAGGACCTGGCGCAGCGAGCGGTCGCCTTGGACATACCGCGCCTTCGCCAGCAGATAGGTGCGGACGCCACCCGTCGTCTCGCCGAAGAACTTGGTGATATCGAGGATGGTGAGCGTGCCCGGCGCGCGGACCGGCGGCGGGAACGGGGCTCGCGACAGATCGAGGGAGGCCGGCGCCGGAGCAAGGAAGGCCGGCACTGTGGCCGCCTCAGTCCGAGCAGTCACCGAGCGGGTAGATCGTGCCGCAGTTGGAACAGGGGTTCTTGCAGCCGCGCGCCCGGGCCGACACCGGAAAGCCGCACCGATTGCACGCGATCTCCGCTCCGGCCGCTCCCCGCGGCAGCGAGACCCGCACGGCTTCGGCCGTCGCCAGCGCTGTCTCATTCATAGCGGTAGACGGCCGTCAGGAAGGGGTTGGTCATCCGCTCCACGCCCACGGTCGTCTCCGGGCCGTGCCCGCTATGGACCACGGTGGAGTCCGGCAACGCCAGGAACACGGAGTGGATGCTGTGCATCAGGGTGGGCAGGTCGCCGCCCGGCAGATCGGTCCGACCGATCGACCCGTTGAAGAGGACATCACCGCCCAGCACCACGCCCGTCCCCACGAAGCTCACGCTTCCGGGAGAGTGGCCAGGCGTGTGCCGCACCAGAAACTCGTGCGCGCCCAGGCGCAGCAGCTGACCATCGTGCAGATCGGCATCGGGAGGTGGAGGTGCCTCGAGGGTCAGGCCCATCCACTCTCCCTGTCGCGGCAAGGCATCGTAGAGAGGGCGGTCGGCGGGATGCAGGAAGACCGGCACGCCCGTCGCTTCCCGGACGGCGCCCACACCCATGATGTGATCGACGTGCGCGTGCGTGAGCCAGATCGCCTGCAGGCTCCAGCCCCGGGTATCGAGCTCCGCCAGGAAGAGTCGCGGCTCTTCACCCGGGTCCACCATGATGGCCCGGCGACTCGCCCGGTCGCCGAGCAGATAGCAGTTCTCCGCGAACTGTCCGTTGGGCAGCGGGACGATCTCCAGATCAGACACCGACGCGACTCCGCCGTTCGGCCAGGTACTTTTCGACCGCCAGGGCGGCCGTGGTGGCGTCTCCCACCGCGGTGGTGACCTGACGCACCAGCTGAACCCGGAGGTCGCCGGCCGCGAACAGCCCCGGAATCGAGGTCATCATCCGGTCGTCCGTTATCACGTAGCCGCTCGCATCATGACGGAAGTGACCCCGGATGAGTCCGGAATTCGGGCGGAAGCCGATGAAGACGAAGCAGCCGTTCACGTCCAGCCGGGACTCCTTGCCACTGACGGTGTCCTCCAGCCGGAGCCCGGTCACCTCCCGCAGGCCGGCCTGCTCGCGGCCGCAGATCTCGAGCACCTTCTTGTTCCACAGGACTTCGATTTTCGGGTTGGCGAAGAGGCGTTCTTGCAGCAGGCGGGAGGCACGCAGCTGATCGCGGCGGTGAATCAGGTACACCTTGGCGGCGTAGCGCGTGAGGTACTCGGCCTCCTCGACGGCGGCATCGCCGCCCCCGACCACGGCGATGGTCTGGTTCCGGAAGAAGGCACCGTCGCAGACCGCGCAGTACGACACGCCGAACCCGGCGTACTCACTCTCCCCAGGCACCTGGAGCTTGGTGGGCGTGCCGCCTGCGGTGAGAATCACGGTGGGGGCCCGGTACACGTCCCCCTCGACGGTCTTCACCTCGAAGCTGCCATCCGGCAGGCGCTCAATGCTCTCCACCGTGGCTTGACGGATGTCCGCCCCGAACTTGACGGCGTGGGCGGTCATGCGCTCCGCCAGCTCCCGCCCCAGGATCGACTCGAACCCGGGGTAGTCTTCCACTTTTTCGGTGTTGAGCAGCTCTCCGCCCGGCACCTTGCTCTCGAGCAGCACGGCCTTCAGCATGCCGCGGCCCGCGTACATGGCCGCGCAGAGACCGGCGGGCCCCCCGCCGATGATGATCGTGTCGAAGTCGAAATCGTGGGCTGTGGTCATGGCACGTGGCTGGCCCGGGTTGGCGACGCGGCGCGCGTCCCCACGAACCGGGGCTCATGAAATCAAATATAGATGTTCGCGCAACCTGCACTCAGGCCGGGCCCAGACGCAACAGGTTGACCGCGCCGTGGCAGGACGAGATCGTACCGACCAGGACCGTGGCCGCGCCGGCCGCCCCCAAGGCCGAGACCGTCGCGTCACCTTCCCGCACCTCGCGCACCGGGAAGAGGCCCACGCCGTACACCTCGTGACGACAGGAGAAGAGCACCGGCCCCGCCGCCTTGAGCCCAGGGGCGAGGCGGATGAGCGTGTCTCGCATCTCCCAGGTTCGAGGGGCTCGGGTCACGGGGCAGATGGCTGGCTCGATACAGTGGGTCGGACAGATCCAGTCCGCGTGGGAGACGTATCTCGTGCCGTCGGGCGCGGCGACGTCATACGGGGTGCCGGGGCCGGCGGAGAGCGGAACGGTCTCGACGCTCCGCCCGGGCCAGCGGCCGCGGGCACGGCGGACCAGCCACTCGTACATGAGATGGGGCATCAGGGGTGAGGGGACGATGGCGTCCTCGGGCGGGGCCGCCGAGCCCGGAGGCGGTGGGAGAAACTGATCGAAGAAGGGGGTCCAGCTCTCGACCACCAACTCCCAGTCCTCGCCGGCCTCGAGGTCGCGAGTCGCCTGACAGGCGGGGTCACAGTCCACGACCATCAGGCGGCGATAGAACACCTTGCCCTCGGCCCGGGCGCGGCGGAGCTGCCTCGCGTAGAAGGTGCCGTAGCACCCCCCGCCGACGACGACCAGGGTGCCCCAGTTCACCGCTGCAGCCGGCCGCCGTCCACCACGAGAGTCTCCCCGGTCACGTAGTCGCCGCCCTCGAGGAGATAGAGGATGGCCGCGGTGACGTCGGTGGCGCTGCCGAGCCGACGGAGCGGGGTGGTGCGGGCGAGGTGCTCGAGCGAGGCCTCGTCCCACGTCTCAGGGGGGAGCACGGCCCCGGGGGCGACGGCGTTGACCGTGATCTCGGGAGCCAGGGCGACCGCCAGGGTCCGCGTAAGCATCACCACACCGGCCTTGCTGATGCAGTGCGCCGCGTACCGGGGCCAGGGCTCCAGGCCCGCGACGTCCGCCAGATTGATGATCTTGCCCCGAGCCGGGCGGAGCCACTGAAGCGCACCCTGGGCAGCGAAGAACGCGGCCCGGAGATTCAGGTGCATCACGTCATCCCAGAGGGCCGGCGTCGTGGCCTCGACCGGGGCCGGCAGCATGACGCCGGCGGAGTTGATCAGTACATCGAGCCCGCCGAATCGCTCGGCCACTCGACCCGGGAGGCCCCGGGCCGCCTCTGCATCCCGCAGGTCGGCGGCGAAGCCGGCTCCCTCCGCTTTAAGCGCCGCGATCAGCCGCAGCGTCTCCTCGGCCGGCGCCGAGGACTGGTGGTAGTGCACGGCGACCCGCATGCCGCGCTCCGCCAGGGCCAGCGCGATGGCTCGCCCGACCCGGTGCCCCGCGCCCGTCACCAGGGCGACGCGGCTCCGCAGCTCCATTTCAGATCGATCCGTTGGTGATCGGGAGAATGTGCCCCGTGATGCCGGAGGCAGACTCGCTCGCGAGGAAGAGCACCGCCTCCACCAGCTGGCTCATCTCGACGTACTGGGCATCGGCGCCGGCGGCCGCGACGTTCTCCGGAGTGCGCACCATCGCTGGCGCGATGGCGTTGACCCGGATGCCGCGCGGCCACAACTCCGCCGCAAGGCTCTGGGTAAGGGCGGCCACCCCGGCCTTGGCCGCGCTGTAGACGGCCATCTGCGGCGTGGCCCGGAAGTAGGCGACGGAGGAGAAGTTCACGATCGCGCCGCGGCTCTGACCCAGCGCGTCAGCGGCGGCTCGCGACATGAGGAAGGCGGTCTTGAGGTTGATCGCGATCTCTCGGTCGAAGGCCGCGGCGTCGCTCTGGGCCACCGGGCCGAAGGTGGTGAGTCCTCCGGCGACGTTCACCACCACGTCCAGCCGCCCGAAGTGCTTGAGCGCGGTCTCCACGGCAAGCACGCCCATGTCCGGCTCGGTGAGGTCGCCCGCGGCGGGCCGCGCCTCGATCCCTTCCGCGGCGAACTCGCGGGCCCGCTCCGCGACCCCGACCGCGTTCCGGTCCACCGCGATCAGCCGCGCTCCCGCCTTCCCGAACGTCCGGGCGACCACGTGGCCGATCTGACCGGGACGCGCCACGCCGGTAACCAGAACCGTCCTGCCCGAAAAATCCCAGGTCGTCGGCATGGTGCGTTCCTTCGCGCTGGACGTGAACTCGCCGTGCCCCGTTCAAGGTGGCAAGGCGGGCGGTCTGGATCAATTCGCGGTCGGGAGCACGGGAGACGCGATGGGTCGCGCCCGCTCCAGGGTGTCGAGCCAGGCCTCCGGCACCGACTGACCGCCCATCTCGGCGCCCGGCGCGGGCGCGGTGGCATCGCCATGCCAATCCGAGCCGCCGGTGCGGCACAGGTTGAGGGCGAGGGCGTGTTCGGTGAGCCGGGCGCGAAGATCGGCGTCATGCACCGGGTGGCGGGTCTCCACCGCGTCGAGCCCCTCGGCCTGGAGGGCGGCCAGCACTGCGCGCGTGCCGCGATCCTTGAGATGAGCGGCGGACACCACGCCGCCCGCGGAGTGAACCAGCGCGGCCACGTCCCGAAAGGCCGGAAGCCGCTTCTCCACGAAGGCCGGCCGACCCCAGCCGATGTAGCGGTCGAATGCCTCCTGGATGCTCGTCACCGACCGCCGCTTGAGCAGCGCGCGCGCCACGTGGGGCCGACCAATGGCGCCGCCGCGCGACTCCTCCAGCACGTCCTCCAACCCGACGGCCAGGCCCAGAGCCTGCAGATTGTCCACGATCTCGCGCCCCCGCCGAGCCCGGTCGGCCCGGCAGCGCTCGAGGAAGGAGTCCAGCGGTTCCCATCCGATGGGAAGGAAGTACCCCAGCAGGTGCATCTCCCCCCATGGGGCGGCCACCGAGAACTCACACCCCGCGATGATCCGGATGCCGCGCCGGGCGCCTTCGGCGAGTGCCGCGGGAAGACCGTTGATGGTGTCGTGGTCGGTGAGGGCGATCGCGGACAATCCGGCCAGCGCCGCACGAGCGACGACTGCCTCGGGAGCCAGCGTCCCGTCAGACGCGGTGGAATGCAGGTGGAGGTCCACGCACCGTTCGGCCTCGCTCATCGCGGTCAGCGGGAGTAGCCGGTTTCCGGCGCCGTCCAGGCCGGCTGGGAGCGACGAAACAGCTCCCGCAGCTGCTGCTCGCCGAGCTCCGCGAGCGAATCCTCCGGGATACGCGATCCGACAGGCGAATAGCGCACCACGCGGTCCTCGGCGGCGGTCCCGCCCTGACGGTGGAAGATGAGGCTCAACTCATCGCGGGTATACTGCGTTACCCGTCCGCTGGGACTCACTTCCCACGCCTGACCATCGATCTGAATCGCTTTCGGGGACATCACGATCTCCATGTTCAGTGGCACGGGCCCGAGGGCCCCTCAGGCGCCCGGCACGTCGTGCAAGCCCGGAACCTCTTCCCACAGGTCCCATGCGTCGGGAGCGTAGGTGGCGATCTCCCGTAACCTACGCTCGAGGCGCTCCTCCACATCCGTGCGGGAGGCGCGCGCCCGGTGGGCCAGCTCGGATCGACTCTCGCTGAATTCGATGTAACTGTGCGGCTGCACCGTGCTGCGGAAGAGCCAGAGATGCTGAGCTCGGGTGGCCGCGGTCTGGGACAGCTGGTGGACCGTCCGCACATATTCGGCTTCGTGCTCCGGCGTGACCGTCACGCGGGAGATCGTCAGGACGTGCTTCATCTCAGGCTGATTCGTCCGGGAAGCCTTCCAGGGTCCGCTTCACGTCCGCGAGGAACCGGTCCGCATCGGCCCCATCAACCACCCGATGGTCGAAGGACATGGTGAGCATGCCCATGAGCCTCGGGGCGATCGCTTCGGTCCCATCGGGCAGCGTCACCACGGCCGGCCGCTTCTCGATAGCGCCCACGCCGAGGATGGCCACTTGCGGCTGATTGATGATGGGAAGGCCGGCGTAGGAGCCGAAGACCCCCGGATTCGTGATCGTGAAGGTGCCCCGCTGAACCTCGTCGGGATTGAGCTTCTTGGTCCGGGCCCGCTCGCCCAAGTCCTGAAGTGCGCGGGCCAGCCCGAGCAGGGACAGCTCGTCGGCCTGCTTGACCACCGGCACGATGAGACCCCAATCGAGGGCCACGGCAATGCCCAGGTTGATCTCGCGCCGGTAGATCGTCGCCTCGGCACCGACCGCGGCGTTGAGCCCGACGTGCTGGCGCAGATTGCCCGCCACGGCCTTGGCGATGAACGCCAGGTAGGTGAGGTTCACCCCCCGCTCGGCATAGCTCTTCTTGAGCCGGGACCGGACCTCCGCCACACGCGTGTAATCGATCGCAAACAGGGTCTGCACATGGGCCGAGACTCGCCGCGACATGACCATGTGCTCGGCGGTCAGCTTCCGGATGCGTGACCAGGGCTCGACTCGGTCACCGGGCCACGCTTCGATCGCCGGCGCGGCATGCGAGATCACGGCGGCGGACGGCGGAGCGGGTGGCGCCGGAAACGGAGGCGCGGGCCTCGCGGGCGAGGCAACGCCCCCGCCGATCACCCCCAGGATGTCACTCTTGGTGACCCGGCCGGCATGCCCGCTGCCCGGGACTCCGGCGATGTCGATGCCGTGCTCGGCCGCGATCTTCCGAACCAGCGGGGTCGAGCGACGCCGCAGCCGCTCCTCCGCGGTCTCCGGGCCGTTGCCCAAAGCCGGCGGCCCCGCAACCGCCGGCACCGCTGGCGGGGAGGGGGCGGACGGGCCCGCCGAAGGGCGCGACGGAGTTGGAGCGACGGGAACCGGAGGCGCGGGCGGCGGCGAGGACGGAGCGGGCGCGGCGCTCGCCGGGGGCGGCGGAGCGGGGGCAGCCGCGGGACCGCCAGAGGAGACGGAGGCCTTATCGGTCTCGAGCCTGGCCACCACCGTGTTCACGGCCACCGTCTCGCCCTGCTTCACCAGCACCTCCGCCAGGACCCCGGCGGCCGGAGCCGGAATCTCGGCGTCAACCTTGTCCGTGGAGATCTCGAAGATCGGCTCGTCCCGCTTGACCTCTTCTCCGACCTGCTTGAGCCACTTCGACAGAGTCCCCTCGGCGATGGATTCTCCCATCTGGGGCATGATGACATCGATCCGGGACATGCGATTCTCCACAGGCCTGGCAAGGCAGAGAGCGGTGTCGGACTCCCCGGGCGGTCCCTCGCCCGTCGCGTCCTGACAAGATAAACCCGGTTCCAACTCCCCTTGGCGATCCCGGCCCTTTCGGGCGACGGTCAGTAGGCCGCGAGCGCCCGACAGGCGGCTACCAGATCGTCCGTCTGGGGCAGCACGTAATCCTCCAGCGCCGGGGCGAAGGGAAGGGGCACGTCATGGGCAGCGACCCGGCGCGCCGGCGCGTCGAGCCACTCGAAGCTGGTCTGGTTGATCCGGGCGATGATCTCGCCAGCCACCCCGCCGGTCCGCGTATCCTCATGGGCGACCAGCACCCGATTGGTCTTCCTTACGCTGGCGGCGATCGCGGCATCGTCCATCGGCGCCAGGGTCCTCAGGTCGAGCACCTCGACCGAGAGTCCGTCCTCGCGCTCCAGTCGTTCGGCGGCCTCCAGAGCCTTCCAGACCAGCGCCGACCAGGTGATGACGGTCAGGTCGGCGCCCTCCCGGGCAACCCGCGCCGGTCCGATCGGGACCAGCAACTCGGGGTCGGGCAGCTCCTCCTTCACCCGCCGATAAAGATACTTGTGCTCAAAGTACAGGACCGGATCATCGTCACGGATGGCGGATTTGATGAGGCCCTTGGCGTCCCGAGGCGTCGCCGGCGCCACGATCTTGAGCCCGGGCGTGTGGAGGAAAGCGGCCTCGGGATTCTGACTGTGGAAGGGACCACCGCGCACGTAGCCCCCACTCGGCCCGCGTACCACGAGCGGCGTCGCGAGGCCGGCGCGGTATCGCGCATTCGCCACGTAGTTGGTGAGCATGTCGTACGCGCAGGCGATGAAATCGATGAACTGCATCTCGCACACTGGCCGCAGTCCCATGTGGGCCGCGCCCGCGGCCGCTCCGACAATGGCCTGCTCACTGACCGGCGCATCGATGATGCGCTCCGGACCGAAGCGCTCCGACATGCCTTCGGTGACGCGGAATGGTCCTCCCAGCGCGCCGATATCCTCGCCGATCAGGAACACCCGCTCATCGCGCTCCAGCTCCTCCCAGATTCCCTGGCGGATCGCCTCGAGATAGGTGACCGGCGCCATCAGTGGCCCGCCTTTCCCGGGAGACTCGGCGGGAGCGTCCGGTACCATTCGACCGGCGCAGTTGGGGGGTCGGCGTAGACGCCCTCCAGCGCGGAGCGGGCCTCGGGCTCTGGCTCCTCGAGGCAGCGTCTCACCGCGTCGTCCAGCTCGGTCTCGACCCGCCGATCCACCGCCTCGAGCTCGGCCTCGCCGGCCCAGCCTTCTGTCAGGAGGGCGCGCCGGTGTCGCTCGATCGGGTCGTCCTTCTCCCAGGCCTCGATCTCACCCGGCGGCACATAGCGCTGGTCATCGTGCTCGGCGTGGCCCTTGCGCCGGTAGGTCACAAGCTCGATCAGCGTGGTGCCTCCGCCGGCGCGGGCCCGCTCCACGGCTGCGCGGGTGGCCTGATAGGTCGCGACCACGTCGTTCCCATCCGCGCGCACACCGGGCACTCCGTAGCCGGCGGCCTTATCCACCAGCTCGCGAACAGCCGTCTGGAGGCGGGTGGGCGTGCTGTACGCGTAGCCGTTATTCTCGCAGATGACAACCAGCGGGAGGCGTTGCACCGCGGCGAAGTTGAGGCCTTCGTGAAAGGCGCCGGTGCTGGTGGCGCCGTCCCCAACGTAGACCAGGCCCACCCGCGGCTGGCGGGTCAGCTTGAAATACAGCGCCACACCGGCCATGACGGGGACCATCACGCCCAGTGGGGAGACCTGTCCAAGGAACCCGCGGGAGAGGTCGTTGAAGTGGATGTTCAGCTCCCGGCCGCGGGTGGGGCTGGTGGCCCGGGCGGTGTATTGGCGCAGGACCTCGAGCGGCGTGGCGCCCTGTACCAGCATCGAGCCGAGATTGCGGATCAGGGGGGCGAGGATGTCACCCCGGGTGCGGTCGAGCGCGAAGGCGCTGCCGACGGCATCCGCCTCCTGTCCGAGCGAGCGAAAGACACCGCCTACCACCCGGCCTTGCCGGTGCAAGCTCACCAGCCGCTCTTCGAGCGACCGGGTGAGGCGCATCCAGTAGTACAGTTCGACGAGCCCGGCGGTGGTGAGGCCCTCGGGAGGCGGGGCGGCGGGGCGTGCCGGCGTCATGCGAGGAGCCCGACGGCGCATCGCCAGACGGTCCGGCCGGGATGGCCAGGCATCCCGCCCACTGTACCGGCGATCCGACCCACGCGCCTTCCTCCCGGCCCGGCCGCGGGCTCGTCAGCTGCGCTCGATTCGCATCCCGTAGAAGGACCGGTGGACGAAGACCAGAGAAAGGATCAGGAACACGCCTGACAGGATCCGGGACAGAGTCGGCCCCCGATCCAGCGTGAAGCTGACGCCCAGTTCCACGGCCAGCAGGCCGAACAGCGTCGTGAACTTGATGATCGGGTTGAGGGCGACGCTGGAGGTGTCCTTGAAGGGGTCGCCCACGGTATCGCCCACGACCGTCGCGTCGTGGAGCGGGGTGCCCTTCGCCTTGAGCTCGGTCTCCACCACCTTCTTGGCGTTGTCCCACGCGCCGCCGGCGTTGGCCATGAAGATCGCCTGGAAGAGCCCGAAGAGCGCGATGGAGATCAGGTACCCGATGAAGAAGTACGGCTCGACGAAGGCGAAGGCCAGGGTCGAGAAGAACACGACGAGGAAGATGTTCAGCATGCCCGCCTGGGCATACCGGGTGCAGATCTCTACCACTTTCTTGGAGTCGGCCACCGAGGCCTTGGTCACGCCTTCGAGCTTGATGTTGGCCTTGATGAACTCGACCGCCCGGTACGCGCCCGTGGTCACCGCCTGGGTGGAGGCCCCGGTGAACCAGTAGATGACGGCCCCGCCCGTGATCAGGCCCAGCAGGAACGGCGGGTGCAGGATCGAGAGGTTGGACAGCTGCTCGGCCTGGAGCCCGTTGGTGAGCGCCACGATGATCGAGAAGATCATCGTCGTGGCTCCGACGACGGCGGTGCCGATCAGCACCGGCTTGGCCGTGGCCTTGAAGGTGTTGCCGGCGCCATCGTTCTCCTCGAGATGCGCCTTGGCGCGCTCGAAGTCGACATCGAACCCGAACTGCTGCTTGAGCTCCGCCTTGATGCCCGGCAGGGACTCGATCGTGGAGAGCTCGTAGACCGATTGGGCGTTGTCCGTCACCGGCCCGTAGCTGTCCACCGCGATCGTCACCGGCCCCATCCCGAGGAAGCCGAAGGCCACCAGACCGAACGCGAAGACCGCGGGAGCAAGCATCAGGCCATCGGGGAAGGTGGTGCTCACCAGATAGCCGATGCTCATCAGGACGAGCATCGCGAGTCCGAGCCAGTAGGCCGAAAAGTCCCCCGCCACCAGGCCCGACAGGATGTTGAGCGACGCCCCGCCCTGCTCGGAGCTGGTCACCACCTCCCGGACATGACCGGAATTCATGGACGTGAACACCTTCACCAGCTCGGGGATGATGGCTCCCGCGAGCGTCCCGCAGGTGATGACCGTCGACAGCTTCCACCACAGGCCGGAGCCGGCCCCGCCCAGGTCGGGAATCAGCTCAGCCGAAACCAGATAGGTCACCGCCACCGACACGAACGACGTGATCCACACCAGGCGGGTGAGCGGGTGCTCGAAGTTCATCTTCTCGACTTCCAGGTCCTGGGCGCGGGTCCAGGCCTCATTGATGAAATATGAGGCCGACGAGGCCACGATCATCATGATGCGCATCACGAAGATCCACACCAGCAGCTGCACCTGATCGACCGGGTCCTTGACCGCGAGCAGGATGAAGGCGATCAGCGCGACGCCCGTGACGCCATAGGTCTCGAAGCCGTCCGCTGACGGGCCCACCGAATCGCCGGCATTGTCCCCGGTGCAGTCCGCGATGACGCCGGGGTTCCGGGCGTCGTCCTCCTTGATCTTGAACACGATCTTCATCAGGTCGGAGCCGATGTCGGCGATCTTCGTAAAGATGCCGCCGGCCACGCGGAGCGCCGCCGCGCCCAGCGACTCGCCGATCGCGAATCCGATGAAGCACGGCCCGGCGTAATCACCCGGGATGAACAGCAGGATGCAGAGCATGAGGAACAGCTCCACGCTGATCAGCAGCATTCCGATGCTCATGCCGGCCTTTAGCGGGATCGCGTAACACGGAAAGGGCTTGCCCCGCAGGCTGGCGAACGCCGTGCGCGAGTTCGC
>DATJVM010000075.1:0-3186 GCA_035501775.1 Gemmatimonadales bacterium | reverse complement strand
GGGCATCGGCCCGATCCCCGCGCTGGACATTCGTCAGGCCTGCAGCGGGTTCATCTACAGCCTCTCTGTCGCGGACGCGTGGATCCGCGCCGGGCAGTACCGCCGGATCCTGGTGGTTGGCGCGGAAATCCAGTCGACCGGGATGGATGTGTCCACCCGGGGGCGGAATACCGCGGTGATCTTCGCTGATGGAGCCGGGGCCGTCGTCCTGGTGCCAACCGAGGATCCGCGGCAAGGCCTCCTCGCCTTTGACCTGCACTCCGAAGGCGCCTACGCGGAGATGCTGTGGGTGGACGCTCCGGGGTCGATGTATCACCCCCGGGTGAGCGCCGATCAGATCGAGCAGGGGCGGGTCTACCTGCAGATGGACGGGAAAGAGGTTTTCCGCCACGCGGTGACACGCATGCCTGAGTCGGTCCGAGCAGTCCTCACCGCCGTCAAGGCAACACCGGCGGAGATCCGCCTCCTCTTGCCGCATCAGGCCAATCTGCGGATTTCCGAGATGGTGCAGAAGGAACTGGGCCTAGCGGACGACCAGGTCTACAACAACATTCAGCGCTACGGAAATACCACGGCGGCAACCATCCCCATCCTCCTCGACGAGTGCGTGCGCGCCGGCCGGATCAGGAGCGGCGACCTGCTGGTAATGACCGCCTTCGGCTCGGGATTCTCATGGGGGAGCATCGCCTGTCGCTGGTAGAAGCCCGGTCACGAGTGAAGAAGAGCGATGTCGGGGCCCCGACCGCCCATTGGGATTTGGGTCGGCCACTACCTGGGTCTGCCATCCCCGACATCGGGCTCCTCTTACTCGCGCTCTAGCCCAACTCCTCGGACCGGCCAGCGCCGGCGGGGCACAGCCCTCGGCCACGCACGGCTCAGCCGTCCGAGGAACTGCCCTGCTCGCCTCGCATCTGCCGCATCCGGTCCCGGGCCTGCTTGCGCTGCTGGTCTCGCCAGTCCCGGTAGGTCTTCATCTGGTCCTTAGTAAGGATGTCGCCCAACGCGTCGTCAAACCGCTTCTGCTGATCCGCCAGGTACTGCCGCAGGTCGTTCGCCGGTCCACGCATCATTCCACCGCCGCCGCGCCTGCCTTCCCCACCGCCCCAGGATCCGCCCCCGCCCCCGCCCCCGCCCCCGGCGAGCGTGGAATCGACGCCATCTCCGTTACCAGCCCGCCCTCTCCAGGATTGGCGCAGCGTCGCCAGGCTGTCTCGCTGAGGTTTGGTGGCGGTCATGAGGTTCTGATACAGAGTGGCGTACCGTTCCGTCGAAGCGGTATCGAGACCCACCAGGGCGGCCATCGAATCAGGAGAGGGCGGACCCTTGAGCACCACCGGATCCATGGCCTGTGCCCCGCCCCCGCCACCCCGTCCGCCGCCGTTCCAGCGGTGCATGCCGCCACCGCCGTACCCTTGGGCGGCGATCGGCGGAGCTGCGAGAGCTAGCGCGCCGGCCAGCATCATCCAGGCAAGGGCGCGAGACCGAACTGGACGGCATGACATGAGGATCCTCGACGACGGGACAATCGATATACTTCATCAATGGCGCCTGCGTTGGCGCCAAGTTGGCCCAACGTTCCCTCTTGCCACCGCGTATCCCGGTTGGTTCCCGAGATCACGGTGAGGTGATGACTGCAGCTCCGAGGCCGGTGACTGATTATCCAACGGACCCGCATGCGGCTCCGGTACCGGAACCGCCATCGGCCTCGGCTGACGAGACCGAGTTGGTTCGCCGAGTCAAGCTCGGCGACCACACCGCCTTCGACGAGCTGGTCCGCCGCCATCTGCAGCGAGCCTACGCGGTAGCATTCCGGGTGGTACACCACCGCGAGGACGCGGAGGATCTGGTGCAGGAGGGGTTCATGGCGGCACTCAAGAACATCGATCGCTTCGAGCTGGGCAGACCGTTCGCGCCGTGGCTGCATCGCATCATCGTCAATCGCGCGCTCAGCGCGCGCCGGTCCCGGGTCTATCAAGCGACCGAGGCTCTCGGCGAGGAGCAGGCATCGCCCGGCGCCTCGCCGCTCTCGCTGACGCTGCGGGGCGAGGTAATGGAGCGATTTCGGGCCACCCTCGCCGACTTGCCGGAGCGGCAGCGGCTGGTGATCGAAATGCACGAAGTGGACGGATTCTCAGCCGAGGAGATCGGAGAAAGGCTAGGAGTCGCCGCGGGAACGGTGAGGTGGTATATCCACCAGGCGCGGCGCGCGCTGCGGGTCGCGCTTGCCCCCCTTCGCGGCGATCGAGAGGACTACCATGACCATGAATGACCGCCGCGCGGGACAGCTCCGCCGCTACCTGCGCGCCGAGTGCCCCCTTCCCGAGATGGCGCCGGAGGACTGGGAGCGACTCACCCGGAGAATCGCGAGCGCTGCCGGCCCGGTGCTGCGGGGTCGAGTCCCCCGCCGGTCCTGGCGGGAAGAACTGATGTTGCTCGGCAAGATCAGCGTTCCCGTCGCGCTTGCCGCCGGTGCCGCCGCCCTGATGCTCCTCAGCCATCTGGAGAGCGCCGTTTCGAAGGAGGCTGCCATGCCCTCGACCGCCTTCCTCTCCGCCATGGCCGGGGAAACCAGCCGGGAGACGGTGCTTGACATGACCCTGGGCGATCCGGGACAGATTTGGCTCACTTCGGAGGAGCGGTAGGCCGGTGACCGACCCCGAGAAGCCACCCACGGCACGCAGGGCTCGTTCGAGCCTCGTCGTAGCGCTGATTCTCGTCGCCCCGTTTCTCGCGGGGCTGGCCGGTGGCGTTGCCCTGGACCGCTACGTCCTGCACCATCGCCATGGGCCCTTCGCTGGAACTCCGCTGGGCCGGGGCAGGCCGCCCATAAACTCAACGGCCCGGGCGGAGATGCGAAAGCACATGGCGGATCGGCTCGCCAGTGCGCTGGATCTCACCCCTCAGCAACGGGCCCAGCTTGACACGATTCTGCCGCGACGCCTCGCGGCGTTCGACTCGTTGCGGCGTGAGATGGCGCCCCGCGTCCAGGCCCTGCTCGATTCCTCCTCGGCCGCGATCGAGGCGATCCTGACGCCCGAACAGCGCGCCAAATGGGCCACACTCCGCCGGCAGATGGGGCCACCCGCCGCTCCCTGAATCTCTCGACGATCCCGTTCCGTAGTGGAACGCACACCTGGTCAACGATGAGGTTCCAAATGCTGAGCTGGCTATCGCTTGGGATTACAG
>DATJVM010000074.1:0-83896 GCA_035501775.1 Gemmatimonadales bacterium | reverse complement strand
GTATTGAAGTTCCCGAGCGCACGTCCGTCGCGCTTCGCGGCGACGAACTCCAGGATATCCGGGTGGTCGACGCGCAGGACTCCCATGTTCGCCCCGCGGCGCTTGCCGCCCTGTTTGATGTTCTCGGTCGCACAGTCGAAGATCTTCATGAACGAGACGGGGCCCGAGGCCTCCCCTCCCGTGGAGGCGACCACATCGCCGCGAGGCCGCAGAGCCGAGAACGTGAAGCCGGTCCCGCCGCCGCTCCGCTGGACGAGCGCCATCTCCTTCAATGCTTCGAAGATGCTTTCCATCGTATCGTCGATCGGCAGAACGAAACAGGCGCTCAGCTGGCCCAGCTGGGTGCCCGCGTTCATGAGCGTGGGGCTGTTGGGGAGGAAGTCTCCGCTCGACATCAGCGCATGGAACCGGTCGAACCAGTATGAAACCGTGTCGCGGCCTCCGAAGTCCTGCTCCGCCTGGGCAATGGCTCGCGCGACACGCTCGAACAGCTGCGCCGGGGTCTCGATCACGTGGCGCTCGCTGTCCCTGAGGAGATAGCGCGCCTCCAGCACTCGCAGAGCATTGCGGGAGAGAGAGTGAGCTACCGAGCTGCTGCGTACTTCCGCTCGCACCATGTCGCTGATGACGCCGGCACCGGGAAACGTCGCTCTGGCGTCTTCCCTATACAGCGCCACCATTCGTGAGGATTCCCTGAACCCGGCATGAGGCTTCGTCCCACCCGGCGCGGCGAGTGTCACAAGCAGCTCGGCCGGCTAGGGCCGGGGGGCTGAAGGAAGGGATGAGGAGGGGCGGCGATCTACGTCCGTTGTGTGCCACAACGACGCCTCTCACCGGTGAGCGGAGCGGGACTGACTATGGATAGCAGATCCCTTCATTCGCGGGGTCCTGGCTCGACGAGGCAACCGGCGCGAGACTCATGTCCCCCAGCGGCGTGTTGAGCAGGAGATCGTCATGCCAGAGGAAGCCGCTCTTGTAGGCGCAGAGGCGCGCCGGGCCCGGGGAGACCCGAGTGACCGTCACCTGGATCATCCCTGAAAGATGCAAGGTGCAGGCGCTGTGCATTTGCGAGGCGTTGCAGTCGATTACGAGGTCGGCGGCTGGTCCATCCGAGGTCTGGGAACTGCCGACTGGTACCCAGGCGTCCCCGTAACGGATGTAAGCCTGCCACTGGTAAGGCTGCTCGTCGGAAATGGAATAGCCTGCCGGAAGAGTGGTATTCACCGAGGCATTGAACTCCATCGGCTCCAGCGCGGGGCGTGCTCCGCCTCCGCCTCCACCCGCGCTGCCGCCCCAGCTACCGAGGGAGTCGTTGGTGGCGCAGGCAAGCAGGAGAACTCCGAGCGACAACGGACCACATAGCGAGGAACGCCAGGTCATGACGACCTCCGGCCCAAGGCGCACTGGTCTTCAGGACGATGAAGCCAGGTACGGAGGCCCGCAAGTCGATGGCGGGGTCCAGCCCTGCTGAGTAGATCCCTCGGTCGCTTGACGGCTAACGGCTAACGGCTAACGGCTGACGGCTGACGGCTGACGGCTGATGGCTGACGGCTGACGGCTGAACGCGGCTAGGGCTGGGCCCAATTGACCACCGCGCCTCCCAAGAGAAGAGTGTGGGCTTCCCCTTCGGTGACGACGAGGCCGCTGTTGATGTCGATGGTCAGCACGTTGCCGTCGCTTGAGTTCGAATCGGTTACCCGCAGGTACGTGCCGCTGCCGCCGGCGCTGGTGATGTCGGTGCCGAACGTCATGTTGTCGAACAGGAACGGTGTTCCCGGGCTCGCCGTGTTGCCAGGGCTCGTGATGTCGATGAGGGGCGTGGCCGAGTTCACATCGTAGTTCTCGAAGGTGACTGAGTCGAGCGAGATGGCGTTGTTGCCGCCGAGCGCGGCGTCGTACGCGATCTTGACGTTGTCGAAGGTCACGTTCGTGATCCCCAGGTTCGCGTAGTGGACCACCTGCCCGCCACCGTGCACGATCCGCGGCACCCCGGTGACGTAGGCGTACGGACCCATGAGATAGACGTCCGAGGCGATCTGCAAGGCGCCCTGCGCGTTGTCGACGGCGAACCCCTGGAAGTGCGAGGCGCCCGCGGCGCCAGGGTGCCCGAAGGTGATGGTCTCGGTTCCACTGCCCACGAAGACGTCGATATGACTGCCCGAGGCGGCGTATGCCTGCGGATCGCCGCTGCCTTCGGTGAAGCTGTTGAAGAAGATCGTGAGTCCGGCGCTCATGAGCCCGGATTCATTCCCCCCTTCGAAGTAGGCGTTCCCGAAGACGAGCAGCGAGTCCGCGGCGCTCGTCATCTGCAGCAGGCCGCCCTGATTGATGGTCAGGTCGCCGCCCGTCGAGAACGCGTGGCCGCCCAGGACGAACTTGCCGGTGAATTGGACGAAGGTGTTCGCCGGAACCGACCAGTTCCCGCTCAGCGTCGTGGTCCCCGCCTGCACCGCGAACTGGGTCCCCACGACTACGCCCGGCCCCACGGACACATTGGCCCCGTTGCAGTACAGGAAGGGGAAGGTGATGCCCGTCGGGACGGTCTGGCCGTTGCCGGTAAAAACGGTCGAGGTCGCCGCATAGGTCCCTGAGGCGACGTTGAACGTCGTGTTCACCCACGCCTCGCCCACCTTCAGCAGGCTCCCTGGCGAGGTGGTGAGGCCGCCGTTCATCGCCATCCCGCCGCCGGTGTAGGTCGTGTCGGTACTCGTCACGACGGCGTTCGAGTCGAGCTTCGCGTTGCCGTTGATCCCCGTCAGCTGCCCGAGCACCACGTTGGACCCGTTGTGAAATTCCACGGACCCGAACTGGTTGGATTGCGTGGAGTCGAAGACGACCACGGTCTGGGTCGCGGATCCGTTGAAGACGGTCAGCAGGCCGGGGCCGACGTCGAATCCGCTGTGGACGGTCACCGCGAAGCTTCCACTCAGCAGGAACGTGCCGGCGGTGAGATGGCCGGTCTCCACGCCGCCTCCGAAGGCCGCCGCGCCCTGCACGATGAGCGAATCCGTGGCGGTGGTCATGGTCAGGACTCCGGTCCCGGCGGTCGCGAACGCGCTCGTCGTCCGCAGCGTATGGCCGCCGAGGGTCAGGGATCCCACCACTTCGAGCGTGGCCGCCGTGACTGTCCCCGACAACGTGTACGACCCGCTCACCGTCGTGGCGAGAATGGGGATGGAGCCGGTCAGAGTCTTGCCCGTTCCCTGCAGTACCAGCGCGCTCGAGGCGCTGGGATCCACAAAGGTGCCCGCCTGGGTGAGGGACCCGTTCACGAGAAGCGACGCCGTGTCGAGGGTGAGCCTGGCGCCCGCTTGAATGTCGAGCCCGCCGACGTCGAAGGCCCCGCCGTGCAGGAGCGGCGAGTTGGCCGTGCCCGACGGGATGATCACACTGTCGGTGATGACGGGAACCCCGGCCGGACTCCAGTTGCTCCCGGTGGCCCAGTCCGTCGACGACGCTCCGGTCCACGTCTTGGGCGCCGACGCGCTCCCCGTTGCCGTGAAGGTCACCGACAACGGGCCCGCCGTGGCCTTGAAGCTCTGCGCCCCGGTGGAGGGGCCGAGCACGACGCCGGTACTCGCCCGGCCGAGGGAGTCGGTGACGACGGAGGCGGTGTCCACTGCTCCGCCGGACAGCGGAGCGAACGTCACGGCCACGCCTGGAACGCCGAGATTGTCACTGCCGTTCACCTGGACCACGAGCGGCAACGGCAGCGCCTTGCCCGCGGCGCCGGTCTGCGCGTCCCCGGAGACCTTCACCATCGCCGCCGGCCCGGGCACGATCTTCACCAGGGTCGAGTCGGTGACACCGGTCGGGGTCTTCACACGGAGTTCGAAGCTCCCGCGTGCCGCCTGGACATGGAGGGTGCCGGTGGCGTCGATCGGACTCGCCGAGCTCGAGCTGGTCCAGTCGACGTAAAAGGCAGTGACCGGGTTCCCCTGGCTGTCCGCCGCCGTGACGCTGAACGGGAACACCGCGCCAGCGGTGAGCGTGGTGTCGCTGGGAGACAGCTTAAGCGTCGCGATGTTGTTCCCGGGGCCCACATAGACCGGCGGCGGGAGGGTCGCGGGCGGGCTGGTGCCCGGCGGGCCCTGCCGCACCACCGCGCTCCCGCTCTGGGTGAACAGCAGGACGCTTCCGCTCAGATATTCGAGGGAGACCTGCAGCGTCTCGGCCGGTTGATTGAGCTCGATAGTAGCGTCGAGTTGTATCTGGGTCGAAGTAGGTGAAAAAGCATCGAGAGTGTTGACCAGCGTATCCGCCGGGGGGCCGGCGTGCACGACGATGAGGCGGACGTGATCGAGGGCCAGGTTGAAGCCCGAAAGATTCGCGGAAGGAAACGATGTCGCGACGGCCACGGTGGCGAGCCCCGGGCGGTGGGGCGCGAGCGGGGTGTCGCTGCAGGTGACGAGCAGCAGGGAGCCCCCGAGAATCGCCGCCGCCCCGGAGAGGCGCCGCAGGGAACTGCCGAGCAGGGAACGATTGTACCGGCGGCGCTGGCTCGTCATCACGGATCTCAGGGGTCAGGACGAAGGTCCTGGCCGCCAATAGGCGGGTGGCCGGCTGGTCTGTCAATAGGGGACCACAGCTGGTCCGCAGAGGACGCCGAGGACGCAGATGCATCTTTTGGTGCCTCTGCGTGATCGGCGGACCTTCCCCGGAGCCCCCGAGACCTGCATCATTACCCTCAATGACAACTCTGCAGTCCCGTCTCGAAACCGGCCTCTCCGGCCGATACGCCCTGAAGCGGGAGCTGGGGCAGGGAGGGATGGCCACCGTCTTTCTGGCGCAGGATGTCCGCCACGACCGCCAGGTGGCCCTGAAGGTTCTCCGCCCGGAGGTCTCGGCCAGCATCGGCGCGGAACGATTCCTTCGCGAGATCAAGATGGCCGCCGGTCTCACCCACCCGCACATCCTGCCGGTCTTCGATTCGGGCGAGGCCAACGGCCTCCTCTTCTATGTGATGCCCAATATGGAAGGCCGCTCCCTGCGCGAACGGCTCAGCCAGGAACGGCAGCTCTCGCTCGAGGAAGCCTTGAGGATCACCCGCGAGGTTGCCTCCGCGCTCGACTACGCTCATCGCCACCACGTCATCCACCGGGACATCAAACCGGAGAACATCCTTCTTCATGAAGGATCCGCGCTGGTGGCCGACTTCGGAATCGGCAAGGCGATCAGCGAGGGCGGCTCCAGCACTCAGACTGGGATGGCCCTTGGCACTCCGGCGTACATGAGCCCGGAACAGGCCTCCGGCGAAGGGACCATCGATGGCCGGAGCGATCTCTACAGTCTCGGCTGTGTGCTCTATGAAATCCTGAGCGGTGAGCCGCCGTTTACCGGCCCCACTCCGCAGGCCATCATCGCCAAGCGGTTCGTTTCGCCCATTCCCAAGGTCGGGACCACTCGAGACGTCCCCCAGGCGGTGGACACGGCGCTGGCTCGGGCACTGGCCCGCACTCCAGTCGACCGCTTCCCCACGGCCGCCGAGTTCGCCGAGGCGATCCGGACCATCATCACGGACGGCGGGACGGGGTCGAAGCGTGGGCCGGCGGAGGCCACGAAGACCGCGCCGGCCGCCAAGGCCATTGCCGTGCTCCCGCTCGCGAATCTGAGTGCCGACCCTGAGAACGAGTACTTCAGCGACGGGATGACGGAGGAAATCATCAACGCCCTGGCCAAGATCCCGGGTGTACAGGTCGCCTCTCGCACCTCCTCGTTCGCCTTCAAGGGGAAGCAGGCCGATGTGCGGGAGATCGGGGAGAAGCTCGGCGTGACCTCGGTTCTCGAGGGGAGCGTGCGCAAGGTCGGGAACCGCATTCGGATCACGACCCAGCTCGTCGATGTGGACAAGGGGTACCATCTCTGGTCGGAGACCTACGATCGCCAGCTCGAGGATGTCTTCGCCATTCAGGACGAGATCTCCCGCGCGATCGCCGAGGCGTTGAAGCTCCGGCTGGCGAGCGATACCGGACAGCTGGTAGTCCCGTCAAAGAGTATCGAGGCGTATAACCTCTACCTCAAAGGACGCTTCTTCTTCAACAAGTTCACCGAACCCGGCCTCCGCAAGGCGCTGGACCTCTTCCAGCACGCGCTGCTTCAGGACCCGGGCTACGCCCGGGCGTATGCCGGTATCGCGGATGTCTGGTGCAACCTGGCCGATGATTGGGTAGCACCGGAGGAAGCCTATCCGAGGGCAAAGGCCGCCGCGGAGCGGGCGCTGCAGCGTGACCCCGAGCTGGCCGAGGCCATCACCTCGCTCGGCAAGGTGCTGTGCTGGCACGAGTGGGACTTCGCCGGCGCCGAGCGGGAGCTGGAGCGCGCGGTCTCGCTCAGCCCCAACTATGGGGAAGCCCACTACGTCCTGGGCACCGCCCTGCCGCTGGTGGGGCGACTGGGCGATGCCATCGATGCGGTGCGAAAGGCGATCGTCCTCGACCCGCTGTCGGCTGAAATGAGTAGTTGGCTCGCGCGGTTCCTGCTCTATTCCAAGGATTACGCGGGGGCTATCGCGCAGGGGCAGAAGACGCTCGAGCTGGACGAGGAATCGATCCGCTCCATGCTCTATGTCGGCTCGGCATACCTCGCCCTTGGAGACGCCGAGAAGGCGCTGGAATGGTACCGGCGGGGGCAGGGGCGGGAACGGGCCGTTCGCTCCTACGACGCGATGATCGTCCGGGCGCTGGCCGCGCTGGGTCGCCGGGAAGAGGCCGACGCGATTCTGACTCGACTGGACGATGAGTCGCGCCATCAGTATGTGCGGGCCGAGATTCTCGCGATGGGCTATGCCGCGGTGGGAGACTTCGATCGGGCCTTCGAGTCGCTCGAACGTGCTTTCCAGGCGCGGTCCGCGGGGCTGATCTACCTCCACCTCGATCCAGGATACGATCCGCTGCGGAGCGACCCGCGCTACGGTGAGCTGGTGAAGCGTATCGGGCTCAAGTGAGCCCCGAGCCCGCAGCGCGAGGGATCCCGCCGGCAGCTCTCGCAATCAGTCGGCGATACGAAGGCGAGTAGGGGCGATGCAGCAGGGACTGCTGGGTCCTACCCTTTGAGGGCCGTCACCAGTCCGATCACCGTCAGTGCGGTTCCGGTCCAGAACAGGAACATCCACTTGAGGAGATCGGACCGGAGCCGCTCCAAGCCGACCTCAAAGTCGGAGCGGAGGCGGGCCTCGAGTTCTCCGATCCGGGCCTCGGCCTGACCGATTCGGGCCTCGACGCGACCCCAGTTGAGGTCGTTCTGCTCACGGAGTTCCTGCCGGTACGTGGCGTCCACTTGATTGAACCAATCGACGAGATCGTTTGCAATCTCGTCCCCAAAGGCATCGTAGAACCGCCTGGAGAGCTTCGCGGTAAGAGGCATTGGGCTCGAGTCCTCGACATCGAGCCCACACGATACGATACGCTCGGCGACCCTGAGGGCGCAATCCGGCTTGCCGCCGTACCGAGACGACGCGCGGCACCGCCTCTGACCTTCAAGTGACGACTGTCCGGTGATCAGGTCTCTGCGACTCCTCGTTCCCTCCAGTACAGTGGGAGGCAGGGAGCTCCACTCACTCACCGCCAGGCCGAGCGAGAGGTTCGCCAGGCCGACTTGGAGGTGTCACGGACCGTTCGGAGGCAGAGTAACCGGATCCCTCGGTCGCCCCGCTGCCCCGGGATGGGAGCTTTCGCACAGCTTGCGTTGTGCGGCAGCATGGGGCCATATTGGCGCCCATGGCTGGACCATTCCGCTCCATCCTGGGTCTCGCTGCCTGGGTCACGTTCGCCGCGAACAGCTTTGTTCCGGGGCTTCTGCATCATTGTGACGCGATGCAGCCCGGCGTTGAAATGGGCATGCCCGGGTGTGATCACGGTACCTCGGGGATGCACCCGATGGGTGGGGGCGGTGACCACCAGCACTCCCACCTGCCAACCGCTCCAGGCGATTGTCATTGCATCGGCCATTGCTGCTGCACCGCGCCCCTCGCGCTGGCGGTCCGCTTCCGGGCTCCGTTACCTTTCGCCGCACCTGTCCGCCCCGCCATCTCGAGTTCATCGAGTGAACGGCCTCTC
This sequence comes from Gemmatimonadales bacterium, assembly GCA_035501775.1. Classification (GTDB taxonomy): domain Bacteria; phylum Gemmatimonadota; class Gemmatimonadetes; order Gemmatimonadales; family GWC2-71-9; genus JADJOM01. The sequence goes on along the minus strand of DATJVM010000074.1, from coordinate 75,842 downwards.
TTCCGCCCGACTCACCTCCTCCCCTTCGCCCAGGCTCCACCGCTCCAGGCCTGACGGAACAAGCTGCCGACTGTCCTGAGGTAGCGCCCGCATCGCGTACCGCGATCGGCCAGACTCGGGGCGCCGGCGGCTCCCGTCACATCCGCGCGCTTCCGAAGCCCCGGGGATCGTCCCCGTGGGCGCGCGAATCTCTGTCTGGAGCGACTAACCATGCAACTCCGGTTCGACCGTATCACCTGGTCTGCGCACGAATGCCGGACACGGATATGGAAGCCCAGTCTGCTGCGCATGCCCAGTGTCGTGCTCGTGCTTGCCTTGAGCGCGCAACAGGCCTCTGCCCAAGATACGACCCGGACCAGGTCGGATACCGTGGCCGTGGAGCTGAGCCCCATCGTCGTCAGTGCCACAAGAACGCCGCGCTCCGTCCGGGATCTTCCGGTGAGTACTACGGTTGTCCCCGGGGATGAGGTGCGGGCGACGCCTGCGCTGACTCTGGACGACGCATTGCGGACGGTTCCCGGTCTCAACGTCCCCTTCGAAAGCGCGGTCGTCGCCCACTACACATCTAATGGACTCTCCTTTCGCGGCATCGGTGGTTACGTGACGGCCCTTGTCCTTCTCGACGGCGTACCGCTCAACGATCCGGTGTCGGGCTACATCCAGTGGCTCAAGGTGCCGGCGGAGCTGGTCGATCACGTGGAAGTCGTCCGGGGGGGAAGTTCGTCGCTATACGGGACCTACGCGCTGGCCGGCGTGGTGAACATCATCACCCGTCGACTCCAATCCAACGGGCTCGAGGCCGGGGTCAGCTACGGGAGCAACAGCACCATCCGCACCAACGCCCTCGGCAGCGTCGCATTGAGTCCGTCGCTTCGCCTCACCGTGAACGGGAACTTCTACGACACCGACGGCTATATCCGGCCGATCCCGTCCGAACGCGGCCCAATCGACATCCCGGGCTGGAGCCGGGCCGGCAACGGCTTTGCCCAGCTCGATATCAAGGTGTCTCCGACTGCCTCCGCCTGGGCACGGACCAACTACTACAACTTCTACCAGAACCAGGGTTCGCCACTCGCCTGGGATGGCCAGCGGGTCTTTGATCTGGCTGGGGGTTTCCAGACCCGATCGGAGTCCGGGCAAAGCCTGACGGCAACGGCCTTTTACCAGCGGGATGTGGCCCGGACCTGGAACACCGATCCCATCACGGCGCGCGGCGTGGATGAGTTCATGTCCAACTTCCATCGTACGCCGGCCAACTTCGTTGGCACCTCCGTGCAGTGGACCAGCGCCTCTTCCAACGGCAAGGCGAGCACGACGCTGGGCTTTGATGCGAACGTGATTTCCGGCGAGGACCAGTCCGACGTCTATTCCGCGCCCGATACCTTCGCCTATCATGAGGTCGGGGGCGGGACGCAGCTCATTGGCGGAGCGTACGCGCAGCTCGAATACTTCGTCACCCCTGAGTTCGAGGTTCTGGGCAGCGTCAGGCTGGATGGCTGGCGGAATCAGAATGGCCACGATGCCAAGACCCCGGGTGCGGACCAGCAGTTCCCGAATCGGAGCAAGGGCAGCCTCAATCCCAAGCTGGCACTCCGCTACCATCTGGGGCCGGCCTGGACGGTCCGCGGCGCCGTCTATCGCGCCTTCAACGCGCCGAATCTCGATGAGTTGTACCGTCCCTACTCCGCCGCGAGCTATGCCAACGTGCCCAACCCGGCCCTCGGCCCCGAGACACTTGTGGGCGGGGAAGCGGGCCTGGAGTACGCCGACGGCCCCGCCTCACTGCAGGCGAACGTGTTCCAGAACAATCTGAACGACGTCATCAGTTACAATCCGATCGCGTTCACGCCGGTCTACACCACGCAGCCGGTCAATGTCGGGAAGGTCCGGACCAGGGGTGTAGAGGTCTTCGGCAACTGGGACCTGAGAAACGGGTTCAGGCTGGCGGCGTCGTACACCTACACCGAGTCGATCATCACGGACAATCCGCCGGATACGACCGTGGTCGGCAATACCCAGGGCGACACGCCGAAGCACCAGGCAGCCGCCTCCGTGGGTTACTTCGGTGGGGGATGGTCCGCATTCGTCCAGGGGCGTTACATCGGAAAGCGCTATACGGACATCAGTGACACGCGGTCGATCGATTCGTATTTCGTCACCGACGTCTCCGGCTCTGTCGGCGTGGGAGACCACCTCGAAGCGTTCGTACAGGTCGAGAACCTTTTCAACAAGCTCTATGTCGTGAGCGAGTATGGTTTCGATTCCCGGGGTGCCCCGCGCCAGGTCTTCGCCGGGATCCGGACTCGCTTCGGCATGGGAGGGCGGTGAGATGCTGACCGGATGGCGGGGGCGTACTCTGTGCGGGGCGATCCTCTGCTCCGCGTCCGCCTGCGGGACCTCTCAGGCACGACCCAGCGGGCTCGCCTGGCGGCCCCCCACCGTCCTCTCCTCGGAGGGCGGGAGCGGGGCCGCACCCGTCCTTGCGGTGGGGCCCGATTCCCGGGTGACGGCGGCATGGGTCGGCGCGCCGGACAGGGGCAAGGATGGACGCCTTATGGTGCGTCCCGATCTGGCCAGCTCCGCACAAGTCGAGGTTCGCGATCCCGTTGGTTCCCTCACCATTTATGGGGAGACGCCACCCAAGCTCGCGTACGGCTCGGATGGGACCATCTATGCCGCCTATCTGGTAACCCGAGCCATCCCCGGACATCAGTGGCCGGTCAATACCCTGCGCTTCGCCAGTTCGACCGATCATGGGGTCCGCTGGTCGGGCGCGGCGACGGTCCAGGCCGATACGGCGTATGGCGGGTCGACCGACGATCATGCTCTCCTCGTCGCTCCGGATGGAACCCTGTACCTGAGCTGGCTGGCGATGACGGGGGACACGTCGCACACCTACGCGGCCCACTCACAGGATCAAGGCAAGACCTGGTCGGTCCCGGTGAAGGTGGACAGTGGGCCCTCGTGCCCCTGCTGTCGCACGGCTCTGGCTGTTGGGCCGGATGGCAGGCTCTTCGCCGCGTGGCGCAAGATTTACCACCCGGGATCCGGTCAGATGCGTGATATCGTCGTGGCCTTCTCGAGTGATCGTGGGGCCACGTGGTCGACGCCGGTTCGGGTGCATCATGACGATTGGCATGTGGACTACTGCCCCGATGCAGGTCCGACGATCAAGGTGGCCCGGGATGGTGTGGTCCACGTGGCCTGGTGGACCGGCCGGCCTGGGGGGGCAGGGGTGCGCTACACGCAGTCTCGAGACGGTGGCCGCAGCTTCACGGCGCCGATTCCGCTGGGCGTCGCGGCGGCCTCTCGCGCCGCTCACGCCCAGCTGGCCCTTGGCCCCGCCAATCAGGTCGTGGTGGCATGGGACGACGGAACGCGAGCGATCCCGCCGATCGTACTCCGGATTTCCTCCGATGGCGGCCGCACCTTCAGTGCCGCGGACACGCTGACCTCGCCGGGCGAGAGCGCGGGCTATCCAGTCGTTGCCATCGGGCGGGATAGTGTCTACGTCGCCTGGCAGCAGCGAAGCGAGCGGGGTGTCGCGACGGACTCGCTGCGACACCTGCACGAGATTGAGGCGTTGAGCCAGCCCAAGTCGCAACGACCAGCCTCCGAGCAGTGGATCAATCCGGTAGGATCGTGGTCAGTCGTTCTCCGGGCGGCGGCGATCCGGTCATGAGAATCCACGCCGTTCAGCGAGTGGCCGCCGGAGCCTCCCTGCTCGTCGTTCTGGGCAGTTGTCGTCAGAAGCCGGCCGACGCCGGTGCGTTCCGACCGCTCGACGTCGGCTCCGAGGTGCCTGCGTACATCATGCCGAGCCTGCGGGGCGACACGGTGCGGCTTGGGTCGCCGCAGCCGGTCACGGTACTCAACGTCTGGGCGACCTGGTGTCCCTCGTGTCGCGAGGAGATGTCGACGCTCGATGGGGTGGAGAAGCGCTTCCGCAAGGACGGGGTACGCGTGGTCGGGGTCAGCGTGGACCGTGGAGCCTCGGACCGGGTCCGCCGCTATGTCGCGGAGCAGCATCTCGATTTCGCTATTGTGCACGATCCGGAGGGGATCGTCCTCGACCGCTTCCGTATCCCCGCCGTCCCCACCACGCTGGTGATCGACTCGAGCGGAGTACTCCGATGGGAGCACACGGGAAACATTGCGGATATTGTGGATCAGGTTGACGCCGAGATCGAAGGGCTCCTGTCGCGCACCCGGGCTTCGTGAGGAAGCGACTGGACCGCACCGATGCACGGAGCTGGTCCCGTGGAGGGCTCTTCCCGGCGAGTCCCGCGCCCCAAGCCAATCCATCGGCACCTACCGGCGCGATCAGCACACTCGCCCATCCCGAAGAGCGATTCACGGCGGAAACGTACCCGCCCCTCGGGATGAGGCCTCGTCGTGATGAGGAGCCTCGTCCTGAATGCCCCGAGTCGCGGCTGAAGCCGCGGCTCGGCTGACGTCGCTAAAGCGACCGGGGTCCCAGGGGGACCTCGGGAGGGGCTTCGCCCCTCACGGACCCCCACCCTCGCCGCCCTCCATACTCCCTCCGCCCGGGCAGGTTGACCCGTCTCCGGAGACTATCCATGCGCCGCTGGCTCGCCCTTTCTCTTGTCCTCGGCGCCTGCTCCGGGTCCAGGGTCGACCCCGATCTGGTCGGCACCTGGGAGATCATGGTGCCGAATGCGCAGGGCACGGCGCGGTGGGTATGGGAGATTCACGGCGACGGGACCTAGGCTTTCCATTCCGAGGGACCGGGGGACTATCCAACCCACAGCGGCACCTTCGAGGCTCGCCATGGCCGATTCCGACTGCACTCGACCACCATGGCATGGGACGACAGCGGGACCTATCAACCGGTGCACGCCGACACGTTGACCGCGACCGGTCGACTGGGCACCGGCTCGTGGCATCGAGTGGCACCTGGACCCCGGCTACGAGCCGCTTCGCACTGATCCGTGCTTCGGTGAGCTGGTCAAACGGATCGGACTCAGGTAGGACGGGGCGCTGGCAGACGGCGAGAGGGATGCAGCAGACTGGGCATCTGAGCGAGTAGAGCCCAGAAGACGGCCCGTGCACCCTGCTCATCCAACCTCAGCGGCACGGCCTCGGGCTGAGCGGTGCAGGTTGCCGGGAATCAACCTGTGAAGCTCCTAACTACAGATTCGACTCTCCCGGACTGGCTCCCCGTGGGCGTGCAATCGTCCACGGCGTAGACGGTGTCAGGCTGTCGCTGGCGCGTGAGGTCCATGGTCTCAGCGCCAAGGCCTTGATCCGCGCCGTGCACGGCCGGCACACTATGGCGGTCCCCAATCGGGCCGACCATCGAAACTTCCCGAAGGGCTGACTTGCGACCGACTCGATCCGTCGGCGTTCATGACAATACCAGAATGTCGGTCTGATTGCCCGCTAGCTGCAGGAAAACGATCCGCGTCCCGTCCGGTGACCATCGTGCGGCCCAAACGGTTTTCCCGCTGCTCCTGCTTTATGGCTCAGGTTAGTCCGGCAGGTAGCGGCGAGCGCCCCCCTCACCCCGAGATCGCCGTCACCACCACCTCATGCCGATGGCCGTCATCGATCAGCGGAATGCTGCCCGTCGGGGCGGCGACGCCGTCCACCGTCACCGCGGCGGTCTCCCAGGCCAGCCCGGTCCCGTTCCGCATGGTGATGGCGTAAAGGCTACGGCCATGGCGGTACTCGATCGAGTATTCGGCCCAGGCCGCCGGAGCCCGTGGCGCGAGGAACAGCTGGTCGCCACACTTGCTGAATCCGAGGATTCCTTCCAGCCCCACCCGGTACATCCAGCTCGCCGAGCCGGTGTACCAGGTCCAGCCGCCCCGGCCCAGCTGTCCGGCCGCGGTGTAGACATCGGCCGCCACGACGTACGGCTCCACCTTGTAGGTTGCGACCTCGGCCGGGGTGCGCGTGTGGGTGAGCGGGTTGAGCATCTGGAACAGTTCGAAGGCCCGGTCCCCGTCGCCGCGGAGCGCCGTGGCCAGGACCGCCCACAACGCGGCATGGGTATACTGCGCACCGTTCTCCCGGACTCCGGGCAGGTAGCCTTTGATGTAGCCGGGGTCCTGCGCCGTCCGGTCGAAGGGAGGGGTGAGCAGCAGGAGGAGCCGGTTCGACTGGTCCACCAGCTGTTTCTCGAGCGAGCGCATCGCCAGCGCCTGGCGTTCCGGCCGCCCAGCGCCCGAGATCACGCTCCAGCTCTGCGCGATCGAGTCGATGCGGCATTCGGTGTTTCCCGCCGATCCGAGGGGGGTGCCATCGTCGAAGTAGGCCCGGCGATACCACTCGCCATCCCAGCCCTGTTCCTCGATCGCGGCGACGTACCCCGCGGCCTGCCGGCGGAACTCCGTTGCGGTCGCCCCGTCGCCCCGCGCCTCGGCGTGTGAGGAGTACCGTTCCAGCGTGGTAGCCAGGAACCAGCCCAGCCACACGCTCTCTCCTCGTCCCTCGACGCCGACCCGATTCATCCCGTCGTTCCAGTCGCCGCCCCCAATGAGCGGGAGGCCGTGGCTTCCGCTGGTGCATGCCCGCGAAAGTGCCCGCAAGCAATGCTCATGCAGGCTGGCGCGCTCCTCGGTGACTTCGGGTAGGTCGTAGATCTCGTGCTCGCCGGGCGCCAGGGCTCGCATCCGGAGCCAGGGCACCGATTCGTCGAGCACCGACCGGTCCCCGGTGACCCGGACGTAGTGATCCACCACATAGGGCAGCCAGACGAGGTCGTCGGAGAACCGGGTGCGAACACCGCGCCCGCTCTGCGGATGCCACCAGTGCTGCACGTCCCCCTCGGGGAACTGCCGAGCCGCCGTCCGGAGCAGGTGGGCCCGCGCGAGCGCCGGCTCGGCGTAGACCAGCGCCATCGTGTCCTGCAGCTGATCGCGGAAGCCGTAGGCCCCGCTGCTCTGGTAGAGCGCCGAGCGGGCCCACATCCGACAGGCGAGGGTCTGGTAAAGGGTCCAGCGGTTAAGCATGACGTCGAAGCTCGGCTCGGGGGTCCTCACCTGAATCACCGAGAGCCGCTGGGTCCATGCGCTTACGCTCCGTTCGAGCGCCGCCCGCGCCAGACTCACGTTGCGGTAGGTCGCGATCAGCGCCTGAGCGCGCGGCTCGCTGTCGGCGGCGCCCAGCAGCATCGCCACCTCCCGGGTCTCGCCTGGTGCCAGCTCCAGCTCCGCCCGCAGCGTGGCGCAGGGATCGATGCTCGCCCCTGTGGTGCCATGCAGGAGTCCGCCTGGCCTGAGCGCGGCCGGGCTCGAGCTGGAGCCGTTGCGTCCCAGGAACTCGCGGCGGCTCCCGGTGTACCCGGTGACCGGCTCCGTGATGGCGTGGAAGGCGGTCCACCCGGCGAAGGTGGGATCGAAGCTGTTCCGCGCGAAGATGACCTGTTGCACCGGGTCGTACTCCGTCCGGACCTGGTGCTGGGTATGTTCGCGGAGGGCGCCGAGTGTCCACTCGACGAAGGTCGTGAGGGTAAGCCGCCGCCTCCGCCTTCCCGTGTTGGTCAGCCGGAGCAGCGAGATCTTCACCGCGGCCCCGTCGGCCATGCCCAGCGTGAGCTCGGTCGCGATCCCGACGTGCACCTGGGCGAAGCTGGACTCTCCCGGGCCATGGCGCACGGTGAACTCCGTCGCCGTCCGCACCGGCCCCGGCGTGGCGGACCAGAGTTCACCGGTCTCGTCGTCCTGCAGGTACACGACTTCGCTCACCGGATCGCTCACCGGATCGTTGTGCCAGGGGGTGAGCCGGTAGAAGTAGCTGTTCTCCGCCCAGGTAAACCCTCCGCCGCGCTCGGTGACGACGAAGCCGCCCTGCGGGTTGGCAATCACGTTGGCCCACGGCGCTGGCGGCACCCGGTCCCCCGCGATCCGGATTTCGTAGATCCCTTCCTCGGTGAGGCGGCCGAAGCCATTGGGCGGCAGCGCCGCCCCGCCGGCTGGGGTGCGCCGCATCGGCTCTGCCGCCGGCGCGACCAGCGGGGCAAGGAGCCGAGCCCCGATTCGCCGCACCACCCGCACCACGCCGGCATCGCCCCGGTCCGGTGCCCGGGTTTCCATGGAAGGCGGTGCTTCGCTCTCGTTGCCTGGCGGCGCCGCATCGTGCAAGGCAGAGTCCAGGATCCGGGCGAGGGGTCGGCCGTCGCAGGGGACCTGCACTCGCGCCGTGGCTCGGAGCATGCGGAGTTGCTCCAGGGTGAGCTGGTCCTTCCGCCGGAGGAAGACGCCACCGGAGCGGTCCACCGAGCCCGAGTCGCCCAGCGAGTAGATCGCGCCGGTGATTCGGTCGGCCAGGTCCTGCAGGTAGTCGGGCGGATGGACGTTGAGAATCACCAGGTCCACGGTCATGCCGCGCCGGCGCCAGTAGCGGTGGGCCGCCAGCAGCTGACGCAGCGTCGGCAAGCCATCGACGGACGCGATGGTCGCGAGCAGGATGGGCCAGTCCCCCGACACCCCGGTGGCCCAGAGGAGCGGCTGCGACCCAGAGGAACGCTGCAGCTCCGCGGCCGGCGCGCGCAGTGCCGTGTTGCCGTAGAAGAGCTGTCCGGCCAGGTCCTGAAACAGCGCCGCCAGGGTGGGGGTGAGGCCGAGTTCGCGGAGCTCCGCCTGACTCGAGGTTCCGGCGAGCTCGAGGGCGCGGTGAGCGGCATGCGGGTCCCGGTAGCGGTCGGCGAGTGCGAACGCCTGGGCCCGACTGGTCGCGATGCAGGTGGTGAAGGCGACCGACGCCGATTGCCCTGGCGGAAGTGTCACCCGCGCCCGGAGCGCGAAAATCGGATCGAGCACCGCTCCGGTCGTCATCGAGAGCGGCCCATCCCGTTCCAGCGCCACCGGGTCGCGGGTCGAGCGTCCCCGGCCGAGGAATCGGGCCCGATCGGTCTCACAGCTCACCTCGCCCACGCGCTCCCGGCCGGCGGCGGCGACGTGCACGCACCAGATCGGCTGCTCTTCCGAGGAGCGCGGCCGGCGGGTGGCCGTGATGGCGCCACACCAGGCATGCCACTCGGTCTCGATGAACAGGCTGCCGAACGCGGGGTGCGCCCGCTCGGCGTCGGGCGGGGCCAGCACCAGCTCGCCATAGCTGGTGAGTTCGAGATCCCTAGTCTCGCTGCCATTGTTGGTGACCGTCACGCGGCGGACCTCGGCCGCATCCTCCGGCACCACCACGATCTCGGTCCGGGTCTCGATGTCGCCGTCGGCGCGGTCGAAGCTGACCCGGTCGGTCGCGAGATAGGCCCGCTGCCAGTCGGCGGGGGCGCAGACCGGCTGGTGCCCCGCTGACCAGACTCGACCGCTGGTGAGATCCTTGAGGTAACAGAACTGGCCGGTGGAATCCCGGCACCCGTCGGATCGCCAGCGAGTGACGGCGAGCGACTCGTAGCGACTGTACCCCCCACCGCAGTGGGTCACCATGATCGAGTAGGGCAGATGGCCGAGCAGCGCGACGTGCGGGTAGGCGGTGTCCGGCGTGTCGAGCCGGCGCACCACCGGCAATTCCTGCTCGACCTCCGGCAGAGTGTCGGTGTCGGCCTCCTGGGGCTTGTGCAGGACCAGCCGGCGGGGGATCCGCTCGTGCAGCAGCAGTTCCGACGAGCGCACCAGCGGATCGGCATGGAAGCGCCGCTGCCAGAGATGGCCGGCGAGCACGTTGACCAGCGCCACCAGGCCCATGCCCAGGTGATGCGCCATGTAGGTGTGGACCAGGGCGAAGCGCTGATGCGGGTCGGGGCGGGTGTAGTCGATCGCATCGCGGAAGCCATAGGGGCCAAGCGCGCCCAGTCGTTCGAGTTCCGCCAGGTTGTCGAACGCCGCGCCGGGGTCCACCATGGCGGCGAGCACCGAGGCGTAGGGCGCCACCACCAGGTCGCGGCCGAGCCCCCGTTTGAGGGCGAGGTCCGGCACGCCGAAGGGACGGTACTGATAGCTGCCATGCCGGTCGCGCACGTTGTAGGCGCTCTCGCTCACCCCCCACGGCACGTGACGCGACGCCCCGTAGGCCCGCTGCCGCGCCAGCGCTCCCTCGGCGGTCTGGGCGAGGAGGGTGTACGGGAAGGCGCGCATCACCAGCGACGGCATCAGGTACTCGAACATGCTGCCGCTCCACGACACCAGCGCGGGCGTCCCCGCCGCGTAGGTGAGCGACCGGCCGAGGTGGAACCAGTGCTTGGCAGGCACATCGTTCTTGGCCACCGCGATGAAGCTGGCGAGCCGGGCCTCGGACGCCAGCAGATCGTAGTAGGAGCCGTCGAGCGAGTGGGTCGCCTGCTGGAAGCCGATGGCGAAAAGCTCCCGGTCGGGATCGAAGAGGAACCGGAAATCCATCTCCATCGCCAGCAGGTAGGCACGCTCTGCGACCTCTGCGAGTCGAGTGACGAGCCTTGCGGCTTCGGCCGATCCCTCCTGCGCCAGCTCCCGGAGCGTCACCTCCGGCCGCGCCCCGATGCTGACGGCCCACGCGGTGTGCGCCTTGGCGAGCTGGAGACTCCACGTGATCCACTCCGCCGCGTGCGCTCGCTGCACCTCCTCGAGCGAGGCGGTGGCGAGGGCGGCCCCAGCGCGCTGGAGGAACGGCGACACCTCGGCAAGGGACTCGGCGGACTCCGGTGCCGTGCACGAGGCAGCGAGCGCGTCGCCCGCCGCGCGAAGTTCCCTCCGGACCTCCCCCAGTCCGGGGAGCGCCCGCACCCGTTCCTCCGCCAGCGCCAGCGCCGACGTGAGCGCCTGCCGGAGTCGCGCGTCGAGCAGCGGCTCGTCGGGTGCGAGGAGACAGGCTTGCCGCAATGCGATGAGGTGCCCAGCGAGGTTGCCGCTGTCCACCGTCGAGATATACGCCGGCTCGAGCACGCTCAGGTCGTGGAGGTCGTACCAGTTGTAGAAGTGACCCCGGAAACGGCGCATACCCGCAAGAGATTCGAAGGCCAGTTCCAGCCGGCCGAGGAGCTGCTCCAGCGTGAGGAAGCCCAGGTCGTGCGCGCTCATCGTCGAGAGGAGCTGCAGGCCGACGTTGGTGGGCGAGGTTCGCATCGCCACCACTGGCTCGGGCTCCGCCTGAAAGTTGTCCGGCGCCAGCCAGTTGGTCTCGGCGCCCACGAAGCGGTCGAAGTAACGCCAGTGGAGCAGCGCGTAGCGTAGCGCCTTGGCCCGCGCCTCCGGCGCCAGCCGTTCATCCGGTCGGGCTGGCGGCCGACTCAGACTTGGCGCCACAGCCGGGGCGGCGATCCAGGCCAGGGCGAGTGGCAGCACCGCGAGCGCCAGCTGCCACGGCGGCGAGCCGGCCGCCGGCCCCGCCGCCAACGCCCGCCATCCGACCAGGACCAGCACCACGACCGCCAGCGCCGCGGCGGGCCCCATCGACCAAGCGATCCGGGATGGCCCGGCGCTCTCCCCTTCCACCAGCGAGGCGGTCTGCCACTCGAGCATCCGGCGCCGGGAGACCCCCAACCGCCACAGGGTGCGTCCGATCGCATCCGCCGAGATCCACGCCTGATGTGCCAGGAAGACCAGCGCCAGACCGACCTGCTGGACGCTGGTGGCCAGGTCCTGGCCCGCGGCCCTGTAATAGGCGCGCCACGATCGGTCGCGTGGTGGGTGCACCATGGCGGGCAGCATTGCGATGATCCATGGCGCCGCCACCCCGCCCAGGCCAAGCAGGGTCCAGCGGAGCAGTTCCCCGGGCAGGGAGATCCAGCCGATCACGAAGAAGAGCAGCTGCGCCAACTCCAGCGTGCTGCGCCGCAGATTGTCGAAGATCTTCCAGCGGGAGAGCAGCGAGAGCCGGTTCGGTTCCGGTCCGTCCGGTCCCGGGACTGTCCGGGTGAGCCAGGGGAGAAGCTGCCAGTCGCCCCGGATCCAGCGGTGCTTGCGCCGGGTGAATGTCAGGTAGCGGCCGGGGTAGTCGTCGTAGACGATCACGTCGGTGGCGAGGCCCGCCCGGGCGAAGCTGCCCTCGATCAGATCGTGAGAGAGGAGGGTGTTCTCCGGAAAGCGGCCATGGGTGGCGCGCTCGAAGGCGGCCACGTCGTAGATCCCCTTGCCGGTGAAGCTCCCCTCGCCAAACAGGTCCTGGTAGACATCCGAGACCGCCGTAGTGTAGGGGTCGACGCCGGGATGGCCCGAGTAGATGGAGGCGAACACCGACCGGTACGCGCTCGACAGCGTCACCCCCACCCGGGGCTGCAGGATCCCGAAGCCCCGGACCACGCGCCCCCGTGCGGCGTCGTACTGTGCCCGATTCAGGGGATGCGCCAGCGCCCCGACCAGGAGCGGCGCCGCGTCGGGCGGGAGCGAGGTGTCGGCGTCGAGCGTGATGACGTAACGGACGGCGCGGATCGGTGTCAGATCGCCCATCGTCACCGTGAACGCCCCCTCGGCCGCGCCCAGTACGAAGCGGTTGAACTCCGCCAGCTTCCCGCGCTTCCGCTCCCAACCCATCCACACCCCTTCGTGCGGATTCCAGCGCCGGGGCCGGTGAAAGAGATAGAAGGCGTCCTGGGTGGTCGGGGCGTAGCGGGCGTTGAGGGCGCGGATGCCCTCGGTCGCGGCCTCGAGGACGGCGGCGTCATCGGCGCGGGTCTCGGTGGCCGAGTCAGTGAAGTCGCTCAACACCGCGAAGTGCAGGTGAGCTTCCCGGTTGGCGAGAAACTGCACCTCGAGGTTGTCCAACGCCTCGTGCACCGCCTCCACACTTCCGAATAGAGTCGGGATGACCACCGCGGTCCGGAACTCGGGCGGCACACCGTGCTCCCGGAGGTCGAGCTTGGGGAGGCGCTTCGGCGGCAGGAAACTGGTAACCAGCTGGTTGATGACGCTCACCGCGATGTCGTTGGCCACGATGAAGCCGGGGAGGATGAGCAGCGGCCATTCCTGTCGCGCCGCCGGTCCGCCGAGCCAGAAGACCGCTGCGAGCGCGAGGAGCGTCGCTGTGGCGACTCCACCCACGAACGCCACGCTGGGAAAGCGCCGCACCAGGTGCTCGAATGCCTCGCCCGGAGGCTTCCGGTAGCGGGTGCGCGTGTGGAGCAGGGGGAGCCCGTCGTCAATCAGGTAGTAGCCGACATGGGCCCGCCTCGGGTCGAGGCTCGCCTCCCGCTGGCCCGCGGTGGCGCACTCGATCGCCATCCGCGTCACTTCGGTCTCGGTGAGCCGGGTACGCCGGGCGATCCGTTCTATCACGTGCCGGTAGCGGTCCCGGGTAGCGAAGGTCATGCGCGGGTAGAAGCCGGAGGGGTCGGTGCGGAGCAGGGTCTCCACCCGGCTCTGTTCCTCGACGAAGTTCCGCCAGTCCATCTGGCCGATGGCGCGGAGGCTGGTGATGCTGTTGGTCATGATGACTTGGCTGAGCGCCAGCCGCCCGGTGGCCCGGGCGGTGGCCTCCTCCGCGCTCAGCGCCTCTTCCGCGATCCACTGCTCCAGCCGCACTGCGGCCGGTAGCGCCCCGCCCTCGACCCTGAGCTGCTGCAGGAACCGGGAGATGAAGGTGGGGGTGAGGGGCGGGGGTGCAGAGGCGAAGCGGTCGAGCTCGCCCTCGAGTGCCTCCTGGTCATCCTGGCCCGCCCGCGCGATCCGCGCCGCGGCGGACTCGGCCGAGTCGAGCTCGTCCAGCCGCTGTACCGTGCGGAGCGCCATTCGGCGCACGTTCTCGATGAGTCCGAGGCGGAGCAGGGCCGGGAGTGCCCAGAGCTCCCCCAGCGTGAGCACCGCCACCTGCTGGAAGGCGTTCACGAAGTTGCTCACGTTGGCGAGGTCCACCCGCCCCTCGGTGTGCGAGATCAGGGTGATCGCGAGCTCGTAGGCGCGTGGATAGCCGGCGAGCGGGCCGTCGGCGAGCGCCGGGAGCTCCCGGTAGTACCCGCGCGGCAGACTCTCCCGCACCTCACCGATGTGATCCTGCACGATGTGGTAATTGTCGAGGAACCAGTCGCCGGCGGGGCTGATGTCGCGCCCCAGTGCGGCAGCGGCGGTGAGACGCTGGTGGGCTTGCTCGAGGATCAGGCGCGTGCGAGTGACGCGAGCGAGGAGCGGGGCCCGCCGCCGTGCGCGCGAGCCCGAGGCCAGGTGCTGGGTGCCCGCCACCACCTGGGCCCGTTCGGCGAGATGCTCGGCGCCGAGCAGTTCGCCCCGGATCGGCCCCGCCAGGAGATCCTCCCGGGCATGCCCGCGCGCGCCCATCAGGCGGGCAAACAGACGGCGGGGCTCGAATGATGTGATGGGCGAAACCTCCGGTGGCGGGCGGCGGGCGGGGCAGCCTCGCAACCGCGCGATCGGTTGCGATGGCCCACAGTGGCAGTATAAGGGAAGGGGAGGCCGGAATGAGAGTCTGGCCGGCCCACCTCAGGGCACTTGTCCCGGTGCCCAGGATGGCAGATCGAGGTTCGGCCGTCGGACCGAAGTCCGGGGCGATACCGACAATCGAGCCAACCAGCTACTCGATCCGACTGGCCATCCGGGTGCTGGCCGCCGATTCCTCGAACGTCTTCGGGCTCGTGATGAAGGGTGGGCTCAAGTCGACGTTCGCAGGCATCCCGACCGGTGTTCTGCCGACGCTTCCGGGTGGGGTGATGCACCGGGCCGGGGGCCAGGGGCGCGGTGTCGCAGGCCTACTCATGACCCCACGAGCTCGCGCTCACTTCCCTAATGACATAGTCGCCGTCCCGGGATGGCCTGGGGCTTCGACCGGTCCCAAGGCGTTGTCCTCGGCCCAGGCGGTGAGCGCTGAGTCCAGGTCCGACGGGGACAGCTCCGGGTCGCAGGGGAGAGCCGGACAGCGGTGTCCTTCCACCATGAGGTACCACATCGCGGGGTAGGGCAATTCAGCGCGATGGGGGTTGCCTGGCCTTCCGTGATGCCAGACGAAATGGAACACACGGCCACGGATCGTCAGGTGACGCTGCTTGGGATTCGGGGAAGACATATCGGCTCCGGTGGTTGAGAAAACCGGAGATGGTGTCCCTGCACCAGCCGCGGCGAACAGCGTAGACCGAAGGAAGATAATTTGATGTGGAGATTGCCGCTGGGACGGGTCTGAGCCGGGAGCGGAGCTCCATCATCCTCCGAGGGAAGCCATCTCCTCTGTGGCTCACGGGCCTGGGGTCCTCTCCCATGGCTCGGCCTGCCCTATCCCGGTAAGTTCGCCGAGACGCGGCGCGTCCCGCCAGGTGGATGCGCGGGCGCTGATCGCGGCGCCAGCGCCAGATCGTACGAGCCTCCGGGGGCCACGTGACGCGAAGACTTGGTGGAGATCGGGACAAGGAGAACCGCGGGGCGACCGTCATGCCCTCACTTCGCTTCTACCACTCCAGGGCACTTCGTGCCAAGACCCTCTCGGTGCTCGACGCACTGGAAGCGGCGGACGGTGCGACCACTCAAAGAGAAGCCCTGGCAGACCTCGTCCTCGAGCTGACCGAGACCGGGCTGGAGTATTACTTCGTCAAGCCGGTTCGGGCCGCAAAGGTCGGATTCGTAGCTGAGCAGTCCACCAGGTTGGGGATTGCCGGCATCCTCCGAGTCATGGGTCCAGTTGCTCGGCGAGTCATAGGGGGCATGGACACGGACCAGCTCCTGTCGGTCAGCAAGCACATTCGCCATCTCATGGAGTGACAGGACCAGGCTGCTCCCTGTATCACATGTCCCAGCGTCAACCCGAGTGCCAGCTATCCAGCGCGCCTACCTGTCCCGGCCCGGCCTGCGGTAGTCGCAAGGCCTCGGCGCTGCTCAGCCGCCGGCCCTCCCCGCCGGCATCGCTACCGCCATCCTCGTGTAGTAGACTCTCTCCACGCTTTCCATCCGAGACCGTGCCAGCACCCCGCGGGTCTTGAGCCTGCCGAGGGACATTTTCCTTCTGGACCTGGCCAGGTTGTCATCGACGCGGCCGTGACGGGGGCATGAGCCGGCAATCCTCCTCGGAACAGCAGCCAAACTCCAGCATGAAGCCTATCCAAGCCCAGCAGCGGAGCGTACCGAGTGGCTGTGAGCGCCTCTTTCAGCAGCAGGTCGCCCTGAGGTTGAGGAGGGCGTCCCAGCAGCAGGCAACTGCGCGGGACTGAGCCCCGGGCTAAGGGGATGACCTGCACTCACAGACACAAACAGCGAACGGGAGTGCCACGGGCGTGAGGCGATAGACGGTCCGGTGACGCTGGTGATGCAAAGAGAGCGCGTCCCGCATCTCGGAGGATGCGGGACGCGTCCGTCAGCTGGTCCCTTGGTCAGATCGAGGGAGGCTTCATCCTGCCACCGCAGATCGGGTGAGTCTTCCGTGAATCACCCTACTGTCCCTCCGGGCTCCCCAGCTTGGCTTTCCCCTTCTCGAGCAGCTCCGCAGCCTTCGCCTTGGCGCCCTGCACCTTGGCCTGCAAGGCGGCTTCCTCCTCCTGCATCTTCTGCTTCGCCTTGGCCAGGGTCTCGTCCTTATGGGCGAGGGTGTCTTTGGCCTTTGCTGCTAACTCCTGTGCCTCGGCCACTACTTTGTCCTTGATCCCCATGATAGATCTCTCCGGTCGAAGCGTTGATGTGAATGGTCGCAGTTGCGCCATGCACGGCCCTGAAGCGGGCTACTTGTCCTTCCCCCTCCGACGCTCCAGCTCGGAGCGCTGGGCCCGTTCGGAGGTCTGGACCTCCTGAAACAGGGTCTTCGAGTCGCGAACATCGGCGTTGAGCTTCTTGCCAGAAGAGTTGCGGTGAGTTGTGCGGCGCCCTTTAGGCATTGTGACCTCCCACACCGACGGTCGCGGCCGCGCGGTCGTAGCGGCCACCCTGGGGACTCCACTCTGGCGTTGCACCTGCAAGCACCGGGGAGCGGAGGAGGGCGGGCCACGACGCTGCGCTGCGACTGGCACTGACCGTAAGCGCTGGGCGAGGAACAGGGTGGCGATCGAGGTATCGGGTGCGCAGGCCGACCCAGCTGCCGCGACGGGGCCCGCCGCCCCGGAACTCGAAATGAGATGCTTTCAGTATCCGGTCGGTGAAGCGTGTCTTGCCGCCTTCCCGGACGATACGCTCCCCCTTGATAAGGCCCGCAACGGCCGCGGCAGTGTACCAGCGTCCGGGGGCGAGCGCGGGATAGGTGTCGGCAAAAGCAGGCTTCAACCGGACTTCGCGCAGCATGACTCCTCCTAGCGGCCCGATGGCAAACCTAGCCCGGAAGCTCCAAGGTACTGTGAGGGCGAGATGAAGAAGGGCCAATTGGGAGAAGCCGTCGGGAAATCAATGGGTTACGGGCCATCTGGGTCAGGAGACTGATCCGCTTCTCTCCTTTGGGACACGTCGCTGTCGCCCAGGAGTCACCACTCGCTCCTCTTACCGACAGCCCTCGCTCGGCCGGGGCCGACCGGGCGAGAGCAGCGCCCGGAAGCGCGCGTCACCCTCGAGTGGAGTCAGGGGCGGGCCGCACCGCAGATGGGGTTGGAGGTGCAGGGCGGCACGCGGTTGATAGCGGACGAGCCAAGCCAAGGCCTGGTCGGTCTTGCCCAGCCGGCATGGTCGGCGAGCGCAACGCCCCCCGGCCCCCCCCGCCCCCGAGCAGTTGCGGAATCGCAGGGCGTCATCCGTGGACTGTCAGCACCTCGTCCAACAGCCGCACGATCTCGGTCCAGCCCTGCCGATGTCCCTCCGCCGCCCGCGCTGGCAGCTGGCGGTGGGTGAGGATCAACTCGGTTCCCGTGCCTTGCTCGTTGAACTCGATGGTCACGACCGTCGGCAGCCTGTCGGTGTTCGCGGAGATCCACGTGAAAGAGAGCAGCGACGGCGGGTCGATGACCAGATACTCCCCCCGATGCTCGATCGGGGTGTTCGCGGATCCTTCCATGATGATCTTGAACGCGCCACCCACCTTCGGATCCGCCGTCACCTTTGAACGGATGGAGCTCTTCGGCCGCATCCACTCCGCCATGCTCTCCGGGTCGAGCCACGCCGCAAAGACTCGCTCCCGCGGCACCGCCATCTGCCGGCGCACCACCACGACCGGCCCCGCCTCATCGGCCACCTGCATCGGTCAGTTCCCCCGAGGTTGTTGAGTCTTTGCCGACGCGACGTCCCCCTGCTGCTTGAGCAGGTGCGCCTCCAACGCATCCAGTCGATCCCCCCAGAAGCTCCGGTAGTGCTCGAGCCACATCGCGGCCTCCTTGAGCGGCTCAGGGTTGAGCCTCAGCCGGTGCTCTCGACCATGGACGGCGCGTTTCACCAGACCGGCCCGCTCGAGGACCTTGATGTGCTTCGAGACCCCGTTCAACGAAATGGGGAACCGCTGCGCCAAGCTCCCGACGTTGGTTTCCCCTTCTGCCAAGATGCCGAGCATCGCACGGCGGGTCGGATCTGCAATAGCGCCATAGACTTGGTCCAACATGCCTCCCCCGCTCCAAGTGGGGTATTGTGCTAAACCACTCGGTTGAATATAATGGTCAACCGAACGGTGGAACATTATCAGGTCCGGCACCATTCCGCCAGACCCCAACAGCAAAGGAGCACCGCATGGCACCCCAGGCGGGCACTATCGGAGAGAGCACCATCCAGCATCCCCGCGTGCTCCCCCATGAGGAGTGGGTGAAGGCGCGGGTGGCACTCATGGCCAAGGAGAAGGAATTCACTCGGCTCCGCGACGAGCTGAATCGCGAGCGCCGCCAATTGCCGTGGGAGAAGGTGACGAAGTCGTATGTCTTCGACGGCCCGAATGGCAAGGAAACGCTGGCCGATCTCTTCCATGGCCGGAGCCAGCTGGTGGTTTACCACCTGATGTACGCCCCGAGCTGGGACGAGGCCTGTCGATCCTGCTCGTTCTGGGCCGACGACTTCAACGGGATCGACATTCACCTGGCCCACCGCGACATCACCCTGCTTGCCATCTCCCGGGCTCCCTTGGCCAAGCTCGAAGCCTACCGCAAGCGGATGGGGTGGACCTTCAAGTGGGTCTCCTCCGGCGGGAACGACTTCAACTACGACCTGGGTGTCTCCTTCGCTCCGGAAGCGGTGAAGAACGGCAGCGCGGCGTACAACTACGGCACGATCCCGGTGCCTGGCGAGGAGATGCCCGGCGTGAGCGTCTTCTACCGCGACGCGAAGGGCGACATCTACCACACCTACTCCGCCTACTCCCGCGGAATCGATATCCTGAACGGCGCCTACCACTACATCGATCTCACCCCGAAGGGGCGCGATGAAGGCGAGGCGCCGATGGCCTGGCTCCGCCGCCACGACCAGTACCAGGACTGAGCATGCACGGGATGAGCATGTCGTCCGTAACCTGGTACGGCGCCGTCGGCGGCTACCTGGGGATGTGGATCCTGATGATGGTGCCGATGATGCTGCCATCGCTCATCCCGATGCTGGTGCGTTACCGTCAGTCCATGCACGGCACGGTCGGAATAGAGCTGCATGGACTGACAGCCCTCGCGGTGCTGGGGTACTTCGGCGTATGGGCGGCGCTGGGCCTCGTCTCCTACGGCGCTGAGTTGGGTCTCCACTTATTGAAGCCGCACGCGGCCGGGCGATGGCTGCCGGCCGCGGCAGGATTGCTGCTCCTCGCCCTGGGCGCGGTGCAGTTCACCGGATGGAAAGCTCGGCAGCTGGCGCGGTGCCGCAGGGAGCCGGCGTGCTCAGTCCCAGGAGCTTCGACAACGCTGGGCGCGTTGCGCCGGGGCCTCGATTTGGGCATCGAGTGCAGCCGCTGCTGTGGCAACCTGATGCTGGTGCTTCTCGCCATCGGGATGACCAACCCGCTTGCCATTGTTGCTATCACCGTCGCGATCTCTGCTGAACGGCTGGCACCATCGCCGATCCGGGTAGCGCGAGTGGCAGGGGTGGGGGTGCTGGTGGTGGGGCTGCTGATGATGCTTCGGGGGTAGAGAGGCCGCGGTAGTCACCGACTGGCATCGAGGAACGACGGAGTAGATCCCCCGGTCGCTGCCGCCCGTTCATCCCGAGCGCCGCGAGGGATCTAGTTGGCAATGCACCTGGCCGTCATCCTCCTACGCCCCGCGTTCGGCAGGTTGCCGGCGAACTGCGAGGTCCCGCCAGGGTAGGACATGCCTTGCGCGCGTACCGCCGAGGATTCCAGCTCATGGTCATGTCGGTCCCTGCCTACTATACCGCCGAAATGGTCCGGGCCATGCCGGACGACGGCAACATCTACGAAGTCGTGCACGGGCAATTGCTGGTGACTCCGGCGCCCCGGTTGTGGGAAGAGGTGGCAGGTCGGCTGTTCGAGACCATTCGTGCCTACCTGCGCCAGTATCCGCTGGGCCTGGCCATTGGCTCTCGTTCCGATCTGTCCTGGGGGCTCCGGGACGTTCTGGTTTCGCCCGATCTGTTCGTGGTGCCGCTCGAGGAGGCTCGCCAGCTCGACTGGCTCACTCTCCGAACCGTCCTGCTGGCCGCGGAAGTACTCTCCCCGTCCTCGGCCCGTGCCGATCGCTTCACCAAGCGCCGTCTGTATCAGGAGCGACGCCTGCCGCTGTACTGGGTCATCGATCCCGACGCGCGCTTCGTCGAGGTCTGGCAGCCGGACGACGACTTTCCACGGGTTGAGCGACATCAGTTGGTCTGGATGCCCGCGGGCGGGGACCAGTCATTCAGCCTGGACCTGAGCGAGCTGTTCCGAGCAATCGGAGCGGGAATCGGCCCTCTCCTGCACCCCGCGCTCCGGGGTCGGCCTGGTCTCCTTCCTTAAATAGGCCCCCTTTCTCTGCCGCGTTCCCTTTCGAAACTCGCGCCCTTCCGCCACGTAGGGACCCTGGTACCGGCTGCCAGTGCTTCTTCCGGAGTTTCAGATGAGTCACCCCAAGCTCGCCGTCACGGGCGTCATCGCCCTGATTGCCGTTGCCGCCCTTGCCGCCACAGGCGCGCTCAAGAGCAACAAGAACGAAGGTCCGAAGGCCATCCCCGTCACGCGGGGGACACTCGTCGACAAGGCGCTCGCCGTCGGGACGATCGAGCCCCGGGTGGAGGTGAGCGTCAAGTCAACCTTGGGCGGTGTGGTTCGGCGGCAGTTCGCCCAGGTCGGCGACTATGTGCGCCGGGGCGAGCCGCTGCTCGAGATCTCTCCCAACCCGACGCCCCTCGCACTGGTGGAGCTCAAGCGGTCGATCGACCTCAAGGAGATCGCGCTTCAGAATCTGCAGGAGGATCTCGAGCGCCAGCGCCAGCTCCGCAACCAGGATCTCATCTCCCAGGCTGACTTCGAGATGGCGGAACGGAAGGTGGCGGAGGCGCGCACCGAGCTCGAGCTGGCGCGTGATCGCCTGGCGCTCCAGCAGGCGGGCCGGCTCGACAGCGCGGGCAGCCGGCTCGAATCGGTGGTCCGGGCGCCCATCGACGGCTATGTACTGGACAAGTCGGTCGAGATCGGCGATCCGGTCACCCCGCTGACCGACTATCAGGAAGGCACCGTGCTGATGCACCTCGCGGCGATGCGCGACCTGATCTTCCGCGGCACGGTGGACGAGATCGACGTCGGCCGCCTCAACCCGGGGATGCCGGTCAACATCAAGATCGGCGCGCTGCCCGACGCGGTGGTGAAGGGTCGCCTGGAGAAGATCTGGCTCAAGGCGACGAAACAGGAGCAGGCGACGGTCTTCCCGATCGAAATCCGACTGACCCAGGTGAACGGCGCCACGTTGCGGGCCGGCTATTCGGCCAACGCCGAGGTGATTGTCGCGCGGCGTGACAGCGTACTGATGGTGCCGGAGCGGGTGCTCGGCCACCGCGGGGACACTTCGTTCGTCACCATGCGGGCCGCGGGTGGCAAGACGGAGGAACGCCAGATCAAGACCGGCCTGTCCGACGCGATCAACATCGAGGTGTTGGCGGGGCTGAGCGCGCAGGACTCGGTGCTCGAGCCGCCCCCGCGCGAGATCCACTGAGATGCTGCGTGAGTTCCTGGCCGACATCCGGACCCAGAAGCTCCGCACCACGCTCACGGTGCTGGGGATCGCCTGGGGCACGGTGGCGGTCGTGGTATTGCTCGCCTTCGGGGTCGGCCTCGAGCGCCAGACCAAGAAGCGTTTCCACGGCCTCGGCGACCGCATCGTGATCCTCTTCGGCGGCCGCACCACGCGGCCGTGGGCCGGCTTCCCCGACGGTCGCCGGATCCCGCTGCACGCCGAGGACGCGGAGATGCTGCTGCAGCAGGTTCCGGAGATCACGAAACTCAGTCCCGAGTATATCGACCAGTCCACGCGAGTGCACCGGGGTCTCAAGGCGGCGACGCCGACCATCACCGGAGTCACCCCCGTCTACGGCGACATCCGCAATATCATCGCCCAGGCGGGCGGGCGATTCCTGGACGACCGAGACGTCGCCGAGCGGCGGCGGGTGGCGGTGCTGGGCGACGTTCTGGCCCAGCTTCTCTTCGACTCGGCGGATGCGGTTGGAAAGCAGATCATGGTGGGAGACACACCGTTTCTGGTGATCGGCGTGATGCAGCCCAAGCTCCAGAACTCGTCTTACCAGTCGCGGGACAAGGATCGCGTCTTCATTCCCGCCTCCACCCACTTCGCGCTCTTCGGCAAGCGGGAGCTCAACGACATCGTGTATCGCGCGGCGAGCCCGGAGCTCACCAAGGTGGCCGAGCGGCATGTGTACGAGACGATGGGCCGGAAGTACAAGTTCGACCCCGACGACAAGGACGCGCTCGGGGTGTGGGACACCAGCGAGTGGGAGACCCGTTTCGGCTATCTCTTCCTCGCGTTCAACATCTTCTTCGCGGTGGTGGGGAGCTTCACCCTGCTGGTCGGGGGGATCGGCGTCGCGAACATCATGTACATCGTGGTGCGCGAGCGGGCCCGCGAGATCGGCATCCGCCGCGCGGTCGGGGCGACCCGGCGCGACATCCTGCGCCAGTTCTTCGCCGAGACGCTGCTGATCGTGCTGCTCGGTGCGGTGGCGGGGATGGTGCTCTCGGTCGGCATCGTGTTCGGGCTCGGGAGCATGCCGATCCGGGACTTCGTCGGCGCGCCGGTGATCTCCGGCACCGTGCTTCTCGCCACACTCGCGTTGCTCGCACTGGTCGCCTTTGCGGCCGGGCTCCTGCCGGCCCGCCAGGCCGCCGCGCTCGACCCGGTCGAGGCGCTCCGCTCATGACCGAGAGCTGAGCGACCCTCATGTGGACCATCCTCCTCCAGGAATTCCTGGGCGACCTCAAGGCCCAGCGCACCCGCGCCATGCTCACCTTCTTCGCGGTGGCCTGGGGGACGCTGTCCGTCGCCCTGCTCCTCGCGTTCGGTGAGGGGCTCAAGCGCACGCTGCAGGACGGTCTGCTCGGAGCCGGCGAGCGGATCTTCATGATCTTCGGGGGGCAGACGAGCAAGCCGTTCGCCGGGCTGCCACTGGGCCGCCGCATTCACATGGTGGACGAGGACCTCGACCTGCTGCGGCGCTCCGTTCCCGATCTCGACCGGGGGAGCGTCTCCTACGGAGATTGGGGGGTCACCTACCAGGTGGGGCGCACCAAGACCACCGGCTACCTCGAGGGGGCCGACCCCGACCACGAGGAGATGCGGCACATGTTCCCAGCCGATGGCGGCCGCTTCCTCAATGCGCGGGACATCCTGCTCAAGCGCCGCGTGGTCTTCCTGGGGAACGAGCTGGCGGACCGGCTCTTCGGGGCGGGGATGAATCCGATCGGGCTCACCGTGACGATTGACGGACTCCCCTTCACGGTGGTGGGCATCCTCAAGAAGAAGTTCCAGGATTCGAGCAACAACGGCCCCGATGCGGAGCGCGCGGTCATTCCCAGCTCGACCTACAAGACGATCTACGGCACCCGGTTCGTGGAATCATTGATCGTGCGGCCGCGGGATGCCTCGCTGGGACCGGCGGTGAAACAGCAGATCTACGATGTCCTCGGTCGGAAGTACCGATTCGACCCCTCGGACGAGAGGGCGCTCGGGATGTGGGACTTCCTCGAGGGCGCCAAGGAGAATCTCGCCGTCGGGCTTGGCATCCAGATCTTCATGGGGATGGTGGGCGCCTTCACCCTGCTGGTCGCCGGGGTGGGTGTCGCCAACATCATGTATGTGGTGGTGCGGGAGCGGACCCAGGAGATCGGCGTGAAGCTCGCGTTGGGGGCCCGGAAGCGGCACATCATGGCCCAGTTCATTTTCGAGGCGATGGCCATCGCCGTCTCGGGCGGGCTGGTGGGACTCTCGGTAGCGGTGCTGCTGGTGCTGGGTGTGAGCGCGATCCCGCAGGGCGACAACCCCGCCATGCAGTATCTCCTCAATCCCAGGCTCCCATGGACGATCGCGCTGCTCTGCGTGGGGACGCTGGTGCTGGTCGGGCTGGTCGCTGGCATCCTGCCCGCCCGGCGGGCAGCGCAGGTGGATCCAGTCGAGTCGCTCCGGTACGAGTAGCGGCTGCGCGCGCGAGCGCCCAGGGTGCCGGCATTTGCGACATCTGCGGACCGGTTCAGGGCTCGAGCGAGATGGTCTTTCCGAGCCCGGCATAGATGTAATCGGGTCCGTATTCCTGGCGCAGCGCCGCGAATGCCGGCTCCCCGGTGCAGTGGCCCGGTGCCATCTGGGTGATATGCCAGACGCGATGAAGCCGCGCTACCAGCGGCCCGATGACCGAGTCGGGAGTCGTCACCAGGTGCAGCCCGCCGAACAGGATGCGAAGTGGGGCCTCCGGTGTCGTCGCGGCGGCGACAATGCGCTCGATGCCAGGATGCGAGCAGCCCACGACGAGAATCCCTCCCGAGGGGGTGCTGAGCACGAGCGACAGCTCCCGGAGCTCCAGCGTTCCGGGGGTCTGCGAGACCAGGGCCACGAGCCGGATTCCCGGCGCGATCGTGACCGTGGAATCCACCAGGGTAATGCGAGCCGCCGGCCAGAGCGTTCCCGCGACGATCTGGTCCGGGACCACCCCATCGAAGTAGCGCATCGAATCCGGGAGTGATGGCGCTGGGCGATAGAACGTGCCGGGAAGGCTCGAGCCGAAGATGCCGAAGCCTTCGCGCGGGGCATAGATCGGGACCCCCGGATTGCGCGCGAGCACGACGCCTAGCCCGGCGGTGTGGTCGCTATGCCTGTGGGAGATGACAACGAGGTCCAGCCGGCTGAGGTCCACGTGGAGCCGGTCGACGTTCCGCGCAAAAATCTCCGCGTCATTTCCGGTGTCGAAGAGAATGCGCTTGCCCTGATACTCGATGAGGGCGGAAAAGCCCCAGTCGCGAGTGAGCCCGGGCCCACCGCCGAACGCGTCGTAGAGAATCGTGATGCGAGTCTGCGGAGGTTCGGCGGGCGGCCGGGTAGCGGCGGTGAAGGCCGCCGTGAGGAGAAGGATCGCGAGCATCAGGCGCTCCTTTGGATGGGCAGGCGCGGTATCGCATGACGGAACCCACTCCGAGAAACTGCTCCGCGGTGCGCCAGGACGCCAGCACGATGTGGGTTCTCAAACGACTCAAGGCGTCTCTGCCGAGCATCAGCCATGTTCGCTGCTAGGTTGTCGATTCCCCTGCCCGCGCCCGACATCACCGCTTTTCCAGGTCCGCCACCCAGATATCGCTCTCTTGCGCGCCGATGGTGAAGTAGAACATCCGGCCATCGGTGCTGAACCCGTAGCGAGTGTGCTGGCGGGTAGGATCGTCGAATCGCACCAGCGGCCGGGAGCTGCCGCCCGTCACCGGCACCGCGCGAATCGAGGCGCCGTGCGGGCCTTTTGCCACGTAGTAGACGGTCTTCCCATCGGGCGACCACGCGGCGTAGAAGGCCTCCTCACCGGAGGGTGAGTTGGGCGCGATCAGTCGCGACACTCCCGTGGGAGACATCACTCGCAGGCCATCGGCACTGTGGAAGGCGATGAGGTCTTGAGTCGGAGACCAGTGAGCGAAATCTCCGGCCACGGCAATAGTCCGCATCGGGCTCCCGTCGAGCGGCGCCAGGACGAATGTGGACGCATCAAGGAAGGTCGAAGCCGAGCCGGATTGCCCGCCGGCAGGGATGACTTCGGCCAGGAGGGCATGTCCATCGCGCGACCAGGTGGGATCAAGCTCGTGTGACGGGCTCGTGGTGCGCTGCGCGAGGCCCGATCCGTCGGACGCCATGGTGTAGAGATCGCGGTTGCCGGCGCGCATGGAGTGAAAGGCGATCTGATGGCCGTCCGGCGACCACGCGGGACTGTACGCGCCGACCGGGTCGGTGGTGAGCTCGATCGCCTCTCCCCCCGTCGCCGGCATCTTGTAGATCTGCCAGCTGCCGCTCCGGTCCGAGTTGAATACCAGCCAGCGTCCATCCCGGGTGACATCAACCGACTCGATTGACTGGTCACCGGTCGTGAGGGGCCGAGCCTGGGCGATCGACGCCGTCCCCGAGGCGGGAACCGGCATGGACCAGATGTTCGAGAAGGTGCGGAACCGGGCGTACGCGAGTCGCTTCCCGTCAGCGGAAAGGGTGATCGTGTGGGCATCGGCCCCGGTGGTGAGGCGCTGGGGTTCGCCCATCGGCGCTCCCGCGGAGCTGAGCCGGATGCGGTAGACGTCCCGGCTTCCACCCCGGTCCGAGACCCAGAAGAGGTGTCGTCCATCGGGGCCCCACGCCGGGCTCGTATTCAGGTGCTGGTCGGCGGTCACCCGGATGGCGGGGTCGCCGTTCACCGGTACGATCCAGATGGACGACGCGAGTTCATTGCCGAAGTAGGCGCTGCCGAACACGAAGACGGGATTCTCCGACACTCCCGCGAGCCTGGTGCCGTCGGGCGACCACGCCAACGAGTACACGTCGCGCACTCCGGTCAGGTGCGTGGCAGGCCCACCATCCACCGGGACGATCGCGATGTCGGGACCGATACCGGTGCTGTAGGCGATGCGCCGTCCATCCGGCGACCAGGCAAACCCGGCGAGCCGGCTGAAGGCGGTCGTGATCGACTCCGCCGGCAGGGGCTCGAGCCGGACCACGAGGCGCGGCTGCCCGCCGAGCGCCGGTACCACGGCGATCCCATCGTCGCCCTGGTAGGCGATCCTGGTTCCGTCCGGCGACCACCGCGGCCAGCGATAGCCGTGGGATGAATCGGCGGTGAGCGCGATGGTGCGCCCACCACTCACCTCCCGCACGAAGATCTGCATCCGGGCGACGGGCCCCGCCGCATAAGCCACCATGCGGCCATCGGGAGAGAGGGCGGGATCGACCTCGAGCCCCGGGTCGCGGGTGACCTGCACCGTCTGGCCGATGGTGAGCGCGGCATCGCCGCGGCCAAGGCGCAGGACGAGTATGACGGCCGCCGCGATGACGCCAATCGCCCCGAGCCAGGCCATCACCACTCGGCTCCCAGGCGTCTGCGGCATCTGGGTCATCCGCGGCATCGAGAGCGCCTCGCCGAACTGCCCGACGGGATTGAAGCGATCAGCCGGGTTCTTGGCCAGCGCTCGTTGGACCGCCGCCGCGACCAGGCCCGGCACCGCGGGCCGGAGCTGGGTGATCGGAGGGGGGGTCGCGGTGAGGTGCTGATGCACGAGGCTCTGCACAGTGCGCCCGGTGAACGGCGGCTGGCCCGCCAGCATCTCGTACAGCACGCAGCCCAGGGCGTAGAGGTCGCTCCGACCATCCACGTCCCGGTCACCCGCGGCCTGCTCCGGGCTCATGTAGGTCGGGGTGCCGAGCGTGAGCCCCGTATCGGTGAGGCGCTCGGCCCCGGCGTCGCTCACCGCTCGTGCGATCCCGAAATCCGCCACCAGGGCGTGGCCGCTCTCGAGGAGGATGTTTTCGGGCTTGATGTCGCGGTGGATGACGCCATGCCCATGCGCATAGCTCAGGGCGTCGGCCACCTCGCGCGCGATGCGCAGCGCATCATCGAGCGGGAGCTGCTTCTCCCGGTTCAGCCGATCGCGCAGCGATTCGCCTTCGACGAACGGCATGACGTAATAGAGGTATTCGACGGGTCTCTCGCCGGGCGCGAGGTGGCTCGGGCGCGCCGCGCCCGAGTCGTACAGCGACAGGATATGAGGGTGGTGCAGGTTGGCGGTGGTCGCGATCTCGCGGAGGAATCGCTCCGGTCCCAAGGCGTGAGACAACTCGGGGCGCAGGACCTTGATCGCGACCTTGCGGTCGTGCTTCAGGTCCCGGGCCAGATAGACCGTGGCCATCCCGCCCTTCCCGAGCTCGCGCTCGATGCGGTAGCGGTCGGCGAGGATATCCTGAAGTCGGGGGAACTGGTCTCCCACGGGCCGCCAAGGGGAAGGGTGCTGAAACTTCACCCATGGTGGCCGGCTTGGCCAGTGAGGCTGCGGGGCTGGGTGCTACTCCGGCAGGTTGCCGAACAGCTCAGCGAGCCGGATCACGAGGTCCTGGGTCTCGAGGCCAACGCTCCAGCGGAGCTGGTCTGTCACTACCTCCGGGCGGTCATCTCCCGGTCGCCAGACCTCCACGATCTCCGACTCGTGATCCACGATCCAGTACGTCCCGATGCCCCGCTCCTGGTATAGCCTCCGTTTCTCGACCCGGTCGGCACGCCGGGAACTCGGCGAGATCACCTCGACCGCGAGCACCAGATCCTGATAGGTGCTCCAGTCGTTGCTGGCCTGCGCGGCCGGCACGACAAAGAGATCGGGCTGCACCAGAGTTTCGTCGTCCCAGGAGATGTCGGCCGGGCTCGGGACCAGTCTCCACTGGGGGGCCTGCTGGTCGAGGAAGAGACTGAGCCGGACGACGAGCCGGCGGATGACTTCTTGGTGCCGCGGGCGCGCCGTCGGGCTCACGAACAACTCGCCGCGGATAAGCTCGTAGCGATTGCCGTCCTCGGGGAAAGCGAGGAGGTCGGCCACGGTGCAGCGTCGGGCGAGTTCAGGCATGGGCAAAGTATGCGGACTCGGCGGCAGGGGACGCAACTCGGCACGCCGGAGGATGGGGCCTGCGGAGGGCACCAGCGCCATCACGGTGTGGCGCGCCGTTGCCGGAAAACGCCACGGGCCGTGCCGAGGCTCAGGGCACCGCCTGTTGGACCTAGGTCCTGAGTGCGGTCACCAGCCCGATAACCGTGAGCGCGGTTCCGGTCCAGAAGAGGAACATCCACTCGAGCAGGTCGGACCGCAGCCGCTCCAGGCCGACGTCGAGCCGGATTTCGAGCTGCGCCATCCGGGCCTCGACCCGGGCTTCGAGCTGTCCCATCCGGCCGGCGACCCGGGCTTCGAGCTGTCCCATCTGGGTCTCGACCCGAGCTTCAACCTGGCCCAGACGGGCCTCGACCCGGGCCCAGTTGAGGTCGTTCTGCTCCCGAAGCTCCCGCCGATAAGTGGCGTCCACCTGGTTGAACCACTCAACGAGATCGTTGGCGATCTCGTCCCCAAGAGAGTCGTAGAAGCGCCTGGAGAGCTTCGCGGTAACAGGCATCGGCCCAGTCCATTGAGGCGGAGCCCTGACACTACGATACGCTCGGCGGCGCCAGCGGCGCAATTCCACTGGTCGATGGTGCGGGACGACGCGGACGGGAGCGGGGGTGCGCAGGCGCCATGGGGCGCGGCTCTACTTCACGAAATGGAGCCGCTTCAAGAGCGCGATGAACCGGGGCTCCGATCGGAGCCCGTCGTACAGCGGGTCTCCACCCAGCCACACCAGGAACTCCGAGTTCGCCGCGTAGGCGCGCTCCAGGTAGTCGATCGCCCGATGTTTGTCGCCCATGCCGAGGTATACCAGGGCCTCATTGAATGGAGCGACCTGACCGTCCCTCGAAAGGGCCTTCAGTCGTTCCAGCGTGGCCAGCGCGCGGGTGCGATCCCCCGCCGCCCCGTATGCATACCCTAGATAGGCAGTGGCGAATGGTGGGGCGTCCATCGCGGCCGCCCGCTCCAGCTTGGGAATCGCCTCATGTGCGTGCCCGACCGTCAGGTCGGCCCAGCCATCCACCAGCGGCGGCATGAAGTACGTCGGGTCGAGTTCCGCCGCCTTTCTGGTCAACTCGTGGACCTCGGTCGTATCGCGCCGGTAGAGGTACGAGAGCGAGACATCGATCATGATCGACGGTGAGAGCGGATCGAGCGCCGTGGCCCGCCGCGTTTCGGCGATTGCTTCGTCGAGGCGGCCCACGATGGCCAGGAACTGACCGAACTGATCGTGCGCGAAGGCGTAGTTGGGATTCAGTGAGATCGCCCGCCGGAACTCCGCCTCGCTCCCGCTCCAGTCGTAGTCAAACCAGGTCCGGTACACCCCGAGCGAGGTGTGCCCTTCCGCCGAGTTGCTGTCCAGCGCCACGGCACGCTCCGCCGCGGCGCGGGCCCGGGGCTTGGCCTGGGCGGGTGTAATGAAGCCTTCGTTGAACCCCGCCCAGAGGTAGGCATCCGAGAGCCCCGCGTAGGCCGGAGCGAAGTCCGGGCTCAGGCGCACCGCCTCGTTGAACTCGGTGATCGCCCGCTGCAGGTTTTCGTCGCTCGGGCGGTTGAAGAAGTAGCGACCCCTGAGATAGGCATCGTGGGCGTCGGGATTGACGCTCGGCGCCGCGGCCAGCCGAGTCCGCTCGCCCGGCGTCAGCTCCACATTGATCTCGCGGGCAATGGCCGAGGCAAGCTCCGCCTGGAGCGCCAGGACGTCGCCAGACTTTCGCTCGAAGCTCCTGGCCCAGAGATGCCTGTCAGCTCGGGCGTCGATCAGCTGGGCGGTGATCCGTACCCTGTCTCCTGATCGAGTCACCGACCCTTCCACGACCGCGTCCACGTCGAGGGTCCGGGCGATCTCCGGCGTGGCGGGCCGGTTCCTGCCCTTGAACTGCATCGCCGAGCCGCGCGAGATCACCCGGAGCTGGCTGATGCTCGCAAGATCGGTCGTCAGCTCGTCGGTCATCCCTTCCGCGAAGTAATCCTGGCTCGAGTCCGCGGAATAGTTGTCGAGAGGCAGAACGGCGATCGATCGGATCGGGCTGTCGGCGCCGCCTCCGTGCCCGCCACGGAAGTGCGCGGCCAGATACGTGGCCAGGGCCAGCATGACTGCCGCACCCGCCATGAGCCCGGGGCGGTTCCACCGGTTCGGCCCGGTCTCGGGGCGCGGGGCCGGTGCTGCCCCGGAGAGGGCCTGGACGAACTGGGCCGCGGGGTTGAACCGGTCAGCGGGATTCTTGGCCAGCGAGCGGGCCAGGGCGCCGGCCACATCGGCGGGCACCGTTGGCCGGAGGTTGGTGACCGGCGCGGCCTGGGTGAGCAGGTGCTGGCGGGTGACCGCTTCGGCCGTGGGCCCGGTGAACGGCGGCTGGCCGGCGAGCATCTCGTAGAGCACGCAGCCCAGGCTGTAGAGGTCGCTTCTTCCATCGAGGTTGCGCTCGCCCGCGGCCTGCTCCGGGCTCATGTAGAGTGGCGTCCCCACCGCGACTCCCGTCTGCGTCAGCCGCTCCGCGCCGGCGGCGCTCAGCGCACGCGCGATGCCGAAGTCCGCCACCGCCGCGTGCCCGTTCTCGAGCAGGATGTTCTCGGGCTTGATGTCGCGGTGGATGACGCCCCGCGCGTGGGAATAGCCCAGCGCGTCTGCCACCTCGCGGGCGATGCGGAGCGCTTCGTCGATCGGGAGCTGCTTCTGGCGATTGAGCCGGTCGCGGAGCGACTCGCCATCAACAAACGGCATCACATAGTACAGAAAGCCGGCTGCTTCACCCGAGTCGTAGAGCGGCAGGATGTGCGGGTGCCTGAGATTGGCCGTGGTCTTGATTTCGCTCAGGAACCGCTCGGCGCCGAGAACAGCGGCCAGTTCGGGCTTGAGGACCTTGATGGCGACCTGTCGCTCGTGCTTCTGGTCCAGCGCCAGGTAGACGGTCGCCATGCCGCCCTGTCCGAGCTCGCGTTCGATGCGGTAGCGGCCGGCGAGGGCATCCTGAAGCTGGGAGAGCTGGTCTGGCACGGGATCCCGACGGGAGAAGTCTCTCAAAATTGACCCGTCGCGGCTGCCTTAGCCAGCAAGGGGCACATGGCAGGCCGACCGGCGCCGAGGTGGTAGGAGTAGAGCCGGTGGTGGCCGTGCCAGTGGGAGTAGACCCCTCGGGGCGGGGCCCCTCGGGATGAGGCGGGCGATGCAGCAGCCGGGCCAACCCTGAGGCCCGCCTCATCCCGACCGAAGCGAGGGATCTGGCCGGCAACGCATATGGCGTAGGAAACCGCCGCGGGCCCGAGCCACCTTCCCAACCCGGCCCCTCGCGCCCGAGGGCTTGAGGAGTAGCTTCTTCACGATGCGAACCCATCTGATCCTGGCACGGGCAGCGCTCCGAATCGCCGTCTTCGCTCCATCGCTCTTCCCCGCTCCTCTTCTCGGCCAGGGCAAGTCGACCCCGCATCCCGATCAGGAACCCCCTAGCACTGGGGCGGCGCTTAAGGCGCTGGCTCGGAGCTACTACGCCTGGCGCGACTCGACTCACCCCGTCGCGTCCAGCGACGCGGGACTCCACACCTGGGACGATCGCCTCACCGACTACCGGATGCCCGCCGTGCTGGACCGGCGGCGCCACGTAGCCTCATTGCTCGAGGAGGTGCGCGCGATGCGGACGGCGGGCTGGAGCCGCGACGATCGAATAGACTGGCTCCTGTTCCGCGCCCAGCTGGAAGGGACCGACTTCTTCGGCCGCCGGATGACGTCGGAGGAGTCCGACCCTCAGGTCTACGTGGGTGAGGTTGCCACTTCGATCTTCAGCCTGCTCAAGAAAGAGTACGCACCGCGGGCAGTGCGGGGCCGCGCGGCCACTGCCCGCCTGGAGCAGGTTCCGGCGCTCCTCGCGACTGCCCGCACCAACCTTACCCACCCGGTCCGACTCTTCGCCTCGCTGGCGATTGCGGCCGCGCGCGGCGGCGATGATCTCTACCAGGGCAGTCTCACGACGCTGGCGGACAGCATGGCTCCCGCGGACCAGGAGCGGCTGATCGCGGCCGGGAACCGCGCGGTCGCGGCGCTTCACGGCTATGCCGACTGGCTCGAACAGCGGTTGCCAACGATGCCGGCCTGGAAGCCGATGGGCGAGAAGCGCTACAACTATCTCCTGTCCCGCGTGTTGCTCCTGCCGCTCGACGCAACCCAGGTGGCCATGCTGGGCGAGGCGGAGCTGGCGCGTTATCGCGGCCTCGAGGCGATG
Source organism: Gemmatimonadales bacterium (assembly GCA_035501775.1). GTDB lineage: Bacteria > Gemmatimonadota > Gemmatimonadetes > Gemmatimonadales > GWC2-71-9 > JADJOM01. The sequence goes on along the minus strand of DATJVM010000074.1, from coordinate 42,831 downwards.
CTGCCGGATCCCGCCCTCGCTTCGCCGGACCCTGCCCGGGCCGCGCATGTTCCGGCGAGTCAGGAAGAGTTCCTGGCGGCCTACCAGTCGCGGGAACAGGAGATCATCGACTTCCTGCGCGCTCACGACCTGGTCACTCTGCCGCCGTACCTCGGTCCCTTCCTGATCCGGCAGCTGCCAGAGGCGTTCAAGCCGACCAGCCCCGGTGGGTTCATGAACCCGCCCGGTGTCTATGACCAGGACCCGAGCGGCTTCTTCTTCATCCCGACCTATAACCCGGAGAGCGGCAACTTCTACATCCGCGCCGCCATCGAGGATCCGCGTCCGATCCTCGGCCACGAAGGGATCCCCGGGCACTTCCTCCAGATCTCCATCGCCAACCATCTCGCCGACGAGATCCGGCGGCAGCACGGGGACAACACCTTTGTCGAGGGATGGGCGCTCTACGGCGAGGAGATGCTGCTCAGGGAGGGGCTGTACCCGGAGCGTTCGGGCGGGTACGGCCAGGTTCTGCGATTGGCCCGCTACCGGGCGGCACGGATCGGCGTCGACGTGAACCTGCACACGGGGCGATGGACCTTCGAGCAGGCGGTGCGCTACTTCATGGACGCGGGGGGCCTCGACCGCGAGGCGGCCGAGGGCGAGGCGGCAGGCGCGGCATCGAGTCCCACGCAGAAGATCGGTTACATGGTGGGGAAGTGGCAGATCATGCGCCTGCTTGGGCGGTATCGGGACCACGAGGGCGCGGCATTCAGATTGGGGGCGTTTCACGACGACCTGATCAGTCACGGTAGCCTGCCCGTGTCGGTGCTCGAATGGCTGATGCTGGACGATTCGACCTCGGTGACCCAGGCACAGGGCCTGGCGGGCGCGCCGTGAGTGCCCTGAACAGCCGCGGGGGCCTCGGTCGGTTCGTTGGCCTGATGCTAGTCCTGCTCCCCGCGGCTCTTGCAGCGCAGCAGGCGACCTTCGATCTCACCGTGCCGTCGATCATGCGGGGGCACGAGTTGGTGGGCCGCACTCCGGAAGACGTGCGCTGGAGCGCCGACAGCCGGTGGATCTACTTCACCTGGGCGCCGCCCGGTACGCCGACCCGCGAGCCGTCGCGACCCTACCGGATCCGCGCCGAAAGGGGAGCGACCCCGGAGTCGCTGAGCGTCCTCGAGGCCGATTCGCTGGGGCCGCTCGCCGCCCCGGGCGACCTCGCCCCCGACCGGAAGAGCCGGGTGGTCGAGTATCGCGGCGATCTGTATCTGGTGCCGCTGGGCACGGCTCCGCCACGCCGGCTCACCCGAACCGCGAACAGCGAATCCGATCCGCGGTTCTCGCTCGACGGCAAGAGCATCTTCTTCACCCGCGACAACAACCTGTTCCAGCTCGATCTGGCCGATGGGGCGCTCCGTCAGCTCACCGACATCCGGCCGGGGCCTCCACCCAAGCCAGACTCAACATCACCACAGCGGCGCTGGCTGGCGCACGAAGAACGGAGTCTTATCGGGTCGCTCCGCGACCGACTCTACCGGGACAGCCTGGTCAAACGTGACAGCGCGGACCGGGCGGGACTCTTGCCGAAGACGCTCTTCCTGGAAAAGGACGAGCGGGTCGCGGCGCTCAGCGTGTCTCCCGCGGGAACCGCGGTGCTACTCCGGGCCGCGATCCGCCCCGACTCCCTCGCGACCGAGGTGCCCAACTACATCACGAAGACCGGGTACGTGGAGGAGATCGCCGGCCGGGCCAACGCCGGCGACGCCCAGGAGCGGAGCCGGATCGGACTGATGCTCCTCCCATCGGGTGCGGTGGACTGGATCCATCCCGTGCCGGGAGACACCACGGTGGGGCTGAGCGACGTGGAGCTCAAGGGCTGGAGCGCCGACGGCAAGGCCGCGCTGCTCTGGTTTCTCACCTCCGATTTCAAGACGCGTTACCTGGTGCGCCTCGGCCCCGACTCGGGCGCGATCAACGTGGTGGACGTCCTGCGCGACACCGCATGGGTAGATGGCCCGTGCGTGAACTGCGCCGGATGGCTGCCCGATGGACGGGTCTGGTTCGTGTCGGAGGCTGATGGCTTCGCCCACCTGTACTCGGCGCGGGGAGACGGCGGCGACCGACGGCAGCTCACCAGCGGGAAATGGGAGGTGCTCGACGCCCAGCTTTCGCCCGACCGGCAGTGGTTCTGGTTTCACAGCTCGGAGGCGAGCCCGTACGAGATCCAGTTCTACCGCATGCCGGTGGGGGGTGGCGGGCGGGAGCGGCTTACCGAGAGGTCAGGCGGGCACCAGGTCAGCGTGTCGCCCGACGGGGCGTGGTTCGCGGATCTCTTCTCGACCTTCAATCGGCCGCCCGAGATCTTCCTGCAGCCGGCGCGGTCGCGGGCCGAAGCGGTCCAGCTCACCACCTCGCCCACGGCGGAATGGCTCCGCGGTCCCTGGATCGACCCGCCGATCATCACCATTCCCGCGTCGGACGGTGTCCAGGTCCCGGCGCATATCTACCGCCCATCCGATCTCGGGGCCAAGCCCAACGGCGCCGCGGTCATCTTCGTGCACGGGGCGGGATACCTGCACGACGTGACGCGGTATTGGTCGTACTATTTCCGCGAATACATGTTTCATCATCTGCTCGCCTCGCGGGGGTACGTCGTGCTGGAGGTCGACTACCGCGCGAGTGCGGGCTATGGCCGCGACTGGCGCACCGCCATCTACCGCCACATGGGCGGGCGGGACCTGCAGGACCAGGTGGATGCCTCGCGGTACCTCGAGCGGGAGTATGGGATCGCCCCGGAGCATGTGGGGATCTACGGCGGCAGCTACGGCGGGTTCCTTACGCTGATGGCGCTCTTCACGGAAGGGCAGCATTTCGGCGCCGGGGCCGCGCTCCGGAGCGTCACCGACTGGTCGCACTACGATCACGGCTACACGGCCCGCATTCTCAACGTCCCGCCCGGCGACTCCGTGGCCTATCGCCAGTCATCGCCGATCTACTTCGCCGAGGGGCTCAATCGGCCGCTGCTCATCGCGCATGGCATGGTGGACACCAACGTCGAATTCCAGGACGTCGTGCGGCTCACGGAGCGGCTGATCGAGTTGGGAAAGACCGGCTGGGAGCTCGCGGTGTACCCGGCGGAGGACCATGGCTTCGTGCGGCCCGACTCGTGGACCGACGAGTACACCCGGATCCTGAATCTGTTCGAGGGCACCCTGCCACCTGCGGCGGCGCGATAGTCGGTCGTGCGCATGGAGAGTAGATCCCTCGGGGCCACGCCCTTCGGGATGAGGGGGCGTTGCGGCATTGAGTGTCAGGCCGCGCTAAGGCCCCCTCATCCCCACGCAGCGAGGGATCCAGCCGGCGCTCCCCGTGGCGAGTCGAATGGCCTCCCGCTCCGAACCCTCACGCCTCACGCCGCCAGCCGATAGCGCTCCTGCAGGACGCAGGCGCTGAGAATGATCATCAGGACCTGATCGTACGCGACTCGGCTGCCCTGATCCATCGCGGGCAGCCGGTCCAGCAGCGCCACCACCGCGCGGCGGTCGAAGAACGGCAGCTCCGCCAGGGTGCGGCCCCGCAGGGTATCCTCGAGGAGGCTATGCAGTCGTTCCCCCGGGTGCAGCGTGGCGGGAGGACTCAGGAAGGGATGCTTCTGGCGCCGATAGACCGTCTCGGTCAGGACCGGTCGAGCCGCCTCGCGCAGCACATACTTCTCGGTCATCCCCCGGATCTTGAGCGACACCGGGAGGGATACCAGGACTTCGACCAGCCGATGATCGAGGAACGGCACCCGCCCCTCGATCGAATGCGCCATCTCCATCCTGTCGCCCAGCACGCAAAGGATGTAGCCCGGCAGCGCCGTCTTGGACCAGAGATAGAGCGCCTGGTTGACGGCGTCCCGCCCCGTGAGCTGGCCGCGGACATCGACGCTGTTGAGGAGATGGCGGTATGGCTCCTGGCCGGCGTAGCGGGTCCTGAGCTCGGGAGTCACAAGCTCGTGCATCTTGAGCGCGCGCGCCGAGAAGACCTCGAACCAGGACGGCACGGTGCCAAGGACCCGGCGGACGCCGTCCATTGGCGCGCTCGCCCCGTCGGCCAGCAGGAGCCCGCGCGAGACCGGGTTCGCGGCCTCGAGGTCGGCCAGCATCGTGGGGACGGCGGCGGGGTCCTGGCCTTCCGTGTTGTAGAGGAGCATGTCACGCCGGAAATGAGCGTAGCCGCCCAGGATCTCGTCGGACCCTTCGCCGGTGAGCACCACTTTGTAGCCGGCGTCCCGCACCGCGCGGCTCAGCAGGTACTTGGCCACACCGTGAGCGTTGAGGCAGAAGGTCTCGGTTTGCGCCGTGGCATCGGCGAAGTGATCGGCCAGATCATCTTGGCGGATGGGGATCGGATAGAACTGCGCGCCACAGCTGGCCGCCATCTCCTTCGCGATGGCACCTTCGTCGTACTCCGCCCGGTCGAAGGTCAGAGTGAAGGCGTGGATCGGCTCGGGATGATGCTTCGAGGCGAGCCCCAGCACGGCACAGCTGTCGAGCCCGCCGCTCAGGTAGCAGCCGACCGGCACGTCCGCCCGAAGCCGGAGACGAACCGCCTCGTCCAGCGCCGCGCGGAACCGTTCCACCGACTCGGCCTCGCTGCCGGCGCCCCGGAGGCGCTCCGCCTCCGGGTAGTCGAAGTCCCAGTATTGGCCCATGTGGAGGTGCCCCTCGGTGGCGATGAGGTAGCAGCCGGGGGGAACCTGGCGCACGTTCTCAAACAGAGTCCGGTGCGGACTGCTGCTCACGTCCACTCCACGGAAGACTGATTCCGCGTCCCAGCGGGCCGGAACTCCCGCGGCGAAAAGCGCCTTCACCTCGGAGGCAAGGTACAGCGCGCCCTCGTGCTCGGCATAGAACAGCGGCTTGATGCCAAACCGATCGCGCGCGGCGAAGAGGGTGTGGTGCGCTCCGTCCCAGAGCACCAGCGCGAACTCACCACGCAGCTCGTGGAGGCAGTGGGTGCCCAGATCCTCGTAGAGATGCAGCGCGATCTCGCTGTCGCTCCGGGTGCGGAGGCGGTGCCCATTCGCCTCGAGCCGCCGCTGGATCGGCTCGAAGCCGTAGAACTCCCCGTTCACGATGATGTGAGTGCGCTCATCCTCGCTGGCGATCGGCTGCTGTCCGCCCGCCAGGTCGATGATGCTGAGCCGGGCGTGACCCAGTCCCACATTGCCCTCGGGCGAGATCCAGCAGCGCTGCCCGTCCGGGCCACGGTGGTGGAGGGCGTTGGTGGCCCGTTCGATCGCCAGGCGGGAGACCTGACCACGGCGGGAGAAGATGGCGACGATACCGCACATGGGGGCTCCGGACGGAGGTGAAGGAGCCCGTAAGGTGCAGTCTGCCGGAGGGGGCGTCAAACGCGGCGGGGCGACTGGGGGGAATGGGCGCCGTGGTGAACGGCTGGCCTCGGCTCTGGGCGACGGGCACCGCCACTCGTGGGCAAGCCGTTTGACGCCCGCCATTCGCGGACCGCATACTCAGGCACTCGTTCCCAGGGACTCACCCCTGAAGGAGAGCCGACCATGCGACGTTGGGTCGCCTTATCGCTGTTCCTCGGTGCCTGCACCTCCTCCAAGGTCGAGCCCGGCCTGGTCGGCACCTGGGAGATCATGGTGCCGAATCAGGAGGGCGTGGCGCGCTGGGTGTGGGAGATTCACAACGACGGGACCTACGCCTTCCACGCCGAAGGTCCGGGTGGCGTTCCCGCCCACAGCGGAACGCTCGAGGCCCGGCGCGGTCGCTACCGGCTCCAGTCTACCACGCTGGCATGGGCCGACAGCGGTACCTATCACCTGGTTCACGGCGATACGCTCACCGCAACGGGGCGGCTCGGCACCGGCTCATGGCATCGGGTGGAGACCGCGCCCCCTCCCGACCAGACCGCCACCGTGCCCGCGCACCCGGGGATCTTCGCCGCCTCGGACATCGTCGCCTACCTGAGGCAGCATCCGATAGATCCGAGCGTGGTTGCGCCACCGTCCAAGGCGCTGAACACCCAAGCCGTGCAGCCGGACCCCGAGGCCAGCCGGGACGGGGTGATTGGCGACATCGAGACTGGGATCCAGAATCCAGCGAGCCCTGGCGAGATCGCATTCAAAGTCTATCGGGACCGGAAAGCCGCGGAGGCGGCCTACGCGGCCGACGCGGTGTTCGACGCACCGACCTTCCGCTCCCGACCCGGCGAATACGTTTCGTCTCACGCTTATACCTACCGGGAACGGGGCGAGGCCCGATGCCTGTCGCGAAACATGGTGAACGTATCCCAGGACGCATCGGTGACCTGCTATCTGCTGGTACAGTATCCGACGGCGGAGCCGGTCATCATCGTGAGCACCAGCGGTGAACACATCTCCGGCAAGACCCACGAGGCGTCCGCCAAGGCAATCGACCGCGCGGACGATCTGCTCTTTGCCGGGCTGAAGCAGTGGGAAGCGACGTGGCACGCGCTGGCGCCGGGGAGGTAGCAGTGGCAACCCGAGGCAAGACATGATGATGTCGCCCGAGGTCTACCAGGAATTTCGGCGTACCGCGCCCATGCACGTCCAGGTGTGGTGGGCGGGATCGTCGCGGCGGGCACGGCGCGACGGGATCGCCACCGTCGAGGGTCGCGTCGTTCGCATCTTCCGCGACCGCGACAGGCTGCTGCACTGGGGCCAGAAGATCAGGTTCAATGTCCCGGTGAGCGATCCTGGCGCGCGATCGGCTCCAGCGCCGAGCGGCACTATCTACCACCACGGGGAGTGGCTGGGCCAGGCTCGGTGGCTGGAGGCTTTTCTTGAGGCGTGGGACGGCCATATTCAGTTAGTACACTCCCAGGTCCTCCCACTGCGGCATCCGACCTTCCGTCCGGTGTGCGGCCCCGACGTTCGTGGGGTGCTCCCTGCCGGGACGTTGCGTGGCTGACGCGGCTGGAGCTCCGGCATGCCACGACAAACCCGATCGGGAAGTCGAGATTGAAGCAAGGCGCCCACGTCAATGACGGGCTCTTGCGGTCTCAAGATGCGGGAGATCACCCGGAGGCGATGCGCGGCACCACGGACCAGTACCTGCGTGCCGGGCTGATCACGGCGGTCTCACGATATCTTCAGGTCGTCCTTCCCAGTATTGGGCAGGCTTCAGCGACCCGGCAGGGTCCTGGATCATGGAGGGAGGGACGACCCATGGCGCTCACCACCAAACAGCTCAGGCATCTGGAGCACCGGCTGCAGGAGGAACGGGCCCGTGCCCAGAGGGAGTTGAACCAGACCGCCGTGGCCGGGAGCGCTCCCGGCACGGCCACGGAACAGGACCGTTCGGGGGACGTGGCTTCTCTGCCGACCCACATGGCCGATCTGGGCAGCGACACGATGGAGAACGAGTTCGAGGCGGCGAATATCACTCGCGTCTCGGAAGAGCTGGCCGAAATCGACGCCGCGCTTGACCGGCTGCATCGGGCGCCGGAGCGGTTCGGGATCTGCGAAGAAACGGGGAAGCCGATTCCCTTCGCCCGGCTCGATCTCATTCCCTGGGCACGGACCCGAGAACGGCACAGCTGAGCGGGCCACGAGCATCGGTGGGCCGAAGACAGTGAGGCCGCCGCGGCGGCGTCCAACGATCAACCCCGTGCTCCTCGGCCCTTCTCCCCCTGCCATGACAGGGACTCGTCGGCGACGCTCCCGTGCCGCGCGAGGAGCGCGTCAATGTCTGGGCTCACGGGTGGATGGCGCGGCCCGAGCCTGGCGCCCGCCGCGATGAGCGTCTCGAGCACCGGCCCGAAGCGGTCCGGTTTGCGATCATGGGCGGCCGACCAGAGGGTCTGACCCAGAACGGTGCCGCCGTACTCATTCAAGGCCTCGAGCGGGGCTCCGTGCCGGAGCAGGATCCGGACGGCGCCAAGGGAGGCGCCCATCCCGGCGTAGTGAAGACCGGTCTGCCCGTCGCCCGAATGCCCCGCGAGATCCACGCCTCGGCCAATCAGATACTCCACCACGTCATCCCGTCCATAGAAGCAGGCATAGCGGAAGGCGGTATGGATCTCCTCCGTCGTAAGGCCCGCCTTGGGTACGCCCTTCGAGTCGAAGAACGCCTTTACTCCCTCGAGGCGCCCCACGCCGGCCGTCTCCACGATGCTGAGCGGCTCGACCCGGTCGGCCAGATATTGGGCGGCCTCGGGGCAGCCGTTGGCCAGGCAGGCGAAGACGATGCCGTGATCACGCCCGGCGATTCCGCGCTGCTCGGTGCGGGCGCCGCGCTCGAGCAGGAGCTCGATCAGCGCCAACTGCAGCCCGGCAATCCGGGGATGCGCGCTCGTCGCCACGAGGCCCAGCGTCGTTGAGCCGCCGCCGTAGACCTCGGCCACGGCTTCCAGCTCGGCGCCGGCATCGAGCAGGAGCCGAGCGATGGCGACGATGTTCTGGGGCGTGCGCTGCCGGTAGTTCTCGACCCCGTTGGCGGAGACATGATGGAGGAGGGTGGCCTGGTGCTCACGCGTGGACCGGGCGCGAATCAGGCCGGAGTGGGTGGCGAGGAGATGGCGGAGCGTCGCCTCGTCTCCGTCCACGATGGCGTCGACCGCGGCTTCGAACATGGCCACATCGCTTCCGCCATGGGCCAGCCGGTCCAGGTGAGCCGCGAACCGGGGCCAGCTCTCGAATCCATGGGCGCGGGCGATGATGAACTGGGCACTGGCGAGCCCGCCGCTTTCCCTGCCGGCCAGGGTGCGCGTGGCGAAGTCCTCGACCTGGCCGGCCATTCGGTCCATCTCTCGCTCGACACGGGACGCGCTCGTTCGGCCTCTCGTGCTGGCCAGCGATTGGACCCAGTGATCCGCCCAGGCGCCGATCGCTTGGGGCTCGCCCGATCGATGCGCCTTGACGAGGTCCTTGGCCAGCTTGCGGTACTGCTCGATGCTGGGGTGAGGCGGAAGCGGCAGGACATCCTGCGGGTTTGGAAACACACGAGACTCCTTTCAGTGCACGCCTGGAGTCCGCTCTTGTCAGGCTGAAAGAAGTTCGTGAAATCGGTTGTGGCACTGCCGGGTGGGCACGGCCCTTTCCGCGGACTGGATGCGCCCCTCTGCGCTGCGACAACGGTAGCACCAAGCCGAGCCCAATGTCAAAGGGCCCGTCGGCGCATCCATAGCGCGGGAGCGGCAGCCGCTAGCCGGGTCCCGCCGCGAGGCCGCCCCGGAATGGCAATCCCAGATGCTCCCTTGATCGGCAGCTGGTGTTCACTCGCGAGCCGATGGCGGAGCGACCCTCCCTGCCACATACGGCATGACGTAGTACAACAGACTGCCGGTGCTTCCGGCGTCCGCCCCGAATCGTAGAAACTGAGAATGTGAGGGTGGTGCAGGTTGGCGGTGACCGCGAATCTCACGCAGAAAACGATCGGGTCCAAGGAGCGGGGCAAGCTCGGAGCACCTTGACCGCCACCTGTCGCCCGTGCTTGAGGTCTTCCGCCAGGTAGACAATTGCCATTCCACCCTGACTCAGCTCGCGCACGATGCGGTAGCGGTCGGGAAAGGCATCGTCGAGCAGGTCAGTGAGAGCGGGCGGAGCGGGCCTCGGATGGGGAGAGGGAGCGACCTACATTCGGACTGATCGGATCGGCCCGTCAGGCAAGCTCGGCAGGTCCGCGGCTCCCGGCAAGTGAGCCCAAGCGCTCAGCCCGGAGCCGCCGCCGTGCGCCTGAGAAGACAGACCCCGCCCCATGGCCGCCGGGGATGGAACCTTCCCGCGCCGGGGAACAGCATGGTCATGAAGCGCAGCATGGGCGGCAGGCGCCCCAGTCGAGCCGCGGTCATGATCATCGGGTGGACCTCTTCGGGTGCCCAACCGAGGTCCGCGAAGAAGGCGGGGCCCCGCTCGGGCGCGAACTGGAGTAGAGCGCCGCCTGCCGCGAGCACCCGTCCCCAGTCCCGCTGGATCATCCGGAGGAGTCCCGGCGAGCTGACGTCGGTTGCCCAGCGCTCGAAACTCGACTGCTCAGCCAGGTCGAAGGCGAGCGCTCTGACCTGGGCCTCACTCAGGTACACGAGCAGCCCTTCGCTCACGATGAGCGTCCGGAGACCGAGCGCTCCCCAGCGCCGAAACAGCTCCCGGCGTGAGCTCTCGGACGCCAGGTCCAGCGGAACGCGCTCCAGGACACATCTGGGTTTCGCCTGGGAAAGCAACGCCGTCTTTTCAGAAAGCAACTCCGGCTGGTCCACCTCTATCCATCGGAGCGTGCCCGGCAGGTCCAGCCGGTAGGGTCTGGTATCAAGTCCAGCCGCCAGGTTGATCACCTGGGAGACGCCGGCGGCCACCTGGGCCTGAATGATCCGATCGAAGGTCACGGTCCGCGCGACGAAAGACCAACCGGCCCGCCGCGCGGATTCGGGCATCTCCCGGACCACCCGCTCGCCCCGCTCTCCGGCGAGGATGCGGGCCCAGGGGTCGCGGAACAGGGCGTCGGGCCGCTCGCTCTCCGTCGCGCGATAGAGAGCCACCCACCGCGCGGTGTCCGCAATGCCACGTACAGCCGGGTCCAGGTTCACAGAGAGTACCGGTGTGGGATCGCCGCCGAGTGCCGGCTCAGCCTCTCCCAAGGTGCCGGGCAGGCCTGAGCCAGGCAAGGCTGCCATGCTACACGCCTGCACGAGCCCTGTCGCGGCACTCGCGCTTTCTTCCTAGCGCATCTCTGGCGGCACTCCCCACTCTTCCGCCACGATGGTCGGCTCCCAGTCCTTGAGGGCGCGGCTGTGTGCAAGAGGCAAAGCTGGCGCGCGGCATCGCTGCAGAGGAAGCGCGGGTCCGGCCGGATGCCGACGCGGCCGAGGTCCAGGCGATCGGCGTCCCAGCAGGCCTGGAGGGTGAGGTCACCCGTCGTGAGCCCATCGGTGTGGAGCCGGCAGGCCTCTTGGAGCAACTCGAAACGCCGGTCGTCGGGATGGATCAGGGTGCCGCGGAGGCTCCGGGCCAGCTCGCCGCCCCGGAGCCCGTGCCCCGGATCGCGATTCTCGTTCACCCGGCGCGCATCGTGGAACAGGGCAAAGAGCGCGACGATCTCGGCATCGGCGCGGAGTCGTTCGGCCAGGAGGCGGCCGTTCTCGTGCACGCGGCCCCAATGCAGGACACCGTGCATCCCGCGGTCGGGGAGGCGGTAGCCCTCGAGGATCTGGGCGACCATCACCGCGGGGCGGGGAGTTGCCATGGCGCAGGGCCTCGCGGTCGGGTCACCTGGAGCACCCTCGGCTATGTCTCTGGGATAGGGACAATGTGCAGGCAAGGATCGTGGCTCGCTTGGCGAAGTTGCGTACCCGACGTCGACGGCACAAGGCTCTTGCCGCCTGGGCGCGGTCGGCATCTTAGCTTGATTAGAGCGCGCAGGCGCGCGCGTCTCGTGAGGGGGCTCTGTGCGGCGGCGAATCGTCGGGTTCCATCAAGATGAAGAAGGTCACTGGGTAGCGGACCTCGAGTGCGGACACGGCCAGCATGTCCGCCACGACCCGCCATGGCAGGTGCGACCCTGGGTACTGACGCCCGAGGGCCGAGCCACTATGCTCGGCTTCGAGCTGGAGTGCGTGCACTGTGCCGATGGTCCGAGGGGTGCCGGGTGAGGGGTCTTCCACGTCCATCCAGCCCCCGATTGCTCCCGGCCAGGCTCAGCTCCGCTCTAGGCCTTCCACGAAGTTCCGGAGCTGACCGCGATTCATGGTCGACACCACCCAGAACTCCCAGCCTCCCTTCTTCCAGTAGATCAGGTTGTACCCATTCTCCGTCCGCTCTCCCACCGACTCGTTTCCTCCTTCCGGCCAGACAAACACGTTGATCACCTGGGCCCGCGCCTGGTACACGAGCGCAGCCACCGTGCGGCCGTGGAGGTGATCCACCCGGCCTCCGACCAGAGGGAACGAGCCGGGCTCGGCGTTCGGGACCGGAGGCGAAAAGGACACCTGGCTTTGGAGCCAGGCCTTCAGTTGCTCCGCGTCCGACGACCGGATCTCCACCAGCCGTTCGGGCTCGAGAGAGCGGATGTGGCTCGCAACGATTTCTCGGGCCAGCTCGGCCCGCTCGGAGCTCCGCTGGACGAAATGCCAGGTTGCCGAGACGGCGATCAGCAGGGATGCGGCAAGGGCGAGGGTCCGCGGCCAGCGGCGGCGGGGCCGATGCTCCAACTCGGCCTTGAGGGCCAGGCGCACGCGGCTCCGCAGGTGCTCGGGTGCGGGGAGCGCGGGGAGTTGGGCCTTGATGGCGCGATCCAGCTCTTCGGGGGTCATGAGCGACCTGCCTTCAGCGTCTTCTCGAGTCGCGCCCGGCCACGGGAGAGCCGGGACATCACCGTGCCGGTGGGAACCTCGACGATCTCCGCGATTTCCTCGTATGAGAGTCCCTGGATTTCCCGGAGAATGATCACTTCACGGAATTCAGCGGGCAGCATGTCGAGCGCTTCCCGCACCGCTTCCCTTGCCTCGCTCTCCAGAGCCAGTGCGTCCGCGGAGACGGAGTCCTCGGAGTGGAGCTCGTCATCGAACGGCTCGGATCTGGCCGATTGCCCTCTGCCCCTCCCGCTCCGGCACTCGTTCCTCACGATGGCCAGGATCCAGGCCCTGGGATCTCCTCCGCGGTACGATGGGAAGTACTTGAGTGCCCTGAGGTAGGCATCCTGCACCGCGTCTTCCGCATCGTGCGGGTCGCGAAGCAGGTAGCGCGCCAGGGTGTAGGCCGCGTCGATGTGGGGGAGGGCCAGGCTTTCGAACCTGGCCAGGTCGGACTCTTGCAACCTGAACTCCTCTGGTCCTCGGGATTGACCGGGCCCGCCCGATCAGCCGCCGCCGAGGGGGTTCATACTAGACTCCTCCGACGCCCGGTTTATTCCCGGGAATTTTCCCGCGGCCATTGGAGTCTCCTCGGCACCCAATATCCGAGGGATTCAATGTTCTGGCAGCCGTTGATCCTGACCCTGACGCTCCACCACCCTGCTCCTCCCACGATCACCGTTCGGCTGTCCGAGTGGAAGGTGGAGGTCTCCCAGCCGACCGTCCCACCGGGAACGGTAACCTTCGTGGCGCGGAACGTCGGCACCATTCCCCACGCCTTCGAGGTCGAGGGGCGCGGAGTCGAGCGGGAGACCGCCCAGATCCAGCCCGGCGATTCGGCCGTGCTCACGGTAACGCTCAGGGCCGGCGAGTACGAGGTCTACTGTCCGATCGGGGAAGGATCTCACGAGAAGCTCGGGATGAAGGCGGAGCTCTACGTCGGGGCGGCGAAGCCCGAGGAGGAGCATTCGGCTGGCGAGGGCGCCTCGACCACCAAGGTGATTCGGGTGCGGGGCGGCGGGCCGGTGATCCAGATCCTCCCGGGGCCGTTTCCGTTTCCGGACAGCGTGGCCTCCGTCATCCCCCGATTCGGGGCCGAATCGACCGCGCTCAGGAAGCAGGAAGCAAACGGCCCCTACTCCGACAGTGTGGCCCGGGTGACAGGAACCTTCCGGTTAACGGCCTGGGACCGGGGCGCGGCCCGAGACTCCGTGGACGGGGTGGCGCGTTTTACCACCCAGGATGGGGCAGCCTGGCGGCTCGAGCTCTTTGGCGTGCAGACGCGGGACGTGCCTCATCATCCGCGGTTCGGAGGGGTCATCATGGGCCTCTACTACCACGGGAACACTGAGGTGCACACGCCGCTGGTGCCGACCATCATGTCGAGGGTAGCGCTGTGGACTTACGGGCGGCTGTACAGGGACGGGAAGGAGGTCACGGACAGCGCCCAGGTACACGTGATGCTCCTCTCGCGCACTCGCCGGCTCAGCGACTTCGGCCTCCAGTGCTGGAACTGCTCCAGGGAGCCCGAGGAGGAGTTGCAGCTTCAGGTCACGCCAGCCGCGGGTGGGGAGGCGCTGCCGGCCCCGGGCGGGGTGCTGTTCCTGAATTGGGAGAAGAGCGTGGGCAGCCCCGGCTAGTCCTCCCGCTTCGCGGGGCGGCCCGGGCGAGCGTATGGTCGAATGCCGGCTCTCCGCTCACGATGGACGAGCCGCCGGGAGGATCGCCGAAGTCAGAATCGGAGTGCCTATTGCGACAGCGGCTCAGCTGCCCGCGACAAGTCTCTGGAACCGTGGGTTTCCCCTGAGCGGCGCAAAGTTAGGGTCGATGCGCAGCCAGCCGGGCGAGAGATAGTAGGGCATCTTGAGCAGGGGTTCCAGCAGATCGAGTGCCTTCTCCGGCTCACCTGCCAGGAGATAGATGCGCACCACCTGGTGTTGGATGTAGGCGCCGTAATACGTATCGCGACTGATGGGGAAGAGCTGGATTGCTCGGGCTCCCTCCGCGATGGCCCGTGAGTTCTGCCCAAGCAAAGCCAGGGCCAATCCCAGGAAGACGTGGCGCTCCCCGTCCTCCGGGCTGACTCGAAGGTCCGTCTCGAAGGCGAGACGGGCTGAATCGGCATAGGCGCGGGCGGGGGTTTGTCTGCCACGCAGCGCGTAGGTCTGGGCGAGCACGATCGCCCATGTCGCACGGTCGTTGTCGAACGCGCTCGGCGGGAGGGAGAGGAGCCTCTGTTGTTGAGCGTCGTCGAGCACCCAGTATAAGTCGTAAGCATTCCCGAATTCGGCGAGGACCTCCACGGGCTCCATGGTGTGCAGGGCGTTGCGCACGAGAGCCTGGGCACCGGCGAGGTCGCCTTGGGCCAGGTCGAGCATGGCGTCCTCGTCGAGGATGGTGACGCTCGCGGGGGCGAGCGCCAGGGTACGATCCATCGCAGTTCGGGCGGCCGAGTACTGGCGAAGACAGAGCAGCATCCAGGCAACCCTCCGTGCGGTGAGGGTCGAGCGGGGGTCGAGCCTGCTGGCCTTGGCGAGGTGGCCCAGGGCGGCTTCCCATCGGCCTGTGCTCCACTCACTCAAGGCCGCCGCCCCGAGCAATTCCGCATCGTTGGGCGCGAGCTTGAGCCCCGCCTCGTAAGCGGAGAGGGCCCGGACGTGATCGACGGACACGTTGCGAAAATAGTCGCCCAGCGCCAACTGCCCCTCGGCACGGTCCGGACCGAAGCGGCGAGCGCGCTCCGCCGCATCGCGGCTCTCCGCCGCCAATTCCGGCGTAGGCTTGCTGTTGGCATAGAGCAAGGCCCGCGCGCGGGCGAGCTGGGCCCAGGCCGGGACGAAGGCGGAGTCGAGCGCCACCGCCTGCTCGTAGTAACCGATCGCACGCCGCAGGTCCGGCGGGTCAGAAACGGCCATACCCCCGGAGGCGGCCTCGCCCTTGAGAAATGCATCGTAAGCGGACAGGCTCGCGGTTGGCCGGACCACGAGCTCCCGGCGGGCACTGTCGCCCAGGGCGACGTCGAGCGCATTCGTCACCTTGGTCGCGATGTCCGCTTGTACTTGGAAGACATCGGTGAGCGAGGCATCGAACGCCTGTGACCACTTGGTCCTGGGGGCGGCGCCGGCGGTCACGTCCTCCAGCTCAGGACTCACCCGCACCCGACTCGGGCCATTCGGGCTCCTCTCCCACTCAACCGTCCCAGTGAGCAGGTAGTCGGCTCCCAGTTCGTGAGCGACCTGTTGCGGAGTCTTCCTGGTGTGCCGGTACTCGTTCGAACTTGCGCGCGCGATGACGGCGAGGCCAGGGATCTGTGACAGTTTCCCGCGCACCTCATTGGCGATGCCATCGGCGAAGTAGGCGTCCGCCGAGTCACCCAGATTGTCGAAGGGTAGAACCGCGAGGATCCTGGGGCCACTTGCGCCGCCACGATCGCGATGGCGCGCGATGAACACGCCGACCAGAAGGAGGGCGCCAAGACCGCCGGCCACGAGGAGCGGTCCATACCACGCTCGGAAGGCCGATTGCGGGTGTGCGGCGAGCGCGCGGCTGAACTCGGCGACAGTGCCGTAGCGGTCCGCCGGCAGTGGGGCCAGCGCTCGCTCCAGGGCCTGGTTCACCGATTCCGGCACAGTTGGCCGGAGCCGCCGCACACTCGGGGCGCGTTCGGTCAACCGCCTCGCCATGATCGCTTGCGCGGTAGGGCCGGTGAACGGCGGCTCGCCGGCCAGCATCTCGTAGAGGACGCAGCCTAGTGAATAGATGTCCGTGCGGGGATCAACGGACTCGTCACCACTGGCCTGCTCCGGGCTCATGTAGGCCGGTGTGCCGACGCTCAGGCCCGCATCGGTCAGGCGCTCGTCCGCTCGCAGCGCCCGCGCAATGCCGAAATCGGCCACGAGGGTAGCGCCGTCCGTGGTGAGCAGGAGGTTTTCGGGCTTGATGTCCCTGTGGATCACGTCATGGTCGTGCGCGTACTGGAGTGCCTGGGCCGCCTCGCGCGTGATGCGCAGTGCGTCCTCTATGCCGAGTTGCCGCTGTCGGAGGAGTCGATCGCGGAGCGACTCACCATCGACGTATGGCATCGTGAACCACAGGTGGCCGGCGGCCTCGCCCGAGTCGTGCACCGAGAGGAGATGAGGGTGCTGGAGCCTTGCGGCGAGCCTGATTTCGCGTTCGAAGCGCTCTGAGCCCAGGGAGGCCGCAAGCTCGGGCCGGAGCACCTTGAGGGCGACGGGTCGGTCGTGCTTGAGGTCGTGAGCGAGGTATACGGTGGCCATCCCGCCCTGTCCGAGCTCATGCTCGATGCGGTAGCGGTCGGCCAGCGCCTGGGCCAGGCGTGCCTGAGCAGCGGCCATGGACCTCGAGAACTCCGTGAAGCGGTCTGCCTAATCTGAGGCGGTGGGTCTCCTCCCGCCAGCTTCTGGTCAGAGCCGCTTGTGGAAGATGCCCAGGTCTTCCCCTTCGTAGACCAACGTCTCGAGCAGGCTCCACTCGGCACGCCGCAGGAGCGACGCGGCGCGACTGGTGCCGGCATACAGCTCCCGGAAGCCGAGCCGAGCCGCCGTCATTTCGGCCTCGCCCAGGAGCAGGGCGCCGATGCCTTGGCTCCTGCGTTCGGGTACTACGTAGAACGCCGCCACCCAGGGGCCAAGCCGGGGACGCAGCCGCACGGAGTCCCACCTCAAGCCCACCGTGCCGAGGAGCTGATCACGCTCGATGGCGACCAGTGCGAGGGGTAGTGCGTCGCGCTGCGCGCAGGCCTCGAACCGCGCAACGTACTCGGAGAGAGGGCGTGAGGACGGCCACTCCTCCTTGAACCAGGCGGCGAGGGTGGCGATGTGTTCCGGATTGTCGGCCAGAAGGCGAATGGTCACCACCGCGTGTGGTCGCTGCGATGAAAGGGCTCATTGAAGAGGAAGGGTACTCTCCTGAGGCCCTCTGGGTTACGCGGCGCGATGAGTCCCACGGGGTGTCCGCAGACAACGCGAATGAGCCTGGTCAATCCGCCGATCGCTGGGCTCATCTGCGCCATCTGCGTCACCGGTGGCCTCTGCGTCATCTGTGGACCACTCTCGGCAGCCCGGCCTCGATCTCCGACCGGTTCGGCTCCTCCCAGGGGGGCAACTTGAGCGCGGTTCCCAGCTCGGCCAGTGGCTCGTCGGCGGTGAACCCCGGCGGCACCGTCGCGACTTCGAAGAGAACTCCGCCGGGCTCGCGGAAATAGATGGAGCGGAAGTACTGCCGGTCCAGCACCTGGGTCACCTGGATGCCGCGGCGCAAGAGCTCGCGCCGAACCTCGAGCTGCTGCTCCGCGTCGTCGACCGCGAAGGCGACGTGGTGCACGGTTCCGATTCCATTGATAGCCGCGGGAGCAGCGTCGGCCCGCACGATGTCGAGCAGCCGGCCGGGAGCGTTGCCGTTCACGGCGAGCCGGGTGGCGGCACCCTCCTCGCTCACCACCGCGGCGTCCATCAGGCTCTCCACGAAGGCGATCGTGGGGGCCGGGTCCCGCACCAGCAGGGCGACGCCATGGATGCCCCGGACGGCCTGGGCGGCATCGATGCCCTGGCTGAGCCAGGGTGGACGCGCGTCGGCACCGCTGGCTATCAGCCGCAGGACGAGGCCCGATGGGTCGTGGAACCGGAGGGCCTCCTCCCCGAATGGGGTTACCTCCGCGGACACGGCAATCCCTGTGGCTTCGAGACGCTGCCGCCAGAAGGGGAGCGCCGCACTGGGCACGGAGAACGAGGTGATGGTGATCTGGCCTGCGCCATGCGTTCCGACCCGAACCCCCATTGGCTGGTAGGGGAAGGTCGTCATGATCGTCCCGGGCGTTCCCGCTTCGTCCCCGTAGTAGAAGTGGTACACGAGGTGGTTGTCGAAGTTGACCGTCTTCTTCACCAGCCGCTGGCCCAGGACGCCGGTGTAGAACTCAAGGTCCGGCTGGGCCTCGCCTACGGTGGCGGTAACGTGGTGCAGGCCCCGGATCAGTTTGTCCATCGGCTCAGTCCCTTTCCCTGTCCGCGCTCTGCCCGAGGGGCGCCAATCGCCGAAATAGACGCACCAGATGGAGCTCACGTAAGGGGCCCGGCGCCTGGGTCTCTGTCTTCCTGGGATTCGGCGCTGTACCTGGGGGCGCAACAGGGAGTGACTGGCGTGGGTAACGCTCAGCCGACGCTCAGGGGATAGGCTTGAGACACATCATTGCCGGAGTGGATCGTGCAACGTTACCGACCGTTCAGCCGTCTCCTCGGCGGATCGCATCGGCGAGTTCGCGGGTGCGAGGGGACGGCTCGATTTCGAGATCGTGCCAGAGCCGTTCAGCGAAGTGCTTGTACAGCGTCAGGGCGGCCGCCCGGTTGTCATCCTCCACAAGGGCCCGCATGAGCTGGCGCACCAGCCCTTCGTCGAAGCTGCCCTGGTCGATGGCTCGCCGGACCTGCTCGGTGGCGGCCGCCAGATCCGTTTGAGGTTCGGTCGCTTGAGGGACCCGGATGAGCTGGCTCGCTTGCCGGCGGACCTCCCGTCGCCGCCGGTCGAGCCAGGTGGTGAAGTCGGGACTCGCGCCATCGCAGTGGAGCCCGGGTCCCAGCGGGCCCCGGGCCAGGGCGAGTGCTTCCTGAAAGCGCGATGCGGCGATCGCCTCCTCGAAGCGCGCCAGGTCGGTGGCGATCAGGTCGGTGTTGAGCCCGATCTCCTCCGGCCCGCGCGCGACGACGAGGTCGTGCCCGAGGTGCCGACGAAGGTAGTGCACCGCCTGACGGAGCGCGGCACGGGCGTCGGCCCGGCCCATGTCAGGCCAGAACATGGCGACGATAGTGTCCCGCCGATGGAAACGGGCGGGGCGTTCCGCCGCGAGGTAGACCAGCAGCGCGAGGCGTTTCTGCTGCGACAGCTCGGCGAGGTGATCCCGGCCCTGCGTGTCGGTCAACTCGATCCGGCCGAAGAGATTCAGACGATACATGGGCATCGCAGGGCACGGCGGTCGGCTCTTGTGGCCCTGGCCGTGTCTCTCTGCCTCTCCCTGGCGTGTGGCAATCCGGCATCCTCCGGCCGCCCCGGCGAAGGTCGGTACACAGCCGTTGACCTGGGCTCTCTGCTCCGCTGCGAAGAAAGCGTCGCGACCGCCATCAGTGACGATCGGGTGATCGTCGGGTGGTGCCAGCACGGGGGTCGTGTCATCGCCTTCGAGTATCGGACCCCCAATGGCGAGCGGATCCTGCCGGGCCTCCCCGGATCTCTCCTCGACCGGGCGCGCGGTCTCAACCTTGGTGGCATCATCGTGGGTGAGAGCGACGGCCGGGCGGTCCGCTGGCTCGCGAGCGGGGGCGCCGAGGCGATACCGGGGCTCCCGGCGGGAGCCAAATCGGTCGCACTGGCGGTTGACGAGCGGGGACGAGTCACGGGCCTCGCCCGGCTCCCCGGAGGCCCGGAGCCGTTCCAGTGGGACCCTCCAGACCGCGTCCGGATTGGCGTGGCATTGATCGCACCGGGAACGGAGCGTCCAAGGCGGGTCCGATTCCAGTACGGGGCGTTCGAAGCCGAGGTCCGGGACACTAACCACTCCGGCAGCACGCTCGTCGCCGTTGAAGGACTGGGGCACGCTCCGGCCGGTGCCCTGATCCGCGCCGATGGACGAGTCTGGCGCCTGGATCCGGCGGGTGCCGGCATCGGGGCCGAGCCCCTCGACCTGAGCGACACCTGCGAGTGGATCGTCGGGTACACGCTCACCGCCTCCGGTCGCCGGCAGGCGACGTGGTGGCATCGCGACTGCTGAATCATCAGTGCCCGGTGCAGCACCCGCTGCCGCAGCGACCCCAGGTAGTCTCGTCGCCAGCGAGCCACCGCCAGCGCGCGGTCCCCGGCACGGGAACGCCTTTGATATAGCGCCGGACAATGCACCAATACCTGGGGTTCTCGCCATTCGCCGGCACCGTCTTGGCCCACCAGTGGTTGGTAACTGTCCCGCTGACGAACTCGGGTGCGCACTTGGCAGTCGTTCGAAGGGCGTCGGTGATATCGGGGCACAGCTGGTCGCCGGGGAGCGGTTTGATCCCGTGCCATTGTTCGCGGCAGAGGAAAATCCGCGTCATCTGACCGGGGAGGATCATCGGTGAAAACCGCTCGGCGGCATAGTACTCGCCGGACGGCTCACTCAGATCCACGTACTCGATCAGGTGCCAATGGGGCGGGCTGAAATCGGAGTTCTCATTGAGTGCACCCAGCCCGGGAATGGGGATGACGGTCCCCACTACCTGCCTCGGCCCCAAACCGCTGCTCCACCAGTGCGGTTTCGCCGGCGCCAGCCGCTGCTCGTCATACCAGCCTTTGATCCGCAGCACCGGGCTCCCCGCGAGGCCGGACACGAGGCTCAATCTCGCGGTCAGGTCCGGTCCCGTGTCCGGGGGGTGTTCGCCCGCCTCGCACCAGCCATCGAGGCACTTGAACCCGATGACCTGCTTGTTGGTCTTCACATCCCACTCCCATCGGGCCGCCGCCGGGTAGTCGGACCATCGCAGGTCGTGATACGATGTGCGCGTGACGGCGAGATCGGTATGGTGGAGGCTCGCCCAGGACGCGATCGGCACCGGCTTATGGCAATCCCGCTCCACCGAGCCGAAAGCCACGAGCGACGCTCTCCACGCGTCGCCGACACGGTAAACAAACAGGCAGCTGAGCCCGGGCCGGATGCCCAGGAACTCGTAGGTCCCGCCGATGCTCAGGACCTCGGCCATCGGCAAGGCGCTGTCAGCCTCGATCGCGGCCCTGGCTCCCACTGTGTCGACGTCCATGCTGTCCCATGCGAAGACGGCATACAGCGAGTCATAACGGGCGTTGCTTCCGGTTCCACGAATCAGGCGTTGGCAGTCGTTGAATTCGGGGACGTTCGTTTGAGCTCCCGAAGCTGATAAGGTCCCTGTGTGCAGGGTTAGGACCGACTTTGGCTGCTTGGATCCGCTGTCTCGCACTTGGATCAACCCGAAGTCCCAGTCATGGGGACACTCCGGGCGACCCCCATTCAGACAGCCGGTCAGGCTGCTCACGATCACAGGGGCAGCGATAGCGAGGGGCGTCAGCAGCGACTTCAGCAACGTGGTCCGCATCTCAGCCTCCAGATGGCGTGGAACGGATCGTAGCTAGCGCGCGAGCGAGCGCATTCGCTCGAGTGTGGGTTTGAGGAATGGGTCGGCGCTCCGCCAGAGCCGCCCCGCGGCTCGCGCCCAGCGCCCTGCCGCCGGCTGGTCGTCCGCCTGATGGGCCAGGTCGGCGCGGAGCACGATGGTCGGCACCAGTACCGCGGCCCGAATCGGATCGGCCAGAACGTCAGCCGACACTTCCGGAAGGGTGGAGAGGGTGGAGTCGATCCAGGCGGCGGCGCCGCCAGGGTCGCCCGCCCGGGCGCGGAGGGCCGCCTCGGGATACAGGCCGTCGAGCGTGAATTCATAGGGCGGGATCCCCGAGCGGAGTTGCGCTAACTGGCGAAGCCACCTCACGCGCTCGAGCGAGTCACCCCGCAGGTCCGCGAGCTGCGCATCGAGCAGGGGATCACCAAGCCCGGCAAGCTCGCTGCTCCCGGGCAGAGGGTGGACGGGATAGGCGAGGGTGGCCGCGCGACCCAGCCAGCTGGCCCGAATCGTGTTCCGCGGCGCGGGATCCGGCAGATGAGCGATGGCCTCGGTGACCTGGCGAGCGAGTCGATCGAGCGTGTCGGTCGGCCCACCGATCGCAGAGTAGATGAGCAGGCTCGTCGCCAACCCGCCGAGCTCCGGAGGAACACCCTGCTCCACGAGGGCCTGAGGCTGACGGAGATACAGCACCGCCAGCTGCACTCGACCAGTGAGCGCCGCCAGTCCCGCGAGCCGCACGGGATCAGTGGCGGTTGCCGGAGACTGCTCGGTAAGCAGCGAATCGATGAGCGACAGCGCCTGCCCGACGCCGTTCGTGTCGTCGGGCAGGGACTGCTTGAGCAGGAGCCAGGTAAGGCTCTGACCGACTCGCGCGCGCTCCCCCGGGCGCCGAGCCAGACGCATGGCCTGGCGCAGCGTTTCGATCGCGTCCCGGCGTCCGAGGAGATCGAGAGCGATACCCTTCGCCTCCAATGCGCTTGGATCATCGGGCGCGGTCGCGGTCCAGGCCTCGGTCAACTCGAGGAGCAGCCGTCGCTGTTGGAGCACGACGGCCCTGCGGTCGCGCCGCGACCCGCCGTTGGGGATCAGGGCGCCCGCTGTCAGGGTCGGCTCGAAGGCCAGCGTGTCTCCCGAAAGCGTTGGAAACGCCGTGAACCATTGCGTTCCATCGGCCGACGTGCCGTCGCGATAGTAATTCCCTTCGACATAGAAGAGGTTTCGGAGAGCGGCGGCGCTGGTTTCCCATTGCGCCGAGAGAATCCGTGAGTTGAGCCGGAATGCCTTGGTAAGCGACCGCAGGCCGCTGTAGTAGCTGCTCCGGAAATGCCATCGCATGGGGCCCTGGGAAGCCGGAACCACGACGCTGTCCGTCACCTGGCAGAACCCGGATCCGTACCACGCCACGAAATCCGCTGGCTCCGCGGCCGTCAGACTGTCCCAGCGGATGCAGGCACCATCAGCGTCATTGCGCGCCGAAGCCAGCAGTGCGTCGGCAAGGCGCTGTTCGTGCCGGTCCAGCCTGGATCGGCTGGTCGCGGCGAGCTCGGCGGCCGTGCGCCACCGTCCGCTTGGCTGCCGCTCCCATTGGCGCGTGAGCCCGAGCCAGAGGTAGGCCCGCGTGAAGTCTCGGTCGAAGGTGATGGCATTGTCGAACGCGCTGTCGGCGGCCGGAAGGGCCCAGTCGGCGATGGCACGGGCCCCGGCCGCGAAGGCCTGCACGGCCGGCAGGGAACGCGACCCGAGCCGATCCGTGGCCGAGTCAGGCGGCAAGGCGTTACGCAGAACCAGCAGGTCCGCGATCCGCGCGAAGGTGTGGCTCACCTCCTTGGCGCCCGCGGGCAGCCGCTCCGTGGCGAAGCTGAGCTGGGTGCCGCCGCGGGTCGCGTCGTAGAGGCCTGCGAGGATCCGGATCGAGTCCCCCATCCGAGTCACCGTCCCCATGATGTAGCGCCCGGCCCCCAGCGCCTGCGCCGTGAGCAGCGCATCGGCCGTGCTCCAGGCTCTGGAGGTGTGAGCCTTCACCATCTCCGCCTCCCGAAACTCCTCGGTGAGCGCGAGCCCGGTCCACCGGGCGGCCAGGGCATCCCGAAGCGCCGGGCGTTCGTTGAGCGTCGTCAGGCCACTGTCATAGATGAACGGCAGCACGGCGTAGCGTGTGGTGTCGGGAGCGGCCGGCCGTGAGAAGAGCCGCTGCAGCGTCGCCGGCGCCCGAGCCACCAGCAGCCCTGCCAGCGAGCCCAGGAGCCCCAGCGCGGCAACCCAGAAGATGAGGCGGGGGCGTTTGCCAGGCGTTACTGGGGTGTGATCGGTGACGGGTGTCGGAACGGGTGATGGAAGCAGAGCAGCCCCCGGCGCCGCCGGCCGGGCCTCGAGGGCGCCAAGAAAGTCAGCCACCGAGGGATAGCGTCCCCCGCGGTCAATGGTGAGGGCCCTGCGCAAGGCCGCGACCACCTCCGGATGAGCAGCAGGGCATTCATGAGTCAGTCTGGCAAAGGCATCTGTCGTATGATCATGGCCGAGCGGAGGGATGAAGCCCGTGAGCAGCTCGTAGAGCACCACGGCGAGGGAGTACTGATCGCTGCGGGCGTCGAGGTTTGGCTCGCCATGCTGCTGTTCCGGCGACATGTAGCCGGGTGTGCCCACCCGAAGTCCCGGGTCGGTGAGCCGATTGACTCCGTCATCCTGGAGCGTCGGCGTGACCTGAGCGATGCCAAAGTCCGTGAGGAAGGCGTGTGACCCGCTGAGCAGGATGTTGGCCGGCTTGATGTCGCGATGAATGATGTGCGGCGACCGTCCGTGCGCGAATGCCAGGGCCGCGCCGATCTGGCGCGCCAGGTCCAGTACCTCCGCTGCCGGAAGCCGCCCTTCTCGAGCGAGACGGTCGTGGAGGGTGCCGCCTTCGACGAGGGGCATGACGTAGAACAGCCAGCCGCCGATCTCATCGGCGTCGTAAAGCGGCAGGATGTTGGGGTGGGTGAGGCGGGCGATGGTGCGGATTTCCTGAAGGAACCGATCCCGCAGGATGAACGCGGCGAACTCGCGGTGCAGCACCTTCACTGCGACCTGCCGCGGGATCTTCAGGTCGAAGGCACGATACACCACCGCCATCCCGCCCCGCCCGATCTCCTCTTCGATTCGGTACCTGGGGGAAAGTGCTTCCGGGAGCGGGACAGGCTCATCGACCAACCGCAGATCTCCGCGCGGCAATGCGACAAACCTACGCCTGGGACCGACTCCTGCAAGGCAATGGCGTCAAGTCAGGCGACGTCTTGTGCGGCAGGGTGGTGAGGGGGGCGGGCCAGTGGAGTGCTCAGACCCGACTCTCATCCCGAGCGCAGCGAGGGACCCTTGGGGCCCGCTCGGCGGTTCCGCTCGCGACGAGGCTCGCGGGGGGGGGGCCTCCCTTCCTTAGTAGTGCATGGAGGTCCGGCTTGGCCCGGCCCCTGACGAAGTCAGATCTGTCCCTTCTTCGCCAGCTCCGCGATGCGCTCGCCTGCCCGAAAGGCCAGAGCCTGAATGGTCGCGGTGGGCTGGCCCCGTCCGCTCGAGACGAGGGAACTCCCGTCGCAGATGAAGAGATTCGGTACGTCGTGGGCGCGGTGATCACTGTCCACAACCGACGTGGCGGGATCATTGCCCATCCGGCAGGTGCCGAGCAGATGCACGCCGAAGTTCTGAGGGGCAGGGGGGCGCGCCCAGGTTCGGGTGGCTCCCGCGGCCTCGAGGAGGGCCAGGGCCTTGGTCTGCAGGAAGCCTACCGTGGCCAGGTCATCGGGATGATCGCGGTAGGTGACGCGCATGGCCGGAAGACCCCAGGCATCCTTGAGGTCCGGATCCAGTTCGATCCGATTGGTCTCGAGCGGCAGCGAGGTGCCCTCGCAGAGCACGTCCATCTGGTTGCAATACCCGTCGCGCAAGGCCTGCTTGAATCCCGCGCCCCACTTCGGTGTCCCCGGCGGCGCTCCGCGCATCGCGTAGACGAGCGGATAGCCGAAGAACCGGCCATCGAGCGCGCCGCCCCCGTAGAACCCGCGAGCCGGGTCGGTATCGTAGAAGTCGAGGGCGATCCGGGTCACCATCGCTCCCTTCCAATCGTTGAGCGGGTGCTCGAACTGCGCCGTGACGATCGCGTTGCTGTTGAACATCAGGTGGCGGCCCACCGCGCCGCTCGAGTTGGCCAGCCCCTGGGGGAAGCGGTTGTTTCCGGAGTTGAGCAGCAGATGCGGCGTCTCCGCGCCGTTGCAGCACAGGACCACGGCCTTGGCGCGCTGGCGCTGCTGCACCTTCTGACTGTCGAAGTAGACGACGCCGCTCACCCGGCCCCGGTCATCGGTCTCGACCTGAGCGACGAAACACTCGGTGCGAAGCTCGCAGCGGCCACTCGCCAAAGCGACCGGCAGCACGGTATAGAGCGTGGCCGACTTGGCCCGGTGCTCGCACGGGAAGCCGATGCAGTACCCGCACTGCTGGCATGGAATCCGGTCCTGAAAGGGCTGCGAGAGAATCGCCATCTGGGCTGGCTGCGGGTGGAGTCCGATGGCGCGGGCCCCCCGCTCGAACAGGACACCGGAGGACTTGACCGGGAGCGGCGGCATCGGATAGGGGCGGGACCGCGGCGGGTCGAACGGTCCCGGCTCACCGGAGACGCCCAGCTCCCACTCCGCCCTGGTGTAGTAGGGCTCCAGGTCGTCGTACCCGATGGGCCAGTCCGCGAAGCCGGTGCCGGCAATGGGCCCGAGCCGCGTCCGCTCGTTGAAGTCGAGCGGCCGGAAGCGGCGATAGTTGGCCGTGAAGCACATGCTGCCGCCACCCACCATGCGGTGATACATCACGGCCATGCGCGGCTGGGCCTCGGCGTCGGGCCCGGCCTTGAACATCTGTGGTTGGAGCTGCCGCTGGTTCTGATAGGCCGCGAGGGTAAAGTGCTTGAATTCGTCGTGATGGAAGTCGAGGGGGCCGACATGCGGGCCCTGTTCCAGAACCACCACGCTCATGCCTCTGGTGGACAGCTCCTTGGCCAGGATGCCCCCGGCGCCGCCGGATCCCACAACTACGAAATCCACGGGGTCGGAGGGCGCGAACCGCGCCATGGCGGGGCTCATCAGTTCGGCCCCCCGTTCTGCTTCGCATCGTACCAGCCGAACGGCGGCTGCCAGATATAGCGATCGTCGAAGCCGAGGATCTTCCAGCCCGCGCCCTGGTAGTTGCCGCCCCAGTCCGGGTAGCTGAACGTCCCGGCCACCGTGAAGAACAGCATGTCCTCGAAGAAGTCGTCGTCCTCGTGCACCGCGAGGAACTCATCCTGCTGCGTTTCAGAAAGATCGGCGAAGCGCTGGGTCGCGCCGTGTCGCTGCGTGATCGCGGTCGCGAAGGCCGCGTGTCCATCGAGGAGATCCTGCCGACGGTCCGCCGCCCAGGTGGCAAGGCCATGGTCAATGAAGTTCACGGCCCGCACCTCCCGGGCACCCGGCAGGTCGTCCGTCGGGATGATGCGCGCGGCAATGGCCTCGAGGTCCGCGGCCTGCTCGGGCGTAAGCACCTCGAAGGGGGGCGGTGCATCGCCCCTGGCCAGCGCCTCCCGCGCGTCGCGGGCTCGCGTCAGGGAGGCACGGAGGGCCTTGGGGTCGGCGCCGAGCCAGAGCGCACCCAGCGCGGTGCCCGCCAGAGTCAGGAAGTCCCGCCGATCGTAACTCAAGAAGCTCCTCGCGGTGTTGGAGTACGGGCAGGAACGCCAGTCGCCGCTGATTCCTTGAACTTGGACTGCGCGGACCGGATTGGCCAGTGAAGCGATTCGGGACAGGCCGGCTCAGGAGCCCTTCGATACCGCCAGCGGGATCGTCTCGAAGACCGAGGTTGGGTACTTGGGGAAGGAGTCCACCGGGAAGCTTGTGAATGTGAAATAGACCCGCGGCGCCGGGCCTCCGATCGTGGGGCCCCCGGTCTCGCCGATGAAGGTCGGACAGTAGAGCATCCGGCCCGGCTCGACGTTTGGCGAGCCGATCGGCCGGTACCACTGGATCAGATCGCTGGAGGCGCGCACCTGATCCCCGCCGGGGCCTGATAGATGACGCCCCCGCGCATCCTGGCCTACTGTGGAGGCTCCGTCACCCGGACCGGCGCCCCGCGGTCCGTCTGGGTGCCGTCGCCGAGCTGGCCAAAGGCGTTTGCGCCCCAGCAGTAGATCGACCCGTCGGTTGTGACCCCGCAGGTGTGCGAGCCGCCCGCGGTGACCGAGACGAACTTCAAGCCACCGGTCACCAGCGCCGGCGCGGAGCTGGTCCCGCCGATTGTGCCGCGGCCGAGCTGGCCGTTGGAGTTGGAGCCCCAGCACCACACATCGCCGCCGACCACGAGGGCGCAGGTGTGCTGGTCCCCCGCGGAGAGGGCGCTCACCGTCACGGAGATTCCCACCCGGGTGGGATACACCTCGTCTCCTCCCGCGGCACCGAGCTGGCCGCTCGTGTTGGCGCCCCAGCACAGGACCCCCACGGCGTCCAAGGCACAGGTGTGGCTCCCGCCGGCGCTCAGCCCTGAGGTAGGGTAGCCATCTCCTCCTGGAGAGGCCGGGTTCCCGCCCACGATGGTGAAGGCGCTCGGGATCCCCGGCGGGTTCGCCACGGTGCCGTTGCCGAGCTGGCCGTGATCGTTGATGCCCATGCAGTCGACCCACCAGATATCGTCGGTGCGCACACAGAGATGGGCGCCGCCGGCGGCGACGTCCACGATGTTGGCGCTGGGGCCGAGGCCCGGCGTCAGCACCTGGGCCGAGTCGGCGGTGGAGGCGAAGACGATGCCCATGCCATTCTGGTCCGCCGTGCCCCAGCATCGGACCTTTCGGCTCGCGAAACTCCCGGTGCCACCATTGACGTCGATGATGCAGGTGAAAGTGCCGCCCAGGGCCAGTTGATCCAGGTGGATCTGCTGGGTGCCCAGCATGCCCCCGGTCACGATCGCCACCGGCGCCGGGGCGGTGGGGAAACAGACGGTGCCCATCCCGTTCGCGACGCAGGGTCCGTCGCCCACCTGGCCCCGTTCCCGAGAGCCCCAGCACAGCAGGTCGGTGGCGCCGACCCTGCCGCAGCTGTGGGACTCTCCGGCCTTGAGCTCGGCGAACTTCTGGGACGTGGCGATCAGCCGTGGCTGGGAACTCTGGCCCAGGGTAATTGGATCGAGTCCGAGGCCCAGCTCGCCCTGCCCGTTGCTGCCCCAGCAGTAGCCGGTGCCGTCGAGCGCGGCGATGGCGCAGCTGTGATCGCCGCCGGCGCTCACCGTGCTCCACTTCTGCACCACCTGGAGCTGCGCGCGGAGCTGGACGACCTGGAACGGCGCGGAGCCGACGCTGGCCACCACCTCACCGCCGCCGCGACTCAGCCCGGTCACCAGGCCGGCGGAATCCACGGTGAAGGCGGAGAGGTTGGTGGAGCTCCAGCTGACCTTCACCCCGGGCCAGGGATTTCCGGCCGCGTCCTGGACCGTCACGGCTAGTCGCGTCGTATCGGTGACGGGAAGGACCGCGGGCCACGGAGACTTCTGAACGATCTGGGCGGTCCCGACCAAGAGCGGCTCCTGGAAGGTCACGTGACCGAGTAGCGCTCCAGAGACCGTGAGCAGGACCTGCGCCGGTCCGTTGGCGCGGGCCGTGAGCTGGGCGCGGGTGGGGTCCGACGCCAGGGCCGTGGCCTGCAGGACCGAGGGGTCGCTCGACTGCCAGCTGTAGCTCACGGTTCCCAGCACCGCGGGGTCGGCATGGGTGAGTGACACGCCGACGGTATCGGTTCCGGTCACCGTCAGGAGCGCGGGCCAGTTCTGCTGCTGTACTACGATGGGAGCGCTGAGCTGAGCCGGCGCAAACCCGGGCCGATTGAGGCGGACGATGATATTCGCCGTCCCGGCGCCATGGGTGGTGATGATCGCGCGCTGGCCGATGGCCAGCCGTTCGGCTTGCGACGGGGTGGCCCCCGTGTCCGGGGTCGTCACCTGGACGACCGACGAATCGGACGAGCTCCACTCGAGGGTGACACCCGAGATATCGGCGCCGCCCCGGACCACATCGACAAGGACCGTGGCGATCGCCGCGACCGGCAACGTGTCCGGCCAGGTGCCTGCCGCCTTGAGCGAGACGGTGGCCAGCGCCGTCGGGGCGAGCTCGTTGCTGCAGCGGCCGAACAGCAGCACGGCGACCAGCGGCAGTGCCGCCCGCATCCTGCGGTTCCACCTCATCGCGAGCTCCGGGGCCGGGTCCACGAAACGTCGCCAGCAGCCCGCCGGCCAGCGGCGGAGGGCCTCTTGAGCGACGTGCTTCGGGGCGCCAAGCTACGGCTCGAATGACGGGGTGTCCACCCCGCGGTCTGGCGAAGGACGGCGTGGCCCTCTAGCGCGACCCGCGATTCGCCTGCAGAATAGCCGGCACCTCCGAAACCACGCCTCATCGTTGGAGACCCGATCAGTGCAAGGCCGTTGGCGCTCCCTTTTGGTGCTGAGCTGCTCCCTTACCCTTCCGCTCGCTGCCCAGTCGGCTCCCGGAACGGCCGCGTGCGATCAGACCCTGATCCGTCTGGCCTCGCCGGAAGACGGGTATCGGCCGCTCGGAGATCGATGCGAGGGCGTCTACGCCAAGCAGGTGGCGGGGACCACGCTCTTCCTCGCGTCGTTTACCGAGTCTTTCGGCAACTATGATCTCGGCTCCGGGGACTCGCTCCGGGTATCGTGGTCCCCGCCGGCAGATTCCTCGCTTCAGATCCGCGCCGAGACCATCCGCCGCGGGCGCTACTACCGGATGGATACCCGGCGGCCGGCCCGGGATAGCGTCTATCACTGGTCGAAGCGCGTGCTGGCCGCCGAGCAGATCGCGCGGCGCGAGCTTGGCATCCTGGGCTGGGTGCGCCTGCCGATTGGCGGAGAGCCGCGCCAGGTCCACGTCCCCCTCCGCGTGGAACAGAAGGGTGTCCCGGTCCGCTGCGGGACATACGAGGTCGAGATTGCCCCGGGTGAACGCCTGAAGGAGGTCTACACCAGCCTCGCCCCGGTCGGAGCGGATGGCAGCGTGGGCGCCTTCCTCTATCAGGACCAGCCCCTGGGCTACGGCTTCTACCCCGCCGAGGCGCCGATCCGGTTCACGATCGACCGCTCACACCTTCCCCATGCCGGAGTCTACTACCTCAAGATCTCGGCCCGGCTCGACAGCGGTGGCACGGCGACCAAGGAGTACTACCTCTACGCAAGCCCCGCGTCGGCTTGCCCTCATTGACCGTGGGACAGACGGCACCGCGTTGCGCGGACTGCGGGTCCGAGTACTCGCCGGCGGCCTCGTTCTGCCCGGTCTGCGGCTCGGCCACGCCCACGATGCTGAGCGGCCGGACCCAGCTCACCGACTCGGGAGCGGGCGGGCGCGCGGATGATACGCGGGAGCTGCTCCAGCGAGTGCTGGGGAACGGCTTCCGGGTGGAGGCGTTGCTCGGGTCGGGGAGCTTCGGGATGGTGTTCCGCGCGCGCGATGTCCGGCTCGACCGCGACGTGGCCATCAAGACGCTCCGCCGCGAGTACCTGGTCAGCTCCGAGTTCGTGCGCCGCTTCGAGCAGGAGGCGCGGGCGCTGGCCGCCCTCAGGCACCCGAACATCGTGGAGGTCTACGACATCGGAGTGAGCGACGATCTCGTCTACCTGATCATGCCGTTGGTCAAGGGCGAGACCCTCGCCGCCTACCTGCGCACCCGGCCAGCGCTCTCCCTGGCCGAGGCGGGACGGTTGGTGCACGGTATCGCGGCGGGCCTCGGCGCCGCCCACAAGGCGGGGTTCATCCACCGCGACATCAAGCCGGAAAACGTGATGCTCGAAGGGGACGAGCGCCGTCCTCTGCTCATGGATTTCGGCATCGCCAAGGCTTTCCGCGCGGGCACGCTGGGTGAGACGCGGGCCGGCACCATCCTCGGCACGCCGCTCTACATGAGCCCCGAGCAGGCCACGGCCGATCCGCAGATAGACCACCGCTCGGATATCTACTCTCTGGGCGTGGTGGCCTTCGAGGTCTTCACGGGCGTGCTGCCGTTCCAGGGAGAGACCGGACAGGACCTGATCCAGCAGCACGTCCTGGTCGAACCGCCAGATCCTCGGGAGAGCAAGCCCGAGCTTCCGGGCGGGGTCGCGCAGGCGATCCTCCGCGCCATGTCCAAGAAGCCGAGCGATCGCTACCAGTCGGCCGAGGAGTTCTCGAGCGCCCTTGATGGCCATGCGCCGGGGGCCTGGCTCGGCGCCGGCGCCTGGTTGGGCCGGACCGGCACTCTGATCCGGGGGGCGCTCTTCCTCGGGCTGCTGGCGGTGGTCGGCATGGTCGGGCGGCGAGCGCTCTCCCCGGCCAGCGAAGCTCCGATTGCCCTCAATGTCCAGGCGGGCGAAACCAGCTTTACGCTGAGCGCGGCGGAGCCGATCTGGGGCGACGTGGCCAACCTCCGGCGTGTCGGGGCCGCCAATCTCGACAGCGTGATCGTTCCGGCCGTCGGGGCTCGCCCCCGTGCCGTGCTCGACGCTCCGGTGCTTCAGCTTACGTCGAAGAGCGACAGCGCCACGGGGGTCATCTCCCTCGACCCGGTGGTCTTTCCGGTGGGGACGTCGGTGGTGCTCGCGGGCGGGCTCGGCGACTCCACGGTACGGCTCACCCTTGGCGATTCCCTCCCGGTGCTCCCCGTGTCTGTTGACGGTCCCATCGAGATGATCGCTGGCGGTCCGCCGGAGCTGGTGCGGTTTACCCTGCAGCGCCTGCAGCTCATCCCGTCGAATGTCGGACTGGACCTGGAACTCCATCCGAGTCAGGCCCCGAAGACCGGCCTCGCCCGGATGGTCGTCTCTCGGGTCTCGTTCGAGCGGGTCGAGAAGATCAGGGAGGGCGACCAGGCCAAGGACCTCGTCGCCTCCACGGTCAAGGGCGGGACGATCCAGGTGATGAACGGCCGCCGCGCCCCGCAGCAGCTCTCGCCCGGTGGTGATCTTACCCTCCTGGGCTTCAGCGGCATGCTCGAGGGCGTGGCCATGGACACGGCGGGGCTCGCCCTCCAATTCCAAGGCACGGTCCGCGGGCTCCCGGCATCGCTGGGTGGAATGCCCGCGCAGTGGGAGAAGTGGTGGACAGGGCAACGGCTCCGCACCATCGCGCTGGGCCTGCTCTGGGCAGGCGCGATGCTCTGGGTCGTCTGGCCGCGAAGGAGGCGTGTCTCGTGAAGCTCTTCAACGGCGCGCTAGCGCTCGGGATTCTCGCTGGATCGCACTCGGCGCTGGCCCAGAACCGGACGGCCATGCCGGACGCGGCGGCCAACCTGGTCGTCAAGGTGATCACCTACGCCGACCCGACCGAGGTCGACCAGATCGGCGCCGGCATCGTCATCGCCGCGTCGAACCGGCTGGTCATCGCCACGGCGGCCCACGTGGTGCTCTCCGCGGCGCACGGCGGTCACGTCCGCGTGGTCTTTCACTTCGCCCCGACAGACAGCGTGGATGTCCAGGTGGACAAGACCGACCCCGACCTGGATCTCGCCCTCCTGAGCTTGAGCGCCGATCGGGTCCACGCCCCGCGATTCGAGTTCGACCGGCTCGGCGACCCATGGGCGCTCCGCATCGGTGACCCGGTGATTCCGGTGGGCTGCCCCGACGGGGTCTGCTGGGAACCGCCCATCTCGCCCGACCGGCTGATCGGCGTGCATGAGAGAGGCATCGCCTTCGAATCCTTCTTCATCAGTCCAGGGAGCTCCGGGGGCGCGCTCTTCAATCGCTACTGGGAAGTGCTGGGGCTGGTCGTGGAAAAGCGCGACCCGCAGGGAAGGGCCCTGAGCATGCAGCAGGTCGGTGAGCGGGCCAAGGCCTGGGGGTACACGGCTCAACTGAGAGCCAAGACCATTCCTCGAGCGGGGTACCAGACCCGGGTGAGCCTCTCCGCCCTTGCTCCGACCTCGGGCTCCGTCTACGAGTCTGGCCGATTCCCGAGCGGGCGCGCCGCGCTCCTCCTCCGCGGGCAGGAACGAATCGGGTGGCACCTCTCCATTGTTCGGCTCGCGCCGTCGAATCTCGCGGTGACGGCTGGCTTGGCCGGTGTCGATCTCCGGCTTGCGGCTGGGCCGGTTGCGCTCACTCCGTTTGTCGAGGCCGGCTTTGGCAGGGTCGAGGGACGCTTCGACGGCGGCGGTTACTACGTGTCGGGAGGCGGTGGGCCGGTTTATCAGCCGCTCTGGCAGAAGACCTCCACTGACGAGATCGGCTACGGCGCGGGCGCCTCGGTCGAAGTAGCCGTCTTCCCGCATGTGTCGTTCGAGGCAACCGGCGGGCATTGGGGCTTCCGGGTTCCCGCCAACCTTCCGTCCTTGCCCAGCGTCTTCCTCGGCGCGGGGGTCCGGCTCGGGTTCTAGGCCCGGGCCATGCCCAATCCGATTCTCATCCTCTCCGGACCGGTGGGGGCAGGCAAGACCACCGTGGGTCGCGAACTGGTCACGCTGCTCCCTGGAAAGGTGGCTTATATAGAAGGCGACGCCTTCTGGTCCTTCCTGGCGAAAGGCGCGCCCGGAGGGCCGACGCCGGAGAGTTTTCGCACCGTTATGGCGTCGATGACCGCTGCCGCCGTCCCCTTCGCGACCGCCGGTGCGCGGGTCGTTCTCGATTTCTCGATTCCACCAGGCTTTCTCTCGACGGCGCAGTCCATCGTGGCCTTGCGACAGATTCCCCTGGACTACGTCGTTCTCCGGCCCTCAGAGCAGGTCTGCGCGGCACGCGCCGCCGCCCGAGACGAGGGGCGGATCCCCGATTACTCCCGCTACCGCGATCTCTACCTCTCGTTCGACGTGATGGAGTCCCACATTCTGAGCGACGATACCGCCGCCGCGCTCGAGATGGCTCAGCGAATCGTTCTGGGCTTGAGCGATGGGCGGTTTCGAGTGCCGGCAGGCTGAGCGATGGCCCCTCGCCGACCGTCAGGCTCCTAACAATCGCCAGCTCCCGCCGCTCTCTTCTGAAACGTCCGACACCGCCCGCGACCTCCTCCCGTAAGCAGATGATATCGGAGGCTCGGCCGACCGAGCCCCGCCTTCCATTCTGCACCATCATCGAGGAGTCACGGTATGAAACGAACGCCCGTTCTGGCGCTGGTGCCGGCATGCGTGCTGCTGACTGTCTCGCTCGCCGCGGCTACCGGCGATGGGAAGATTCCGGTAACCACGGTGTCGGACGCCGCGCGGAAGGAGTTCCTGCAGGGCCGCGAGCTGGCCGACAACCTGCGCCTCGCCGACGCCATTGCTCACTTCGACAAGGCGATCGCCCTCGACCCCAACTTCGCGAGCGCCGAGCTGGCCCGCGCCAATGTCGCGCCCACGGTCAAGGACTTCCAATTGCACCTGGACCGGGCCGTCGCCCTGAGCAGCAAGGCTTCGGAAGGCGAGCGCCTGGCCATTCTGGCGGCGCAGGCGGGCTCGGTGGGCAACGCCGCCAAGGTGAGGGAGTACCTGGAGCGCAGCGCGACGCTCTTCCCGAAGGACGAGCGGGCCCAATTCGCGGTGGGCGCCTTCTACCAGGGGCAGCAGGAGCTGCCCAAGGCCATCGCCGCGTTCAAGGCGGCCATCGCGATCGCGCCGGAATTTCCGCCGGCCTATAACAACCTGGGCTATGCCTACCGGACGACTGGCGACTACGCGGGCGCGGAGGCCGCCTTCAAGAAGTACGCGGAGCTCATACCGAACGACCCCAACCCCTACGATTCGTACGGGGAGCTGCTAATGAAGCTGGGCCGCTTCGACGAATCGATGACGCAGTACCGTAAGGCGCTGGCCCTCGACCCCCACTTCATCGCCTCCCGGATCGGGCTCGCCATGAACGCCCTCTACACGGGCAAGCCGGAGGTGGCCACCAGCGATCTCAACGAACTCTATAATCAGGCTCGGAATGACGGCGAACGCCGCCAGGCCCTGTTCGTTCAGGCGGTGGTGGACGCGGACCAGGGCAAGCTGGACGAGGCCGTCCACGAGGCAGAGCAGGAGTTCGGCATAGCCGAGCGCCTCGGCGACGCCGGCGCCATGACTCAGGACCTCAACTTCAAGGCGAACATTCTCCTTGGAGAGGGCAAGGCCGATCAGGCCTTGGCCACCTTCGAGAAGGCGCAACAGACGACCGACGGGTCCAACCTGTCACCAGCGGTGAAGCAGGCAACTCGGCTCTTCCACCACTCCAATCTGGCGGCGGTGGCGATCGCTCGGAACGATCTGGCGACGGCCCGGGCCGAGGCGGACTCTTTCGCCCAGGCCTCGGCGGGGAACCGGAACGGATTCCAGATACGGCTTGCCCACGAGCTGGCCGGCCGGATCGCGCTGGCCGCCGGACAGTACGACGCGGCAATCACCGAGTTGCTTCAGGCCAACCTGCAGGACCCATACAACCTGTATCGGCTGGCACTGGCCTATCGGGGAAAGGGAGACGCCGGGAACGCCCGTGACTACGCCGGTCAGGCCGCGCACTGGAACAGCCTGCCGGCCATCAACTACGCGCTGGTTCGGACCAAGGCATTGCGGCTGATGGAGTCGACCTAGGCGGGGAGTCCTGCTCGAGAGGTCCATTTGGCCTCTTCGCGTTTGCTGAAGCGTGGCCCTTGGTCCTTCTGGACACCGCCACCTCACTGACCGTAGCGAGGGATCTACTCGCCCGGCCCGGAGCCTTCGTTGAGGCCCGACAACCGGGAAGTAGATCCCTCGGGGCTTCGCCCCTCATCCCCAGCGCCCACCACCTCATCCACGAGCGCAGCGAGGGATCTGCTTCAACCCGTGCCAGTGCTTCCAGTCACACGTCTACCCCGCGACTACTCCCGCGTACGCAACAACCGATTGATCGTCCCCGGTGACCATCCCCGAATGGCGGTAGTCGATTACCGAGGCGCCGGTGGCGCCGAGCAGACGCGCGGCATGGAGCGTGGTGGCGGCCGGCGCCCGGCCACACATCGTGATCCGGTGGCGCTTGCAAGTCCTCAGCAGCCCTTCGCCATCCAGGCGTGAAACCTCGGCGAGCGCCAGCCGATCCTTTCGTTCGGCGCTCGCCACCGACTCGTAGTGGCTCATATCGCTTGAGGCGATGAGCAGCACCCGGTCGGGCCACGCCTGCACCACCTCGGCAAGCGTCGCGCCCAGCCGGGCGCAGAGATCCCAATCATCCCATGGCAGCACCAGCGGCACAATCGCGGTGTCCGCTGCCAGGATGCGCAGGAAGGGCAGCTCGACTTCGATGGCGTGCTCGGCGTGGTGCGCCTCGTGGTCCGGGGCCACGAGATTCGAGTGTGCGAGGAGTTCGGCGCCGAACTGCTCCGCGATCGCCACGGCGCCGAGCGGTGTCTCGAAGGCGCCCCGGTGCCAGAGGCTGGCCTTGCCGGGGAGTCCTCGTCCGGTGTGGTTCGGGGCCAGGATCACGACGACGGTGGGCCACGACAGCCGGCCCATCACCCGAGCCGCGGTGAGCCCGGAATAGATCAATCCGGCATGCGGGACAATCGCGGCCGTCACGATCCGCTGTTCGTCCGGGACGCCCGTGAGCTGCTGACGTACCAACGAGGCCAACTCCGCGGGGTCGTCCGGATAGAAGGTCCCCGCAGCCGCCGGCGGGCGATGGTCCGAGTCCCCCATCAGCCCGGCTCCTCGCTGGTGGGGTGCAACGTGACCAGTTCCCGCCGCGATCCCCAGTGACCCGGTGGCCCGTCGAACACCCCGGCGCAAGTGGTGCCGCAGGCCCGGCAGCTTCCCTCGTCGGTGAGCGCCCAGCCGACGATCCGGTACCCG
This sequence comes from Gemmatimonadales bacterium, assembly GCA_035501775.1. Lineage (GTDB taxonomy): Bacteria > Gemmatimonadota > Gemmatimonadetes > Gemmatimonadales > GWC2-71-9 > JADJOM01. Next base: position 5,615 of record DATJVM010000074.1, on the reverse strand, counting down.
TCGCGAACGATCAGCTCGGCGCCGCAGGTGTGGCAGCGCGTGGTGCCGCCCTCCCGATCCCGAACGTTGCCGGTGTAGGCATAGCGGATCCCATTCCGTTCGGCGATCTGCCGAGCACGGGTCAGGATGGCCGGCGGCGTCGGGGGGCGGTCCAGCATCCGCCAGTCCGGGTGGAAGGCGGTGAAATGAAGGGGGACCTCGGGGCCCAGGTGATCCACCACCCACCGGGTCAGGAGGTCGAGCTCGCTGTCGCTGTCGTTGAGGCCGGGGATGAGCAGGGTCGTGATCTCGAGCCACACCGCCGTCTCGTGCCGGATGTACTCGAGCGTCTCCAGGACCGGCGCCAGGTGGGCGGCGCAGATGTCATGATAGAACCTGTCGGTGAAGCCCTTGAGGTCCACATTGGCCGCGTCCATGTAGTTGTAGAACTCGGCGCGGGGCTCGGCGCTCATGTAGCCCGCCGTCACCGCTACCGAGCGAACCCCGCGCTCGCGACAGGCCTGCGCCACGTCGATGGCGTACTCATGGAAGATGACAGGATCGTTATAGGTGAACGCCACGCTCCGGCACCCATGGTCCAGGGCCGCGCCGGCGATCTCCTCCGGCGTCGCGGCATCGGCCAGAGTGTCGGTCTCACGAGACTTGCTGATGTCCCAGTTCTGGCAGAAGCGGCAGGCCAGGTTACACCCCGCCGTGCCGAACGAGAGCACCGGCGTGCCGGGGAGGAAGTGGTTGAGCGGCTTCTTCTCAATGGGATCGATGCAGAACCCGCTGGAGCGCCCGTAGGTGGTGAGGACCACCTGGCCGTTGAGACAGGCCCGCACGAAGCACATCCCACGCTGACCTTCGTTGAGCTTGCAGGCGCGCGGGCAGAGATCGCACTGGACCCTGCCGTCTGGAAGGCGATGCCAATAGCGGGTGCTAACTACGGTTCCTGGGGGGAGTTCGCCCAGCGGCGTGGCGGTCATGCGGCCCTCCGGCTGCTCTGCCGCTGGGAATATGGTGCCAGGGAGCGGAAGAAATCGTGAAGGGCGCTACAGCCTCATCCCAAGTGCGCACCACCTCATCTCAAGCGCCTGCCTCATCCCGAGCGTAGCGAGGGATCTACTTGCATGACCTGGTGCCTTCGTTGGACCTCGAGCATCGGGAAGGCAGATCCCCCGGGGCTTCGCTCCTCGGGATGTGGGGCGCGTTGCAGATCGAGGCTCCCCGTCGCCCCTCAGCCCGTCACCCGCCTGATGAGCGCCCGCCCGACGAACCGGAGCCGATCTACCCAGGGCAGGCGGCCCAGCGCGGTCCGCACTACCCCGCGAGTGAAGTGCGTCTTCATGCCGTAGTCCACTGCCGCATCCACCAGCACCGGCCGTCCGTCCGCCAGAATCGCCGTCACTCGGTTCAGGGCCTGATCGATGCCGGCGTCGTTGACGAGTGTGAGGCACTCGATCCCCAGGCCGTGCGCCAGGCCGGCGAGATCGTAATCGGGGAGGGCGCTCGCGACCGAGCGATTGAATGCCGTTCGCTGGAACTGGGCGATCTGTGCCAGCTCCCGATCACGGAGAACCACGATCGCAACGGGAATGGACTGACTCGCGGCGGTGAGCGCTTCGAGACCGGTCATGAGGAAGGCCCCATCGCCCGCAAGCGCGACCACCGGCGCCTCCGGCCGGCCAAGCCTGGCGCCGATCGCGGCAGGGACTGCGTACCCCATGCAGGAGTAGTCCACGGGTGCCAGGAAGTGGCCCGGCCGTTCCAGTCGCAAGCACTCCATCGCGAGGAAGGTGCCGTTACCGCTGTCGGCGGTGAAGATCGTGTCCGGCCCGAGCACCTCGTGGAGCCGCCTGATGAGGAGGGTCGGCGAGACACGGTCGGCGCTTCGGCCTGCCTCCCACTCCTGTTTCACCTCGACGTGGCCCGCCGCGATCATTCCGGGCAGAGATGGGTCGGCGCCCGTGGCCTCTGAGCGCTCGCCCAGACGGGCCAGGGCACCACGGACGAAGGCGCCGGCATCCGATTGGATCGCGATTTCCGCGGGGAAATTCCGCCCGAGCACCTCACCGTTGATATCCACGTGGAGCATGGGGCCGGGGAGGGTGAGGCCGTATCCCCCGGTGCCGACCTCGCTGAAGCGGCAACCGATCGCGAGGATGCGATCGCAGCGGCCGGCCACGTGGCGCGCAAAGGACGGCGCGCTGTTGCCGAAGCCGTTCCACACGAAGAGCGGGTGGCTCTCGGGGAAGACGCCCTTCCCCTGGATCGTCGTGGCGACCGGCGCCCCCAGGCGCTCGGCGAGCCTGACCAGCGCCCGCCCGGCACCCGCGGCGCCAAGCCCTACATAAAGGAAAGGCCGCGCCCCCGGGGCACTGAGCCATTGTGCCGCGCGGTCGAGCTCGGCGGCGGTGGCCTCCGGAGCGGGGATGGCCTCGGCCGGCTTGAGATCGGCGTCGTCGACGTCCTGATGCAGCAGGTAGAGATTGACCGGTACCTCGACCATCACCGGCCCGGGCGTTCCGGAGCGGGCGATGGCGCAGGCCTTCCTGATGGTGGAATAGAGCTCCCGGCCCGCAAGGGGTCGGAAGGCGGCTTTGGTGACCGGCGACGCGATCGCGAGCTGATCGATATCGTGCAGCTGGTACGCCATCCGCACGTCCTGACGGATGCCGCAGCCGAGCACCAGCATCGGCACCCCATCCATGAATGCCTCCGCGATGCCGGAGAGCGCGTGGGTCAGACCCGCGCCCGGCACCAGGTTGAGGCATCCCAGGTTGCCGGAGGCTCGCCAGTAGCCGTCCGCCATGAAACCGGCGCTCTGCTCGTCGGTGATCAGGACGGGCTTCACCTTCGAGGTGCCCAAGGTGTCGTACAGCTCGATGTTGTGCGTCCCCGGAATCCCGAAGGTGAAACGGATCCCCTCATCCTCGAGGGCGCGCACAACCAGATCACTGCCGCTCAGTCGCATGGGCCGAGTCAGTGGGAAGGAGAGGTGAGCGCCGGCAGGTCGCGGAGGATCGCTTCGGCGGTCCGATCGGCGAGAGCCATCACGGTGAGGTAGGGATTGATCTCGAGCGACTCGGGAAAGAGGCTCGCGTCCGCCACCCGGAGCCAGGGCCGTCCGTGCACGCGGCCCCAGGCATCGGTGACCGAATCGGCGGCGGCGCCGCCCATCGCGGCTCCACCCATGAGATGCGCGGCGGATACCGAGATGCGACCGAGCTGGAAGTGTCGCTCGTGGATCAGCGCATCGATACTGGGCGCATCCACAGATTCGATGAGCGGCGGGTCGGCCGAGGGGGCGTGAACCCGGACCGCGCCGGCGGCGAAGAAGATCCGTGCCGAGGCGCGCGTGGCCCGGACCATCGACCGGATCACTTCCGATGTGAATCGGTAGTGCACTACCGCTTTACCCGCTCCATCTACAGTGATCCGGTTCCCGGGTATCGCCTTGTCGCAGGCCAGGACCAGGATCATCTGCAGGCGCGGGAAGGCGCGCATCAGCGTGCTGTGCCCGGCGCCGAAGCCGGTAAGGTTCTTGGCTGTGGTGAAGGGGAAGTACATGCAGGTTTCGAGCACGTAACCCTCGGTCTCCGCCCGGTCGACGAAGAAGCTCTTCGGGTGCCCCACGTCGTTGGTGATGGCGCGGGGATGCTCGGCCACGAGAATGTGCGCCGGGTGGCAGGTGAACCCCTGGCCCACCTTGGGGGAGATGCCTCGCAACCTGGAGCGGAGGAGCAGCGCCGTCGTCCCGATGCAGCCCCCGGCCAGGACCACCGTGGAGGCGAGGACCTCGTAGTCACCGGGCGCCCATTCGGGGTCGGCTCCCTTGCCGCCGGCGAGCTTCGGCGTGACTCGCACGTGGAGCGAGCGTTCACCCAGGGCAAGGACTTCGGCCCGGGTGACGATCTCGACTCCTTGCCGCTCCGCGTTGGGGAGCTGGACCCGGTGGGTGCCCTGCTTGGCAGCGTTCGGGCAGCCGAGGTTGCAGAGACTGGAGCCCTGGCAGCCGCGTAGGTTGAGGGGAAACTGTTCCGCGTGATAGCCGGCCTTGGTCGAGCCTTCGACGAACAGCCGGTTGTTGTCGTTGAGCTCGGCTGCGCCCAGGAGGTGCACGTTGTTCTCGAGCATGTACTTCCTGCTCCGGCGCTCGATGTCGGCAAAGTCGAGCCCCGGCACCTTCCAGCCCCGGATGACCCGCTCCGGCGCGATGAGCGATGTGCCGGTGTACACGATCGTGGAGCCGCCGTAGCCTCGGCCAAAGGCGAGCGTCATGGCGCCATCGGCCGTGAGAAAGCCACCTCCGTCAACATAGAGCTCGCCGGCCATCTCGAGCTCGCGGCCCGTGAAGTCGCTCTCCAGAAACCGCGGCCCCTGCTCCAGCACCAGCACCTTCTTCCCCTGTGCCACGAGCGGCGCCAGCTGCTGGGCCACCGTTCCGCCGCCGGCGCCCGCGCCCACGATGACGACGTCGTACCGGCGCGCGGTCATCGCCGGGCGGCCCAGCCGCGGGCCGTTGCCCGGTAGCCGATGGCTGCCTGGACACCGGGCTCGGTGTAGTAGCCCATCATGACCAGAGTCCTGAGTCCCCAGACACCGCGGCGTATCAGGAGCAGCGGCGCGTCGCCTACCGCCGTCACGAGCGCCGTGCGCCGCGCGGTGTCGAGCGAGGCCAGCCTTTGCCCATGGCGGAGCAGGGCCAGGAGATCGAGGATCCGGATGAAGAGGAGAATCTGGCGCCGCATGGCGGGCGGGCGCGCCGCGAGGGCGTCGCAGACGGTCTGTTCGAGAGCGTCCCACTCGGCCGCCGAGCAGTCCGCGGTCTCGGGAACGAAGGTCGTCGCGAGAGCGCGAAACGGGAAACGAACCTGATCCAGGAGAGTGGCGCTCACGTCCCGAGTGTATCAGCGGCGGTGAGGGAGCGCCAGCGGGTGCCCCGTCACTGTCGATTGGGACCGTGGTGCGTCGAAGCACCGTACCCGGCGTTGCCATGATACCCCACGGCCTGGTCCCCACCGGCAATTGTCACCCATGCCGAGTTGCGAACTCTCGCCGCCGAGCCGATCATCATGGGTATGCCCGACCTGCTGCAGCCCCTCTACTGGACCGCCGATATGGTCCGAGCCCTTCCCGAGGACGGGCTCCGCTACGAGGTGGTGCACGGGGAGCTGCTGGTGACTCCGGCGCCACGGGGCTGGCACCAGGAACTGGTCGGGCGCCTGTACGTGGCTCTGCGGACCTGGCTGGACCGCGAGCAGGTCGGGCATCTCATGTTATCGCCGGCAGACATCAGCTGGGATGAAGGGACTCTCGTTCAGCCGGACCTGTTCGTCGTCGACCTGTCCGAAGCGCGCACCATGGACTGGGCGAGAATGAAGCACCTCGTTCTGGTCATCGAGGTGCTGAGCCCCGCGACGGCCCGCGCCGACCGCTTCGCGAAGCGGCGCCGATACCAGGAAGCCGGAGTGCCGGCATACTGGATCATCGACCCGGACCGGCATCAAGTCGAGATCTGGTACCCCGATGCATCCGCCCCGCTCTTCGAACGCGAGGAGCTCAGATGGGATCCTGCCGGGGCCTCTCGCGCCTTCACCTTGCCGCTGTCCGATCTCTTCCGCCCGCTCTAG
>DATJVM010000073.1:0-4322 GCA_035501775.1 Gemmatimonadales bacterium | reverse complement strand
CCGCCTGACGGCCCCACGGACCGTTCCCCTTTGCCCCCGGAGTAGCTAGCTTCCCGCGCGATGCCCTCCCGCGCGACCCTGCTCGACGAACGGGCGATCGCCCGCGCCCTCACCCGCATGGCTTCCGAAATCGTGGAACGTTGTCACGGCACCGCCGACGTCGTGCTCGTCGGGGTGCAGCGGCGCGGGGTGGAGCTCGCGGAGCGCCTCTCCCGCCTCATCGCGGGCCTGGAAGGGCACCCGATCCCCTGCGGCAAGCTCGACATCACCCTCTACCGCGACGACCTGCAGGCCATCGGACCGCGCCCGGTGATCGGCGAGACCGATCTGCCCTCCCAGCTGGATGGGCGCACGGTGGTCATCGTGGACGATGTGCTGTACACCGGGCGGACCGTCCGGGCCGCGCTGGACGAGCTGGCCGACTTCGGGCGCCCCCGGCGCATCCTCCTCTGTGTCCTGGTCGACCGCGGCGGCCGGGAGCTTCCCATTCAGCCCGACCTGGTGGGGCTCAAGCCCCGGGTCGGGCCCGATGAGCGGGTCGATGTCTTCGTCAAGGAGTTGGATGGCCGCGATGCGGTTGAACTGGTGAAGGCGGGCGGGTGACCCCGGCCGCCGCGGCGCTCGGCAAGGACCTGCTCGGGCTCGAGAACCTGACCCGTGAGCAGATTCAGTTGATTCTGGGCACGGCCGAGCGCTTCAAGGAAGTGAGCGAGCGCCCCATCAAGAAGGTCCCCGCACTCCGCGGCAAGACCATCGTGAATCTCTTCTTCGAGGCCTCGACCCGCACCCGGATCTCGTTCGAGTTCGCGGAAAAGCGCCTCTCCGCCGACACCGTGAACGTCGGCTCCAGCGGCAGCTCGGTGGCCAAGGGCGAAACCCTGGTGGACACGGCCCGGAACCTGGAGGCGATGCGGATCGACATGGTCGTGATCCGCCATGGCGCCTCCGGGTCGGCCGAATTCCTGAGCCGCCGCATCCGGAGCAACGTCGTCAATGCGGGCGACGGGAAGCACGAGCACCCCACCCAGGGACTCCTGGATCTGCTCACTCTCAAGGACCGCTTCGGCAAGGTCGAGGGGCTCAAGGTGGCGATCTGTGGTGACGTCCTGCACTCCCGCGTGGCGCGGAGCAACATCTGGGGCCTCAAGAAGCTCGGAGCGGAGGTGGCCGTGTGTGGCCCCGCGAGCCTGCTCCCCAGCGGCATCGCCGCGCTGGGCGTCGAGGTCATCCCCCGCATCGACGACGCCATCGCCTGGGCCGACGCCCTCAATGTCCTCCGACTGCAGCTGGAGCGGATGACGGGCGGATTCATCCCTTCGCTCCGCGAGTACAACCGGGTCTTCGGCGTCACCCGGGAACGGCTCGAGCGGGCCGGCAAGGACCTGGTGATCATGCATCCCGGCCCCATGAACCGCGGCGTCGAGATCGACAGCGACGTGGCCGACGGGCCCCACAGTGTGATTCTGCCTCAGGTGACCAACGGGGTGGCCGTCCGGATGGCGGTGCTCTACCTCCTGGCGGGGGGCTCCCCCGATTGGCAACAGGGCGGGGGCGAATGAGCCAGCCGATCCTGATCCGCGGCGGGCGCGTGATTGATCCCTCCCGGCGGGCCGACGACGTGGCCGACGTCTACCTGGCGGAGGGAAAGGTGGCCTCGGTGGGCCGCAACATCACCGGCGAAGACGGCTGCCGGGTCATCGAGGCACGTGGCCGGGTAGTCACGCCCGGGCTCATCGACCTTCACGTCCACCTCCGGGAGCCCGGCTTCGAGGACTTGGAGACGATCGCCACCGGCGCCATGGCGGCCGCCGCCGGTGGCTTCACCGCCGTCTGCGCGATGCCCAATACCGACCCGCCGCTCGACAACCAGGGCGCGGTGGGGTTCGTGATCAGCCAGGCCCAGAAGGCGCAGAAGGCCCGGGTCTATCCCATCGGCACGATCTCCGTCGGCCAGAAGGGTGAGAGCCTCTCCGAATTCGGCGAGTTGGTGGGGGCCGGGGCCGTCGCGGTGAGCGACGATGGGAAGCCGGTGATGTCCAGCCACCTGATGCGTACCGCGCTCGAATATGCGCGCACCTTCGGGATCCCGGTGGCGGACCACTGCGAGGAGATCACCCTCGCGGCCGGCGGCGCCATGCACGAGGGGCTGGTCTCGACCCGCTTGGGCCTCAAGGGCATTCCGGCCGCCGCGGAAGAGATCCATGTGGCGCGGGACATCATCCTCTCGGGGCTCACCGGCGGTCACATCCATCTCTGCCACATGAGCACTCGCGGCTCGGCGGAGATGATCCGGCGCGCCAAGCACGAGGGGCTGCGGGTGACCGCCGAGGTGACCCCGCACCACTTCACGCTGACCCACGAGGCCTGCGAGGGATACAACACCAACGCCAAGATGAACCCGCCGCTCCGGGAACCGGAGGATGTCGAGGCGCTGCGCATGGCGCTCAAGGACGGCACCGTGGACGTCATCGCGACCGACCACGCCCCGCATCACTACGACGCGAAGGAACGGGAATTCGATGATGCGCCCAACGGGATCCTCGGGCTCGAGACCGCGTTCGCCCTGGCCGTGACCGAGCTGGTGCGGCCCGGCATCATCACCCTGCCCGATCTCCTGTACCGGATGAGCACCCGGCCGGCCCAGCTCTTTGCCCTGCCCGGAGGTACCCTGGCCGTCGGGGCCCCGGCTGATGTCACCATCCTCGATCCTGACGCTGAGTGGACGGTGGACCCCACGCGCTTCTTCTCGAAGAGCCGGAATACCCCCTTTGCCGGCCGAAAGCTCCACGGCCGGGCCGATCTCACCATTGTCCGGGGCCGCGTGGTTTTCGAGCGGGGGAATCGGTAACGGAAGGGCTTTCTGGCCCCACTGGCTTTCGTAAGGCCGTTGGGGAGTTAGATTTGCACGTGCGACCCGGCCATCCCGCGTACGCCGCCCCGGCTCCTCTTGGGGCGGGCCGGGACGGGGGGCCGGAATACCGGCAGGTCACTTGCAGGAGCTTCAAGAAGGGATGAGGGAGGCCGGGGCCCGGCTTCCGAGGAAAACGCATGCGGTCGGACGGGGCGGACGGGACAGGACCTGCACGCACGCCGGTACGGGGGAGAGGGATATCGCGAGATGACCAAGCCGACGTCCGATAGCGGCAGCACCATCGAGAAGCTGCTCCAGGAGCGCGCCCAGTACGTGAGCTGGCTGACCCGGCTCAACTCGTCTGGCGATGCCTCGAGCGGTGTTCCGGAATCGGTGCGCGGCAGGGTGCGCTCGGACTACGAGCGCCGCCTGGAGTCGGTGCTCGAGGAGCTCCGCGACCACACCGCCGCGCTCGAAGATCAGGTGGAAGGTCTCAGCGCCCGCGCCCGCGAGCTGACCGTTCGGGAAACCGAGCACCGCGAGCAACTGGCCGAGGCCGAGGTGCGGCACCTGGTGGGCGAGTATGACGATGTGAAGTGGGAGGGAATCCGCGCCGAGCTGCTCAAGCTCACCGGCCATATCCGCGACGAACTGAGTCACACCACGAGCGAGATTGACCGACTGAACGAGGTGCTCGGAACGATTCGAGCCCCGGTCTCTCACTCCACTGAGACCGCTCCCCCGGCGCCTCCGGCGCCGCAGGCGCCCTCTCCCGTGGCGTCGGCACCGCGCCCTGTGATCCAGGCGTCGGGTCCGCGGACGGCCATGCCGGATGTCGCGGCCGCGGCAGGTGGGGCCAACGAGATTCCGTTCCGCCCGGTCACCGGTCGCCAGCCAGCCGCCAAGCCGGCCGCGCCACCACCCGCCGCCAAGAAGGACGACCAGCCGGGCCGGACCCTCTGGTTCCCGTCCGGGAAGCCTGACGCGACGGGGCCGGCGGCCGCCACCGGAGGCAAGCTGGACGAGCTGGCGTTCCTCAAGTCGGTCACCGGGGGCGAAGCCACGCCGGTGTCCTCACCGCATCTCGGCGCGGCCGCCGCGCCGCCGCCCAATCCGCCGGCGCCACCCCCGCCGCTGCCGACCACCCAGCGCACCCGGGTCAGTGGCAACTTCACCAAGCAGCCGGAGCCCCCTCCGCCGCCGGCAGCGGAGCCGGTGGCCAGGGCGGCGCCGGCCATCGACCCCGGGAAGGATCGTCCGAGCTCCGGACAGAAGACCCTCAAGTGCGGGGAGTGCGGCACTCTCAATCGGCCAACCGAGTGGTACTGCGAGCGGTGCGGCGCGGAGTTGGCGGCGCTGTAGGTGAGCTCGAGATGTGGCCTAGCAAAAGACCCTCCCGAGTCTGGCTCGCGGAGGGTCGATTCGTTTCTGCCGCCTGGGGCCGCTACTTCTTGCCCGCGACCAGGGTGGC
>DATJVM010000072.1:0-25693 GCA_035501775.1 Gemmatimonadales bacterium | reverse complement strand
CCCCCCTTCCGCCGGGCACGCCGGATGCTTCTCCCGGGGGCGCGCACCGGACGAGGGCGCCGGGCGATGAACCCATAGCAGACGCGCGGAGGAGAATATGGCAATCATGTTGCGCAACACGGCTGATGTCCGCCGGTTCAACCGGATGCTGGATGCCGCCTTCCAAGGCTGGCCGTTTGGAGGGGACAGTCCCGATCTGGTAACCTCGGCGTGGGTACCCCCCACGGACATCTTCGAGGATGCAGACGGAATCAAAATCGCGATCGAATTGCCCGGGCTGAAGGCCGAGGACGTGAAGCTCACGATCGAGAACGATACGCTGACCATTCGTGGGGAGAAGCGGCAGCAGGCGGAAGAGAAGACCACCAAGGTGCACCGCTATGAGCGGAGCTACGGGGTCTTCGAGCGGTCCTTCACGCTGCCCAACACGGTGGATGGCGACCGGGTAGCGGCCAAGTTCGAAAGCGGGGTTCTGACCGTAACCCTTCCGAAGGCGGAGCGCGCCAAGCCGAAGGAGATCACGGTCAAGGTCGGCTAGACTGATCGGGGAAATGAACCAAGGCCCTCCGGAGGATCTCCGGGGGGCCTTGGTGTCAGGCGGGTGAAGCGCCGCCTCAGTTCTTGGAGCCGTCCAACCACTGAGAGACTCCTCCGTGGTGCGAGCACGCCCCTTCGTGATGCTTTGAAGTAGAGTACGTGCCATCCTTGCACAGGGCGGTGGCTCCTGCCGGCGCGGCGCCGGTCGGTGCCGCTGCCTTTGAAGGAGGCGGAGCAGCGGCTGTCTTGGGAGCCGCGGCCGGAGCCGGCGCGGCGGCAGCCGCTCCAGCCTTCGCTATGCCGCCATGCCCCTTGCACGCGCCCTTGCGGGTCTTGCCGCTCCAGGTCGAGCCGTCCGCGCAGGTGATCGGCTCGGATGTGGAACTCTTGGCCGACTTGCTGGACTTGGGGGCCGTCGTCGAAGCCGGGGCCGCTGCGGCCGGTCCGGTCCAGCTGGCGAGGCCGCCGTGCTTGGCGCACGCGCCCTTCTTGGTCTTGGACGTCGTGGTCGTGCCATCCTTGCAGGTACCGGTTGTAGTGGCCTGGGCAGAGAGGCCGCCTGCCGAGGCGAGCAACAGGCCCAGCGCTAGCCCGGCGATGGAGGTGGAAAGGCGAAGGCGCATGAACGGCTCCTGGAAAGTGAAGAGTGCTGTATGCGGGGTGCTGCCCGCGGCTTGGCACGGCGTGTGCCAGTTAAACGCGCACCGTAGACACTTCGCCTAACCACTTCTCGGGCGTGATATTACCAACCCGACCGATCGCACACTCGAAATCTTCACGAAGGAATGCGTAGGCCAATTTGGCGCTCGGGGCCAGATTGACCGTGCTGCGTCCGACCGGTTTCCTGGCGGTCAGTACCAGGCGATCGGTGCCTCATCGAGGTTGATGTAAATCTGCTTGGTTTCGAGATACTCCTCTACTCCCCAGTGGCCCAGCTCCCGGCCGAACCCCGACATCTTGTATCCGCCCCAGGGGGCCTCGAGCATGGTCGGCTGCATGTGGTTCACCCAGACGATCCCGGCTTCCAGTTGCTTGACGATCCGGAAGGCCTTGAAGATGTCGCGGGTCCACACCGCCGCCGCAAGGCCGTAGGGCGTCGCGTTGGCGATCGCCAGGGCTTCTGCCTCGTCCTTGAAGGGAATGATGCTCATCACCGGCCCGAAGATCTCTTCCTGGGCAATGGTGGCGCTGTTGTCCACGTCGTAGAAGATCGTAGGCTCGACGTACCAGCCCTTGCCCAGGCTCGGAGCGCCTCCGCCAACCGCGACCTTTGCCTCCCGCTTGCCGATCTCCTGGTACTTCCGTACCCGATCGCGCTGCTCGGCGCTGACCAGCGGGCCCATCTTGGTCTCCCGTTCTACCCCGGGCCCCAGCCGGATGTTCTTGGCCTTGGCGGCACAGGCGTCCACGAACTTCCGGTAGATCTCCCGTTGCACCAGCACCCGGCTGCCGGCCGAGCAGACCTCGCCCTGGTTGATGAAGGTACCGAACAAGGCGCCATCCACGGCCGCCTCGAAGTCGGCGTCGGCGAAGAAGATGTTGGGCGATTTGCCGCCCAATTCAAGGGAGACCCGCTTCAGCTGGTCAGCGGCGTTGCGCATGATGAGCTTGCCAACCTCGGCCGACCCTGTGAAGGCGATCTTCCGCACGTCGGGGTGCGTCACGAGTGGGGCTCCCGCCTCCGGTCCAAACCCGGTCACGACGTTGATCACCCCGGGCGGGAGTCCTGCGGCCTCGAACTCCCGGGCCAGTTCGAGCAACGTGAGCGGGGTCTGTTCCGCGGGCTTGATCACCACCGTGCAGCCGGCCGCGATCGCCGGGCCGATCTTCCAGGCCGCCATCGCCAACGGGTAGTTCCACGGGATGATCTGACCGGCCACGCCCATCGGCTCTTTCACCGCAAGCACCATCGCGTTCGCCGGGACCGGAATCACCTCACCGTTGATCTTGGTAGCGAGTCCGCCGTAGTACTCGAGACATACCGCCGAGTCGTCCATGTCGAACTCCGACTCCACGATCGGCTTGCCGGAGTTCAGCGTCTCGAGCAGGGCCAGCTCGTCCCGGCGCGCCCGGAGCCGATCGGCCAGACGGAGCAGGATGCGCCCCCGTTCCTGCGCGGTGGTGTTCCGCCAGACGCCGTGGAAGGCGCGCTTGGCCGCCTCGACGGCGCGCGCCACGTCGGCCGCCGTCCCCTGGGGGCAGGTCGCGATGGGTTGTTCGGTCGCTGGATCGAAGACCTGAAACGTCTTTCCGCCGGTGGCCGGAACGAACTGGCCGTCAATGTACATCTGATAGGCTTTCACGGTCCCTGGCTCCAGTCGCAAAGATGGGGAGGACTTGCCCGCATCCATCCTCCCCTCCATTATCGCACTTATTCTACCCGTTGCTTCGTGGACGGCAATGCGGATTCCCGGTCGGGTCGGTCTGCTTGGCACGCTTCTGTGCCTTGTCGCGTGTAATGAAGAGCCTGTCGGACCGCGGCCCGTCCCTACGACGGTCATGATCGTCGCGGGCGAGGGGCAGCGGGGGGTCGTCGGTCAGGCTCTCGACACCGCGCTTTCGGTACTGATCACGGACAAGTTCGGGGACCCCGTTCCCGGAGTGCTGGTTCGGTTCGCGGCACCTCCGGGAGGAGGCGAATTTGTCCCCGTCACGCAGACTACCGGGCCCGGAGGACAGGCCCGTTCGATCTGGACCCTCCCTCTCAAAGCCGGGGCGCGGACCGCGACGGTACTTGCCGGCGGCCTGGACCCTCTCGAGTTCCACGCGGTCGCTGCGCCGGGTCCGCCCGCGTCCCTGATGTTTGTCTCAACCGATTCAGGACGGAGCTCTCCGACCCCGCCTGGCGACAGCCTCATCGCCGTTGTCGTGCGGGACGCGTATGGGAACGCCGTGCCGGGAGCCAGCGTTACGTTCTCGGTACTCTCCGGAGCGGGTTCTGTGGACCCGGAGAGTCGAGAGACCGACACGACCGGTCAGGCTCGGGCGACCTGGAGTCTCGGTACGGAAGCCGGGCCCCAGACTCTCGGCGTCGGGATCGATACGCTGCACCCTATCCATCTTCAGGCCCGCGCCCGGGTCCCGGCTATGACGTTCCGCGCCATGTCGAACTTCAGCGCCGCCCAGGCGCTTGTTGATGGCGGAAGCGCGTCGGCGCTCCCGAGCGGAGCCGAGGCCGGCCAACTCTGGTCTCGTCCACAGCCGGCTCTCGCCTGCTGGATCAATGCGCTGGGCCCGGTCCCGCTCGCGGACCCGGGCGATGTGGACCCACTGGCCGATCCCGGCCCCTGCAGCACTGCCCCACTCCAGTAGCTCCGACACGCTTGCTCTCCGCCGGCTCTCCTTCTTAGCCGCCCTCAGCGGTCCCGAAGAATCTCCCGGGCCGCATTGTAGCCGCAGGCGCCCATGACACCGCCGCCGGGGTGCGTCGCCGCGCCGCAGAGGTAGAGCCCCCGAATCGGCGTTCGGTAATTGGCGTAGCCGGGAACAGGGCGCATGAAGGAGAGGCTGGAGAGCGCCATGGTGCCCTGCATGATGTTGCCTCCGGTGAGGCCGAAGCGCGCCTCGAGGTCCGCCGGGGCGAGCACCTGGTAGTCGATGACGGCACGCCGGAAGTTCGGCGCGTACTCGGTCATGATGTCGATGCACCGCTCGGCGTAGCTCCGCTTGTTCTCCTCCAGGGTTCCCGCGTCCGGCGCCAACCGGTACGGGAAGTACTGGGTGAACATCGACATGACATGCTTGCCGCGGGGGGCCACGGTATCGTCCAGGGACGAGGGAATGGTAGCTTCGATGATCGGGCGGTCGGAGATATGGCCGTACTTGGCGCAGTCGAACGCCCGCTCGATATACTCACGGGTGGGGCACAGATGAATCGTTCCCCGGTGTTGCGGGCCGGGAGTGTTGCCACGGAGGCAGGCGAAGTCGGGTACTTCCGACAAGGCGAGGTTGATCTTGCAGCTCCCGCTCGCATAGTCGATCTGGCGCACCGAGTCGGCGAACTCTCCGGGGAGGTCGCTCGGTGTCATCAGCTTGAGGAAGGTGACGGCCGCGTCGACACCCGAGACGACCCGCCGGGCACGGTACTCTGCACCGTCCTCCATGGCCACGCCGGCCACCCTGCCGTCCTTGACCAGAATGCGGGATACCGGCGCGTTCGTCTTGATCTCCGCGCCCTTCTCCCGTGCCGCGGATGCGATCGCGTTGGACAGCCCCCCCATGCCGCCTCGCACGTAACCCCAGACGCCCCGAACCCCATCACACTCACCCATCACGTGATGGAACAGGACATACGCCGTCCCCGGCATCGAGGGCGTCGCGAAGGCTCCGATGATCGCATCGGTCGCCAGCGTGGCCTTCACCTCCTCCGATTCGAACCAGCGGTCGAGAATCGGATTGGCCGCCCCGGCCAGGATCTCCACGGCCTTCTGCCCGTCCGTCCCCAGGCGTCGGAACGCCAGGCCGAGGCGAAGCAACTGGAGCAGAGTTCGTGGCGAGGTCGACCAGGGGTTCGGGGGTGTCTCCAGGAGGGTCGGCTCGAGGAAGTCCGCGATGCGTTCGAGCATCGCCTCGTAGCGGGGGAGATTCGCCGCGTCACGCGCGGAGAACTTGGCCACCTCCCGATGGGTCATCTCCTTGTCCGGCCCCATCAGGAGGTAGCGTCCGTCGGGGAAGGGTGTGAAGCTCGAGGGGCTCCGAGGCAGCATCGCGAACCCGTGGCGCTTGAGATCAAGGTCGCGGATGATCTCCGGCCGGAAGAGACTGTTGACGTAGCTCGCCGTCGAGACCTTGAAGCCCGGCCACAGCTCCTCCGTAACCGCGCATCCGCCCAGAAGCTCCCGGCGCTCGAGCACCAGCACCTTGAGCCCGGCCCGGGCGAGGTAAGCGGAGGTCACGAGGCCGTTGTGGCCACCACCGATGATGATCGCGTCGTAGGCTTCGGACATGACAAGCCCTGAATGAGGACCAACGCCGGGCGCACCGGCTTGGGGACCACAGGCATGCTCTGATGGGAGACAGAGCGGACAACCTAACGGTCAACTGGCATCACGCAACCTTGCTGCGCATAGCGCGCCTCCCGTCCAGTCGGACCTCACAACCGGATGGTCAGGCACAGCCCAGCTCCCTGCCCCCTGCCCCGTGAGCCTCTCGACATTTACGCCGGTCGCTGCTAAGCTCGCGCGAATCCCGCGCTATCCACACTGCCATGTCCGCGGAGGCCGGATGTCCCCCGTGATCGACCTCAAGACCCCTGTACCCGGTCCCCGGAGCCAGGCGCTCGCCGCACGTCGCGCAAAGGCCATCCCGCGCGGGGTTCCAGCGGCGACCCCCATCGCCGTCGTTCAGGCTGAGAACGCGGTGATCCTGGACGCCGATGGCAATCGACTGATCGATTTTGGCGGGGGAATCGGTGTCGTCAACGCGGGGCACCGCCACCCGCGGATCGTTGCCGCGGTCCGGGCTCAGCTCGACCGGTTCATGCACGTCTGCTTCCCCGTCTCGATGTACGAGCCGTACATCGCGCTGGCAGAGCAGCTCAACGCGCTCACGCCCGGAAACCACGAGAAGCGGACCTTCTTCGTAAACAGCGGCGCGGAAGCGGTCGAGAACGCCATCAAGGCTGCGCGGCGCTTCACCGGGCGCCAGGCGGTGGTCTGCTTCGAGCACGGCTTTCACGGCCGCACCTATCTGGGTCTCTCGCTCACGTCCAAGGTGAATCCCTACAAGACGGGATTCGGGCCGTTCATGCCTGAGGTGTACCGGATTCCCTATCCCTACTGCTACCGCTGTCCCGCCGGTCCGGCGGGCGGGCGGTGCTGCAGGTCGGATCGGACGCACCTCGAGCAGCTGCTCGCATCGCACATCGATCCGGGCAGCATCGCGGCGGTCATCATCGAGCTGGAGATCGGGGAGGGCGGCTTCATTCCCGCGCCGCCGGAGTTCGTGGAGATGCTCGCGGCCTTCTGCCGGGACCACGGCATCGTGCTGATCGCCGACGAAATCCAGACCGGCTTTGGCAGGACCGGGCGCCTCTTTGCCTCCGAGCACTACGGGTTGGTGCCGGATCTCATGACCACCGCCAAGTCCCTGGCTGGCGGCCTCCCGTTGGCTGGGGTGACCGGTCGAGCCGACGTGCTCGATGCCTCCCAACCCGGGGGGCTGGGTGGGACCTATGGCGGTAATCCCCTGGCATGCGCCGCGGCCTTGGCGGTTCTCGAGGTGATGCGCGAGGAGCGGATTGTCGAGAAAGGCGAACAGGTGGGGAAGCTGATCCGCGGCCGGTTCCTCGACTGGCAACGGCGCCACGCAGCCATCGGTGACGTGCGTGGACTCGGAGCGATGCTCGCCATGGAGCTGGTGAAGGACCGGAGCACCAAGGAGCCCGCAAAGGAGCTGACCAGCCGTCTTCAGGCCGAGGCGCTGCGGAGAGGAGTGCTCCTTCTCACGGCGGGCACCTTCGGGAATGTCATCAGAATCCTCGTCCCCCTCACCGTTGAACCCGCCGTCCTCACTGAGGGTCTCGATGCGGTGGGCGCGGCGCTCGATGCCGCGGTCGCCGGATGATGCCTCAGGTCGTCGCCGTCGACCGGCCGCGCCTGGCTGCGCTCCTCATGCAGGAGGAGGCGCGGTTCCGGGATTCCCACCCGCGTTCACGGGCCCTGTTCGAACGCGCCCGAGGGTGCCTCCAGGATGGCCTGCCTATGCCCTGGCTGGCCAAGTGGGCTGGAGGATTCCCGGTGTTCGTGGATCGTGGACGCGGGGCGAGCTTGACCGACGTAGATGGCAAGAGCTACGTGGACTTCTGCCTCGGCGACACCGGGGCGATGACCGGGCACGCTCCCGATCCCGCGGTCGTAGCGGTCAGGGGGCAGGCCGCTCGCGGGTTCAGCTTCATGCTTCCTGCGGAGGACCACGTCTGGGTTGCCGAGGAGCTCAGTAGACGTTTCGGTCTTCCAATCTGGCAATTCGCCCTGAGCGCTACCGACGCGAACCGCTTCGCGATCCGGATCGCGCGGGCGGTCACGGGGCGGCCCCGGATCCTCGTCTTCAACTGGTGCTACCACGGGACCGTCGACGAGACTTTCGCGGTGCTGGTTGATGGCCGGGTCGTGCCGCGGCCCGGAAACCTCGGGCCGCCCGTGAACCCGGCGCTCACCACCCGGGTGGTCGAGTTCAACGATGTCGCTGGCCTCGAGCGTGAGCTGGGGGCCGGCGACGTGGCCTGCGTGCTGGCGGAGCCGGTGATGACCAACGTCGGGATCATCCATCCCGAACCGGGGTTTCACGCCGCTCTCCGGAAAGCCACACGCCGCCACGGCACGCTGCTTGTCCTGGACGAGACGCATACCATCTGCGCGGGCCCCGGCGGCTGCACGGCCCGCGACGGACTGGATCCGGATCTGCTCACCATCGGCAAGCCGGTCGCGAGTGGCGTGCCCGCCGCGGCCTACGGCCTCGCGGCCGAGGTGGCGGCGCGGCTCTCGGGACGGATCGCCACTGGCGACTGCGACACGGCCGGGATCGGAGGCACACTCGCGGGCAACGCGCTGGCAGTCGCCGCGATGCGCGCAACCCTAAGCCAGGTACTGACTCCCGACGCGTACGCGCGCGCGATCCCTCTGGCCGAACGGTTTCAGGCCGGGGTCGAGGAGGTCATAGGGGAGTTCGGCCTCCCCTGGATCGTCAAACGGCTTGGCTGTCGCGTGGAGTACTGGTTCAGCGCCACGCCACCCAGGAGTGGCGGAGAGGCGATCGCCGCGGCCGACCCTGAGCTGGATCGCTTCATGCACCTCTTTGCACTCAACCGCGGCATTCTCCTCACACCGTTTCATAACATGGCGCTGATCGCCCCCCAGACATCGGACCGCGACATCGACTACCACACGGAGGTGTTCCGGGCGGCGGTCCAGTCGCTGGCCGATCGTGCTTCAACGGATTGAGCGATGCCTCGACGCCCCTCTCGACCGACCCCCCCACGCCGCGACCAGTCGCTGTCCCCCGAGGATCGCGCGCTGGGCATGGATCGGGATATTCCCCGACGCGACTTTCTGAATGGCGTGGCCATCGCTGTCGGCGCGAGCCTGCTTCCACGCGGGCTGTTCGGCGCGAGAGAAAGCGCCGCGCAGTTCGGAGCCGGTGCGCCGTACCCTCCGGCGCTCACCGGCCTGCGGGGGAGTCACCTTGGCTCCTTCGAGGTGATGCATCGGGTGAAGGATGGCCGCCTCGACGATTTCCTGCGCGCCGCGAGACGCACCGATGAGTCCTACGACCTGGTCGTGGTGGGCGGGGGGATCAGCGGTCTTGCGGCCGCGCATTTCTTCCAGGAGCAGCAGGGAGCTAATGCGCGGATTCTCATCCTCGATAACCATGACGATTTCGGCGGGCACGCCAAGCGCAACGAATTTCGCGTGAATGGCCGCCTCCTCGTCGGGTACGGCGGCAGCCAGTCGATCGAGAATCCGGGTCGGTACAGCTCGGTTGCGCGCGCGCTGCTCAGCGACCTCGGCATCGACACCGGGGTCTTCTACCATGCCTTCGATCGCACGTTCTACCGCTCCCGCGGCTTGTCGGGCGCGCTCTTTCTGGACCGGGAGACCTTCGGCACCGACCGCCTTCTTCCGGGCATGGGGCGCGAGAGCTGGTCCAGCCCCAATGTCGAGGCCGTGTTGCGGCAGGCTCCGCTTCCGGCCGAGGCCCGCGAGGCGCTGAGCCGGGTCTTCCGAGAGCAGGGGGATCCGCTGAGGGGGATGGATATCGAGGCAAAAAAGATCTGGCTCGCGCATACCTCCTATCGTCAATACCTGATCGAGAAGTTCCAGGCTCCCGAAGAAGCGCTGCGGGTGCTCCAGCCGCTGACCCACGACCTCTACGGCGTTGGCATCGAGGCGGTCCCCGCGCTCGACTGCTGGGGGCTCGGCTTCCCGGGGATGTCAGGCATCGACCTCGGTCCCGGCCCCTATCCCGGTATCGGGCTCACTCCCGCCCCGCACCCGGAGGAGCCGTACATCTTCCATTTTCCGGACGGCAATGCGTCTATCGCGAGGCTTCTCGTCCGCAAGCTGATCCCGGACGCCGTACCCGGAGCCACGATGAAGGACGTCGTGACTTCTCGCATCGATTATGGACGCCTGGATCGGCCGGGCGCGCGCTGCCGGATCCGTCTCAACAGCACCGCGATACAGGTGAGACACCAGGGTTCGCCTTCCGATTCCCGCGGCGTGGAGGTGACGTACGTCCAAGGTGGCCGAACCCGCGTGATTCAGGCGGGTGGAGCAGTGCTCGCCTGTTGGAACAGCGTCGCTCCCTATATCTGTCCCGAGCTTCCCAAGGTTCAGCGGGAGGCGCTCCGGTACGGTGTGAAGGTTCCCCTGGTCTACACCAACGTCGCGCTCCGAACCTGGCAAGCGTTCGAGCGGCTCAAGATCCACGGCTTCTACTCGCCCGGTTGCTACTTCTCGAATGGCAGCCTGGACTTTCCCGTGAGTCTGGGTGACTACCGCTTCTCCCGGGGTCCGGAGGAGCCGATCGTTCTGCATCTGCTCCGCACGCCGTGTCGGCCCGGTCTGCCGTCGCGGGAGCAACACCGGGCAGGTCACGTCGAGCTGCTCGAGACCAGCTTCGAGACGTTCGAGCGCCGGCTGCGGGATCAGCTGGCTCGCATCCTTGGCGCCGGCGGGTTCGACCCGGCCCGGGACATCGCGGCCATCACGGTGAACCGCTGGCCCCACGGGTACGCGTATGAGTACAACTCCCTGTGGGACCCGCTCTGGAAGCCGGGGGAAGCGCCCTGCGAGATCGGCCGCCGCCCGCTAGGACGGATCACGGTCGCCAACTCGGACGCCGGGGCCTACGCCTACGCCAATTCGGCGATCGACCAGGCGTACCGCGCCGTCTCGGAGTTGAAAGCCGCGCCACCCTCGTGAATCTCCGCTGCCCCGATGCAAGAGGCCCCGGGATCGTTTGGATCAATCCCGGGGCCTCGGTCTGCGCGGTGCTTCCAAAGGTCAAGGATCGTTCCAATTCCGCGCCGGTCCCGGGCCCGGAATGTTCGGGTTCGCGTCGCGTTCGCTCAGCGGATAGGTCAGGCGTCGCGGAATCTGAAAGCCCGGCGGAGGCTGGATGTTCGGAATACCGGTGCGCTTCCAGTCACTCCAGGTCTCGACGTTCTGAAAGAGGCTGATGTATTTCTCCATCATGATCGCGTTCATGAGGGAGTCGGTCGGGCCGGGTGTGCCGGGTGTGGGTGCGGTTCTCGTGATGCCGACAGAGTTCCAGACAGCCTGCAACGCGCCGCGCGCGGTGCCCCCCGCGTCCGTGTTGTCAGTCTGGTAGGTCGCTTCCGCGAGGATGAGTTGCGTCTCCGCCCACGTCACGAACGGCTGGGGGAATGCGCCGTCGAGCCGGGTGGAGCTCAGGGTCGAGAGGTTCGACGGCGCGTCGGCGACGCCGGGCTTGCCGCCCTGATAGTCCCCGTTCGCGTTGGTCGCGAAGTAGAGGGGAAGGCGCGGGTCGCTGTCCGCTACCATCACGCTGTCCAGGTAGAACCCGGCCACGACGTACCCGGGGAAAATGCTCTGGAAGACACTCCAGAAGTTGGACGATGTCGGTCCATTCCCGCTCAGCGCCAGCTCAAAATCATCGCCCGGTTGAATCCCCTGGGCCGCCTCCGCCGCGGCGTTGGCATAGGCGGTGGCGTCACGCCTGGCGACGTGCATATAGAACCGCGCCTTGAGCGTGTGGGCCAACTCGGTCCACTTCGCCGGATCACCGGCGTAGACCAGATCGTTGTCCCCGGCCCCCTTGTTGGTGGGTCCCGTCGCCGCGAGGAAGATGATCGCGGTATCCAGCCTGGCCTGCAGAGCGGTGTACACCGTCTGCTGAGGGTCGAGGTGCGGGCGAGGGAAGCTCGGGTTCGCCGCCTCGCTGTAGGGGATATCGCCCCACAGGTCGGCGGTCGTCCCCATGAACAGCGCCTCGAGCACTGTGGCCTGCCCCCAGAAGATCGAGTCGCTGGTGGCCAGCGAACGCGATTCGATCGTCTTGAGATCGATCAGGCCGCCTCCGCCGTAGAACGATGACCAGTTGATGTAGTAGTCATCCTCGGCCACGGAGTAGGTGCCGAGCGCCAGGTACTGGGACTGGCCGCCGCACTGCTGCATCCAGATGCACACCGAGCGGGCCAGGCGGCTCTCGAGCTGTGCGTTGAAATTGACCTCCGACGACACGAACAGCGCTCCATTCGACGCCGTCGTCGGGTCGTTGGGATCGGTGCCCAGCTTCGGACCGGTGAGGTACTTGTTGCATCCGCTGAGTCCCAGGGCGAGCATGGCACCCAGGACCGCTTTGATCGCGTAGGGTCGCATAATCGGGTTTCCGATGGATTCGAGTGGACGCATCAGCGGTTCAGGGTCGCGGTGAAGACGAAGGATCGACTCTGCGGATTGTTGAAGAAGTCGATGCCTCCGGCCACCGTTTCGGAGCCGGTCAGGTTCGTCTCCGGGTCCACTCCGGTGTATTTCGTCCAGGTGATCAGGTTCCTGCCGGCCACCCGCAGCTCGACGCTGCTCAGGCCGAGCGTCTTGGTCACGAAGCCCCCGTCCCAGGTATAGCCCACCGAGACCTCCCTGAGCTTCACGAAGCTGCCGTCTTCGTAGAACGGCGTCCCGATCGTGCTGCTGAACGACCAGCTGTCGTAGAACTGGAACCAGTTCTGATCCAGGGTCACGGTTTGTCCGGCGCCCGGCCCCGCCACCGGCCCCTGCATGTAGTTCTTGCCGAACACGACCTGCGTGCCGCGAAGCTCCGTCTCCCGGGACGCGCCCACCGCGTTGAGGGCGGCGCGCGTGCCATTCCAGACCACGCCGCCGTGCCGGATGTCGAGCAGCCCCGAGAACGACCAGTGCCCCCACCGGATGCCGGTCCGGATCGAGCCGGTCCACTTGGGGTTCGGATCGCCAACGACGCGCTGGGTGGGGTCGAGCAGCGGGGTGCCAAGTCCGTCGCTGCCCAGCCCGTTGGCATTCACGTGGGTGCCGTCATCCAGCCAGAGGGCGTGCGACTTGATCTGCGACGGCGTGCAGGTGGCGTCGACGCTGTATGTGCCGCCGTCCAGCATCACCCCGCGCCCGCAGCGCACGTAGTCGTAGTCCCGGAAGACACCGAGCGGCAACCCCACCTGCGCCACCGCCGTGGGCCCACCCTGAATTGCTCCGCCCAGCCCGCCAAAGGCTACGAACTCGGCTCCATGGAGGCTGAAGACCCGGTTCCGATTGGTGCCGAGGACCACCCCGATGTCCCAGGAGAAATCCCGTTTGGTGATGGGGCGGATATTGATGGCCCACTCGGTGCCGGAGTTCCGGATCTGGGCACCATTGATCCCCTCGAGGGTGTAACCGGTCGAGGCCGGAACCGTGATCGGCAGGATGACGTTACTCGAGAACCGCCGATACCAGGTGAAGCTCAGGTCTGCCTTATCGCCGAAGACGGCGACGTCAGTGCCCATCTCCAGCTCCTTCGTTCGCTCCGGCTGGAGGCTGGTCGATGGCTTGGTGGTTGGTGTGAAGAGGCCGGTTAGCCCACCTTGGCCGGAGTTCATGCCAAAGGCGTCGAAGTCCTGAAAGAGTCCCGCTCGGTAGACCTTGAGGCCGAGGTAGGGCGAGGGGAGAGTGCCAACCTCACCGTAGGCGAGTCGCAGCTTGCCATAGGATATCCGCCCGCCGAGATCGCCCAGCGCATTTGTAAACTGCCAGGCGGCGCTCGCGCTCGGGAACCACGCCCAGAGGTGGCTGGCCGAGGGATCGTTCTCGACGTAGGCGGAGGCGCCGTCGTAACGTAGGCCGGCCTTCAAGTAGAGCTGCCTCCAGAGGTCGAGGGTGCTCTGGCCGAAGAACCCGACGATCCGGACCTTGGTCTCGTTGTCGATAGGGTTATAGAAGGTCGAGGCATTCGTCAGGTTGAACGGCGCGCCGTCGGGGAGACCATTACCGACATCCCCCTGTTGTCTGTAGCTTCGGGTGTTGATGTTGTTGCCGAGCGTGAAGGTGCCGGAGCCGTTCTGGCTCAGAGTGAAGTTGGCCGTAGCGACGAGGTTGTGATCGATCTGGGTGTTCACCAACGTCTGCTTGATGACCTGGCCGCGCGGGTCGGGTGTGTTGGAGCTCGAAGGCGGCTGGCCCTGCACTCGGCTATCCTGGCTCTCGTCGAGCCCCAGCGTCTCGTTCACCTTGAGCCAGGCCCGGGGCGTGTAATCAAGTGTGACGTCCCCTATGGTCCGGCCCGCAATGGATGAGCTCAATGCGTTGTCCGCCGACCAGAGGGGGTTGTCGTACCCGCGGGTCGAATCGGTATTGCCGAACGACGGATTGGGGAAGCGGAAGGACCTCTGGACCTGGTCACTGGTACTGGTGACGTCGCTGAAGGTGTTGAACTCGGGCGGGGTGCGCCATTCGCCCCAGGTGATACCGCTGAAGTTGAATCCCTTCTGCGCCGCGTACTGCTGGGAGTTGGAATAGAAGACGTTCCCTCCCACCTTCACCGTATTTGATATGCGGTGATCCGCCTTCAGACGGACCGACTTCCGGTTGAATGAGTTGTTGGGCCCCGGCAGCTCGCCGTTCTGGTTGAGCAGCCCAGTGGAGACGTAGAACGTGGTGCGGTCGTTCCCGCCGGAGATAGTGAGCTCGTTGTCGGTTCCGACGCCGGTCTGGTACAGTTCGCCGGCGTGATCGTAGGTCTTGGTACCCGGAGCGAGGAGCGGACCCCAGCTGTCCTCCGTGGCGTAGCAGTCAAGTGTGTTCGACTGGGCGCAGGGGTCGGGGAGCCCGCCATCACCCTGGCCGTACTTCCGCTGCAGTGCCGGCAGTTGAGTGACGTTGCTGAGCTCCAACGAGGTCCGAAGTGAATACTGGGTGGAGCCGGCCTGTCCCCGCTTGGTGGTGATGAGGATGACGCCCTGGCCCGCTCGGGCGCCGTAGATCGCTCCGGCGGCGGCGCCCTTCAGGATTTCCACCGACTCGATGTCGTCGGGGTTGAGGTCGGCGACGGCGTTCGGCGAAGACACCCCGCCCTGCGGGCCCCCGGTCTGTGGGTCCAGGCTCGCGGTGGTGTTCACCGAGTTGTCCACGGGAATCCCGTCGATCACGAATAGAGGCTGCGACGTGCCGCTCAGGGTGTTCACGCCGCGGATCCGGATCGAGGCGGATGCCCCCGGGTCGCCTGACATCGAGGTGACCTCGACGTTGGGCGCCTTTGCCGAGAGCGCGTTGACCACGCTCGCTTCGTTGCTGCGCTGCAGCTGCGTCGAGTCGACGTTGTTGCGAACGTTGCCGATCTTCTCCAGCTCGGAGGTGGTGCCGGCGCCCGTCGCCACGATCTCACCGAGCTGCAGCGGATTCGCCGCGAGGGAGAAGTTCCGCACCACGTCGGGCTGGGTGAGGTCGACCTGCGCGGATACCGGCTTGTAGCTGATGGCGCGCGCCGCGATGACCACCCCGACTCCGCCGGCGCGGTTGGCCGGAACCAGGATCACGTACTGGCCGTCCTGCCGGCTGATGGCGCTCAGGCCGAGGCTGGGCATCACCACACTGGCTCCGGCGATGGGGGTCCCCTCCGTGCTGGTCACCTGCCCCCGGACGGTGACCGGCTGTTGTGCGGCGGCGGGGCGCGCCGTCCAGGCGCCGAGAACCGCCAGCAGGGCCATACCACGCTTTGGGATCACAAAGACGTCCTCCATGGAAGAGCGAAGTCGAATTCCCTCGTGGAACGCGCCAAACGCGCCTTCGAGGCAGGCAGCTGCGGTACGCGAACGGAAATCCGTGATTTTCAAGAACGGCGAATCAGACGGGAACCGCCCCGAGCCCCGGTGGCGTCGGGCTCCCGCGCCCAGCGGCAGCCCGCGACGGTGGGGCGCGTTCGGCGCCGGGACGGTACCCCGGGCGCCGGCGGCAAGGTCGGCTCGAGCTCATCGGAACTGGCTTTCTATCGGTGCCGTTCGCGGCCGGCTTGCAAGGCAGCGCCGCGCGTGACGCGTTGAGGAGAGAAGTCGCGAAGGTACCGGCCGCCGGAAAGGCTGTCAATAATGAAAGACCCCCTCGACACCCCACAGATCGAATCGTAGGATTGCGTCACTCGCGGCGCTCCATCGACGAGCTCCGCGGTCACCCCAGCTACCATTTCCTCTCAGGTCTGCCGCCATGGAGCGATGTCTGTGGACCGCCGCCCTCGGGGTTCCCGCGCCGCCACTTCGGGAACTTCCCGCGCGGGTCGACGTCGCGATCATCGGCGGCGGTTACACGGGGCTGGCCGCGGCCTTGGCCCTGGCCAGAGCCGGAGCAGCGACTGCGCTGCTCGAGCGACACCACCTCGGATGGGGGGCGAGCGGCCGGAACGGTGGCATGGTGCTGCCCGGATACAAGGCGGAGCTGGATGCCATGGTGCGGCGATTGGGAAGCGGGGCCGCGAAGCAGCTGTTCGAAGACTCTATCGCTGCGATCGACTTCGTCGAGGCGCTGATCCGAAGCGAAGGGATTGCCTGCGACTGGATGCGCTCGGGTCACATTACGCTTGCCGCGACTCCCCGTCATTTCGAACGCCTGACACACGCGCAACGCACCTTTTCCATTCTGGTCGGTCACGAAACGGAGTTGCTCGGCCCAGACCAGCTGCGAGGGGAGATTGGGTCATCGCGCTACGCGGGCGGCCTGCTCGACCCGCGGGCCGGCAGATTGCACCCCGCGGCCTATCTCGCCGGGCTCGGAGATGCCGCGCGACGCGCGGGGGCAACCCTGGCCGAGCAAGTGGAGGTGCGCGCGGTGGGTCGAGTGGGCGGGCGCATGCGCCTCACGACTTCGGGCGGTCTAATCGAGGCCGGACAGGTGCTCCTCGCCACCAACGGCTACTCCAGCCGAACAGTCCCTTGGGTCGCGCGCCGGATCGTGCCGGTGGGTAGCTACATCATCGCGACCGCCGTGCTCCCCACCGAGCTTCGAGGTCGGCTGAATCCGCGCGGGCGCACCTTCAGTGACACCAAGCACCTGCTCAACTACTTCCGCCTCTCGCCGGACGGCAGGCTCGTGTTCGGCGGCCGGGCGGCCTTCGTCCCTTGGGCCCTGGCCCGAAGTCGCAGGCAACTCGAACGGGAGTTGGTCGAGGTCTTTCCAGGCCTCGCCGGCGTCCCGATCGAGTACGCGTGGGCGGGGACGCTGGGATTCACCCGGGACGGGATGCCGCATGCCGGGATTCGGAACGGTCTCGCATACGCCCTGGGCTACGGCGGACACGGCGTAGCCATGGCGAGTTGGCTCGGCCACCGG
Organism: Gemmatimonadales bacterium; assembly: GCA_035501775.1. Classification (GTDB taxonomy): domain Bacteria; phylum Gemmatimonadota; class Gemmatimonadetes; order Gemmatimonadales; family GWC2-71-9; genus JADJOM01. Next base: position 8,846 of record DATJVM010000072.1, on the reverse strand, counting down.
GTCGGGCGCGCGCTCGCGGGAAGCGAGCCCTGGCCCCGAATGGCGGAGATCCCCTTCCCGGCAATACCGTGCTACACCGGTCGGCCATGGTTTCTTCCGCTGGCGGGCGCATATTATCGCCTGCTGGACCGGCTGGCCTGAGCCGTCCGCGTCCCATTGTCAATCGTTCTCGATGTTACCCCTGAAAGGAGCGCCGATTAATTGCGCTTGCCGACGGCCGATGTTCTCACGCTCACTCGACGGTACCTGGACCTGATCGCGGGGCGCGACCTTTCGCCCTCCGAAAAGGAAGCGTTCATCGCGGAAACGGTCGAGAGTTACGAGGCGCACGTCAATCGCGGTTTTCTCACCTACCGGAAGTCAGTGACACAGGCCGGCCAGTTCGCCGCCCTCGAGTGGTCCGGCCAGGGATCGATTCTCCGCGATCTGCTAGGGCGGGAGTACATCGATGCGCTTGGGGGGTACGGCATCTTCTCCGCAGGAGTCAACCACCCGAAGATTCTCAAGGCAGTCCAGGCCCAGATGGCTCGCATGGCGCTCAACAGCCAGGAGCTGCTGGAGCCATGGCGCGCGGCGCTCGCCAAGCTGCTCGCGGCGGTCACGCCTGGAGACCTGGGGTGCTGTTTCTTCATCAATAACGGCACCGACGCCATCGAAGGGGCCATAAAGCTGGCCCGCCTTCACACCAGGCGAAATCTCTTCATCTCGACCTTGGGAGGCTTCCACGGCAAATCGCTGGGCTCGCTGTCCCTCATGGGAAAGGCCTCGTTCCGCACCCCTTTCGAAGGGGGATTGCAGGACGTGCGCTTCGTGCCCTATGGGGACGCGGGGGCGCTCGAGGACCAGTTGGCGGTGCTGGACGCCGTCGGACAGCTTCCCGCGGCCGTGGTCGTCGAGCCGGTCCAGGGCGAAGCTGGTGGCGTGGTGCCGCCTGATGATTACCTGCCCCGCGTGCGCGCGGCGTGCACCCGCTACGGCGCGCTCCTCATCGCCGATGAAATCCAGACCGGAATGGGCCGGACCGGCCGGCTCTGGGGGGTAGACCATGCGGGAGTGGTCCCCGACATCATGTGCCTCGGAAAGTCGCTGGGTGGCGGCGTGATGCCTCTCTCCGCGTTCGTCTCTACGCCCGCCATCTGGGAGGTGCTGATCCCGAACCCGATCATCCATTCGACCACCTTCGGCGGAAACCCGATCGCCTGCGTGGCCGGGATCGCGGCCATCGAGGTCACATTGGAGGAGGATCTCCCGCGTCAGGCAGCCGAGAAGGGAGACCGGATCCTCACGGCGCTCGGCGCGCTGCGCCGGAAATACCCGCAGGTCCTGACTGACGCGCACGGCAGGGGACTGCTGATCGGCATGGAGTTCCCCAGCGACGAGATTGGATTCCAGTGCGCGGCCGGGCTCTTCAAGCGGGGGGTGCTCGTGGCCGGGACCTACTCCAAGGCTCGCACCATTCGCATCGAGCCGGCGCTCGGCATCCCCGTGCCGCTGGTGGATGAGATGCTCAACCGGCTCGATGACACCTTCCGGGAGATCGCGGCGACGCTCTGACCCGGTGGTGGGTCAGGGAATCGAGGGGCTCGGTCCATTGACCGGGCCCCTCGAATGGACCCAGTTGCGCGGTCAGGGGTAGCTGTAACTCACGGCCAGCGCGAACGTCACCTGATCCTTCTGCCCGCCGAAGATGGCGAGGTTCGACTTGTCGTAGCGGATCTCGGGGCGAATGAGGGTGTTGGACCAGGTCTTGATGTTGAGCGTGGCGGTCCCGCTCCCGAACTTGTTCTCGGTATCGAGGCCGCCCGACGCCACACCGAAGAAGCCGAGCGATCGGGCGCCCTGCTTGTCGTCGACGTAATCGCCACGCAGCGCCAGCCCCACCTTCGGGGAGAGATCGGCGGTGAGCCAGAGCCCGCCCGCCCACCACTTGGCATCGCCTCCCGACGGCGCGGCCCCCTGCTCCTTGCCCGCGTCGAACTGACCCTGGAGCGCAACACTGCCGGTCAGCTTCCGGCTGAATACGAGGTCACCGCCATACCGGTTGTTGGTGTTGTTCCCCGGCTGCTCGGGGCCGTAGTACCCGAGGAGACTGACGGTGGTCTTCGCGTCCGGTGTGAGGGCCAGCCGACCCATGAACGACTTCCGGGAGTTGTTATCCGTGAGCAGGTCCCATCCATTGATGACCCGGACGTCCGCCTCGACTTTAGGCGTGAAGTGGAAGTCCGCCCCGACGCCGGTGTTGGTCGTGTTCTCGACGAAGATGAACTGATTCCCGATCGAGAAGTTGGGGTTGGCAACGTCCTGCAGGAGCTCGACGCCCATCAGGGTCGCGCTCTTTCCCGCCTTGAACTGCACGTAACCGTCCTTGGACATGGGCAGGTTGAGGGTGACGTAGGCCTGGGCCACGTCGCCGAGCGTCCCGAGGCCCAACCCGCTCGCCTGGAAGGTGGCGCCGTCCTGGCCGAACAGCGCGTCCACCTCGAAGCCCGCATCGAGTTTGTCGGTCGCCACCGCCTTGGACACCGTGACCATCGCGGCGTTGAACATGAACTGGTCGTTCTTGTTATCGTACAGCCGGCCCGCGATGGCGTTGCCTGAAGGGTTGTTCGAGTAGGTATAGGACGTGGTCACATACCCGCTCAGCGTGACCGGGTTGGCCGGGGCGGGGGCCGCGGCGGGGGCGGCGGTGGAGTCGGGCTTCTTGGTGCTGTCCGCCGGGGACTGCGCGCTTAACAGGCCAGAGGAAAGCAGGGAAAGGGCGGTCGAGTAGACGAGGGGCCGCAGGGACATGGGATCTCCATTCAGAGGTCGACGACAAAAGGGCCGGGCACGAATCCTCCTGCTCCGCCGTAGAGAAGCCGGGGAAACGGAACAGCCCGCTCACCTTCGAGCGGGCCGGAGCAAGTCAGACTGAAGTCGTTGCCTTGGACGCTACCGGTACGCTCCCCGCTTGGCGCGGAGTCGATTGGAATTGAGGTCCGGGTTTCGCCACGCGGCAGTCATATGCGGTGGTAACTATACCGCTCAGCATTCGAACTGTCAATAGATTTCTGCAATACTTGCATCTTCTTGATAACATTCAGCACAAATCGGCACATAAAATTGACCAAGCTGCCAGTTCGAGTGCATAATCTGTAGAATTCTGAAGCCATAAAGCGCATCGACCATCTGTCGCGATCCACTGGCGTTGCCTTGCTCGACCCGGCGCCGATATTACCACCTCCATGCCTGAGCCTGCGGCCGGTCCCACCCCCGAATTCGCCGATCTCTTCGGCCGGCTCCTGGTCCTCCTCGCCAGCCCCCCCGTGAAGGAGGAGGGGATTCGGGAGGTGCTGGACAAGATCGCCGCTCGCGTGGTGGCTACGCCGGCCCTCATCGAGGCCGGGATCGAGAACGACTGGGCCGGCGGCGGTGATCCGCTCAAGGAACGCTTGCAGATACGGCGAGTCGACGCGGTGCAGATCTCGGCCGGGGCCACCGCCGAGGAACTGCTGGCCCTGGCGCGTGCGCTGGCGGACGATACGGCTCCTATCCCCATTACGGCCGCGGTGCGGGTTCAACTGTTGCCGGACCGGGTAGAGCCGCTGAACACCGGACAGCGCCTTGCGCTCTCGGATCCGGCACTCGCCACTGTTCCGCGCGCCAGGCCGGGCGATGAGCTGGCGCACGTCATCGAGGGCATCCTCCGCGAGATCGAGCAGTACACGCGCGAGGGAGATTGGCGGATGGTCCTGCACTCGGCGCAGGCCGCCCTGCGCATGCTGCCCGGTCTGGGCGAGGACTCCCGCCGCATCTGGGCCATCGCGCTCAAGCGGATCATGACCCGGCCCGTCGTCGACGGGCTCATCCAGCAGGCGTTCATCGTGCCCGAGGAGCAGCCGCGGACCACCGAGGTCCTTCGGGCCGGCGGGCTCCCGGCGGCGGAGCAGGTTCTGGACGTCCTCAAGAAGAGCGATACCGTGGGGCCGCGGGCCTTCCTGGCCGATGCGTTGGCTGGCATGCCGGAGGCACTGCAGATCGTCGTTCCGCTGGTGAAGAGCAGCCGAGCCGCGGAGGTGCGGCTCGGGGCGGAGCTGCTCGGCAGGCTCGGCGCCCCGCAGGCCGTCTCCCTGCTGGCGAACCTGGTGCAGCACTCCGATGAGCGGGTCCGCCTCGCGGCGGTTGATGCGCTCGGCCACTATCGCGACAAGGCGGCGGTGGAGCCATTGCGTCAGGCCTTGGGACACGAGTCACCGGCCATCCGCGCCCGCGCCGGGCGCGCCCTCGCGGCGCGTGGCTCGGGGGCCATCGCGATGCCGCTCCTTGCGGCTCTCGAGTCGGAGCGCGACCCGGCGGCCTGGGACGAGCTGCTCGAGGCCCTGGTCGCCATCGACGCCCCTGAAGCCGCCGCGGCCCTGGCTCGGATCGCTCTGCAGAAGCGCAAGGTGTTCGGCTTGGGCGGAGCGCTCATCAGGCGGCAGCTCGCCGTGGTCCGGGCGCTTACCGAATCCAAGTCGACCGCCGCGAAACAGGCACTGGCCCGGATCGCGGCGGAAGGAGAAGGAGAAGTCGCCAAGGCCGCGGAACAGGCCCTGGCGGCTCAACGCGCCTAGCTACGGCGGAGGTCGAGCGTCTCCACGTGCACCGACAGGTTGTGGTTGATCCGGAGTCCGGCGACTCCGTCGGTCCCGAAGCCGGCTCGCGGCGCCGCGTACACCTCCGCGCCGTTCACGAGAAAGCGGATCTTGTCCTTGTCGACCCGCACCGAGAGCACGTTCGGGACCGGACCGTCCGCCCTGGCCTTGGCGATCGATGCCGCCGGGGTCCAACCCGACGTGACATCGGTGGCCGCGGTCCCGTCCCGGCGCTTCACCTTGAAGGTGCCGTCGCCGCGGATGAGGAAGTAGAGGTAGCGCTGGCCCGCATCGGCGAGGTGACTTCCTCCAACGAAGAGGCCGAACGCTTCGGAGTGTCCCCCGCCGCTCGGAAAGAGATGAATCTTGGCCGTCACTTCGTAGCTTCCGGAGACCGTATCCCGGTCCCGGTACATGATGCCGGAAGTCGCGGTTACGATGTGCCACCCAGGGGCCATGTCGGCCAGGCTCACCTCCGTGGGCTTGCCGCCCTCGTCGGGGCGAACGCTCCACCCCGCGGGAAAGACGCCCCCGTTCTGGATCTGGGGCGGTGGGCCGTGCCCCTCGTGGTCGTGGCCCTGGGCTCTGAGCCCGGTCGTGAGCAGGGAAGCGGCGAGGAGCAGCAACGGGGTTCGGGCGGACACAGGGGACTTCCTCGGTTGATAGTGGGATGGCGTCTAAGTAGTGTTACGGCTCAAAGGCACTCTACCTGACGGGTGGTACCCTATGGAGTTTCTCGGTCGCGTGTTTGCGGGCATCGGGGCGGGTGGCATTCTCGCCGCTCTCACCTTCGTGTCGCTCCTTATCGGCGTGCTGATTCACGGGATGGTCATCCTCATGGCCGGTCCCGTAATCGACAACTACTATCGAAAAAAGGGGGAGGACGTCTACGAGCCGGGCTCGGCCAAGTAGACTCGACCCGTCACTCCTTGACCTGGGCCTCCGGTACGGAGGCCTTTCTTACGGCCGCATCGTAGGCCGCCCGGACGCTCCCCAGCAGGTCTCTGAGCCCCCGGATCTTCACCTTCATTCCACCGCCTCCCTGACGGCCCATCGCGGCCATGGCGCCCAGAGCGTCGGCCAGCTTGGGCAGGTCGAGCTGAGACGCCCCCGCCTTCATTTCGTCGAGGACCCGGATCATTCCCCGGACCAGGGTCTCATCTACCTTGGGATTGTTCAGCTGTTCGATGACCGATTCGACCCGATGGAACTTGGGGGGCAGGAGCTGGAGGAACGCCAGCTGCGACTGCTGCTTGACGGAGAGGTGGAGGGCCATGCGGGAATATAGGTACTTGAGCCTACTCGCGGTCCTGCCGCGAGCCAGCGTCTCGGGAGGCACCCGAGTCCGACTGGTCGGCGCTGGGCGTAACCCTGACGAGCTACTGGTAGGCGATGGTTGCCGGTGGAGTCGCCGTGCTTCGGGAAGCACCGCCCGTCGGGTCGTTGGAGCCGGCCATGATCAAGTTGACGAAAAAGCCGTTGCTGGAAGCGACGACCACGTACTGGCCCGTTCCGCCACCAAAGCTTGTCTGGAACTGCGTGGCGTTGAAGGTGACGCCGCGAGGCGCCGCCGCCCCACCTGCCAGTGTTAGGTTCATCAGCGGATATGCGGCCGACGTCGTCGGGAAGTTCTGGAAGGTCACGCTGTCGAACTGCTGAGAGAGCCCGATCGCGCCTTCCGTCAGGATCATCGGCGCGTTGTCGACGACCAGCTGGTTCACGAGCCACTCCTGGGCCGTGAGGCTCGACCCGCCGCCCTTCAGCAGGTATGGCGTCTGACTGGTGCCATAGGCAGTGAAGAGGCTGTCCACGATCGTGTTCCCCGAGAGCGACACACCTCCGGTTGCATTGACCAGAATCAGGTTCTGGAAGTGGGATCCTGCCGCCCCCGCGCCGGGGGAGGCGAAGCTGATGGTGGCCGATCCCGGGCTCCCGATCTCGGTGAAGTGAGATCCGCTCGGCGCGAAGGTCGTAGTGCTCAGCCCAACGGTCTGGATGAAGTTGCCACCGATCACCAGGTAACCGTTGGTCAGGAGGCCCGAGGTACTTGCGCCGCCGAAGCTGGCGTTCTGCCCGACGATCACGTAGTCGGCCGCGTTGTTCATCGTGAACGTGCCGCTGTCGCTCGTGGCGAGGGTTCGGGCGATGATCAGCGTCTGGCCGTTCACCGTCAGATTGCCGCTGTGAACGTTCACTGCTCCGACTGTCGTGTACGTGGTGAGGACCGGCGTCTGTCCACCTGTCACCGGGATCACGATCTCGACGCTGTCGGTCGGCCCCGGTACGAGGCCGGTGCTCCAATTCGTTGCGGTATTCCAGTCGGTTGTTCCCCCCAACCCCGTCCAGGTCGCGACGCCGCCTTCTGGCGGCCAGGTGACGATTGCGCCACCGACGGGCGGCTTTGTGAAGCTCACTCCGTTCCCCGGGTCGTTGCCGGTCACGTTCACCGACAGGGGCGGAGCGATACCATCGAGGTCTACGGCACTGAGGTAGAAGCCGGTGTTTCCAGTCGTGAGCGGTACGAACGTGATATTCCCCAGAGTGTACGGCGCACCCGCAATACCCGGGTGCTCGATGGTGAGCTGGGTCGCCGTCGACGGGAGGTTGTAGAAGGAAACGTTGCTGAGGCCCGCGGTCGCTCCTGTCGAATCGTAGATGACCAGGGCCGCGCAGTTGAACGTGGCGCTTCCGGTATAAATCGTTTGCACTGTGAGCGTCACCCCGCAGGTATTCCCCTTCACCGTACCGCCGAAGCCATCCCCGCCGTTCAGGTACCCTCGGATCACAACATTCGTGCTGAGGTTGAGCGTCGGGCTGTAGTTGCTCGAAGTCACGTCCCCGAAATGCGAGGCCGTGGTCCCAGGGGTCGCGAAGGAGATCGTCGGGCTCGACGACAGGAACTCGGTCAGGTGGCCTGGGTTCGCAGCAAAGCTCTGGTTGCTCGACGTGGCGAGCTGCGTGAAGCTGCCACCGACGTAGAGAGTTCCAGCGGTGAGGAGCCCGTTAGTGCTCCCGCCGTCGAAGCTGACATTCCCCGCTACCTGGAAGACCTCATTGGCACCGGCCATCGTCACGGTGCCGTTACCAGTGACCGTAAGGTTCCCCGCATCGACCAGCTGCTGGTTGTTGAGTATCAGCTTGCCGTTCTGCACAAAGACGCTGCCACCCACGTCGGTGGATCCGCCAAGGGTAAGCACCGCCGTGGTGGCGCTCACCACCAGGTTGTTGGCGATGGTGACGCTGCCCGGCCCGAAGGTCACCGTGCCGTTGATGTAGACGCTTCCGTACGTCAGGCTGGGCGGAGCCGTCTGCGCCGTCCCCGTGAAGATCGTCGAGCTGACCGCGTACGTCCCTGCCGAGGTGAGCACCCCCGCCTCATAGAGCCGGCCCAGCCTGAGGGTAGCGGTGGACGTGACATCCACGTTCCCGAGAACGTTGAAGCCTTTGCCGTTGATCGTCGTGTCGGTGGCGGTGACCACCACGCCCGGCCCGACGTTCAGATTGCCTGCGACCTGAACCAGGCTCGCCACCGAGACCTGCAGGTTGATAAGAGTCAGGTTGCCGAAGGCGCTTGTTACGGAATCTGCAAAGGTGACTGTCTGCGGCGCCGCGCCGTTGAGCAGCACCGTGTGGCCGGCGGTCGCGATGAAGCTGGCGGCGCTGGTGGCATGCGCCTGGCTGAAGCCTCCCGCCACCTGCAGGAGCCCGGCGGTGAGCTTCCCGGTCTCGGCCGCGCCATTGAAGCTGGCGTTGCCGCCTACGGTCAGCGTGTCCGCCATGTTGGTCATCGCCAGCGCGCCAGTGGCGGTAGTCGCAAGGGTACGCGTCACCGCCAGCGCGTGGCCGCCCATCGTGAGCGTGCCGCTGGTGACGTTCACCGCGCCCACCGAGACGTTTTGCGAGAGTGACGGCTGGTTCGCGGCCGGCCCGATGACCACGCTGTCGGTAGCCTGCGGTACCGCACCGAAGCTCCAGTTGGTAGCGGTGCTCCAGTCGGTGCTCGTCGTTCCCACCCAGACCGGCGCGGGCGGCCAGTTCACGATGGCGCCGTTGGCGACCTGGAAGAACGCGCCGCCCTGGTAGGGGCTGGCGTTGGCCATGTTGATGACCAGGACGTTGGGCGTGGTACCGTCCGCATCCGTGGCCTTGAGGTAGAGGCCGGTGCTCGGCGCGGTGAGGAACTTGAGGTTGGTGAAAGTGAACGCCGCGGCCTGGCCCGGGTTGTTGACCGTG
>DATJVM010000071.1:0-24726 GCA_035501775.1 Gemmatimonadales bacterium | reverse complement strand
GAGGGCCGAATCAAGCGTTGCCGAGGCGAGGGCGGGGGCGCGCAGGAAGATGGCCTGATCGCCGGAAATGGCCGCAGCCGCCATCAGGGCTTGTCCGGGGAGATCCCGCTGCTCAGAAAGAGCGGCCGCCTCGTGAAGGTCCTGTTCGGCCGCGGCAAGCCGGCCGCGCCACCGATCGAGTCCGCTCCGCGCGAAGGCAAGCCCCGCCTGCATGCTGAGATCATGAATGGCGCCCTGGCCGGCGCGCACGATGGCGAGGGCGCTATCGGCGGCTCCGGTGGCCACATAAAAGCCCATGCGATAGTACCCCAGGGCCGGGTTCCCCGGCATGGCCTTGGCGAACCGATCCAGGGTCGCGCGAGCATCGGCGGTCTTTCCCTGGCCGAGCTGGGCATTCAACAGAATGTCATAGCCGGCGACGGTGTGGGGGTCCACTCGGACGCCTCGGACGGCCAGTGACTCGGCCGAAGCCCATTGGCGTGTCTCGCCGAGGATCGCTGCCAGATTGAGCAGTGCGGTCAGGTCTTCGGGATCGATCGCCAGCACGGCCCGGTAGGCGGCGATCGCCTTGTCGCGGTCATTCTCCACCTTCCAGAAGTAGAAGGCGGTCGTCTGGTAACGCTCGCGTTCCGGAAGGCGGTCTCGGTGAGCGTAGGCCCTGGTAGTGGCATCGATGGCGCTCGCGGTGCTTCCGCCCGAATTGTTGAGGGCAACCGCCAGCTTCCGCCATGCCATGGCAAACCCGGTGTCGATGGACACGGCCTGTCGCAGGAGACTGATGGCTCGCGCGTTGTCCGCTATGCTGGCTGCCCGGACGCCGTCCGTGTAGAGGCGGAGCGCCTCCAGGGAACTCGTGGTGACCTGCTCGAGCGGATCCGTCGTGCGAATGGTGCGCAAGGACTCGCCGATGCGCTCGCGCATCCGCTTGGAAAGCCTGTCGACAGCCTTGAGAATCTCCCCATCGTTGTCCGCGGTCTCCCGCAATGCGACCAGCTCGGCGCCATCCTTGGCGGCGAGCAACCGCGCGGCGAGAGCATAGCTCTTGCCCACCTGCCCGATCTCCCCCACCACGACGGCCTTGGCGCCCTCGCGCTGGGCGACCTCCCGAGCGAGGTCCACCGTCAGAAAGGCGGTCCGCGGGTGCTGCATCCGATCGAGGGCATCACCCACCTGCGCCGTGCTGATCAGCGTCACCACCGGCGACTGCGCCAGGTCGATGCGAAAGGCCTCGCTGATTGACGGGCCGAGGGTCGAATCCGAGGTCCGAGTGACAAAATCAGCTACGATGACTTTATCACTCGCCTTGAAGTTGCCGGAGGCGAGGAGGGTTCCCACCGGGCCGATCCCGAGCACTCGCATGGCCGTATATCCCGCCGCGGCGACGCCGAGAGCGCCGAAGGCGAGGTACCCCCCGCGCGTAGCCTTCTTCCATGTGATGTACCGCTGTACTCCTGTTTCACCGCTCGGCGACCAGACTCCGGTGGCCCTGGCCACGGCCCGACGGCGCTCGATCAACCCGGTGATCACCATGATTGGAAGCCCGACCGCGAGCAGCCCCAGCGCAACCCAGGGCACCCAGTCCGGCAGACCGAGCTGAATGGTGAGGAAATAGACCGCGCCGAGGACCGCCACGGACACGAGCAGGAAGAGCGCCGCGACCCGGATGGGTGAGCCGTATCGCGAGCCAGGCAAGACGGCGGCCGTGGGGATCGTCTGGCTCGGCGTGGTTCCCCCGCTCGTCGTGCCGAGGGATTCCAGCCGATCCAGCACCTCCTCGGCGCTCTGCCACCGATCGGCAGGGCGTTTGGCAAGACAGCGCATGATCACTTCCGCCAGCGCCGGAGGGCAGGCGGAGCGCAACTCAGTGACCGGCCGAGGCATCTCCGTGACGTGGGCCGCCAGGACCTGCTGTGGCGTGACGCCCGTAAAGGGCGGGCGTCCCGTGAGGAGTTCGTACCCCATGACACCGACAGCGTACAGATCGGCGCGATGGTCCACATGCGGATCCGCCGCGGCCTGTTCGGGAGCCATGTAGGCCGGCGTACCCAGCGCGACCCCAACCGTGGTGAGCGTCTGCCGGCCAGTCGCTTCGCTCACCGCCTTGGCGACGCCGAAATCCATGACGAGTGCATGGCGCCCCGATAACATGATGTTGTCGGGCTTGATATCCCGGTGCACGACCCCACGACCGTGCGCATAAGAGAGGGCATCCACCACATCGCGAAGCAGCCGCGTGGTCTCGGCTATGGGCAGCTCTCCCTTTTCCGCCACCCGGTCACGGAGCGATTCGCCCTCGATGTACGGCATGACGTAGTAGAGAAACCCGTCCGCCTCGCCGGAATCGAGAAGGGGTAGAATGTGCGGGTGCTGCAGCTGGGCGGCGATCCGGATCTCGCGCAGGAATCGATCGGGGCCGAGCGTCGCGGCGAGCTCGGGCCGGAGGACCTTCACGGCCACCTTCCGGTCGTGCCGCAGGTCCAGTGCGAGATAGACGGTGGCCATGCCGCCGCTCCCGAGCTCACGCTCGAGCGCGTACCGATCGGCGATGGCCTCGCGGAGCCGGGAGGGAACCTCAGTCACGGGTGGCGCCAGTAGCCTCGGCTCGAGCCGGCCCAGCCATCCTCACTTCTGCTCTCCAGCAAGCTTCGCCATGCGCTCCTTCACTTCCCGAACCTGGGGCTGCAGCTCGGGATCGGCATTCTTCCAGAGCGCGACGAACCGGCCGTAGTAGTCGAGGGCCTTGCCGCGCATGCCTTTGTCATCGTACAACTCGCCCAAACGTCGGTAGGACTGCGCCAGGCCCCATTGGTAGTTGAAGACACTGAGCAGACCTCCGGGCGTCTCGGCGGCGCGTTGATAGACGGCGAGAGCGGAGTCCGGTTGCTTGGCCAGGTCGTAGGCACGGCCCAGATCGGGCAGGGCGCAGTTGGTGCACCCCGCACGGTCCCACCATGAGTGGAAGGCGTCGATCGCGTCCTGGGGCCGTCCCTCGGCGAGCGCGATGTATCCCCGGGCACGCCCGCTCTGGGCGTCCCCTCGCCGCACTCCGAGCGGAACCGCGGCGTCGAAGTCCTTGAGCAGTGCCCTGGCCTTGGCGGGCTGCCCGGCCATGGCGTAGGCGGTTGCCAGCTCAACGTAGGGGCGGTCCAGCGCCGGCAGGGACGCCAGGGGATGCTCCATGAGAGCGGCATCGAGGCCGCGGGCTGCGCCGCTCTGGTCGTGTTGGTAGAGAGCCTGAGACTCGGCGACCATCGCCGCCCCAACGAGCACATCGGCCGGCAGGTGGCGCCGCTCACCGACCGCCTGGAAGTCACGCGCCTGGCGGTCGGCGTCCGAGAGACGTCCCTCGACCCGGGCAAGAGCACTGAGCACGATGGCGGCGGTGGACAGATCGGCCTGATCCTGAGAGAGTACGCGCACGGAATCGATCTGGACCCGGGCGCTATCGTACTGATGAGTTCCCGCGAAGTAGCCGGCCAGGACGGTGTGCCGGAACACGCTGCGCGGGCTGCGTCGGGCGTATTCGGTGAGGGAAGCTCGGGCCGCGGCGGCCTTGCCCTGGCCCAGTTGCGCTTCGACCAGCTGACCGAAGACCGTCCCGGTGCCCCCCTGCTCGACGTAGCGCTGGGCAATCGGTTCCGCCTCGGACCAGCGCCTCAGGCTGTTGAGGACAAGAGCCAAGTTGTTCGGCGCGATGGGGTCGTCCGGCTTGAGCTCGAGAATCGCCCGGTAGGCGCTGATGGCCTTGTCCGGGTCGTAGTCCACGTCGAGGAAGTAGTACGCGGTCGTCTGGTAGCGCTCGACCTCGGTAAGCCGATCGCGGTGCTCGTAAGCCCGGGTCGACGCCGCCACGCGCTCCGTCGTGCTGCCGCGGGCGTTGTTGATGGCGACGGCGAGCTTCCGCCAGGCCATGGCAAAGCCGCTGTCCAGCGCAATGGCCTGACGCAGCAGGGTGATTGCGCGATCGGTTTCGCCGTTATCGCTCGCACGCGCCCCTTCCGTGTACAGCCGCAGCGCCTCGAGCGAGCCGGTGGTGACCTCCTCCAGCGGCTCGTTGGCCCGAATGGTCCGGAGTGACTCCCCAATTCGCTCGCGGATGTGGCGGGAGAGGCGGTCCAGCGCCGGGAGGATCTCGTGCTCGTCGGCGGCCGTCTCGCGCACGGCCACCAGCTCCGCGCCATCGACGGCCGCGAGAATCTTGGCCGAGAGCACGTAGCCCTTGCCGATGGGGCTGATCTCGCCGGCGAGGATGGCCTTGGCTCCCTCCCGCATGGCGACATCGCGGGCCGTTTCCGGGTCCACGGCGGACTTGGGGTCCCGGTGCATCCGGGCCAGGGCATCCCCCACCAGGGCCGAGCTCATGACGTTGACCAAGGGCGACTGCGCGATGTCGACCCGAAACGCCTCGGTAACGGAGGGGCCGAGGGTGGAGTCATTCGAGTGATTGACGAAGTCGGCGATGATCAGCTTGTCGCGCGCAGCGAGCTTGCCCGCGGCGACCAGTGTGCCCACAGGTCCGATCCCGAGCAGCCGCATCGCGGTATACGCGACGGTCCCCACGCCGAGGGCGCCGAAGGCGAGATAGCCGCCGCGGATCGCCTTGTGCCACGTCACCCAGCGCTGGACGCCCGTCTCCCCGCTGGCCGACCAGTGGCCGGTGGCGCGCGCCACGGTTCTCCGGCGCTCGACCAGGCTGGTCACGACCATGATGGGCAGCCCGATCAGCAGCAGCGCCAGGGCGGCTTTCGGCACCCAGTCGGGGAGCCCGAGCTGAATGGTGAGGAAGTAGACGGCCCCGAGCACGGCCACGGAGACGAGGGCGAAGAGGCCCGCTACCTTGAGCGGGTGACTCTGCCACGCGCGCCCTGGGGACACCGCCGTCGTGGGCTGGGTCTGGGTCGGGGTGATTCCGCCGCTCGGCGTTCCCAGTCCCTCCAGGCGCTCCACGATTTCCTCTGCGCTCTGCCAGCGATCCGCGGGCCGCTTGGCCAGACAGCGCATGATGATCTCGGCCAGCGCCGGGGGGCAGGCGGCGCGGTGCAGTGTCACGGGCTGCGGCGCCTCGGTGACGTGGGCCGCGAGCACCTGCTGGGGGGTGAGGCCGGTGAAGGGCGGCTTCCCGGTCAGCAGCTCGTAGCCCATCACGCCCAAGGCATACAGGTCGGCGCGGTGATCGACGTTCGGGTCGGCAGCGGCCTGCTCCGGGGCCATGTACACCGGCGTGCCGAGAGCCACGCCGAGGGTGGTGAGCGTCTGGCGCCCCGTGGCTTCGCTGACGGCCTTCGCCACGCCGAAGTCCATGACCAGCGCGTGCCGGCCCGACAGCATGATGTTGTCCGGCTTGATATCGCGATGCACCACGCCGCGACCATGGGCGTACGACAGGGCATCCGCCACGTCGCGCAGCAATCGAACGGCCTCGGCGACGGGAAGCTCCCGCTGGCGGGCCAGCCGGTCCCGCAGCGACACGCCCTCGATGTAGGGCATGACGTAGTACAGGAACCCATCGGCCTCGCCCGAGTCGAGCAGCGGAAGGATGTGTGGGTGCTGCAGCTGCGCGGCGATCTCGATCTCCCGCAGGAACCGGGTTGGACCGAGCGTAGCAGCCAGTTCGGGACGAAGCACCTTCACCGCAACCTTGCGATGGTGCTTGACGTCCTCGGCGAGGTACACGGTCGCCATCCCGCCCGCGCCGATTTCGCGTTGCAGATCGTAGCGAGATGCCAGCGCGGCTCTCAGGCGTTCAGGCAGATCACTCAATAGAAAGCGCCTTGATGGCGGGAAGGTCGATCGATTCGGCCGGAAAGGTACGAGGAACCGGACGCCCGGACCAGAGAGAACGGGGACGTTACTCCTCGGGCGGTCCGGCTGCCCGGGCGACCTGATCGGGCCGGATTCGGGAGGCGTCGAAGCGGCGCGCGGCGGAGAGCATCTTCGCGATCGTTTCGTCGAAGTCGGCCTTCTGGCCGCGCTTCAGAGTGAAGCGAAGCGGGTTGATGCGAGCCAGGACGAACGCGCGGAGATAGGGGCTTTCGAACCCCCGTGCCTTCAGGCCCTGAATGGCCTCCAGCACCGCGGCGTCGAGCTCCAGCAGGGCCTCCGCGCGTGCCCGACGTGTGGCGAGCGCGGTCGACAGCTTCGTCCCCAGAAAGCTCTCCACCCGCTTGAGGACGGAGTGATAGGCGCCTCCCGAGAATCGTCCGTTTCTCTGATAGCAGCACCCGAGGGTGAGAAGGGCAGGTTCCTCGAATTCGGTTTCGTAGCTCCGTTCGGGCCGGTCGTCGAGCTTCTCCAGCACCTCGGCCAGTCGGATCACCTCCAATGCCCGCTCCCGGACATTGTGGGCCTTCTCGCAGTTCAACACGAGGATGCGATGCGCTACTTCGGGTTCGGGGACAACCAGGGCGACGACGCTCCGGGCCCCGAGCGAGCGCATGGCGGCCAGCCGATGGTTCCCGTTGGGGGTCCAATAGGTCCCGTCGCCCTGGCGCACGGCCACGATCGGATCCATGAAGCGACCGAGGCGGGTGATCGCGTCGGCGAGCCGCCTGACGTGGGCCTCCGAGAGATCGCGCTGGTAGGGAGTCGCGACGACGGCTCCGATCGGCAGTCCGGCCAGAATCTGCCACTGCCCTTCCAGTGGCTCGCGATAGGAGCCGATGACGGACCCGCCATCCTCGGCGATCGTCGCCGCGAGCCGTTCCACGGCGGCGGGAGGCTGGCTCCCGGCAACCTGCTTCGCGGTCAGTCCCCGCGGCTCGGGGGCAGGCCTGGTCCGCTTCCGTCGGGTTGCTTTCCTGGGTTCTGGCATGGAAGGCTCGAAGCCTGATGGGCAATCTCGACCGAACGAGCTGACGGCTGACGGCTGATGGCTGATACCACACCCAGTGCCACCTACCATTCACCAATGATCACCCGACTAGTATCCTCTGTCGAGATGCAACGACCTTTTCCCGCATCCCTGCCCAGGTCCGACCATCCTCACCCGGAAGCTCCCATGCTCGCCACCCGGTTGGTCATCCTGCTTCTTGCGCTCAGCGCCTGCGTCTCCTACGGCCCGCCTAAGCCACCCAAGCCGGCGCCTGTCACTCTGCCGCCGCCCCGGGAGTCGCCCTCGGGGCCCAAGCTCCAGGACCTGGTGTCCGGCACCACCCAGCGGCTGCAGGCGGTGAGCGTGGTGAACGACAAGGTGGTCTGGGTGAGCGGCACGGGCGGCACCTACGCGGTCACTCTGGACGGCGGCGCAACCTGGCGCACCGCGACGGTGCCGGAAGCCGACAGCCTGGAATTCCGCGACGTCGCGGCGTTCGACAACGACAACGCCTACCTGCTGAGCGCCGGCAACGGAACCAATTCGCGCATCTACCGGACGGTGGATGCGGGAGTGGATTGGGCGATCCAGTTCGTCAACCGCGACAGCGCCGCGTTCTACGATTGCTTCGCGTTCTGGGACAAGGACAACGGCCTGGCCTGGAGTGACGCAGTGAATGGGCGTTTCCCCTACGTGACCACGACCGACGGAGGCGAGGTCTGGCGGCGCCACGAGCTCGACGGCGCGACGGCCAACGAGGGAGCCTTCGCGGCCAGCGGCACCTGCGTGACGACGCAGGGGAATGCGGCCGCCTTTGTCGCCACCGGCGGCGGGGAGAAGGCGCGGGTGCTGCGGAGCGCCGACCGGGGACTGACCTGGCAGTCGGCGACCACACCGATCACGCAGGGTTCACGCACCACCGGCCTCACCTCCGTCGCCTTCCGGAATCCCCGGGACGGCATCGCGGCCGGCGGCGACATCGCCGGGAAAGACAGTGCGACGGCGGAAGTCATTCGGACATCTGATGGAGGCGTGACCTGGACGCTGGCCGCGCGCCCGACATTTCCGGGGCCGGTGTTCGCCGTGGTCTACGTCCCCGGCACCGACGCCACGGTGGTCGCAGTCGGGCCGGGGGGAGCGAGCTGGTCGGCGGATGAGGGAAGGACCTGGCGGGTGCTCGACAGCTTGAGCTACTGGAGTGCCGGCTTCGCCGGCAAGAGCGGCGGCTGGCTGGTGGGCCCGGGTGGTCGGATCACGAAGGTGATCTTCTAGGTGGCACAGGGTCTGCTCCTTCCATGGGTCCAGGCACCCCCAGGAGACCGAAACTCCGCGGGTTAGCCGCATTGACCGTCACCGCCGGGACACTCTGCCGGTCGATCTGACCAGCGGCGCCACTTTGGCCCAGGTGACCGAATTCATACGGAGGAGCAGATGAGCTTACGCAACCTGCGGGGCAGACTCACCGCGATGGTGACTGTCTCATTCATGGCCGGCCTGCTGGTGGCCGGTCTCTTCAACCTCCCGCGCCACAGCGCGGCGGAGCCGCCCACCCCGGCGCACTCGGCGATGGCTCCGCTTGCGAACAACAGCCAGTTGGTCACCCTGAGCGACGCGTATGCGAACGTCGCCGAGCGGGTGAAGCCGAGCGTGGTCTATATCGAGAGCTCGACCCACACCCACACGCAGCCGCAATTGCGCATTCCCCCCGAGTTCGCGCCGTTCTTCCAGTTTCAGGAGCAGCCCAGCCGGCCGCAGATCCAGCGGGGCGCGGGGTCCGGCTTCATCGTCTCTCAGGATGGCGATATCCTGACCAATGCGCACGTCGTGGACGGCGCGGAGAAGGTGACCGTGCGGCTGCTGGACCGCCGTGAGTTTCCCGCCAAGGTCATCGGGACCGACCCGACCACGGACATTGCGCTGCTGCACATCAACGCGACCGGTCTCACGCCGGCGGTGCTCGGGAACAGCGACAGCGCCCGGGTCGGCGAGTGGGTGCTGGCGGTCGGCAACCCGATGGGTGAGAACCTCTCGTTCACGGTCACCTCGGGCATCATCAGCGCGAAGGGGCGCACCCTGCAGTTGCCGAACTCCACCAGGCGGAGCATCCAGGACTTCATCCAGACCGACGCGGCCATCAACCCCGGGAACTCCGGCGGTCCGCTCGTGAACGTCCGGGGGGAGGTCATCGGCGTAAACGCCGCGATCGCGAGCGAGACCGGCTACTACACCGGCTATGGCTTCGCGATCCCCATCAACATCGCGAGAGAGGTCATGGACCAGCTCGAGCACGGCGGTCGCGTGCAGCGGGCCATGCTGGGCGTGACCGTCAAGGACGCGGGCCAGACCGATGCGGCATATGTCGGGCTTTCCGACATCCGGGGGGTGGTGGTCGAGGACCCGGGGTCGGCGGATTCGCCCGCCCGCAAGGCCGGCCTCGAGGCCGGTGACGTGATCATCGCCGTTGACGGGAAGCCGGTCGACTACGTGGCCCAGGTGCAGCAGGCCGTCGCCTTCCACCGGCCGGGCGAGGTGGTGAGCGTCGAGGTGGCTCGGAAGGGTGGCGTGCGCCAGACACTCAAGGTGAAGCTGCAGGAAGCGCCCGCGCTGGACACCAACAGCCCCGCGCAGCTCGAATCGGGCGATCAGGAGAACGGCGCGGCGAGCTCCCTCAAAGGGCTCGGCATCACCGTGACCCCTGGCGCGCAGGGCGGAGTGAAAGGGCTGGTCGTCACCGACGTGGATCAGGACGGCCCGTCCGCCGAGCACCTCGCGACGCCGGACAATGGCGGGCCTGACGTGATCGTCTCGATCGAGGGAAAGCCGATGGACCAGGTGGAGGACGCGCGACACGTCCTGCAGGAGGCCGGACACGGAGGCATCGTCCAGCTGGACGTGTTCAACGCCCAGACCAAGAGCCATCGGGTCGAACGGATCCGCCTTAACTAGGAACTCAGTGCTCCACGAAATGCACAATCCCTCCCTCGGTGGCCGGGGGAGGGATTGGCCTTTCGACCATCCGTCCTACTTGAAGCTCACCAGCTCCACTTCGAACACGAGCGTGGCATTCGGGGGAATCGTCGGCGGCTGTCCCTGCGCCCCGTAAGCGAGGTTCTCCGGAATCCAGAACTGATACTTCGAGCCCACGTTCATCAGCTGGACACCCTCGGTCCAGCCGGGGATGACCTGATTCAGGACGAAGGTGGCCGGCTGGCCCCGCTCGTAGGAGCTGTCGAACTCTCTCCCATCCAGCAGCGTGCCCTTGTATTGCACCGTCACCTGGCTCGTGGCCTTGGGCCGCGGACCTGCTCCTTCCTTGAGCACCTTGTACTGGAGCCCGCTGGATGTGGTCTTCACGCCGTCCTTTGCCTTGTTCTCCGCCATGAACTTCTGGCCGGCCCGGAGGTTCGCGACCCCCGAGACGGAATCCTTCTGATGCTGGATGCCCATCATGCGGACCTGGAATCCCATGATCAGGGACTGCATCACCGAGTCGGACAGGACCGCGGGGCCGCCCGTCATGCCGGCGGCGAGGCCCCGTGCGATGAGCTCGGGCTTCACCGGCATCGACTGCTTCTGGAAGTTCTCGCCCATCTTGTAGCCGATGACGTAGCTCACGCTGTCATCGACCGAGGCGAGCTTGACCGCACCGCCGGCCGCCGGCTGACCGCAACCTGCCACGGTCACGCCAGCCGCCACCAGGGCTGCGAGAGCCTGGATTCTCATGGGGTACTCCGCAAATGGGGGCTTGTAGGACAGCCTTGAACGGGCGGGAATATAGCGGGAAGGCCGGCCCCGCCAACGGGCCAGCAAGGCGGGCCCAGGGACAGGCTCCCGGAGCCGCGCGATCAGTATATTTACCTGTTCCCTCTCCCTCACTTCAGCCTGGAGTCATCGCATGCGGTTGCCACGCATGGCCGGCGGTCTCTGCCTGATCCTGGCCTTGTTTGCCATGCCCAGCTCGGGTGCCGCGCAACTTGGCGGCCTGGTCAAGAAGGCCAAGGAAAAGGTCGCCCCGAGCGCAGACCAGACATCGACCGACCAACCCGCCCGGCTGCCGGGCCCCACGATCACGCCCGAGGTGGTGGATCACTTTCTCGCCGGGCTGAAGACCGAGAAGGACACCAAGGATCGGGCGGCGGCGGCCGAGAAGGCGCATAAGGACCAAGAGGCCCAGAAGCAGATGACCCCTGAAATGCGGTACTACGCCTGCATGAGCGATCATCAGCAGAAGGACACGGGGCAGGCCACGATCACCAAGCTGGGGGAGCAGGCGCAGGCTGCGGCCAAGGCGGGAGACAACCAGAAGGCAATGCAGTACGCCATGCAGCTCGGACCCCTCCAGGCGGCAATCCAGCAGCGGGCAGAAGCGGCCTGCGCGCCGCTCAAGTCCGGACAGACCCCCGCGCCGACCCCCGAGCAGCAGGCGGTCATGAAAGCGCCGGAGGTTTCACCGGAGGCCGCGGGCGCCAAAGCCGCCGGGCTAAGCGAGGTGGAGTACGGTCAGGTGAAGGAGTTGATCTACACCTACCTCAACGCCGGGAAGCGGGCCGGCGTGAGCTCGGCGGAGCAGCAGGCAATCGAGGCCAGGCGCGCGGACCTCAAGGCGGGATTCGCCGCCATCGGGATGTGAGGTGAGGCTCGGGCGCAGGGGTCTCACGGCGGGCCTCGCGGCCGGGGCCAGCGCCGGGGCAGGAGTGCTCGCTCTGGTCGCCGGGCGACCCGTGGCGCCCACCAGCCTCCGCATCGGCCCGGTGAGCTGGCAGGTGATCGGGCCGGGACGCGAGCTGGGAAGCGTCCGGGTCGAGGCGCCAGGCGAGGGGCACTGGACCCAGGCCGTCATTCTGCGCCTCGACCCGAATCGGGTCCGGCTCGCCCTCTCGCTTCATCTGAACCACGAGATGAGCGCCGGGGCGTGGACAGTGGAGGACGCGCCGCCGGCTTCGGTCGCCGCCTTCAACGCGGGTCAGTTCAACAGCATCGCCCCGTGGGGCTGGACGGTGATGAACGGGCTCGAGCTGCGCCCGCCGGGCCTGGGGCCACTCTCGATGGCGGTCGTAATGGACCGCGCGGGGCAGGTGCGGTTTGTGGACCCGGACAGCATCAGCGCGGTGCGGGCGGCCGGTGGCGCCTGGACCGCGCTCCAGTCATACCCATCGTTGCTCACGGGACGCGGTGAGATCCCGGCGGCCATCGTCGCGGCGAGCTCCGGCCTCGACGTGCAGCACCGTGACGCGCGTCTCGCCCTGGCAGAGCAGGCCGACGGGCGCCTCCTGGTCCTCCTCACGCGGTTCGACGGGCTGGGTGAGGCCGGCGGCTCGATCCCCTTCGGTCTCACCCTGAACGAGACCGCCCAACTGCTGCGCTCGCTCGGGGCGGTGCGGGCCGTGGCCCTGGATGGCGGCATTTCCGCTCAGTTGATGGTACGGGCGGGCGGCCGGCCGCGGACCTGGCCGGGATGGCGCCGGGTTCCACTTGGCATCATCGTGACCACGCCGTGATCAATCCTGCAACCCTTGGCAGCCTTCGCGCGTATCACCTTGGACGCTTTGGACGCTCTACTCGAACGGTCAGGGTCGGCCTTGCCGTCGCTTGACATACGGGATGACGTTCATAGGTTTTCGCCCCACCAAGCCACCACATGGAGCAGTCAGATCGTGCAGCCCGGTGTACAGAAATGCCTTGCCGTCCTGCGGTCTGACCTCAGGTTCGTGCTCCTCCTCGCCGCGGCTGGCTGCCAGCAGCAGCGCGGCAACATGCAGATGCCGCCCACTCAGGTGACGGTGGCAACTGTCACTCCGCAGACGATCCCCGCGCGTTACAGCTACCAGGGCATCGCCCGGGCGTCGAAGCACATCATCGTGCGGTCGCAGGTGTCCGGAGTCATCATCTCCCGGCCGTTCGTCGAGGGGACGGACGTCGCTAAGGGCACCCTGCTCTACCTCGTCGACACGACCCAGTATGCCGCCGCCCTGCGACAGGCCGAGGGTACGCTCGAGAACGCCAAGGCCAAGCTGGCAAGCGCCGAGATCAACCTGAACCGGGTTCGGCCCCTGCTCGCCGAGCGGGCCGTCGCGCAAAGCACGGTGGACAGCGCTGAGCAGATCCACCGACAGGCACAGGCGGATGTGGCGGCCGACCAGGGCGCGGTGGACGCGGCCCGGAAGGGCTACAGGGACTGTTTCGTACGCGCCGAAGTCGCCGGGCGGGTGGGACTGGCATACCTGGTCCTTGGCTCACGGGTCACCGGGCCGGCCGATTCCCTGACGACACTCGATCAGATCGACCCCGTGTACGTCGAATTCAATCCGCCGGACCAGGATCTGCTCGAATGGCGCCGCGAACGCGCTGCGAAGCGGCTCACCTTCCCCTCCGGGGTCCTGCAGGTGCGGGCTCACCTGGCGGATGGCAGCGTGGTCGAACAACCGGGGTCGGTCAACTTTGCGGACATCTCCATTCAGCCGCTCACCGGCACGCAGACCCTGCGCGCCACGTTTCCCAATCGGGGTCACATCCTGCTCCCAGGCAGCTTCGTGCAGGTTGAGCTGCTCGGGATGAAGCGGGACGATGCGCTGCTGGTTCCGCAGCGCGCGGTACTGCAGGGGCTGACCGGACCCTATGTCTACGTCGTTCGCGACAGCAACAAGGTCGCGATCCAGCCGATTGTCGCGTCCACCTGGTATGGATCTCAGTGGGTCCTGGACGGCGGAGTCAAGGCGGGAGACCGTGTCGTCGTTGACGGCACGCAGAAGATCTTCCCCGGAGCGACGGTCAACCCGGTGGCCTACAGCGCCGCCGCCGACTCGGCGCCGCAGCCCATCGGCAAGGATGTGCCCGCGGCGCCGGCGCTGCCCCTGGTTTCGGGGAGCCGATGACGGCCTCGGCGGGACACGAAGAGGAGGTCACTTACTTCTTCGTCCGGCGGCCCATCTTCGCGATGGTGATTTCGCTCGTCATCGTGCTGCTCGGGCTGTTCGCGCTCCGGTCCCTTCCCATCAACACGTATCCGCGGATCACCCCGCCCTCGGTACAGGTCACCGCATCGTATCCCGGTGCTACCGCCGAGGAGGTCTGCACCGCGGTCGCGGCCCCGATCGAGCAGCAGCTCCCGGGGATTCAGGGGCTCCAGTACTACAAGACCTCGTGCGGCAGTGACGGATCCCTGGCGATCCAGGTCTACTTCGACATTTCCCGCGACTTGGACCTGGCGGCGGTGGACGTCCAGAACCGGGTGCAGATCGCCACCCCGCAGATTCCGCAACAGGCGCAGCAGCTGGGCATCACCGTCCTCAAGGCTCAGACCGACATCCTGATGGGCATGGCCCTCACGTCGGATGATCCCCGCTGGGACGCGGCCGCGCTCAGCAACTACTCGAAGATCTACATCCAGGACGAGATCAGCCGGGTAGACGGCGTGGGGCAAGCCAATACCTTCGGCGGCCTGCAGTTCGCCATGCTGGTGAGCCTCAACCCCGAGCAGCTCGCGCACCTGGGGTTGACCGTATCGGATGTCGTCAGCGCCATTCAGGAGCAGAACGCCACGCACCCGGCGGGACGCATCGGTCGTGAGCCGGCGCCGCCGGGGACGCAGTTCACGATTCCCGTCACGGCGGTGGGTCGGCTGACGACTCCGGAGGAATTCGCCAACATCGTCGTTCGGGCCCGGCCGGACGGCTCCCTGGTTCGCGTGAAGGACGTAGGCACCGTTCGACTCGGCTCACAGAGTTACGACAACGTCATCCGCCTCAACGGGAAACCGACGGCGGGACTGATCGTCTACCTGCGCGCGGGAGCGAACGCGCTCGCGGCGAGAGTGGGGGTGCTGGCCCGCATGGCGGAGCTGGAGAAGCATTTCCCGCCCGGCGTGCACTGGAAGGTGGGGTTCGACCTGACCCCGTTCATCACGGCCTCGATCCACGAGGTGGAGGTCACGCTCTTCCTGGCCATCGTGCTGGTGACGATCGTCGTCTATGTCTTCCTGCAGAAGTGGCGGTCGACACTCATCCCCGCGCTCGCCGTACCGGTGTCCGTGATCGGCGCGTTTCTGGGAATGGCGCTGCTGGGATTCACGATCAACCTGCTCACGCTCTTCGGCCTGGTGCTGTCGATCGGCATCGTGGTCGACGATGCGATCATCGTGATCGAGAACGTCGAACGCATCATGGAGGACGAGCACGTGTCGGCCCGCCTGGCCGCCGACCGGGCGATCCGGCAGCTTCGGAGCGCTCTGATCGCGATCGTGATCGTCCTCTGCTCGGTGTTCATACCGGTCGCATTCATCGGCGGGATCACAGGCGCACTCTACAAGCAGTTCGCGGTCACGATCGTCATTTCGGTGGTGCTCTCGGGCGTGGTGGCCCTCTCGCTCACGCCCGCCCTCTGCTCCATCCTGCTCAAGGAAGAAAAGACGGCCCCGCGGGGCGGATTCTTCGGGTGGTTCAACCGGTCATTCGACCGCGCGCGAAATACGTACGTCCGGCTGATGCACAAGGTCTCACCCTATTCCGCGGCGGCCGTGGGCGTGCTGGGCATCGCCATCGCGATCATCGTTTACCTGTACAAGACGACGCCGAAGGGCTTCCTTCCCAGCGAGGACAAAGGGTACTTCATCACTGCGGTGGAGCTCCCCGGCTCCTCATCCACGCAGCGCACGACCAAAGTGCTCAACAAGGTCGAACAGTTCCTGCTCCACCAGCCCGGCGTCGACCACGTCTTTGGGCTCTCCGGATTCAGCCTCATTTCCGGCGTGGCCCAGACCAGTTCGGCCACCATCTTCGCGGTGCTCAAGCCCTGGGAAGAACGTCAGAAGTCATCCGAGCAGGTCGATGCCCTGCTCCAGGCAGCCAACGGCTACTTCTTTACCCAGATTCCGGAAGCCTTCGTCTTCTCCTTCAATGCCCCGGAGATCATCGGGTTGGGAACAACCTCGGGCCTCGAGCTAAACCTCGAAGACCACGGAGTAGGAGACTTCGGCAAGTTCGCCGCGACTGCCCAGCAGTATGCCAAGGACCTGGGGAGCACGGGGGCAGTCGTCGGCGTGAACACCACCATCCGCGCCGATGCCCAGCAGCTGTACCTCGACGTCGATCGGGACAGGGTGAAGTCGCTCGGGGTGTCGCTGAATGACGTCTTCACCACCCTCCAGACGATGCTGGCCTTCGACTACGTGAACGATTTCAACCTCTACGGCAAGACGTACCGCGTGCAGGTCGAGGCGCAGTCACCCTTCCGGCAGCGCCCCGAGGATATCGATCACTTCTACGTGCGGAGTGCCGCCGGCACGATGGTGCCGCTCGGCGCGCTGGTCCATACCTCGTTCCGAGCCGGGCCCACGGTGGTCAACCGGTTCAATGGCTTCACGTCCGCGCTTGTCATCGGCGCGCCCGCGCCGGGCAGGAGCTCGGGCGAGATGCTCGAAGCAGCCACCAAGCTGATCAAGGACAAGTACGAGGCGATGAACGTCGGCTATGGATTCAGCGGCCAGTCGTTCCAGGAGTCCCGCTCGAGCGGTCAGGGCGCCGTCGTCTTCGGACTCGGTCTCATGATGGCCTTCCTGGTCCTGGCCGCGCAGTACGAGAGCTGGTCGACGCCGTTCGCCGTGATGATCGGCGTGCCGTTCGGCATCCTGGGCGCCTTTCTGGGACTGTTCTTCCTCCGTCATCCCCATGACCTGTATTTTGACGTGGGGCTCCTCGTGGTCATCGGGCTCGAAGCCAAGAACGCGATCCTGATGGTCGAGTTCGCCGTCGAACAGCGGCACGCCGGGCGATCGATCGAGGATGCGGCAGTGGAAGCCGGGCGCGAACGAATACGGCCGATTCTCATGACGTCGTTCGCCTTCATTCTGGGCGTCGTCCCATTGGTCGTGGCCACCGGTGCCGGGGCCGCCGCCCGGCACTCTCTCGGCATCGGCGTCTTCTTCGGCATGTTGGTTTCGACGCTGCTCGGCGTGGATATCATCCCGAACCTGTTCATCTTTGTGCGCAAGTGGAGTGAGCGCCTGGAGGCACGTCGCGGCAAGGCCGCACTGCCGCCCGCAGCCCACGCGCCGAGCGCACCCAGCGGAGATTGAGGGTGTCGCGACTCCATCTGGTGCCGGTGGTCCTGCTGGTGGCGGGCTGCGCCATTGGGCCCCACTATCACCGGCCCGATACGGCGCCGCCCGCGCGGTACCGTCCCCCCTCCGCCGGCGAGGATTCGCTCCAGGCCACCTACGACACCCTCGCCGCCAGCGGCGACTCCATGGCCGCCCGCGGCCTCGACACGGCCGGGGCCACCCGTGAGACGCTTCCTGCCACCGCGCATCCGACCTTCCGGCTCTCGGACACGACGGCCAATCTGTCCTGGTTCGATCTGTTCCAAGACTCCGTCCTCAAGCAGTTGGTGGTCACTGCCATCAACAACAATCGCGACGTGCGCATCGCGGCGGCGACCGTGCAGGAGTACCAGGCGCTTCTGGGCCAAGCGACCGCAGGCCTGTTCCCCTCCTTCACGGTGACTGGCCAGTCGGGCCGGGAGAAGCAGGCGTTCGGCAGCCTGTCGATTCCAGCCGTGAACTACCTGCAGGCACTCGCCAACGCCTCCTGGGAACTCGACTTCTGGGGCCGACTCCGGAACCTGAGGTCCACGGCTCGGGCCAACTTCCTGGGGCAGGAGGAAAGCCAGCGCGCGGTGCTGTTGAGCCTGGTCAGCAACGTTGCGACAGGTTACCTGCAACTCCGCCAGCTCGATCTCGACCTGGAAATCGCCAAGCGGACCCTCGCCTCTCGGCAGGAGACCTACCGGCTGTCTCAGGCGAAGTTCGACCGCGGCGTCATAGCGGAGCTGGACCTGCGGCAGTTCGAGGGCGATGTCGGGGAGGCGGCCGCCTCCGTGGCGCTCTATCAGAAGGAGATTGCGCAGACCGAAAACCAGCTCAGCCTGCTCCTGGGGCAGGCGCCGGATTCGATACCACGCGGACGTCCGCTCAATGAGGTACTTCGCGCCGTGGACGTGCCGGTGGGGATCCCCACGGCGCTCCTGGAACGCCGCCCGGACGTCCGGCAGGCGGAGCAACAGCTCCGGGCGGCCACGGCCGGGGTGGGAGCGGCCATCGGCGCTCGCCTCCCCAAGATCATCTTGAGCGGCAACTTCGGTTTCGAGAACTTCTCCACGACGCGCTGGATTCCGGAAGGCCAGTTCTTCAGCCAGAACAACCAGATTTACCAGGTCTTCGCCGGGGTCTCCATCCCGATCTTCGACTTTGGCAACCTCGCCAACCAGCAGCACGCGGCGGAGGCCCGGGTAGTCGAGGCGAGGAACGCATACGAGAAGGCGGTGTTGACCGCCCTCAGGGACGTGAACAATTATCTGGCCGAAATCCGACTCGATCGCCGCCAAACCGTTGCGCTTCAGGCGCAGGTTCAGGCCCTGCGCATCGCCTACCGACTTTCGAAGGACCGCTACGACGCAGGTTATGCTCCGTACCTCGACGTCCTCTCCGCCCAGCGAAGCCTCTTCAACGCCGAGCAGTCCCTCGTCGCGGCGGAATTCCAGGCGCTCGCGGGGGTGGTCAATCTCTATCAGGCCCTCGGAGGAGGCTGGTCGACTCCCTGACCCATCACCGGGATGATCAGGCCATGACTAGGGATAACCCTAACCTCGGTTTATTTGGACCTGCCGCCGAAAGGACGCCGTAGTCTTCCTCGTCAGGCTCGGGCCGCCGTATAGTTATCCGAAGGTCCCTTCCCACAACATTTCTCCGAGATCGGGCTGCCTCGTCGGCCGGGGAGAGCATGTGCGTTCACTCAAGGTCCTCGCCACGCTTTTCGGCGTACTGCTCCCCGCCAGACTTCCGGCCCAGACCCCAGCCGCGACCCCAGCCTCCGGCTACGACCAGCGATATGAGGAGTTGATGCACCTGACCGTGACCAGTCAGGTAGCGTCGGTGCGGGGCCTCGTGCTCCGCCGGGACGCCGCGGAGTTGGCACTCGATTCGGGAAGCGTGGTCTGGCTCTCTCCCGTGGGTGGTCGGATCGTCGCGGCGGTCTTCGAGGGCCGGGGTACCTTCCGGTTCACACCGCCTCCCGGCATCGAGGCGGAGCGGCTCCGCCTGTTCCGGAAGGCGTCGCGCATGGAAGAGCCGTTCTCCTGGACCCTGCTCCTCTTCTCGGACAGTACCCAACGCGAGCTCTCGAGTCGGGCGACCTTCGCCACTGGCGTTGCCCCGGCACAGAGCGCCGACGCCATCAAGACCGCCCTGGGGCTCTGGACCGGCACGAGCGATTTCTTCAAGCCGGACAAGGATGCTCATTTTGCGCCACCGGATATGATGGCCACGCTGCTCAACGGCGACCAGACCGGGTTCTTCACCGCCATAGTCGGACGGGACGGAACCGACCCGTGGCAGGTTACGATCGACCCGGAGGACCACGAGGCGGTCTCGCTTACGCTCCGAAACAAGGTCGGCGTCATCGTGAAGGCGCAGGAGACAGTGGCCCAGTTCCCGCTGCAGACCGACTCCGCCAGGCTCGCGGACACTGCCGAGCGAGCCCCGGGGGTCGCGGTCCCGCGCTACACGATGGAGGTCTGGCTTCCGCAGACGGGAACCGGCGACATCAAGCTGACGGCGGCCGCCACTCTCGATCTCCGCGCCGATGCTGACGCTGGGCCCTGGGTCCCCTTCTTTCTCTCCGCCAAACTGGACGTCGACTCGGCGCAGTGGGACGATGGGGCTCCCGCGACGCTGTTCAAGGGTCACCTCAGCCCATTGCTGTGGATCCGGGCCAAGCAGCGCCTGACGCGGGGTGCGACCGCCAAGCTTCGCGTTTTCTACCACGGGAACGTCATCGACCGGTGGGGAGGCGAGCTGTTCAGCATGCCCTCAGTCGCGTTCGAGGGATGGTACCCGATCCCACTCGACGCTCGCAACATGGCGATGTTCGACTACATCCTTCACACCCCGGAAGGGTTCCTCGTCTCGGCAGTTGGAGACCGCTCGGATTCCTCGGCGTACCCGGGGCACATGGTCACGACCCGGTGGCAGACGTCGGCGCCGATCCGGAACGCGACCTTCAACCTGGGCATCTTTGACAGCTATCGATTGCAGGGTGAGAGTCTCCCGCCGATCGATCTGCATTGGTCGGACCGGCTTGCGAGACTGCTCGCCAACTCCGGTGTTCCAGCGATCAGAAATGCCAAGGAAGAGATCGGTGGTGATCTCGAGAATGCCCTCAAGTTCTACAGCAATGTGTACGGCGACATCCCCGTCAAGCATCTCTACGCAGGCGAGGTGCCATACCCCGAGGGACTGGCCTATCCCGGGATGATCGACCTTTCCCTGATCAC
Organism: Gemmatimonadales bacterium; assembly: GCA_035501775.1. GTDB lineage: Bacteria > Gemmatimonadota > Gemmatimonadetes > Gemmatimonadales > GWC2-71-9 > JADJOM01. The sequence continues at coordinate 4,592 of DATJVM010000071.1, read as the reverse complement.
TGCCACGGGCCTCTCCAAGAACGCCGGATACAAGGGCTTCGAGCAGATCTTCCGCGCTCACGAGACCGCGCACCAGTGGTGGGGCATCGCAGTCGACTACAAGACCTATCATGACCAGTGGCTGAGCGAAGGCTTCTCGAACTTCTCCGGCCTCTGGTACCTCCAGACCCGCACTGGAAAGAACGATCTGTATTTCGACACCCTTGACCGGTGGCGGGACGACATCCTGCATATCCGAGACCGGGTGGCGCCGATCTGCCTCGGCTACCGGATGGACTCGAGCCTCGATGAAACCTCCAGCTATCAGGTCATCGTGTACGAGAAGGGCGCCTGGGTCCTGCATATGCTGCGGATTCTCCTGCTCGATATGCCGACCATGAACGAGGACCGGTTCAAGGCGCTGATGCACGACTTCTACCAGCAGTTCCGCGGGCACCGCGCGTCGACGCGGGATTTCCAGGCCGCGGTGGAGCGCCACGTCGGCCAGCCGATGGATTGGTTCTTCCGGGAATGGATCGACGGCTGGAGCGAGCCGACCTACAAGGTCGCCACGCACGTCGAACCGGCGGAGAGCGGCAAGTATCGGGTCAAGCTGCGGGTGCTCCAGGAAAACGTCCCCGACGACTTCCTGATGTACGTCCCTGTCGCGGTTGACTTCGGCGGCGGCCGAGTGGCTCGCTTGCGGGTCAAGGTGCAAGGACCGCGCACCGAGCTGGAACTCCCCCTGTTGCCGGCCGAGCCGAAGGCGGTCACGTTCAACGATCTGCACGGGGTGCTGGCGGAAGTCCAGAACGTCGGGTGGTGATCACGGCTGCCTGAGGAAGGCAGTTTCAGGGCAAGCTCCGGGACGGTCTGCGCCATCCGAACGGTGCCGCTTTGCAGTGAGGGCCTGACTCGCAATCTTCCCCCGATGCCAATTCGATCCGCACCGGGTGCCCCAGGCCTGCCGCCCTCGTTCTGGCTGGGGGATCGGCCGAGGCTCCCCCGACGCTGCATGACCGTCTTTGCCCTCGCCCTGCTCGCCGGCTGTCGAAGCGAGAGCGCGTGCGTCCGCTGCGACACCATCGTGATCGCGGCCACGGGCGAGCCCCAGTCGATTCTGCCGCCCCTGGTCGTCGAGACGGTGGGGCGCGATATCAGCGACCAGATCTTTGAGCACCTTGCGAACCTCGCGAGTGGCGCGCCCACGGTCGACACGGCGGCCTATCGCCCCGCTCTGGCGGAGCGGTGGGAGCGAGTCGATTCGCTGACCCTTCGCTTTCATCTCCGCCCAGGAGCGATCTGGCAGGACGGCCAACCCGTGACCGCGGGCGACGTCGTCTTTTCGTTCAACGCGTTCGCAGATTCCGTGCTTGACGCGCCTGCCCGCGGCGCCCTGGCGAGTATCGCCTCGGTCACCGCGGAAGACTCGAGCACGGTGCGGATCCGCTTCGCACGCGTCTACCCTGAACAGTTGTACGATGCGACCTACCAGGTGCGGGTTTTCCCGGCGCATATCTGGAGTGGCATCCCCCGCGAGAAATGGGGCAGTGATACCGCGACCAGCCGTCTCGTCGGGAGCGGCCCGTACCGGATCGCCCGATGGGAACGGGGCCAGTCCCTCACGCTGGTGGCGGATACAGTGGGCGGCCGACGGGCGCGGATCGGCAACGCCATCTGGCGGTTCACCACAGACCCGGAGGCGGCCCTCAACCTGGTGCTCTCCGGCGAGGCCGACCTGCTCGAGACCCTCGGCTCCCCGGAGCGCGCTGCCCGGGTCGCGGCCGATTCGAGCCTCCGCGCCGTGCGGTACCCGGCAGCGGTGTACGGCTACCTCGGCTACCAGCTGGGCCATCCTACGACGGCCAGCGCCGCGATTCTCGCCGACCGGACGGTCCGGCGGGCGCTCAACATGGCAATCGATCGCGGTGCCCTGGCCCTGGCTGCCTTCGGCCCAGGCTCCAAGGCCCCGCCGGGGCCGATCTCACAGGGTCAGTGGATCTGGGACGACAGCATCACCGTCTTACCCTACGACACCGCCCGCGCCAGCCGCACGCTTACAGAGGCAGGCTGGAAGCAGGACCCCGACCGGGTCCGCCGAAAGAACGGCCGTCCGCTGGAATTCGAGATCCTGATACCCACCACCAGCCTCGGGCGAAGGCGCCTGGCAGAGGCGGTGCAGGAGGACTGGCGTCGCATCGGTGTGGACGCCACCATCTCGGCGGTGGACTTTCCGGTGTTCATGGAGCGGCTGGGGAAGGGAAAGTTCGACAGCTACATCGGGGCCTGGCTCAATGAGCCGAGCCCGCGCACGATCTTTGACCAGTGGACGCGCGGCGGGATCGGCACGCTCAACTACGGCCACTACGCCAATCCGGAGTTCGACCGCCTGGCTGAGCGGGCAGCCTCCCTGGCGGACCCCGCGGCCGCGAGGCGCGAGTGGCGGGCGGCCTTCGACACACTCAACGGTGATGCCCCGGCGATCTTTCTCTACTCACCCGAGAACGTGGCCGCGGTGTCACGCCGCATCAGCGGGTTGGAGATCGACCCCTATTCCTGGTTGAGCGGGCTGTCCGCGGTCACCCTCTTGGGCGGCGCAGGCCCAGCGGGCACAGTCAAGCGGCAACCGAGTGTGGGCTCTTCGGGCCGAGAGTAGTCGTGCTTAAAAACAAAAATGGCGCCTGATCCCGCCATATGAATTCATCAGGCGCAATTCTCCAACTCGTCTTCAACCGGGAATGCATGCATGGCCGAGGAAACCCTCGCCCAACAGCTCTCCGCGCTCGCGGCCTTGCTGGCCGAAGTGGACAGCCGACTCGCCAAGGCCCCGGCAGCCCCGGCCGGCCTGGAGGAGCTGAAGCGCTCTGTGGATCAGCTTCGGACCAGCATGTGGGCCATTCTGTCGGCGGGCCACGGCCTCTCGGCGCCGATGCGGGTGGAGCGACTCAAGCTGCGCCGTGCCATCGATGGCCTGCGGAGCATCCAGAGCGACCTCTCCAGTCGTTCCAGGCCCCCACGCCATCCCGAACACGCTGAGTTGGCGGTGGAGGCCCGGGCCATCGCCGAGCGGATTGAGGCGTTGTGAGCGGTGAGCGGTGAGCGGTGAGCGGTGAGCGGTGAGCGGTGAGCGGTGAGCGGTGAGCGGTGAGCGGTGAGCGGTGAGCGGTGAGCGGTGAGCGGTTCAAAGGGTACGGGCGTCCGTCGACCAGCGCAATAGCTGATAGCATGTGTCTTATGGCTAACGGCCAACGGCTAACGGCTGACGGCTGATGGCTAACGGCTGATGGCTGATGGCTGATGGCTGACGGCTGACCGCTGACGGCTCCACCATACTCCCCCATGCCGCGATCCATTACCGTCGCCCTGATCGGCGACTATGACCCTGCCGTTACGGCCCATCAGGCTATTCCGCGCGCCCTCTCACTCGCGTCCGAGGCACTGGGCTTCCCGATCCGAGGAGAGTGGGTTCCCACCGCCGACATCCAGGGCTCAAGCTACCTCGCCCGCTTCGCGGCCTTCTGGTGCGTACCGGCCAGTCCCTACCGCAGTACCGAGGGTGCCCTGACGGCTATCCGCCATGCGCGGGAAGCGGGCCTGCCGTTTCTTGGAACCTGTGGCGGATTCCAGCACGCGGTGCTCGAGTACGCGAGGACGGTGCTGGGCTGGGTCGATGCCGAGCACGCCGAAACGACACCGAACGCTTCGCGACCCGTCGTCGCGGCGCTGGCGTGCTCCCTGGTGGAGGTGACGAACCGGATCCGTCTCGCCCCCGAGAGCCGCCTGGCGATGGCGTACCAGCGCCTGGAGATCGAGGAGGGGTACCACTGCCGATTCGGGATCAATCCGCTGTTCTCGCGAGAACTCACCGCTGGGCCGCTCCGGGCGGTGGCGTGGGATGCCACGGGGGAGGTTCGCGCGATCGAGCTGGACAATCACCCCTTTTTTGCCGGGACGCTCTTTCAACCCGAGCGAAACGCATTGCGAGGGGAGGTACCCCCACTGATCCGAGCGTTCCTTCAGGCGGTGCGATAGGCCCCGCGCAGAGGGCGAGCGCGGGGCGGGGGGCGGGGGGCGGGGGGCGGGGGCGGGGGAGCTACGGCGTAACAGGAAGTGGCTAGGGAGGGAATCGAACCCCCGACACGCGGATTTTCAGGCCGTTTCGGGGCATCCGCGCTCGACAACGCTAGTCGGCGCTCGACGCTGCTAACCAGCGCTCCCTGGACGACTTAGGGCCAGATGTGGACACTGCTCGACGCTGCTCGACGAGACCCGGCGTCGGGTAACGGGCGCTGAGAATCCGGGTAATGGTCGGGTAATGGCCGATCTCGATTTGGAGCGGGGTAGGGCCTTCCAGCCTCTAGTTACTCCCCATTAGCCTTCCTCTCAAGGCGAGAGCGCAACCTGAAAGGCACGAGGACCTGAAATGAAGATGGAACTCCGATCCCGGGCAATCGACAAGGTGTTCAAGCGCCGCGATCGGATTGAAATGCCGGACTTCCAGCGTGAGGAGGTATGGCCGCTGGAGAAGAAGCGTCGCCTTCTGGACTCCATCCTACGCGGCTGGCATCTTCCTAAGTTCTATTTCCGGAAGGTTGAGAATGGTGTCTTCGAGT
>DATJVM010000070.1:0-2245 GCA_035501775.1 Gemmatimonadales bacterium | reverse complement strand
TCGTGGCGCCGAACGAGTTGGCCAGGGAAACGCCGCAGCTCGCCTCGCATATCGCGGCGACCCGGCGGGCCTGGGGGTTGGACGGGGTCGTGACCCGCGACCTCACCGGAGAGATCGGGCTTTCCGAGCGGGACATCGCAGCGAACCAGCCGACCATCCAGAACGTCCGGTTGTGGGATCGCGAGCCGCTGCTCCAGACATTCGGGCAGTTGCAGGAGATCCGTACGTACTACGACTTCGTCTCAGTAGACGACGACCGCTACTGGATCGATGGACAGTACCGCCAGGTGCTCCTCTCACCGCGCGAGCTGAACTCGGGCTCGCTGCCGACGCGGACCTTCATCAACGAGCGGCTCACCTTCACGCACGGCATGGGACTCACGCTCGGGCCGGTGAACCAGGTGACGCCGGAGGGATTGCCGGTCCTGTTCATCAAGAACCTGCCGCCGGCTTCGAGCGTGTCGCTACGGGTGACGCGCCCGGAGATCTACTACGGCGAGCTTACCGATTCCTGGGTGTTCGCGCACACCCACCAGCAGGAGTTCGACTACCCCTCGGGCGACGAGAACATCTACACATCCTATGCGGGCAAGGGCGGAGTCCTGGTCGGCTCGTTCCTGCGCCGGCTGGTGCTCGCGGCCTACTTCGGCTCCCTGAATGTGTTGTTGTCGAGCGATATCACCGACGACAGCCGCGCGCTGTACATCCGGAACATCCGGGAGCGGGCGCACACGGCGCTGCCGTTCCTGCTCTTCGACGGTGATCCGTATCTCGTGGTCGCGGACTCGGGCCGCCTCCGCTGGATCCTCGACGCCTACACCGCCACCAGCCGCTACCCCTACGCTCAGCCGGTTGCCGACGGCACGAACTACGTCCGCAACAGCGTGAAGGTGGTGATCGACGCCTTCGATGGCACCGTCACGGCGTACCTGGCTGACGCGGCCGACCCGCTGGCGCGCACCCTGGCGCAGGTGTTCCCTGGCATCCTCCATCCCCTCGACGAGATGCCCAGGGATCTGCGCGCACACCTGCGCTACCCCGAGGACTTGTTCCGGATGCAGACCGCCATGTACGCGAGCTATCACATGGCGGAGCCGGACATCTTCTACCACCGGGAGGACCAGTGGCAGAGGCCGCAGTTGTCGCGGTCGGGCGAACAGCAGGATCCCTTCCTGCGCCACATCGTGTTGCGGCTGCCCGAGGAGCGGCAAGCGGAATACATCTTCATGGCCCCGTTCACGCCCCGCGGCAAGGACAACCTGGCCTCGTGGATGGTGGCGCGTAATGACGGGGAGCACTATGGCCAGCTGGTCGTGTATCGATTCCCCAAGCAGAGCCTCGTCTACGGGCCGGCCCAGATCGTCAACCGGATCAACCAAGACCCCGACATCTCCCGCCAGATCTCGCTCTGGGACCAGCACGGCTCCGAAGTGGTCCGCGGCAACTTGTTGGTCATCCCGATTGAGGAGTCGCTCATCTACGTCCAGCCGATCTATCTGCGGGCCGAGGGCGGGGGCATTCCGGAGCTGAAGCGCGTCGTCGTCGCCTACCAGAACCAGGTGGTGATGGAGGAGACGCTCGAGGCCGGGTTAGCGCGACTGTTCGGCGGTGCCCGAGAGCCCGCCGCGGTGGCGGCCGAGCCGTCTCCTGTCGCCCGACCCGCCACCGGCCACGCCGCTGATCTCACCAGCCAGGCGGTCCAGCTGTATGAGAGTGCCCTGGCGGCCGAGCGCGCCGGCGACTGGGCACGATACGGAACGGAGGTTACGCGGCTGGGAGAGGTGCTGCGTCAGTTGCAGGCCACACTCCGTCGATGATCCCTGGTTGACCGGCTTCGCACATTGTGTTTGCCATGCCCGAAAAGCGTGTATACGTTCCCGACATGACCGCTCCGCTGATGACTGTTGAGGATTTGCTCCACACGAGCATTCCCGACAAGCGCACGGACCTCGTTCGCGGCCGGCTGGTCGTGCGCGAGCCCGCCGGCTGGCGCCACGGGCTGGTCGCGATGCAGCTCGCGGGTCGCCTGTTCCAGTACCTCGATCGAACCGGAGCGGGGAGCCTGCTCGCGGCCGAGACCGGATTCACACTCGCTCGCAAGCCAGACACTGTGCGCGCGCCCGACATCGCGTTCGTGCGGCGGGAGCGGCTCCCGGACCCGGCCACCGCGGGATTCCCCGAATTCGCGCCCGATCTCGTGGTGGAAGTACTCTCACCGGATGACCGCCCAGGCGAAACGCTCGCC
>DATJVM010000069.1:0-7837 GCA_035501775.1 Gemmatimonadales bacterium | reverse complement strand
GCGCAAGCACCGGCTGCACGGCCTGCCGGTGATGGGGTCCCTCTCCGACGTGACCAAGATCTGCCGCGAACTCAAGGTCTCCGAGGTGCTCATCGCGATGCCGAACGCGGCCGGCAACGTGGTGCGCGGCGTGGTTCAGGCAGCAACGGCCGCGGGGGCGCACACCCGGACTTTGCCGGCCTTCTCGGAGATCATCTCGGGCCGCCTCTCGCCTGGTGCGCTGCGCGAGGTGGAAATTCAGGATCTGCTCCGGCGGGCGCCGGTCAAGATCGACCTCGAACAGGTCCAGGACCTGGTGACCGACCGGACCGTACTGGTGACCGGCGCCGGCGGGTCGATCGGCGCGGAATTGTGCCGGCAGGTGGCGGCGATCGAACCCTCCCGGCTGGTGCTGCTGGGCCACGGGGAGAACTCCATCTTCAGCATCCAGCAGGAGCTGGCCCGGCGATTCCCGCACATCCCGCTCTCCGCGGTGATCGCGGACGTGAAGAGCATGCCCCAGATGGCGCGAGTGTTCGAGTGGTTCGAACCGGCCACGGTTTTTCACGCGGCCGCGCACAAGCACGTGCCGCTCATGGAGGAGAACCTGGCCGAGGCGGTGCTCAACAACGTGCTGGGCACGCGCAATGTGGTGGAGGCGGCGGCGGAGGCCGGGGTGGAACACCTGGTGCTGATCTCGACCGACAAGGCGGTGCGACCCACCAGCGTGATGGGCGCGACCAAGCGGGTGGCGGAGCAGATCGTGCAGTCGATGGCCGAGGAGCACCAGCGGAACTTCGTCGCGGTGCGGTTCGGGAACGTGCTGGGGAGTCGGGGCAGCGTGGTGCCGACCTTCCTCCAGCAGATTCGGGAGGGCGGGCCGGTAACGGTGACCCACCCCGAGATGCGCCGCTACTTCATGACGATCCCCGAGGCGGTTCAGCTGGTGCTGCAGGCGGGGGCGCTGGGCCGGGGGGGCGAGGTCTTCGTGCTGGACATGGGCGAGCCGGTGAAGATCGCCGACCTGGCGGCCGATCTGATCCGGCTTTCCGGTAAGGAAGTAGGGAAGGGGATCGAGATCCGGTTCAGCGGGACCCGCCCCGGGGAGAAGCTCTACGAGGAACTGTTCTTCAGCGCCGAGCTGGCGGCGCCGACCGAGCACCCCAAGGTCCTCCGCGCCAGGAACGCGGCCCTCCCAGTGGGGGTCACCTCGGTGGTCGGCGACCTGATCCTGGCGGCCCAGGAGGCGTGGAGAGACGAGGAACTTCGCGGGATCCTCAAGCGGCTGGTGCCGGACTACGAGCCCTCATTGGCCGGGATGCCGGTCCGTCAGGAGACGCGCTCGCGGGACAACGGCCGGCGGCGGCGCGAGGATCCGTAGTCTTCGCTAGAGGTTCTTGACGACGAGCACCGTGGTGGCCAGCGCCGCGATGATCTGGGCCAGCGAGGTGGCGGTGGCCAGCCAGTCTCTCCGGAACTTGGGATCAAGGGTGGGCACGTAGACCTCGCCTCCGGCGAACGGCCGTGGGACCGCGTCGGGGATGAACCAGAAGCGCCGGTGCACCGTCTGCACCTTTCCGTTAGGCTGGGTAACGTAGGCCCCGCTCTGATCTGCCTCCCTGGCGTAGCCGCCCGCCGCCTGCACGTAGAAGTCGAGATTCTCGCCGGGAACGAAGTTGACCGCGGCCGGAGCATTCACCGCCCCGCGGACGTAGACCACCGGCACGTACTCCGGAATGACGATCGAGTCGCCGTCGTTGAGGACCAGGTTGTCGCGATTGGTGGAGTCCTTGAGCACGGCCGGGAGATCGATCCCGATGCGGCCACCCCGATCCACAGAGCGGAAGAACTTGATCCCCGCTGGGTAGGCCTCCTTCGTGAGGCCACCGGAGCGATTGATCAGATCGAGGAGCCGGTCGGTCCGGGTGAGGAGCGAGTAGCGCCCGGGGTACTTGACCTTGCCCAGGATGGTGACCGAGCGCTGCAGCTCCCAGTCCGGCTGCCGGAAGATCAGGATGTTGTCGTAGGGCCGGAGGGTGACCTCGGCAGCGCCGGCAGCGGGGGCGGGCAACCCCGGCGGGCCGAGATACCGGCCGTCCGGCCCACGATCGAAGAGATAGGTGGAGTCGAGCGGGACGCGGAAGGTGGTCGCCACGCGGCCGCCCTCCCGGACGCTGTCGTCGGGCATGCGCGCGATCTCGGCCTCGGTGAGCAGCGCGTCTTCCGTCACGCCATGGACCTCGAGCACGGCGTCCCGGAGGGTCATTCCCTCCCGGAAGGGAATGCGGCCCGGCTTCCGCACTGCGCCGGTCACCGCCACATAGCGCACCGGCCGGAAGGTCATGCGGGAGAAGATGGTGATCTCATCGTCCTCCATGAGGACGAGGTCGTCGGTAACGGCGCCGGTGGAGTCCTGGAAACTGGACCGGAGCTGGATTCTCGAGGAGTCGTTGAGCAGGCGCGAGACGAGGATCTGGCCGAGATACACGTCGGGCTTGGGCCCGCCGGCCAGATGGATCGCCTCGCTCAGGCGCATCCCCTTGGTCCACCCGATGTCGCCCGGGGTCCAGACGTCTCCCTTGACCTGGACCAGGTCTCGCCGCCGCTCGGGCACCGTGAAGACGGTGACCGAGTCACCCGGCACCATGGGGAAGGCGGGGCCAAGGCCGTCAACGAACTGATCGCTGTCGAGGTCGAGGACCACGCGGTCTCGCCCGGGGCCGCGTTGTGCCGGCGGAAGGATCCGGTCGATCTGAACCCGGCGCCTGAGGGCGAAGGCGCCGAAGCCTCCCGCGTCGGTGAGGAGGTCACGCAGGGACTCGCCGGGGCGGAGCTCGTAGATGGCAGGGCGGATGACCTCGCCGACGATCTTGACTCGGACCCAGCGGGAGGGAACGAACACCACGTCGCCGTTTTCGAGGCGGACATCGTGGCTGTTGTCGCCGCGGAGGAGGTAGTCGTAGAGATCGAGAGAATCGACCAGCCGCCCGGCGCGCCGAATTTCAACGTGCCGGAAGCTTCCGTTCACGCTGGGCCCGCCGGCGGCGTAGAGGGCGGTGAGCGCGGTGCCCGCCGCCGAAATCTGGAACGAACCCGGCCGCGCCACGTCTCCTGTGACGTAGACCTGGATGGTCCGAAGCCGTGACACCGTGATGGTGAAATGGGTGGTCGCCCCGGGGCCTCGCTTCACGCCCGAGTAGACGCGCCCCAGCCGGGTATAAAGGAGGTCCTCCAGCTCCGCCATGGTCAGGTTGGCCACGTACAGCTGCCCGACCTGGGGAATGGCGATCATCCCCTCCCGCGTGACGGTCAGCTCGTGCGCCAGCTCGACGTCGCCGGTGAGGATCAAGACCAGGCCATCGCCGGGACCCAGTCGGTAGTTGGGATCGACCGGTCCGGCGAGCATCGGCTGGAAGAGGGTATTGGTTTTCCGGAAGAACGAGAGGCCGAAGATCTTGAGGGTCCGGCTGGTGTCCGCCAGCGAGTCGGCCCGCAGGGAATCCGCGATGTGAATGGCCGAATCGGTGAGGGAGAGGAGGCTATCGGCGCCCTCCGGGCTCACGATGCCGAGCACGCGCACCGCCTCGAGCACCTGGGCCCCGGGCTTGGCCGCGGCCTTGTGGGTCGTGTCGGCGCCGGCGATGTAGGGGTCGAGCATGTTCTCGGGGTACCCCGCCGCCCGGAGCCGCGCGTGAATCTGCTCCAGGGTGAGGCCCGAGGCGGCGATCTCCTGCTGCAGCTGCTGGACCAGATCCGGGCGCGTATTGAGCAGCTGTTGCGCGACCTCCGGGGAGGGGAGCTGCCCTCCCACGGTCGGGATCGGCAACGCACCTGGGGTTGGCGTCGGCGTTGGCACCTGCGATGGCACCTGCGCCGTAAGCGCGGCCACCGGGAGGGCGGCGGCGAGATGGAAAGTGAGCGAAAGGCGTCGGGTGAAGCGAGCGACGGAGAGTCCAAGCATCGCGGGAAAATGCCGTTTGGCGTGGCGGGGGTCAACCCGCGGGGCGATCAGCGGTGGTGGGTCAGTTTGAGGTAACGGCCTGGGGCGGGCCAAATGCGGGTTTCCAGCGTAGCAGGGAGTCGAGCATCGCCTTCGTAATGAGCGTCCTGCTATCGGCGGCATCCCATCAGTCGCGATGTGGCTTGTTCCCCCGTCCCCATCATAGAGGTGGATCAGGAGGCTGCCAAACGGGGGGCGAAAGGCGGCAAGCGCGAAGAGAAGGGCAGCGCCGCCGGGCTCTCTCCCGAGGCACTCGTAGAGCGCGCCCTGCGGGGCGCAAAGGCGCGATGGGCTAAGGAGGGCTCAAATCAGGGTCAGGATCGAAATCGGTAATCCAGATCTGAGTCTCCGTTGAATCCTCTGGATCGAAGCAGAAACACACCTGCACTACGCGGGGGACGCCGTCTGCGCATAATTCGAAGCGGAAGATGGGTCGCTTCTCAAAGAGCCCGGGCGGACTCGTGGCTTGTTTGGGACTAACTGCCAGTCGGTCCAGCGCGGCGCGCACCTCATCGACCGCCGCCAGGTATGTAGTGCGCGATGGATACGTAGCTTGGAGAAACTGAGTGATCTTGTCGGCCGTGCTACGCCGGAGCCTTGGCTCGTAGCTCATCCGCGAAGGCGCTCAGGCTTATTAATTCACCGCGCCCACACTCGTCCTCCCCCTTAAGCACATCGTCCAGACGAAAGCCCACTCGCTTCGTTCCTGTATTGGCGAGCCGCTCCATTGGGAGTGGCCTCTTCCTTGGAACGTCAGCCTTCATGGGAGGGGTTTGGTACACGACGTCCCTGAGTAATTCCTTGAAGTTCATCGAGAGGTAAACCCTAACCACGTAGTCGAGGACTGCGGCCTCTCCGCGCGTGAAATCGAAGGCTACGGGTCGCCCGTGGTCTATAAGGAGGACGTACTCGCCGCCGCCCCTCCACGAGAACCAGCCCTCTCGTTTCTCGTCCGCGTGTCCACTGGCGATCAACTCCTCGACTGCGTCCTCGATGGCCGGGTCGTAAGGGCCGTGGTGGTCGCGACGAAAGTTCAACGTCGAGATTGGATGACCGAGATACTCCCAGGCATGAACATCCGCCAAGTAGATGTACTTCACCAAGTTCGTGCGTGGGATGCGCGGATAGGCTTGAGCGAAGAACTTGACCAGGAGGGCGTTTCGGCTGAGTTGCTCAGGCGTAGGCATAATTCCCCGGGCCATGCTGACGAGGCGTCTTCCCGAATTCGGGCTCACCGCACTCCCGAATGTATGCCGAAAGATGAATTCCGTCCAGCTGTTGCCCCCTGAGTGGGTCGGACCCACTACCGCGATCACCGCCCGCGCGCGCGCACGACCTTGACCCAGAACTCGAGCGTGCGCCGCGCGACGGCGCCATCGACATAGTCCGACATGACCCGCAGGCGCGCCTCCCGGCTCAGGCGGTCGCGGTCGCGCGCGCTGTCGGAGAGTCGCTGCAGCGCTGAAGTCAGGGCGGCCACGTCGTCCTCGGGGATCACCACACCGGACGTTCCGACCAGCTCCGGAAGGGCGCCGGCATCGGTCGCTATGACCGGGACGCCATGACCCATCGCGTCGATCATCGCCGCGTGATAGGTCTCGACCCAGTGCGGAGTGCTCCGCGAGGGCACGACCAGGCAATCGAGGCCGGACCATAGCTCCTTGAGCCCCGGAGCGGGAACCGCCCCGCGCCAGCTCACGCGGGATGCGATCCCGAGCCGCTCGGCGAGGACCTCGAGGTGCTCCTGCGACGGGCCGCTCCCGACCACGGTGATGCGCCAGCGGCCGAGCAGTTTGACGCAGGCACGGAACAGGGTGTCGAGCCCCTTCTCCGGCACCAGCCGGCCCACGAACCCGATCTCGAGCTCCGGGTGCTCGGGCCGCGGGACGTCCACCGGCGGCGTGAGTCCCAGTTGGGGAATGGTCTCCACGGGGACGCCGGGCCGGGCGCGAGTCAACAGGGCTGCCGCGAGGCGATTGCCCCCGATCAGGGCCTGGGCCCGGCCCAAGGTCCGCTTTCGGCGCCAGCTCTCCGACAGCGTGAATCGTCGGGGGAGGCTCTGCCACGAGAAGAGCACGATCGGGATCCCGAGTTTGCTGGCCCGGGCGCTCGCGGTAGCCGCGGCGGGGGTCCAGGGCTCGGCCTCGATCTGGACGATGTCCGGTCGGAATTCGCTGAGCAGGCGTCGCAGGTCGCGGCTTCGCCACTCGACCGATTCGCCGCGCTCGCCGCGCAGAGGAATCGGGACGATCCGCACCCCGGTGTCGTCACCCCAAGCCGCTTCCATGAGCGGCCCGCGCGGAGCGGGCGACCACCGCGCCGGGACTGCCACGCTCAAGGTGGCGCCGAGGCCGACCAGCGCCTTGAGCTTCCCGCGAGTGGCCGGGTCGATGTAGGTGGGGGAGACGATCACGGCGCGCATGGGGTGCCCGGGCCTCAGGACAGCAGCGCTTCGACCGCGGTGGCCACCGCCAGGGCGGCGTGGCCGTCGCCGTAGGCCCTGGCCGGCCAGCGGCTCTCGCCGTTCCACCGGCCCACTTGAGCCGTCACCGCTTCGGCGAGCCGGCGCGGCGCGTCACCCGGGGGCACGAGCCGGTTGGCTTCCGCCTCGACGGTCTCCTCCCACTCGGTTTCCGCGCGGACGGTGATGCATGGGACGCCGAGCCAATAGGCCTCGCGCTGCAACCCGCCGGAATCGGTGACCACGGCGCGGGCGCCGGCGGTGAGGGCGAGGCACTCGAGGTAGCCGACGGGCGAGATGATGCGGAGCAGCCCGATCCGATCCTGGGTGACGCCGGCGCGCGCCAGCGTGGCCCGGGTCCGCGGGTGAGCCGCGAAGATGGCCGGGGTGCCGATCGCAGCGAGGGCTCGAAGGATGCCCATCAGCGCAGGCTCGTCGTCCACCAGCTCGGCACGATGGAGGGTCGAGAAGATATAGGAAGCGGGAAGCCCCGGGACCACGCTGGACGCCGCGGGGAGGCGTTCCCGGGCGCCCAGCAGGACGTCATAGGCCACGTCTCCCGTCTCCCGCACCAGCTCGGCCGGATGCTCGACCTGCATGCGGGCGGTCGCGGCGGCGGACGGGGTGCAGAGCAAACTCGCCATGGCGTCCACGGCCCGGCGGTTCTGCTCTTCGGCCATGAGCCGATTACGGGAGCGGAGTCCGGCCTCGACGTGGACCACGGGAAGGCCGAGCCGGGTGGCCGCCAGGGCGGTGCCGAGGGTGGAGTTGGTATCGCCGATGACCACGGCCACTCGGGGCCGCAGCTCGCGGAGCACGGCGTCCGCTCGGGTGAGCATGAGCGCGATTTGTTCGGCATGGCTGCCTGAACCGACCTCGAGGAAGCGGTGCGGCGGGTCCACGCCCAGCTCCTGATAAAGCAGCGCGTTGAGCGCGTGGTCGTAGTGCTGTCCGGTGTCCACGGCGTGCACGGGACCAAGCCGCGCGAGCGCGCGGCGGAGGACACTGGCCTTGATGATCTGGGGCCGGGTGCCGTAACAGAGGGCGATCATCGCGCGGGGAATATACCCGTCGCCCTCCGTTGACACACTCCCTCAGGCCGTCCAAGTTGCGGCACCCCAATGCGAATCCTTCATCTCGCCAAGTATTACTGGCCCCGCTCCGGCGGCATGGAGCGCGTGGTACAGGACCTCGCCGAAGGCGCGGCCGCACTGGGGCACGAGGTGTCGGTGGTGGCGGTCGAGAGCCGGGTAGGAGGGCGGGTCGGCGGGCGGCAGCGCTCGACCATCACGCGCGTCTTCTCGTTCGGCGCGCTCGGGTCCGAGGAGATAGCCCCGGGCTACCTGACCGCCGCCCGCCGCCGCGCCGACATCATCCACCTGCATCACCCGCACCCG
>DATJVM010000068.1:0-28994 GCA_035501775.1 Gemmatimonadales bacterium | reverse complement strand
TGTCGCGCCTGTCACGGGTCGGATCGCAAGGGACTGCCTCCCTTGCCCAAGGTGACGCTGGGGAAGGCCGGATTCTTCTTCAAGGTCTCGGAAGCAGAGTGCACCGCCTGCCACGTCGATCCCCACCGGGGTCGGTTCGAGGCCGGGGGCGCGGTGCCGGTCCCAGGGGGATGCCGCGCCTGTCATGACACCCGGGGCTTCCGGCCCTCGGCGGTGGATGTGGCTGCCCATAGCCACTTCGCTTTTCCGCTCGAGGGTGCCCACCGGGCTACTCCGTGCGGGGAGTGCCACCAGGAGATAAAGGGAGCACCCGGCCCGCGGCGCTCGTCGCTGATCCGTGCCGCAGCAAGTTCGTCCAGCGAACTCCGCTTCGATACCAAGCGTGGATGCGCCGACTGCCACCAGTCGCCGCACGGCAGCCAGTTCGACCACCGCAAGGACCATGGCCGCTGCGAGGGCTGCCATGACGTGGTGGCCTTTTCGCCGGCATCGCGCTTCGACCACGACCGGGATGCCCTGTTCTCCCTCAAGGGAGCGCACGAACACGTTCCCTGCACTCAGTGTCACCAGGTGGACTCGAGGGGCGGCGCGACCAAGATGGTGATCTACCAGCCACTTTCGACTAAGTGCGAGAGCTGCCACGGGAGGAACTCGAAGTGATGGATCGGGTCGTAGCCCGCGCGGGCTCCGGAGCCAGGTACCGCTGGGTCGGCGCGGCCAGGATTGTCGCCGTCCTCGCGGCGGCGCGTGCGCGCCCCGCCTGGACCCAGCAGCCGGCCGACACCACGCGCCCGGTGCCCGTGGACACGACGCGGACTCTTAGCGCCTCGGTGACTTCTCTCGCCGGCACGACGGTTTACGTGAACGCGGGCCGCATGGATGGCCTGGTGGAGGGGCTCCGGATGTGGACCCGGCGCCATGACTCGACGGCGGCGATCCTCCGCGTCCAATATCTCGCCTCCCATCAGTCGGCCGCCGAGCTGATGAGCGGGGGCAGGGACCTCGCGGTCGGCGACACGGTCTGGTTTCACCCCGCGGCCAAGTCGGCTGCGTCTCCACAAGGCACCGCGGCGGCCTACCGCCCACCCCGCCGCCTCAGCGGTCCGGGCCTGCATGGTCGTATCGGGGTTCGTTATCTCCGGGCCGATGAGGGCTCCGCTGGCGTGGGGTTCAGCGAGCCGTCCATGGATCTGCGACTCGACGGGATGCAGCTGGGCGGCACGCCGCTCGGCCTGGCCGTGGATCTCCGCACTCGGCGCACCACGACTTCGTCCACCAGCTTCGGCACCCAGGTGGATGGACACACCCGGGTGTACCAGGCCGCGCTCATCTGGGGGCCGCCGGGGGCCGGCTTCCGCGTGACCGTAGGACGCCAGTACCTCACGGCGGTCACGTCCGTGAGCCTCTTTGACGGCGCGCTGGTCGAGATCGGGAACAAGCACATCACGTTCGGTGGCTTCGGAGGCGTCGAACCCGATCCGACGAATCTGGGCTTCTCGAGCACCACGCAGGACTATGGCGGCTACCTGCAGCTCCACAGCACCCCGGGCCGCCCGTCCTTCTGGACGGTGAGCACGGGGGCCGTCGGCTCCTACGCCAACGGAGTGGCGAACCGTGAGTTCGCCTTCGCGCAGGCCATGTTCGCCAACCAGTACATCTCCTTCTTCGGCCTCCAGGAGGTCGACTATTACCGGCCGTGGAAGGTGGCCCTGGGAGAGAGTTCCATCTCGCCGACCAGCACCTATCTGAGCGGCTCCTTCCGGCCAGCCCAATGGATCTCGCTGGACGGCTCGTTCGACAACCGCCGCAGCGTGCGCCTCTACCGCGACGCCGTCGATCCCCTCACGGCGTTCGACGACGCCTACCGGGAAGGCCTCGGCGCGGGGGTCACCCTGATCGGGTATCGGCTGCGGGCATCCGGAGACGTGCACCGGAGCACCGGTGGGTCGGCCGGTGAGTCGATGACCTATACCGGGACCCTGGGGGTGACCCGTCTGACCTCGACCAACCTGAGCGTGACCGGCCGGGTGTCGGCGTACACCAACAATTCCAGCGCCGCGGACATCCGCGGCTGGATCTACGCGGCGTCCGCCGGCCTGGATCCGACCAACATGCTGCACCTCGGCCTGGACGGTGGCTACCGCCGGGAGACCAGCCCCCTGACCACGCCAGCCACCACCGGTTACACCTGGTTCGGCGGCGACGCCGACTTGAGTCTGGCGCGCGCGTGGTCGTTGTCCCTCTCCGTCAACCGGCAGAGCGGGCCGAATTCGCGCACAACGCAGTTCTACGGTGGAGTGGCCTGGCGGTTCTGATGCGGCGTCATGAAGAGTCGCGACGGGAGAATGGAGTCGGGAGCGGTACGGTGCGGCGCGGTGCCCTGTCCAGCACGCAGTGCCAACGGAGCGGGAGGGTAGGATGAGACAGCTGATCCATGCGGGCATTGTCCTGTTGCTCGCCAGTCCCCTCGCGGCCCAGGACCGGACCCGGTCCCCCCACGGGGATCTCAAACTCGAGTGCCGGCTTTGCCACAAAGCGGATGCCTGGACCCCAGTCGAGATCAGCAAGGAGTTCGACCACGGCAAGCTCGGGTTCCCGCTCACCTTTGCCCACCAGACGGCCACCTGCCGCTCGTGTCACGTCTCGCTGGATTTCAAGGGTGTCAAGTCCGACTGCGCCAGCTGCCATACGGACATTCACCGGGGTGAGCTGGGGGCCAACTGCGACCGATGCCACTCCACCAAGAGCTTCGTGGATCGGGACGCGATGCTTCGGGCGCACCAGTTCTACCGCTTCCAGTTGGTGGGGTCCCACTTGGCCGTCGACTGCTCGGAGTGCCACCGGCCCAGCTCGCAGGGACAGCTGCAGTACGTCTCGACCCCCACGACCTGCGTTTCCTGTCACCAGGCCGACTACGATCGCACCACGAACCCCAACCACGCCACGACCGGCTACTCGACCGACTGCGCCTCTTGCCACCAGGTGATCGCAGGGTTCGCCGGGGCGAATTTCAATCACACGCTTTTCTCCCTCACGGGCGTGCACGGAGGGCTGCAATGCGCCCAGTGCCACAAGTCGGGCGTGGCATTCTTCAACGCCCCGTCAACCTGCACCGGCTGTCACGGTCCGGGCGGGATCGTCGCCGATGTCTACACCCCGACGACCGACCCGCCGCACGCCGCGGCGGGTTTCCCGACGACCTGCACCACGTGTCATCAGCTGGTTCCGGCGTGGGCCAACGCCTCGTTCAACCATACGACCTATACCACCTGGCCGCTCACCGCCTCCGCTCACAACGCGGCCCCGTGCGATCAGTGTCACAAGACGCAGTGGAAGGGTCTGGCTTCGACCTGCGGCGCCTGCCACGGTCCGGGCGGCATCATCGCCGACGTCTTCACGCCAGAGAAGAACCCCGATCACGTGGCGGCGGGATTCACGACCAACGTCTGCACGCCCTGCCACTCCTACAACGCCGCGACCTCGAGCTTTGCCGGGGCCACTTACGATCACACGGCCAACACCACTTTCCCGCTCACCGGGGCTCACATCCCCGTGGCCTGCAACGCGTGCCACACCAGCACGATCTACAAGGGGCTGTCGACCCTCTGCTTCTCGTGTCACCAGAACGACTGGAACTCGACCACGGTGCCGAACCACGCGTCGATCACTCCCGCGTGGCCGACCACCTGCGAGACCTGCCACACCGTGGCGGCCAACTGGCCGGCCACGCTCCCCGGCCAGTACCACGCCTGGTTCCCATCTAACCACCAGGGAGCGGGCTCGACCTGCACGCAATGCCACAACACCACCGACTACAGCGCTTACACGTGCAGCAACCACCACCACCCGGCTTCCTGCCAGTACCTCACCACGAGCACCGCCACCCAGGCTCGCGGTACGTCGTCGTGCAGCAACTGAGCAGTACCGTCGCAGGACACCGAAAGCCAGAGCGGGGCGACCAGTCGGTCGCCCCGCTCTGTGTTCTCTCGTGTCCCCGCGTGGTCACCGGTCCCGTGCCCAGGCCAGCGCGGCATGGATGGCGCGGCGCCAGTCTCGCCAGCGACGGTCTCGCTCCGCCTGGCCGATGCCCGGATCGAACCGCGTGAAGCGGCGCCCGGCCAGAAACGCTTCCGCCGAGGGCCAGACACCGAGTGTGATACCAGCGAGCCCCGCCGCCCCGAGAGCCGTGGTCTCCACATTGTCGGGACGTTCGACGGGGATGCCGAGCAGGTCCGCCTGATCCTGCAGCAGCCAGTCGTTGGTCGCGGCCCCGCCATCAACCCTGAGGTCGGTCACCCGGAGATCGCCCGCGTCGGTCATGGTGCGCAGGAGGTCGCCACTCGAGAACGCCATTGCTTCGAGCGTCGCGCGGACCAGCTGGGCGCGCGAGGTGCCCCGGGTGAGCCCCACGATCGTCCCCCGCGCCTCCGACTCCCAGTACGGCGATCCGAGCCCGACAAAGGCCGGCACCAGGTAGACTCCGCCAGTATCCGGAACGCTTCGAGCAAGCGCCTCGGTTTCCGAAGCGCTGGCGATGAGGCCCAGCCCGTCGCGGAGCCATTGGACCGCGGCCCCCGCGATGAACACACTCCCCTCCAGGGCATAGGCGGGTTCGCCGGTTGGCCCGCAGGCGGCGCTCAGAAGCAGGCCGCCCTTCGGGACGGGCCGCTCCTCCCCGGTAAAGGCGAGCAGAAACGCGCCGGTGCCGTAGGTGTTCTTGGCAAGCCCCTGGCGAATGCAGCCCTGACCGAACAGCGCCGACTGCTGGTCCCCGGCCAATCCCGCGATCGGCAGCGCGGCACCGAAGTGGGATGGGTCGGTCTCGCCGACCACGCCCCCGGACCGGACGATGCGCGGGAGAACGGCGCGCGGCACCCCGAACAGACGAAGCAGCTCCTCGTCCCAATCACGGCGAGCCAGGTCGTACAGCATGGTCCGGGAGGCGTTGGTGTGGTCGGTGACGTGCACCCGCCCGCCCGTGAGCCTGGCGACCAGCCAGCTGTCGATGGTCCCGGCCGCGAGTTCGCCGTGTTCCGCGCGCGCCCTCAGCGCCGGATCCCGGAGCAGCCATTCGAGCTTCGTCGCCGAGAAATACGGGTCGAGGACCAACCCGGTGATCTGCCGGATCCGGTCCTCGTGCCCCTCGGCCTTGAGCGCCCGACACCGCTCCGCCGTGCGACGGTCCTGCCACACGATGGCCGGCGCCACTGGGGCGAGGCTGCGGCGATCCCACAGCACTACTGTTTCGCGCTGGTTGGTGATGCCGATGCCGGACGGCCGTTCGCCGGCCCGTTCCACTGCCTCACGGGCGGCCTCCAGCGTCACCCGGAAGATCTCGTTGGCATCGTGCTCGACCCACCCCGGCTGCGGGAAATGCTGCGCGAACTCGCGGTAGCCGCGGCCAAGCACGCGGCCCTCCTGATGGAGGACGAGCGCGGTGGAGCCGGTGGTTCCCTGGTCGAGGGCGAGGATCGACGCCATGCGAACCTCAGACTCCAGCCAGCCGCGACAGCTGTCCCTTCTGCAGAAGGCCCGCGTCCGTGATATAGCCGGCAATCAGGTCCGCCGGCGTCACGTCGAATGCCGGGTTCCACACCCGGGCGGCCTCGGCGGCGGTGACGACCCCGCCATGCTGACGGACCTCGTCGGGCCGCCGCTCTTCGATGGGAATCGACTGCCCGTCGACAGTCTGCCAGTCGAAGGTGGACCGAGGCGCGGCGACGTAGAACGGCACCCCATGGGCTCGCGCGGCCAGAGCCACGGCGTAGGTGCCGATCTTGTTAGCCACGTCGCCGTTCCTCGCGATCCGGTCCGCGCCCACGATGACGCAGGTAACATCGCCCCGCCGGAGCCGGCTCGCCGTCATGCCGTCGGTGATCACCGTCGTGGGCACACCGGCCCGCGAAAGCTCCCAGGCGGTGAGGCGGCTTCCCTGCAAGAGCGGCCGGGTCTCATCCGCAACCACCTGCACCGCCCGTCCGAGGCGATGGGCCCGATAGATCGGTGCCAGCGCCGTGCCAATCCCCCCCGTCGCCAGCACGCCGGCGTTGCAGTGCGTCAGCACGGTTGCCCCGTCCGGCACCAGAGGAAGGCCCGCCTCGCCGATCCGCTCGCACATGGCGCGGTCCTCGTCCCAGATGGCGTTGGCCTCGGCGAGCAGCGCCTGGTGCAGCGGGAACCCTCCCTCCACCGCCCGGCGGGCCTCCGCGCGCATCCGGGCCACCGCCCACGCGAGGTTCACCGCCGTCGGGCGGGTCGCCTCCAGCTGGTCAGCGGCCCGAAGCGCCGCCTCAAGCCCTGTCGCGCCAACTCCGCGCGCGGCCAGCGTCACCCCCATGGCCGCCGCGATACCGATGAGCGGCGCGCCACGGACCTTGAGTTCGCGGATCGCATCGGCGACCTGCGCGACGCTCACCAGGTCAACGTATCGCTCCTCGCGCGGCAGGAGGGTCTGATCGAGAATGCGGATGGAGTGGCCGTGGGCCCACGCGATCGGCTGGGGCAGCATGGATCGAAGATACCCACAAGCGTAACGGGGCGGAGGATCAGGACTCCAGGTCTTCCGCAAGTCGTTGAAGCGCTCCCTGCGCGCCCAGCGAACGGAAGCAGCGCTCGGCCCGCGCCCGGAGCGCGCGGGCCAGCTTGGGGCGAGACAGGCGGCTCGCGGCTCGAGAGGCCAGGGCGGCGCATTCCCCGGCGAGTTGGATGGTACCGAGGCGGATGGCGGCGAGATAACCCTCGCGGCACCGCTCGAGGGAGGCCTCGAACGCGAGGAGCCTCCAGGCCAGAAAGCCCCGCAGGCGGAGCAGCTCCGCCAGCGCGATGCGATCCTCGATCGCCCGGGCGTGATGGCGGGCCTCGACCATCAGGCGCCGGGCCGCTCCGTACTTCCCCTGGGCAATGGCCGTTTCCGCGGCCCCCATCAGCGCGGTGGCGAGCAGCGCGGAGTCCCCGGCCAGCCGCGCCATCCGGAGGGCCCGCGTCGCGTGGCCGGACGCCTCATCGAGAGCCCCCAGCTCACGACGAACGATGCCAAGATTGTGCTCGGTCCGGGCGAGACCGACCGGGTCCCGCCGCGCGCGATATGACTCGAGGGCGCCGTGATAGAGGTCGGCGGCCAGGCTCACCTTGCCCCGGAGATGCGCCACCGAGCCCAGGTTGGTCGTGGCCTTGGCCGCGAGCTCCGGCGCGCCGCAGGCGATGGCCAGGCGGATGGCCTGCTCAAACCGGCGCTCGGCCTCGTCCAGCCGGCCGGACTCGAACGCCAGGCCGCCCCGCAGGTTCGCAAGCTGGACGGCCTCGAGACCATTGGGCTCGATCGCGTCCTGGGCGATACCGGCCAGGCGCTCCGCTTCGCGCAGATTGCCGCATTGGACCGCGAGCTGAATCGCAGCGAAACCGGCTCCGGTCACGCCGCCACGACCACGCCTTGCCCAACCGAGCGCATGAAGGCGGCGTAGACCTCCGGCTGCCACCACTGGGGAGTGTCGCGCATGCAGGCGATCGCCTGCTGGTGCGTCATGGCCGGCCGATAGCTCCGCGTGGTCGTCAACGCATCGTAGACATCGACGATACAGATGATCTGTGCCGCCCGCGGGATCTGCTCGCCGGCGAGGCGGTCGGGATAGCCGCTGCCGTCATGCTTCTCATGGTGCCAGCGTATGATGGGCTTGAGGTCCCACGGGAACTCGATGCCCGCGAGCAGCTCCAGGCCCCAGGCCGGATGCTGCTTGATCACCTCGAATTCCTCGGCGGTGAGCCGTCCCGGCTTGTTGAGAATCTCATGGGGCACCTTCACCTTGCCGACATCGTGGAGATAGGCGCCAAGCCGAATGGTGGTGAGCTCCACCTGTGACAGCCCCAGCGCCTCCGCGACCGCCACGGCATAGGCGGCAACGCGCCCGCAGTGGCCGTAGGTGTAGCTGTCCGCCGATTCGATCGACTGCCCCCAGTCGCGGACCACCGCCAGAAAGGTCCCCTCGAGGTCGGCGACCTTTGCTTCCACATCGACCAGGTCCAGCCGAGCATCGAGCCGGCGGAAGAGCCGCCAGGCGGTATTGAGGAGGGTGAGCGCCTCCTGGTTCCGGCTCATGGCCTGATAGAGGCGCCCCAGCTCCCGAGAGGCCTCCGCTTCGCTCAGTACGGACTCGGTCCCGGAGGCCAGCTCGATCGCGGCATTGAGCCGTGCTTCGCTCAGGGCGAATCGGCCGGTTTCGCGGTAGACCACGCCCAGCACGCGATACGCGTCGGCCTTGTCGAGGCGGGAACCCAGTCCGTCGAAGACGGCGAGCGCGGCTTCAGCGCTCCCCCGCGCCTCTTCGAACGCCTGGCGGGCCAGGTGCACCTCGGAATGATTGAGAAGGCAGAGTCCCTGCAGGTGAATGTCACCGGTGGCTTCGGCGATGCGCTGGGCCTCGCGATAATACCGTTCCGCTTCGGCCCATGCTCCCTGGTCGGCGCTGATCATGCCGAGATTGTGATACGCGATGGCGCAGCCCTTGGGGTCGCCGGCCGCCTGGCAGGCCTGCAGCGAAGAGCGGTAGTGACCGAGCGCGGCCGCATGGTCGCCCTGGACGGTCGCGATGATCCCCAGGTTCTGCTCGATCCGGCTCCGGAGGTCCATCCGCCGCCCGCCCAAGGTGAGCGCCTGGGCAAGCAGCTCGCGGGCCCGCGACATCTCTCCGCGCTCGAACTCGATCGCGCCGAGGGTGTTCAGTGCCTCGGCTGCGGTTTCCATCTCCGCCACCGCGACCGCGGTGGCATAGCTCCGCTGACAGAGCGTGCGCGCGTGGTCGGGCTCGTTCCGCTGGTGAGCGATGACGGCCAGGCGTCGCAGGGCCTCCGCCACCGCCAGGCGGTCACCGGCGCGCTCGCCCAGGTCCACGGCCGCCTCGTAGCCCTGACGGGCCGCGTCAATGCGCCCGGCCCGCTCGTCGATGCGCGCCTCCGCCAGGCGGTCCGCCGCTGAGGGCGCTGGGGAAAACGTGCCCCGCCCCGAGCCCCCTACCCTCTCGCGCCGCTGCGGAATCGGCATGGGCCCCTACCAGGCCACGGCATACCGACTGAAGTGCTGCAGGGGCGCCGTCACCTTCATCGTCAGCAGGTTGTCCTGCGAGAACAGGAGCTGCAGGATGACCAGCTGATTGGTGGTGTAGGCGACGTGCTTGAGGATGTTGAGCCGCCCCAGTGGGCAGCTGGAGTAGTCGAGCGTAAGGCTCGCGGGCCGGAGGAACTTGAGGCCCTCAGGCTCGAACCGGACCGACACCACGGTATCCGATGGGGCCTCGCCCTGAATGAGCACCGGCGCGGCCAGGGCGCCCGGGGGAATCACCAGGGTGTGCGGGCCGATGTGCAGCGTGCCACCCTCGCGGCCCACCCACTGCTGGGTCGAGGCGTAGGGCTGTGGCGAGCAGGACAGAAGCCCCTTGAGGAGCGGCGTCACCACCGGCAGGGTGAGATTGGCGCTGTGTGCCGGGGCCGTGACATTGGCGCGCGGCGCGGTCGGCCCGTCTCCCGTGGCACAGCTGGTCAGGGCGGTCGCCACCACCGTGGCGAAGAGCAGGCCGGCGGCAAGACGAAGGCGGATCATCCGGTGGTTCTCCAGGAGGCTGGGGGCCAGGACGCTTGTCGAGCGGTGTCTGGGGCAAGGCCGGTGCCAACGGGCCTCACAAGCCGTTGTGTTTTAAGGCGGTTACAGCTGTGGCTAACACCATAAAGCATTATTTAATCGTAATTTAGGACGAGGCATCAGAGCTGCTCATAGTCAAATAATGATGCAGCCGAACCGAGGAACGAGCCCGTTTCCGGTGACCGGCCTCACGTCCGGGACGACCAGGGGATCTGGAGGTCGCCGCGCGCTTCCTTCAGACCCGTGGTGGCCCGGCGACACCCCTCCCGGCTAGGTTCCGCCACCTCTTCCACCCGCTCGGTTCGACGCCATGGCCTACACCACCCTCGGCTACCAGGTCCAGGACGGCATTGCCACCGTCACGATCAATCGCCCCGAGAAGCTGAACGCGCTGAACGACGCGGTCATCGCGGACCTCGGCGCCGCCGCCGCCGCGCTCGAGGGGGATGCCGGCGTGCGCGGCGCCCTTCTCACCGGCGCGGGCCCCAAGGCATTCGTGGCCGGGGCCGACATCAGCGAGCTGGTGAAGCAGGATCCGATCGAAGCCAAGCGTCGCTCCCTGGCCGGACAGTCGGTCTTCCGCCGATTTGAAGCCTTGCGGAAGCCGGTGGTCGCGGCGGTAAACGGGTTCTGCCTGGGCGGGGGGTGTGAGCTTGCCATGGCCTGTCACCTCAGGATTGCGAGCGAGGACGCGCGCTTCGGGCAGCCGGAGGTGAAGCTGGGCATCGGCCCCGGCTATGGTGGGACGGTTCGCCTGCCGCGGCTGGTGGGACGGGGCCGAGCGCTGGAGCTGCTGCTCACGGGAGAGATGATCGACGCGCGCGAGGCCTGGCGGATCGGACTCGTCAATCGGGTGGTGCCCCGCGAGCGGCTCCTCGAGGAGGCCACGCTGCTCCTCCGCTCGATTCTGGCTCAGGGCCCCCTGGCGGTGCAGGCCATCCTCGAGGCAGTGGACGCGGGTGCCGACGTGCCGCTTGCCCAGGCCCTGCTCCTCGAGGCGAACTACTTCGGCCTCCTCGCCTCCACGGCCGACATGCGGGAAGGCATGCATGCATTCCTCGAGAAGCGCCCACCCCGATTTGAGGGGCGCTGAGCCGGCCCCGCGACTGCAATTGACCCCTCCGAGCGGCTAAATTTGGTGATGCGTCTGGGCCGCCTTCCGGCGCTCCCATCGTGGAGCAACGCACCCCGGATCGGTGCGGTCGTCCTCGCGGTGGGATGTACCACACGGGAGCGACTGACCTTCCCGACGACCGGCGTGCCGGGAACCGGCCCAGAGACCGTGATCGATCACCCAGCCTCGGACACCACCGTCACGGCAGGCCCCGACTTCTTCGTGACCGGCTACAGTCGCGACCCCGATGGACTCGACACGACCTATTTCGAGACCGAAGGGGGAGCCAGTGCGTTCCAGCCCTTCCTGGGCGGAGGCGACTCGATCCGGTTCGGGCTGCCGCTCACCACGCTCGGCCAGAGCGGCCAGGTGATCACCGTGCGGGTGTTCGCGACCGATCGGGCCGGCGTGCGGGGCGACACGGCAACTCGGGTCGTGACGGTTCAGTAGTGCGGCTGGTTCGTTTGGGCGTCCGGGGGTTCCGGAATCTGGCGGACGAATCGCTGGAGATTCCGCCGTGCGGCATCGTCCTGCTCGGCCCCAACGGCCATGGCAAGACCAGCCTCCTGGAAAGCGTCGCGTACCCGGTCTTGTTCCGGTCGTTCCGCACCGCCGTAGACAGCGAGCTGGTCCGTTTCGGGGAAGCCGGCTTCCGGGTGGAGCTCGAGTTCGAGCGCGAAGGGCACATGCGTTCCGTGGCCGGCGTGTTCCGAGCCACGACGCGGGAAAAGCACTACGAGGTCGATGGCGCTCGGGCGCTGCGGGTTCGGGACGCGGCCGGCCACTGGCTGGCGGTGGTCTTCGCACCGGAGGACGTGGGCCTCGCCTCGGGACCGGCGGCCGGGCGGCGGGCCTATCTCGACCGCACCCTCGCGCTCTCCGATCCGGGGTACCTCGGAGCGCTGGCCCGGTATCGCGGCGCGCTGGCCCAGCGGAACGCCGCGCTCCGCCAGGGGCAGCCCGGACTGGCCGCGGCGTTCGATGCCCCACTGGCCGAGGCCGGCGCTCAGGTGGTGGCCCGGCGGCTCCAGTGGCTGGCGGAGGTCCAGGATCGGTTTCGCGCGGTGCTCGAGGAGCTGGGCGAGGCGGGTGCGGTGGCGGAGTTGTCCTATCGGGGCGCGCGGGAGCTGGCCGACCCCGCCGAGTGGCCCGGGCGCCTCGCGGAAGTCTCGGCTCGGGATGTTTTGCGGCGGGCGACCAGCCTGGGGCCCCACCGGGACGACCTGGTCCTCTGGCTGGGACGGCGTCCGCTCCGCGAATTCGGGTCCACCGGCCAGTATCGCAGCGCGGCCATCGCGCTCAAGCTGCTGGAGCTGGAGACCCTCGAGGCGCGCACGGGCACGTCACCCGCGCTCCTGCTGGACGACGTCTTCGCGGAGCTCGACCGGGACCGCCAGCGGCGGCTCGCGAGCCGGCTCTTCGCCGGTCGGTCGGCCCAGGTGTTCATCACCTCACCGCGCCAGGACGAACTTCCCGAGGGCCTGGCGCTTCCGGTGTGGCAGGTGGTATCGGGCCGCGTGACCGGCCAGCTCGTGGCCGGCTGAGGGCAAAGGAGCTGAGCATGAGGGACAAGTCAGGCAGCCCCCCCGGCCCGACCCGCCTGGCGGAAGCGCTCCGGGCTTACTTCAAGCGCTCCGGCCTGTCGCGCCGGCTGGGGCAGGCGGCAGTGGTGGAGCACTGGGCGGAGCTGGTAGGGCCCCAGATCGCGCGGGTCACGACAGCAGAATCGGTGACAGGGGACGGGGTGCTCCGGGTGCGGGTCGCGACCGCGGCGTGGGCCTCCGAGCTCTCGCTCATGACGCCGCAGATTCTGGCTCGCGTCAACGCGGGGCGGCACGGCCGGATCACCGCGATCCGGTGGCTCGCGGGCGGAGGCGGGGCCCGCTGAGCTCGGCACGACAGGACCGGACTTCAACAGGACACGACATGGCCAAGGAAGCGAAAGGCAACGGCTCCGAACACGAATACGGCGCGGAATCGATCCAGGTCCTCAAGGGACTCGAAGCCGTCCGCAAGCGTCCGGGGATGTACATCGGGTCAACCAGCGAGAGCGGACTGCACCACCTGGTGTACGAGGTGGTGGACAATTCGATCGACGAGGCCCTGGCGGGCTACTGCGACGATATCAAGGTCACGATTCACAAGGACAATTCCATCTCGGTGGAGGACAACGGACGCGGCATTCCGGTGGACATCCATCCCACGGAGAAGATTCCGGCGGTGGAAGTCGCCCTGACGGTGCTGCACGCGGGGGGAAAGTTCGACAAGTCGAACTACAAGGTGTCCGGCGGGCTGCACGGCGTGGGCGTCTCGGTGGTGAACGCCCTCTCGGAACGCACCGAGGTCATCGTCAAGCGCGATGGTTACAAGTATCGGATGGCCTTCGTACGCGGGCAGACCGTCAAGAAGCTGGAGCGCCTCGACAAGACGAAGGAGACAGGGACCCTGGTCCGCTTCAAGCCGGACCCGGAGATCTTTACCGTGCTCGAGTTCAGCTACAGCACGCTGGCCGATCGGTTGCGGCAGCTCGCCTTCCTCAACAAGGGCGTCACCATCGTCCTCAAGGACGACCGGCCCGACCCGGCCAAGGTGGAGACGTTCTTCGCCAAGGGCGGGCTGACGCAGTTCGTGGAGTGGCTGAATCGCAACAAGAAGCCGCTCCACCCCAAGCCGATCGCCTTCATGGTGACGCGGGACGAGGTCGAGATCGACGTGGCCATCCAGTATGAGGAAGGCTACAACGAGAACATCTTCACCTTCGTGAACAACATCAACACCCACGAGGGCGGCACCCACCTGACCGGCTTCCGGGCCGCCCTCACCCGCGCGATCAACGAGTTCGCCAAGCAGCAGGGGGCGCTCAAGAAGGAGGACTTCTCCCTCACCGGGGAAGACATCCGTGAGGGACTCACCTGCGTGCTCCACTGCAAGGTGCGGGAGCCCCAGTTCGAGGGACAGACCAAGACCAAGCTCGGCAACTCGGAAGTCGAAGGGATCGTGAAGCAGGTCGTCTACGAGCAGCTCCGGACTTTCCTCGACGAGAAGCCCGCGGTGGGCCGGGCCATCATCGAAAAGGCGGTGAGCGCGGCCCGCGCCCGGGAAGCGGCCCGGAAGGCGCGCGACCTGGTCCGGAAGAAGTCAGGCCTTGAGGGGGCGGTGCTTCCCGGCAAGCTGGCCGACTGCTCGATTGACGATCCGGCCCACTGCGAGCTCTACCTGGTGGAGGGAGACTCGGCCGGCGGCAGCGCCAAGCAGGGCCGGGATCGGCAGTTCCAGGCCATTCTCCCCTTGCGGGGCAAGATCCTGAACGTAGAGAAGGCGCGGATCGACAAGATCCTCTCCAACGAGGAGATCCGGGCGATCATCACCGCCATCGGAGCGGGAGTCCGCGAGGACTTCAAGCTGGAGGACGTCCGGTACCACAAGATCGTCATCATGACCGACGCCGACGTCGACGGCGCCCACATTCGGACCCTGCTCCTCACCTTCTTCTTCCGGCAGATGCCCGAACTCATCGAGGCGGGTTACGTCTACATCGCCCAGCCGCCGCTGTTCCGCGTGGCGCGCGGCAGCGGCAAGAAGGAGGAAAAGCACTACGCCTATGACGAGAAGGAGCGCGACGAGTACATCCAACGGATGTCCAACGGCGAGGGAAAAGGCAGCGTGAGCATCCAGCGCTACAAGGGCCTGGGCGAGATGAACCCGGATCAGCTCTGGGAAACCACCATGGATCCCGAGCGGCGCACCATCCTGCGCGTGACCCTCGACGATGCGGTCGAGGCCTCGAAGCTGTTCGACGAGCTGATGGGCGACGAGGTCGAACCGCGGCGCCTCTTCATCGAGAAGAACGCGAAGTACGTTTCGCACCTCGACGTGTAACCCGCCCCCGCCGGGCCCCATGCTTCCCGGCCCGGCTGGTCACGCGACGCCGGTCAGGCGCTCGAGATGGGCGGCGTCGGCCATGCCTACCTGCCGCGCCGTCTCCCGCCCTCCACTGAAGACAATCATCGTCGGGATGCCTCGAATCCCGAACCGCCCGGCGACCTCCGGCGCGCGGTCGGTGTCGAGCTTGAGCACCAGGAGGTGCCCGGCGTGCTTCCCGGCCAGCTCGTCCAGCACCGGCGCCATGGCGCGGCAGGGCCCGCACCAGTCGGCGTAGAAGTCAACCAGGACCGGAACACTTGAGGCCCGGACGGCCTCGTCCAGGTCCTCGCCGGCCACGGCCTGGGGCCGGTCCAGCAGGATCGGGCGCTTGCACTCCGCGCAGCGCGGCGAGTCCGCCAGGCGCGCGAGGTCGACGCGGTTCTTGGTGCCGCAGAAGGCGCAGCGAAGCAGGACGGTACGGCTACTCGTGGTGGTCGACATGATGCGCAATCCCTTGCAATTCGTTACATAACTATATAGTAATATATTAGCCAGGTCAATCTCTTGCGCCCGACCTGGTCAAGACCGTCACGGCGCCTCCCCGCCACCATCGGGTGAGTTACCTGTTTCACTTGGAGTGTGCATGAGCGCGGGCCGACGCCTGACGGTGGTGCTCTTCGTGGCCCTCGCCGCCCTCTCGCTCACCCCGTGGGTGAGCCCCGCTCTCGCCCTCGCCGCTGGGACCGTCTTCGCGCTCACGCTGGGCAACCCACTCCCCGAGCTGACGCGCCGTCTGTCCCGCCCTCTCCTGCAGGGCGCGGTCGTGGGCCTGGGGTTCGGGATGCCGCTTGCAGCGGTGGCCCGCGCCGGCGCGACGGGTATCGGCTACACGGTGGTCGGGATCACGGTGGCGCTTTCCCTCGGGCTCATGCTCGGGCGCTGGCTCGACATCGAGCCGCAGACTTCGTTCCTGATCACCGCGGGCACCAGCATCTGCGGCGGCAGCGCCATCGCCGCGGTCGGCCCGGCGATCGGCGCCGCGCCCGAGGCGATGAGCGTGGCGCTCGCCACCATCTTCGTCCTCAACGGAGTGGCGCTCTACCTGTTCCCGCCGCTGGGCCATCTCCTGCACCTCTCGCAGCACCAGTTCGCGGTGTGGTCGGCCCTGGCGATTCACGATACCAGCTCCGTCGTCGGCGCCGCCTCCAGCTACGGTTCCAAGGCGCTCGAGGAAGCGACGGTGCTCAAGCTGGCGCGGGCGCTCTGGATCGTGCCCCTGTCGCTGGGCGCCGCCGCGGGGGCGCGGCGGCTGCGCCGAAGATCAGGAGAAGCGGAGGGTGTGGCCCTGGCCCGGCCGCCGCTGCCGTGGTTCATCGGCCTGTTCGTGGCCGCGGCCTTTGCCCGCAGCGCGGCGCCGGCGGTGGCGCTGCCGGCCCTCGATGACCTCGCGCAGATCGCCCGGGTGCTGCTGGTGCTCACTCTCTTTCTGATCGGCGCCGGGCTCACCAGGGCCACCCTGCGCGCGGTCGGTCTCAAGCCCCTGGCGCAGGGAGTGCTCCTGTGGTTCGCGGTCGGCGGGCTTACTCTCTTCGCGGTAGACCGCTGGGTGCGGGGATAGACTCACTGCCGTGGGGCGCCCGGGCCCCAGTCGTCGCCTTCCCATCCCGCCTCGGGATCCTGATGGAGACCGAGGTCTCTGACCTCGCGCTCCGCCACATCCAACTCCTCCCGGTCCACGGCCTCAACCTGCTCGGCGGACCGTCGCCGCCCCGGCCGGAAGAGCCAGCCGAGGAAGGCCACCAGGAAGACGACGAGGAGCAGCGACATGCTCAGAGCTCCTCGACCCCCAGCGCGGAGACCCGGTGCGTGACGAGACGCAGCGGTGTCGGCTCGGGCGGGGCGAAGCGAATCGCCTCCTTCAGGGCCGCCAAGCCCAGCGCGGCGCCCGACGGATCCCGGGCGAACACGGAGGCGACCGGTTCGCCTCGAGCCACGCGGGCCCCGGGACGGGCGGATACGACGAATCCGACGCTGTGATCGATCGCGTCGCCCAGCGCCAGTCGGCCGCCGCCCATGGCCACCACGGCGTGACCCAGAGGCAGCGGATCAACCTGGGCAACGGTGCCCGCCTCCGGCGCTTCGAACAGCTCCACCACGGCGGCCTGGGGCAGGCGGCCCGGATCATCGATGACTTCCGGATCGCCACCTTGCTCCGCCACCAGCTGTCGGAACTTCTCCAGGGCCCGGCCCGAATTCAGGGCTTCGTCAACCCGACGGGCGGCGGCCGGCCGATCAGTGACACCGCCCAGGACCAGCATCTCGACCGCCAGGGCGCGGGTCACCAGCATCAGATCTTCCGGGCCGCGGCCCTCCAGGGCCAGGAGGGCTTCCTCCACTTCGAGCGCGTTTCCGATAGCGCGGCCGAGCGGGCGGTCCATGGCGGTCACGAGCGCGGTGGTCCGGCAGCCGTGCGCCTCGCCAAGGGCAACCATGGTGCGCGCCAGCTCGATGGCCTGTGCCGGCTCTTTAAGGAAGGCCCCCTGCCCGGTCTTCACGTCGAGCACCAGCCCCTGGAGGCCTTCGGCCAGTTTCTTCGACATGATGCTCGCGGCAATGAGCGGGATGGATGGGACGGTTCCCGTCAGGTCGCGGAGCGCGTAGAGCCGGCGATCGGCCGGGGCGATCTCCTCGCTCTGGCCGAACATGGCGACGCCGATGCGCTCGACCTGAGCGGTGACGGCTTTGAGAGAGAGGTCGGTGCGGAATCCGGGAATGGACTCGAGCTTGTCCGTGGTCCCGCCGGTGTGCCCGAGACCGCGACCGGACATCATGGGCACCGCGAGGCCGCACGCGGCGGCGAGCGGAGCGAGGATCAGCGAGGTCTTGTCGCCGACTCCGCCCGTGGAATGCTTGTCGACTCTCGGAGGGAGCCCAGCCGCCCAGGTCAGGGTCCGCCCGGAGGCGAGCATCTCTCCGGTCAGGGCCTCGAGCTCCTCCGCGGCGAGCCCGCGCCAGACCACGGCCATCAGGAACGCGGCCATCTGGTAGTCGGGGACTCCGCCCTCCAGGAATCCCTGAAGGACCGACCGCCACTCGGCGCCAGTCAGAGCCCCGCCATCGCGCTTGCGTTCGATCAGCGTTTGGAAGACCATTGGAGGCGGCGTTAACGGTCACGAGAAACGGAAAGCGACACCCGACCATGAAGAGACCTGTCAGATCGATCCTGCTGGCCGCCGGCCTCCTGGCGGGTCCGGCCGGGGCCCTGGCGCAGACCGCGGAGGATCACATCCGGCTCGGGGTCGCCGCACATGACGCTTTCGATCCGGTGGCGGAGCTCCGCGAGATAGAGGCCGCCCTGGCGATCGACTCGCTGAGCTACGTGGCGAACTGGCGCGCATCCGAGGCGCTGATGGACATCGGCAAGCAGACCCCGGATTCGGTGCCGAGTCCGGAACGGGATTCCGCCTATGCCCGGGCCGAGGTCTATGCGCGCCGCGCAGTGGCGCTCGATTCGATGGGAGCCGACGGGCACTACGTGCTCGCCGCCGCGATCGGCCGGGCGTCGCTCACCAAGAGCAAGAAGGAACGGGTGCGCCGCGCCAGCGAGATCCGCGCGGAGGCGCTCCGGGCGATCGCGCTCGACTCGAATTACGACAAGGCCTACCACGTGTTGGGGCGCTGGAACGCGGAGATCATGCGGCTGTCAGGCCTGACCCGGTTCTTCGCGAAGACGTTCCTGGGCGCCAAGATCTTCCACGCCGCGAGCTGGGACAGCGCGGTGGTCTACATGGACAAGGCAGTCGCGCTGGCGCCGCAGAGCCTCTACCATCACCTGGACCTGGCGGAGATTCTGATCGATCTCGGCCGCTA
The DNA here is from genome assembly GCA_035501775.1 of Gemmatimonadales bacterium. Lineage (GTDB taxonomy): Bacteria > Gemmatimonadota > Gemmatimonadetes > Gemmatimonadales > GWC2-71-9 > JADJOM01. The sequence continues at coordinate 10,518 of DATJVM010000068.1, read as the reverse complement.
CCGCGAGGCCCGGATCCATCTCAATCAGGTGCTGACGTTGTCACCCGACGACGTCATGGCGCCGACCTACAAGGCCCGAGCCGAGTTTCTCCTGCACGATATCGAGGGGAAAGAGGACCGGGGCGACTGAGGGTCAGCCCTCCAGCTCGCGCTCGACGCGATCGATGCCCCGCGCCAGACGATCGCGCAGCGCTTCCTTCTTCTCCAACAGCTGATCGCGGGCGGACTCGAAACCGCCTCGCGCATCGTCGGCCAGAGCGCGGGCCCGCCGCCGAAGGCGGCGGCGGGTGGCCGCCCCAGAGCGGGGCGCGAGCAGGAGGGCCGCGCCGGCCCCGATCAGCGCGCCGAGTACGGCGCCGGCCAGAAAGCTGCCGGCCTCCCATTCCCGGGCATCCTCGTCGTCATCGTCACGCGGAGTATCGTGGGGTCGCTCGCTCATGGTCCCTCCTCTGTGTCCCGGGGAAGGTACCCCCGCTTGACCCCCCTCCGCCACGCCGCGACAATTCGACAACCCTCACCGGCCCCCCATGACCTCCCAACCCGTGCCTTCCGAGGAGATCGAGCGCCTGCAGGCGCGCGTCCGCGAGTTGGAGCACGAGCGGACCCATTTCCTGGCGATCCTGGAGATCCTGCAGGAGGTGGCGGGGTCGCTCCACATCGTCGACATCATGCAGTCGATCGCACGGCGCCTGGGCGAGGCCTTCGGCCTCGACCGCTGCTCGATCTTCCTGGCGGAACGGGACAACAAGACGGCGCGCCTAGTGGCGAGCTTCGAGGATCCCAGCATCCGGAACTACGTGGTGGACCTGGACCGCTACCCCGAAGTCCGGCGGGCGCTCGGCGACGGCACCACGGTCTACATTCCCGATGTCGAGCGCGACCCGACGCTGGCGCACCTCAAGGGCACGTTCGACTCGCGGCGGGTCCGGTCCATCACCGTGGTACCGATCACGTGGCGCCGGGTCGCCATTGGCGCGATCTTCCTGCGCACTTTCCGCGACGGCGCGTCGTTCGCCGAGAGCGACGTCCAGTTCTGCCAGGTCATCGCGAGCCTCGCCGCCAAGGCCCTCCGCAACGCCCATCGCTTCGAGAAACTGCAGCAGCGGGTGGGCGCCGGTCCGGCGGCCTCCCGGGCCATGGAGCGGGAGCGCGTCGCGCTGATCGGGTTCCTCCGCCGGCTGCTCGACGAATTCGCGGCGCGGGAGGGACCGTGGAGCGAGGGAGTCCTCGCCCGGGCCAGCGCCGACGAGATCGAACGGCTGGTCGGAGTCGCGCTCACCGTGCTGCAGCAGGAGGCGGCGGCCCGATGAGCCGGCTCCCGTAGCCGCCGGCGGTCCCAGCCCACCCCGTGACGTCTCCGGAAAAGGAAGCCGCCCGCCTCCGCCGGCTCATCGAGTCGGCGAATCAGGCGTATTACGTCCTGGATGCTCCCGAGGTCCCCGACAGCACCTACGATCGCTGGATGCGCGAGCTCCAAGCGCTCGAGGCGGCGCATCCGGCGCTCCACACTCCCGACAGCCCGACCCAGCGGGTGGGGGCCACCCCTGCCTCGGCCCTCGCCAAGCACACCCACCTGCGACCGATGGTCTCGCTGGCCAATGCGTTCACGCCCGAGGAGCTCCAGGCATGGGAAGCGAGAAACGTCCGGATCGCCCCCGATGCCGGCCAGGGCGGGTACACGACGGAGGTCAAGATCGACGGAGCCGCCGTAAGCCTGACCTATCGGGACGGCCGGCTCATCGTGGGCGCGACGCGCGGGAATGGGGTCATCGGGGAGGTGATCACAGAGAACCTCAAGACGATGCCGGACGTCCCCCTCGTGCTCAAGGGCGAGTGGCCCGCCCTGATGGAGATCCGCGGCGAGGTGTACCTGTCCCGCCAGGCGTTCGTACGGCTGAACCGGGATCGCGCCGAAGACGGTGAGCCCCTGTTCGCCAACCCGCGGAACGCGGCCGCGGGCAGCCTCAGGCAGCTCGACCCGCGGGTGACCCGGAAGCGACGGCTCAGGATGTTCGCCTTCCACGTCGAGGTGATCGAGGGAGAGCTGGGGCTCTCACGCCAGTCCGAGGTGCTGGACCGGCTTGCCGCGTGGGGCTTCCCGGTGGAGCCCCACCGCGCGCGCGAGCCGGACCTCGACGAGGTACAGACCAGGATCGCGGAATACGAACGGCTGCTGGCAGAGCTGCCGTTCGACGCGGACGGTGTGGTGGTCAAGATCGACCGCCTGTCGCTGCACGAGGAACTCGGCATCGTAGGGGGGCGGGAGCCCCGGTGGGCCATCGCGCGGAAGTTCGCGCCCGAGGTGGCCGTCACCCGGCTGCTCGATATCCAGCTCAACGTCGGCCGCACGGGCGCGATCAATCCTTTTGCCGTCCTGGAGCCGGTGGAGGTGGGCGGCGTCACCGTCTCGAGCGCCACCCTGCACAACGAGGACCTGATCGAGGCCCGGGACATCCGGATCGGGGACTGGGTCGAGGTGACGCGCGCCGGGGAGGTGATCCCCCAGGTGCTGGGACCGCTGCGAGAACGGCGGACCGGAGATGAGCGACCCTTCAGGATGCCGCCCACCTGCCCGAGATGTGGGACCACCTTGGAGCGTCCGGAGGGGGAGGCGACGCGCTTCTGCCCCAACGTGGCCTGCCCCGGCCGGGTGCTCGAGGGAATCGTCCATTTCGCCTCGCGCGAGGCAATGGACATTCGGGGGCTGGGGTACGAGAGGGTGCGCCAGTTTCTCGGCGAGGGGCTCATCCGGGACGTCGCCGACCTCTACGCCCTGACTCCGGCGGATCTGGTCAGGCTCGAGCACTTCGCGGATCAGTCGGCGGCGCAGCTCGTGGCAGCCATCGAAGCATCGAAGGCCCGGTCGCTTTCCGTCCTGCTCTTCGCGCTCGGTATCCGCCATGTGGGGAAGACGGTGGCACAGCTGCTCGCGCGACGCTTCGGCAGCATGGCGGCCCTGACCGCGGCCAGCGCCGAGGAGATCGAGGCGGTGCCCGGGGTGGGGCCCGCCATCGCGAGCGCCGTGTCAGAATATTTCGCCTCGCCACCGCAGCGCGAGCTTCTCGCCCGGCTCACGGCGGCGGGACTCACCATGACGGAGCCGCGGGCGGTGGCGGCCGGCGGGCCGCTGGCCGGGAAGACCTACGTCCTCACCGGCACGCTGGTCGGCCTGAGCCGCGAGGCGGCCGGAGAGTTGATCGAGCAAGCCGGCGGCCGGGTGGCGGGCAGCGTGAGCCGAAAGACCGACGCCGTGGTGGCGGGCGAAGCGGCGGGCAGCAAGCTCGAGAAGGCCCGTGCGCTCGGCGTCGAGATCATCGACGAGGCCGAACTGCTGAGGCGCGTCGGGCCGAGCGAGCCCGGCGCTTCGGCGTCGTAGGGCGCGTGGAGCGACCGCTCATGATCTTGCAGGGCGCGCCGAAGTGACCTAACCTTGGAGCACTCCCGGGAGCGTTTCATGGCCGTGTCCATCGGCGCCGCGCCGCCGAACACCTTTCTGCTCAGCCGTCAGAGCATCCAGCGCCTTCGCCAAGTGCTGGAGCGCGAGGCCGGCGCACAGGCCGCCCCCTGGCTGCAGGAGGCGGGTTTTGCCGGTGGCGAGGCGTTGTATCGGGTGTATGCCGAGTGGCTGGGCCAGCATTACGGCGTGACCAAGCCGGCGGCGCTCGACGTGCGCCATCTGGGTGAGACGTTGTCGGCATTCTTCCTGGAATATGGATGGGGCCCAGTCCAAGTCTCACCGCTCGCGCGCGCGGTGATCGCGGTGGATTCGCCCGACTGGTGGGAGGCCGATCCATCCTCCGGGGCCGCGTACCCGTCGTGCCACCTGTCCTCCGGCCTCCTGGCGGACTTCCTGAGCCGGGTGTCCGATACGACTCTTGGTATCATGGAAGTCGAGTGCCGATCCCGGGGCGACCAGAAGTGTCGATTCCTGGCCGGGGCGCCCGAGACGCTGCAGATCCTCTACGACCGAATGGCTGAGGGCGCCGATTATCTGGGAGCCCTGGGTACCGTCGGGTGAGCGATGTGCGCGTACAACGTTCGCCAGAACAAGCGGGTAGACCGCGACCCCGCCACGGGTGAGCAGCGGACCCGCAACCTGTTCCGCGAAATCGGCATCTGGCTGCTCTGCCTGGGAGCGATGTACCTCGTGTACTGGCTCAGCCGCACCTACCTCTTCTAGAACACCGACAGGCCATCGACCACCAGCGGGGGAGCGGAGCGGCTCCCCACCCAGAGGGCTTCCCGCCCCACGGCGACGACGCGATTGAGCAGATCGTGCGCGTTGCCCGCGACGGTCAACTCCGGCAGGAGGCCCACGACTTCGCCACCGGAGACGCGCCAGGCGAGCACGGCCGGCAGGGCGAAGGTTCCCCCCACCATGTTGGCCGGCCCCTGGTTCCAGACGCGTTCCAGCACCAGCCCATCGCCCACCGCGCTCAGCAGGTCCTCCCAGGTCGCCTCGCCAGGCTCCACCATCAGGTTGGTGCAGGCCGGCTGAGGCTTTCCAAAGGTGGCGCGACGCCCGTGGCCCGTGGGAGAGGCGCCGAGGCGAGCCGCGGTCTCGAGATCGAAGATCAGGTTCTCCAGGACGCCGCCGCGCACCAGCGGAACGGGCCGGCTCACCACTCCTTCGTCATCAATGGGCCGGGAGCCAGGGCGCCCGTCAACGAGGGGGTCATCCGTGACTGAGAGTAGGTCGCTCAGCACTCGCGTGCCCCGGCGGCTGGCGAGGGGGGATGTGCCGTGGATCGCCGCGCTCCCCGCGAGCGCCTGCTCGAGGGCGAGGAGCAGCGTGGGCAACGCGCTCGGGAGAAAGAGCGCCCGAACTCGGCCCGCGTTGAGAGCGGCCGATCGCTCGGTCCAGGCTAGGCGCTGGCGCACCATGGCCACCAGGTGCTCCAAGTCCTGGAGGACGGGAAGATCCGACCCCGAGAGGCGGGCTTCGATCACCACGCGACGGCCATCGCTCACCCGGGCCGCGGTCACGAGGAGGCTCACCATCGAGACGTCGTAGCTGGCGTCCACTCCCTCGGTGTTGGCGACGCGCACGGAGCCGATGGAGCGCTCGAGGAGGAGGCCGAGCTGCGCAGCGCCGGCGCCCAGCCGGTCTCGGACCAGATCGCAGCAGGCGGTGAGTTCAGGGAGGCCCGCGGCCGCCGCCCGCGGGACGTGGGTGATCACCGCGGGAAGCGCGGCAGGCGGCGGCAGCTGCAGGACGGAGAACTCACCCAGGCCGGCCGATTCGATCGCCCGGCCGAGGATGTCTTCCGCGTCGTCACCGGTGCTCCCGGCGAAACCCACCCTGCCTTCGCACACCACGCGGAGGTTGAGCCCCTGGGCCGCCGCGGTGGTGGCGCATGCCGACCCCCGTTCGGTGTACTGCAGCGTGGTCGTTTCATCGGTCTTGAGCGCCAGGTCGGCGTGAGACGCCCGTCGCGCCGTGCGCTCGAGCAGGTCGGCGATCACGTCGCGTCCCCCGCCACTGGCGCGCCGTCGAGACGCACATGCGGCGCCCCTTCGCAGACTGGCACGCGCCCGGAGTGGGCCCGGGCGCAGAGGCTGGCTTGCTGGTTCCAGCGGAAGTCTCCGGCCACGGCGTCCAACCGGCCCAGGATCTCGCTCAGGTCGCCCATGATGACGGGGGGGCGGGCCAGATCGGTCAGTTGGCCATCGCGGATCACCTGAGCGTACCCGGTCCGGAGGGAGAAGTGACCGTGCCGCATTTCGCCGCCCATGGCGTCACAGCAGTACAGGCCATGGCGGACGTCGCGAATCAGGTCTTCCGCCGTCCCTCGGCCGTTGGCGATGTAGGTGTTGGTGAGCCGGGCCTCCGGGACCTCCCGGAACGAACCGGCCCGGGCATTGCCCGTCGGCCGCCGACCGATGCGCCCGGCGGTTGCCCGGGTGTGCAGGCGACCCACCAGCACGCCGTGCTGGACCAGCAGGGTATTCTGGGTGGGAGCGCCCTCGTCGTCGAACGGACGGGAGCCCGGCAGGCTGGAGGCGCTCCCATCGTCCCCGACGGTGAGCAGATCCGACCCGATGCGTTTGCCGAGCGGGAAGCGGGCCTCGACGTCGGCCCGCTCGTCGAGGGCATCCGCCTCGCTCAGGTGGCCGATCCCCTGGTGGATCAGGGCCCCCATGCAGCGGGGGTCCAGCACCATAGGATAGAGGCCGGCCTTGATCCGGGGCGCGCTCAGGAGGGCCACGGCGCGCCGCGCGGCCGTCCGGAAGACGTTGTCGGCACTCTGCACCGAGCGCCAGCCGCCGCGGGTCGCCCACGACTCGAAGGCGCGCTCGACGAATCCTTCTTCGCTCGCCAGGACGCCCGCGGCCAGGCGCACCGACGGGGCGATCTCGTAGAGGAAGACGCCATCCGATGTCGCGAACCAGCGCTCGGTGACGCGGTCCTCGTAGGAGACGTGGGTGTCGACGATGCGCCGGTCGCTGCTCAGGATCTCCTGGTTGAGGCGCTCCAGCAGCGCGCGCTTCTCCCCGAGCGGGACCCCCCGCACATCCCCATCGAGGTCGGCGAGGTGGTCTTCCGTGCGCACCGGGATTTCCGCAAGCGCGATAGGCGACTCGACGGGAACGGCCAGGGAAAGCTCATGGGCGCGGCTCAGCAGGGCCGCGAACCCGGTGAGACCGGTGCACGACGCGACCCCCCAGCCCCGTCCCCGGTTGAGGCAGCGCGCCATGGCGCCGCTCTCGAGACCGGTCGTCGCTCCCTCGAGGCGACTGCCGCGATAGGCGATCGCGGTGGCCCAGGTGCGTTCCAGCCGGATTTCGGCATGATCGGCCCGCGCGGTCCTGAGCGCGTCCGCGAGCAGGTTCTTCACCCCTTGGCCTTCAGCCACTGCACATAGTCCGGGCGGGTCACCACCTCCCCATCCTGGATGATCTCGCGGTCCCATGGCAGGATGATGAAATGATCGGTCTCGAAGGCGTGGAAATCGGGGAGGTAGGGTCCAGTGCGAAAGGAGACGGCGGTGCGCACTTCCTTGGGCCTGAGGGCGCGCACTTCGTTGAGGGCCAGCTTGAAGGTCGACCCGGTGTCGCAGGTCTCGTCCACCAGCAGCACTCGGCAGCCCCGGATGGAGGCGGGCGGGCCGGCCACGAGGATCGGCTCGCCACCCGCGTCCTTTCGGGTCACGGCCATCGAGGCGAACTCCACCTGGAGAATGGAGGCCACCACGACTCCGGGAATCACGCCGGCCTTGGCGATGCCGAGCACCACCTCCGGCTCGTAGGCGCGCGCGACCTTGAGCGCGAGCGCGCGACAGATCTCGCCGAAGAACGGCCAGTCGACTTCGAGCACGCCGCGAGGCTGGGGAGCCGGTGAGGATCGTTTCATGGAGGTCCACGCTGGAGATAGAGGCCGTGACGCATTCAAAGTACCGGTGGAGCGCACAGGCGTAAACCACGTTGCGACTCCTGTGGGAGGGGGCTATCTTAGCCTCAACCTTCCTCACCGACCCGCAAGGACGCTGTCCCGCAATGAGTTTCTGGCGGCGCTTGTTCGGCGGCGGCCGGCCCGACGGCCTGAAGCCGCAGCGGCTCGATTACCTCAACGAAGCGCTCGCCCTCGAACGTCAGGGAGACTACGAGGCCGCGCTGACGTCCTACCGGCTGGCCCTTCGCGACAACCCGAACGACCCGCGGATCCTCCAGAACATGGCGATCGCGTACACCAAGACCGGACAGCAGGACGAGGCCATCCGCCATTATCGTCGCGCGCTGGCCCTCGATCCGAGTCTGGTGGGCGCGCACTACGGTCTCGCGTTCCTGCTCAAGAGTCGTGGTGAAGGAACCGAGGCGCTGGAGCATCTGCGGGCCTTTCTCTCGCATCCGCCGCGCGGATCGGACGCGGAGCGCTGGATTCGCCACGCGGAGACCGCCCTCCGCGAGCTGGAGCAGAGCGCCACTCAGGAGTCCTCGTGAGTCGCTGGCGGTACGCGGTCACGCTGGTGGTGCTGGCCGGAGCGTGCAGCAACCTGACCAGCGGGTCGGAGGGGGTGGTGGCCCTCGAACTCCAGTTGCCTGCGCCCGCGATCGTCGAGCAGCACGACACGTTGACCTTGCACGCCGTGGCGCTCAATGCTCAGGGCGACAGCCTCGCCACGCCGGTCTACTGGCGCACGCTCGACGACTCGATCCTGACGATCGTGGACAGTACCGGCCTGGTGACGAGCGATACGACCACGGGATTGCCCCGCGTGCAGGCGTATGTGGGCTCGCTCCGATCCGAGATCCAGACCCTCACAATCCTGCCCCGGGCCGACACGCTGCGGTTGACCGGCGCGGACACCGTCACAGTCGCGGCCGCTGATTCGGTGTCCGACACGCTCGGCGTGGTGGTCGAGTCGGACAACCCGGCGGGCGGGATCACCGGCACGTCCATCCTCTTTCAGGTGGTCGACTCGGTGGCCGCCCGGGGGACCGTCGAGTTCGTCAATGGGGCGAGCGGATTGCTGGTCTACCGGGCGACCACGGGGCTCAGTGGCGGCCCCAGCCCCGGCGTCGCTCTGCGGCGCATCGCCGGCCGGACCCCGCCGGCGAGCGTGCAGGTCCAGGTGAGCGCGACGCGCCCCAGCGGAAGAGCCGTGCCCGGCTCCGGGCAGATCATCACGGTGCTGTTCCAGTAGCCGGCCCACGGGAGGGAGCATGACGGATCCGCGAACACTGAACGAGATCTTCTTCCAGCGGCTGGATCAGGCGGGACAGCGCCCGGTGGCGATGCGCGCCAAGCGCGGAGGAGTGTGGGTCGACATTTCGTACGATGAGGTGCGCGACCTGGTGCAATGCCTGGCGGCGGGGTTCCGGGAGCTCGGCATCACGCCCAAGAGCACCATCGCCGTGCTGAGCGAGAACCGTCCCGAGTGGGCATACGTGGACTTCGCCTGCCTGTCCATCCGCTGCGCCGACGTCCCCATCTACCCCACGCTCCCCGCCGGGCAGGTGTCGTACATCCTCCGCGATTCCGGCGCGGTCGCCATCGTCGTGTCCAGCCGGAGCCAGCTCGAGAAGATCCTTGAGCTGCGCCACCCGGACCTCACCCCGGCGCTCCGCCACATTATCGCGATCGAACCGGACGCGACCGGCCCCGGCGTCATGCCGTTCGGTGATCTCGTCCAGCGCGGGCGCGCGGCCCTGGCCAGGTATCCGCACTGGCGTGACGAGGCGCTGACCGTCGAGCCGGGAGATCTGGCCACGCTGATCTACACCTCGGGGACCACCGGCGATCCCAAGGGCGTGATGCTGACGCACGGCAACCTCTGCTCCAACGTGGTCTCGGGCCTCAAGTCGCTCGACCTCGTACAGTCGGACGAGTGTCTCTCGTTCCTGCCGCTCTCGCACGTGTTCGAGCGGATGGCGGGGCACTACTGCATGTGGCAGGCGGGCGCCCTGATCACCTACGCGCAGAGCGTGGACAGCGTGCCCGCGGACATGATGGACCGCAAACCGACCGTGGTGCTCTCCGTCCCGCGCCTGTACGAGAAGATCTTTGCCCGAGTGCTGGAGGGCGCGTCCGCTTCACGGCTCAAGCGGCGGATCTTCAACTGGGCCCGCGCCAACGGCGAAGCGTGGGCGGAGCATGCCGTGGCCAAGCGCCCGGTCCCGTTCATGCTGGGCCTCAAGAAGACCCTGGCGGACCGGCTGGTCTTCTCCAAACTCCGCGCCCGCACCGGCGGTCGGCTCCGCTTCTTCTGTTCGGGCGGGGCGCCGCTCTCCCCGGAGATCGCCAAATTCTTCTTCGCGGCCGGACTGCCGATCTACGAGGGTTACGGCCTCACGGAGACCTCCCCGGTAATCACCGTCAACAGCAAGGACCACACCCGGATCGGGACGGTGGGCCGGCCCATCGACGGCGTCGAGGTGCGCATCGCGCCGGACGGGGAGATCCTGACGCGAGGGCCCCACGTGATGAAGGGCTATTACAACAAGCCGGAGGCCACCGCCGAGGCGATCGACCGGGAGGGGTGGTTCCACACCGGGGACATCGGCTTGATCGATGGCGACGGGTTCCTCCGCATCACCGACAGGAAGAAAGACATCATCGTGACCGCGGGCGGCAAGAACATCGCGCCCCAGCCCATCGAGAACCGAGTCAAGACCAACAAGTTCGTGCTCAACGCGGTGATGCTCGGCGACAAGCGGAAGTTTCCCATCATGTTGGTGGTTCCCAATCTCGATGCGGTGAAGGAATGGGCCACGTCCGCGCAGCTGGCGTTTCCGACTTCGGAGGCGATGCTGGCCAGCCAAGAGGTGGGGGACAAGATCGAACGCGAGGTCAAGAAGACGCTTCGGGACCTGGCTCACTTCGAGATGCCGAAGAAGATCGTCCTCATCGGCCGGGACTTCACGATCGAGTCCGGAGAACTGACCCCCACGCTCAAGGTGAAGCGCCGGGTGGTGGAGAAGAACTATCGGTCCCAGATCGAGGCGGTCTACTCCGAGCCGAAGGGCGGGACCCACGACGTCTGAGGTCAGGTTCGGCGGCCCACCCACCACCCTTCC
>DATJVM010000067.1:0-30816 GCA_035501775.1 Gemmatimonadales bacterium | reverse complement strand
CTGGGGCTGAGCCTGCTCAACCCGGGCACGGTCGGCCTCGATTTCCCCAATCTCACCGGAGACCCCGTCGGGCAGGTCGCGTCCGAGCTGGTGCAGGCGGTCTCGACCATCGCGCCCGGCCGCGTGCAGCTGCAGGCGGACGACCTCGATATCAATCACGTGCTGGCGGAGGTCACGACCCTCGCCACGACCTACGGCGACGCCGTCGGCTGGCAGACCAACAAGCATGCGGGTACGGGGGCGGGATGCAACGGCGCGGGGCCGTCGAGCTGCAGCCCCGACGGCCCCAGTGGGCTGTACTTCCAGCTGCTCCAGGCCGGAGCGCAGAACCACGGCGAGTACATCGAGGTCTGGTCCGCGGACGTCGTCCAGTATCCGCAGAGCATCGCGTCCGCGGTTGCCCAGGGGTACTACGCCGTCAAGTGAGCGGGGGTCAGGCGAAGAGTTTCTTGCGGGTAGTGTTCTCCAGCTCCAGCCGGCCGCACATCAGCTCGCAGAGACGCAGCACGTCCGGGTCCGCCAGTCGGTAATAGATGCTGATTCCCTCCTTCCGGCGCTCCACGAAACCCGAGCCGTACAGGACCTGCAGGTGCTTGGAGACATTGGCTTGGCCGAGGCCGGTCACCTCGAGAATCCCCGATACCGTGCGCTCGCCGGCCCGCAGCGCATTCAGGATCTCGAGGCGCGAGGGCTCGCCGAGAGCCTTGAAGCGCTCGGCGATGAGCCGGAGCTGCTCGGGAGTGAGCGGCTTCTTGGCCATGGGGTCGGTTCCGGGTCCTGGGCAAAGACTCATATAAGAATGAAAGAGCCGCGCTCCCCGCGCCATTGGAGGTCCGGGCGCCGCTTTCCGGTTGACGCCGCCGTTATATGAGTATATAGTCATATAGCAATTAGCAACCCCCTCCCCTCTGCCGGGACCAGTGATGCGGAAGCTGCTTGCCCTCGAGCTGTCGGTGATCGCGTTGGGCGCCGCCACGGTGGTGCGCCCGGTCGCGGCCCAGGACACGCTGCGCCTCGCTCAGGCCCTGCAGCGCGCGGAGCAAGGCAGCTACGCCAACCGCATCGCCGCGGGAGAGGCCAGTGCCCGGGCCGCCGAGGCGCTCAAGCCCGACCGCGGCATCCTCCCCTCCGCCAGGGTTGAGGGGGGCTACGTGCGGACCACCGACCCGCTCTCCGCGTTTGGGTTCACTCTGCGCCAACGCGCGGTCACCCCCGCCGCCTTCGCCCCCGCCACACTCAACGATCCGGCCGCGACCGGCAACTTCTCCATGGGGCTCGTCCTGGAGCAGCCGCTCTTCAACGCGGACGCCTGGGTGGGCCGGGACGCCGCCGCCCGGGCACGGGACGCGGCCCAGCTGTCCGAACGCTGGACCCGAAGCGTCACGGCGGTGGAGGTGGTGCGCGCCTACTGGGGAGCGGTGCTCGCTCAGGAGGAGGTGGGCACGCTCGAGGCCTCCCTCAACGCGGCCAGGGCCCACCAGCGACAGGCGGAGTCGCTGGTCGCAGAGGGGATGGCCACGAAGTCGGACGCCCTGCTGGCCTCGGTCAAGGCCGGGGAAGTCGAGGCCATGCTGATCGACGCCCGAAGCCGGGCGCTCCTGGCCAAGCGGGCGCTGGCCCTCCGGATGGGCGCACCGCAGGACTCGTCGTTCGCCCTGCCCGCGTCCCTGCCCGACGCCGGCCGGCTCCGCGCCATGACGGCGCAAGTAGTGGTGGACAGCGGCCCGCCGCCGGAACGTGCCGACGTACAGGCGGGCGCGGAGGCCCTGGCTGCCGCCGCGAGCGACAGCCGGCGCGCCCGGGCCCTGTATCTCCCTCGATTGAATTCCTTCGGCCGCCTCGACTGGAATGCCCCCGGGACTCCGTTCGGCGGCAAGAGCGCCTGGACGGTTGGCGTGATGCTCAGCTGGTCGCCGTTCTCCGGCGCCTCGGAGCTGGCGGAGGTGCGCGCGGCAGACGGGCGGCGGGAGTCGGCGCAGGCCGCCGCCGAGGCGGCCACGGCCCAGGCAAGCCTGGAACAGGAGCAGACACGGGCCCAGCTGCAGGTCGCCCTGGCGCGGCTCGATATCGCGGAGCAGGCCGGTACCCAGGCCCGCGAGGCGCACCGCATCGTGACTCGGAAGTATGACGGTGGACTAGCCGGCGTCTCGGAGCTGCTCGATGCGGCGGCCGCCGAAACCGCGGCGAACCTGAGCTTCGTTGAGTCACGTTACCAGACCATCGTGGCGGCCGCGGAACGCCTCAAGGCAGAGGGGCGCGATCTGTCCCACCTGCTCGATCTCGATCGTTAGGAGATTCTCACGGTGCACACTCATCTGAGGCCGGCCCTGCCGCTCCTGGCGGCGCTGGTCGCGTGTCACGGCCCCGGAGCGTCGGATCGCCCGGCTCCGCCGGCCTCCACCGGCCCGACGCTGACCCTGACAGATACGATGATCACCGCGACGTTCGACGCCGCGGGGACCGCGGAGCCGGCGGAGCGCGCCACCCTGGCGACCAAACTGCTGGGCAGCGTGACCCAGGTGCTGGTGCGGGAGGGTGATCGCGTGAGCCAGGACCAGATCCTGGCTCGGGTGGACGCCCGCGACGTGGAGGCGAAACGAGCCCAGGTGGACGCGAACATCACCGCCGCCCAGGCGGTCTACCAGGACGCGGAGACTCAGGCGGGGAGGTTCCGCGCGCTCTACGCCGACAGCGCGGCCACGAAGTATCAACTCGACCAGGCGGAAACCGGCCTGGCCCGGGCCGAAGCCGGCCTCAACGCCGCGCGCGCCGCCCGGGCAGAGCTCGACGCGGTGGGGTCCTACGCGGTGATCCGGGCGCCATTCCCGGGGGTCGTCACTCGGCGCTACGTGGATCCCGGTGCCTTCGTCGCGCCCGGCGCCCCCATGCTCGACCTGCAGGATCCCTCCCGCCTCCGGGTAAGCGTCACGGTGCCGCCCCCGGTCGCGGCCTCGCTCAAGCGCGGTCAGTCGCTGGAGCTCACGATCGAGGACCGGTCCGCTCGCGGCGTCCTCGAGGGAGCGGTCCCAGCGGAGACCGGCGCGGTCTACACCGTGAACGCCATCGTGGACAATGCCGGGCGCCAGTACCTCGCGGGGTCGGCCGCGGTGATCCGCATTCCCGCCGGCCGCCGGCCGGCGCTGCTGGTGCCAGCCACCGCCGTGGTCCACGAAGGGGACCTCACGGGGGTCCGGGTCCGGACCGGCCAGGCCGTCGAGCTGCGCTGGGTGAAGGTGGGCGCCACCGTGGATGGACGGGTGGAACTGCTCGCGGGTGTGCATGCCGGCGATGTGATCTTTCTCGGGGGCGATTGACCATGGGCCTTGCCGGTCGTCTGGCCAGTCGGTTCCTGCACTCGCGGCTCACACCGCTCTTCACCATCGCGGCGCTGGCGGCGGGGCTCATCGGCCTCCTCGCGACGCCGCGCGAGGAGGAGCCTCAGATCTCGGTGCCGATGATCGACGTCTTCGCGGCGCTGCCGGGGGCCACGCCCGCCGAGGTCGAGAACCTGCTGACTCGGCCGATCGAAGAGCGCATGTGGGAGATTCCCGCGGTCGAGCACGTGTATGCCACCTCCGGCGAGGGCTATGCCCTCATCACGGTCCGGTTCAAGGTGGGCGAGGACCAGGAGCGGAGCATCACGCGGGTGCACGCCAAGCTGTTCGCGGACATCGATCGGCTGCCGCCGGGCGCCCTGCCGCCGCTCGTCAAGCCGCACTCCATCGATGACGTGCCGATCCTCACGCTCACGCTCTCGTCCCGGCGGTACGGCTCCAACGAGCTCCGCCGGATGGCGAGCCAGCTCGATGAGGAGATCCGCACGGTCACCGATGTGGCCGCCACCACGATCACGGGGGGCGAGCCGCAGGAGATCCGGGTGGACCTCGACCCGGCTCGCCTCGCTTCCGCCGGTGTCACGCCGGGTGAGGTGGCGCAGGCGCTACGGGGCGCCAACGCCCGCGCCGAGGCGGGAGAGTTCGCGAGCGGCGACTCCGTCTATCGGGTCCAGATCGGCGCGGCGCTCCGCAACGCGGCGGAGGCCGCGGCCGTCGTCGTCTCGAGCCGTGGCGGTGCCGCCGTGCATCTCCGCGACGTCGCCCAGGTCCGCGAGGACTACGGTGAGCGCACCGATTACGTCAGCCATGCCGTGGGAGACTCGGGGTCCGAAAGCGCGGTCACCATCAGCGTCGCCAAGCGCCCCGGATCGAACGCCACCGTCGTCGCCCACCAGGTGCTGGACCGGGTCGACCAGGCGCGCTCGCGGCTCCTCCCCGCCACGGTGAGCGTCACCGAGACCCGGAACTATGGCGAGACCGCGCGAGAGAAGGCCAACGAGCTGATCCTGCACCTGGCCATCGCCACCCTCTCCGTCACCCTGCTCATCTGGGTGTTCCTGGGCTGGCGGGAGGCCATCGTCGTGCTGGTGGCGGTGCCGGTTACGCTCGCCCTCACACTGTTCAGCTACTACGCGCTCGGCTACACGCTCAATCGGATCACGCTCTTCGCCCTGATCTTCTCGATCGGCATCCTGGTGGATGACGCGATCGTGGTAGCGGAGAACATCTACCGCCACATGGCCATGGGGGTGTTCGACCCCGCCACCGCGGCGATCGAAGGTGTCGACGAGGTGGGAAACCCGACCATCCTCGCCACCTTCACCGTGATCGCCGCCATCCTCCCGATGGCCTTCGTGCGCGGGCTGATGGGGCCCTACATGCGGCCGATTCCGGTGGGGGCCAGCGTCGCGATGCTGGCTAGCCTGGCCGTGGCCTTCATCATCACGCCGTACCTCGCCTATCGGCTTCTCCGGGGACATGTCCAGCATCACGACCAGATTACCCCGGGCACCCTGGAGCGCGGCCCCGGACGGTTCGGCCGCTTCTACCATCGTCTCATGAACGGCCTGATGGAGCGGCCTCGTCGGCGGTGGGCGTTCTATGGAGGGGTGGGAGGGCTGCTGCTCCTCTCGATGAGCCTCCTCGCCTTCAAGGTCGTGAAGGTCAAGATGCTCCCGTTCGACAACAAGTCCGAGTTCCAGGTGATCCTCGACCTTCCGGAAGGCGCCACCCTCGAGACCAGCGCAGCGCTGGCCTCCGAGGTAGCGGGCTATCTCCGCACCGTTCCGGAGGTCCGCTCCACGCAGGTATACGCCGGCATCGCGGCGCCGTTCAACTTCAACGGCCTGGTCCGGCACTACTTCCTCCGCCGTGGCGACAACGTGGCGGACGTGCAGGTGAACCTGTCGCCCAAGGATGAACGGCGGCGGCAGAGCCATGCCATCGCGGTGGCGGTTCGTCCCGGAATCGATTCGATCGCGCGCCGCTATGCGGCGCGGGCCAAGATCGCCGAGATTCCGCCGGGCCCGCCGGTGCTCTCCACGCTGGTGGCGGAGGTCTACGCCGCCAACGACAGCATGCGTCTCGCAACGGCCAGGCGGGTCCGCCAGGTGTTCCAGGAGACCCCGGGGGTGGTGGACGTTGACTGGACGGTGGAGGCCCCGGAGCGCAAACTGATCCTCCGGGTAGACCGGGCCCGGGCAGCCCAGGTGGGAGCCAGCGTCGAGCAGATCGTCCAGACGGTGGCCATGGCCCAGGCGGGAGCAACGGTCGGACTGGCGCCATCCGAGACCGCACGAGAAGGAATCGCGATTCACCTCCGGCTTCCCCTGGCGCGCCGGTCCTCCGCGGAGGCGCTGCTGGCGCTCCCGGTGCCCACCGCGTCCGGCCCGATGCCCCTGGGGCGCTTCGTCACGGTCGATTCGGGGCTTCGGGACCCGGCGCGGTTCCGGCGCGATCTCCGCCCGGTGATCTACGTGACGGGCGACGTCGCCGGCGTGATCGAGAGTCCGGTCTACGCCATCCTCGCCATGAACCGGGCGCTCGACACCATCCGCGTGGCCGGGGAGGCGATTGGCCGGTACAACGCGGTACAGCCGGCCCGGCTGGATGAGACCGCCATCAAGTGGGATGGCGAATGGCAGATCACGATCGAGGTCTTTCGCGACCTCGGGCTGGCCTTCGCCGCCGTGCTGCTCCTGATCTACGTGCTGGTGGTGTGGTGGTTCGAGTCGTTCGCCATCCCGCTGGTGATCATGGCGCCGATCCCGCTTACGCTCATCGGCATTCTGCCCGGGCACGCGCTGAGCGGAGCATTCTTCACCGCCACCAGCATGATCGGGATGATCGCGCTGGCGGGGATCATCGTGCGGAACTCCATCCTGCTCGTCGACTTCATCCGGCTGGCCGAGGAGCGGGACGTGCCGCTGGCGACGGCGGTGATCGAGGCGGGCGCGGTCCGGTTCCGGCCCATCGCGCTGACCGCCCTGGCGGTCGTGGTCGGCGGGCTGGTGATGGTGCTGGATCCCATCTTCCAGGGACTGGCAGTGGCGCTGATCAGTGGCGCGGTCGTGGCCACGATGCTCACCATGATCGTCGTGCCGTTACTGTATTGGGAGTTGGGACGGCGGCAGGCCGGGTGACACGACAGATCCTACTTCACAGACTCGGGAGATCCCATGTGCAACGAGATGCTCATCCGGCGGATCGCCGGCACCTTCGTCCTGCTGTCGCTCGCCCTGGGCTGGTGGGTGAGCCCGTACTGGTTCCTGTTCACCGCGTTCGTCGGGCTCAACCTCTTCCAGTCGAGCCTCACCGGCTTCTGCCCTCTGGAGCGGATCCTCGGCCGTTTCCGTCTGTTCGGTTGCACGCCGGCGGGCGCGCCACGCTGACGGCAAGAGCGTAATGGCGGTCTCGAAGGCAGCCCGGATCGCGCTGGCGTGTCTTGTCTGCCTGCTCGCGATCATCGGCATCGCGCTGGCTGTGAAGTGGTTGGGGAATCATTGACGAACTTGCGCACACTCTTCAGGGAGGAACCATGAAAGCGAACATGGGTGGGGCGGATCGCCTGATCCGGATTCTGGTGGCCCTCGTCATCGCCGTGCTCTATTTCACCGGCCGCATCAGTGGCACGCTGGCCATCATCCTCGAGATCGTGGCGGTGGTGTTCATCGTGACCAGCCTGGTGGGCTGGTGCCCTGGCTACGTCCCCTTCGGCATCTCGACCCGGAAGAATCCGGGGACGAAGTAGCCCCCCACGTCGCGGCCGTCGACCCCGCTGTCGAGATCGACGGCCGCGCACCATGCACTTATGCTCCGTCGGTGCAGGCGTGGACGGCGTTGGAGTACTCGAGTTGGATGGAATAGTAGTGATGACCGATGCGTTCGTTGTTCGCAAACCCAGCGCACAGGTCGGCCATCTCATCTTGAGTCAGCACATTGAACCAGGCGTCGAGATCGGGGTCGGAGATGGTCTCGAAGAACTCGTGGGACAGGGTCGAGGTCGTCGCGTCAATGAGCCCGTGGGGCACGTGGGTCGGGAACTCGCACCCGGCAACGCCCTGGTACGGCTCCACCGAGTAGAGCAGGTGCGTGGTCCCGACATCGACGCTGCCGTGGAAGGCGCAGAATACCCACGTATTGAAATTGTCCGGGGAGTAGCAGACCGTGGGCGAGATGCACATATCCTGGCCCTGGGTCAGGAAGACGTGGAAGATGTTGTTGTAGCCGGATGCCCCCGTGAAGAGCGAGGCTGAATACACGATCGAGTAGATGTCGTTCAGCGTGAGGGCGGTATCCGTGAAAGTCGCATTCAGGCTCAGGTCGCTGGTCGGGAACTGGCCATAGGCGGAGCTCCCCAGGTACTGATTCACAACGCCGATGAAGCTGCTTCGGTTGAGGTCGCGGAGGAAGGTCCCCGGCCCCAGCTGCCCGTTGCCCCAGCAGTCAGCCGCGGTGGTTGGGCAGTTCACGTAGATATTCCAGTTGCGCGCGGTGGTGACCACCGGCCCGCCGACGTACGTCAGATCCAGCGGTGAATTGATGACCCCATTGTCGTCCCCACCCCCGCCCCCGCCCAGCGCGCCAGCCTTGCCGCTCCCCAGGAGCTGACGGTTGGAGAGCGTGCCCAACGTCCGGACAACCTGGTGGAGTGACGTCTTCGCGGCGCTCATCGCGCCCGGAGTGATCGAGAAGGCTGTCGCCGGAAGCTCGGCGCTCGAGCCGCTTCCCGTGTCCGTCGGCGTGTCGGTCGAGCATCCAGCCATTAACAGCGCGGCTCCCACCAGGGACAGAGCGGAGAGTGAGGAAAGACGCCGCAGCAACGGCAACCTGCGAGTGAAGCGCATAGGGGGTCCTCTTCTGCCGGAGGGACCGGCGTTTGGTAGGTGACCTGCGTGCTGCAACAGACCATCACAGTCGGGTGGCCAGGACGCGCGCGGCGACTCCGCCTGGACAGGAACGTGACGCACTCCTCACGTCGCGATGAACAGCGTGTATTGCTGGTGTGAGAGGATCCGGAGATGGAAGCGACGATAGAAGTGCGCTTCCGGATAGTCAAGACACAAGGAAGGATCGCAGGGCGTAGTGCGCGCGCCACACACGCCGGTTCCTCGATGTGTGGCGTACAGGCAGCATGACGGCCCAGCCGGGGGACCCTACGGCGGCCCGCGCATCGAGGCCTCGCCGAACCCAACCGACAGCAGGAAGGTCCGCTCCTCGCGGAGAATCAGGCAGAGGGCCCGGGCGCGCTCGAAGTTGGCCCGGGCCCCCGGATCAGCCTTGAGCCTGATCCGGTACGCCTCGTAGGCCGCAAGGCTCTCGAACCCGATGATGCCCCAGCCCACGTTGTTGGTGCCCTCATACGGAAGGAAGTACCCCAGGAGTTGGCCTCCCAGCCTCGGAATGATCCGGCCCCAGGCCTCGGCATATGCCTGAAACGCCTCGACCTGGCCGGGATCAATCTCGTATCGAATGAAGCAGGCAATGGGCATGGTCCATCGTAACCGCCCGACATTTCGATGGCCGTCGAACCGTCGTGACGCCATAATTCACCGGATGAGACTCACTCCCCGGAGGCGCGCTACCCCGCCCGACGCCGACGTGACCGCAGCGGCGGCCCTCCTCGCGGACCCGGCGCGGACAGCGATGCTCTGGTCCCTCGCGGACGGCCGCCCGCTTCCAGCCGGCGAGCTGGCCAGGGCAGGTGGGGTCAGCGCGTCGACCGCCAGCGCACACCTCAACCGCCTGATCGCGGCCGGCTGGGTTGCCGCCGAACGGCACGGGCGCCATCGCTACATCCGGCTGATCAACGCCGACGTGGCTGCGCTGCTCGAGGCGCTTGCGCTCGCGGGAGGAACGAACGGCGCGCGGAGTGTGCGGCCGGGTCCCGCTCCGGAGTTGCGCCTGGCCCGCAGCTGCTACGACCACCTGGCCGGCAGGGCCGGCGTAGCGCTCACCGGCGCTCTCCTGGCCGACGGCACGCTCACGCAGGAGGGCCGGATCTTCGAGGTCTCCGCGGCTGGACGCGGACGGCTTGCCGAGTTGGGGATTGATATCGCGGCGGTGGAGCGGGAGGCCCGGGAGCGCGGTCGCTTTCTGGCGCGGGCCTGCCTCGACTGGAGCGAGCGGCAAGACCACCTGGCGGGCGCGCTCGGCCAGGCCCTCCTCGAGCGAGTACTGGCGCTGGCCTGGTTCGAGCGGAAGCGTGGCTCCCGGGATCTTCGTCTGACGAACGCGGGACGGCGAGCGCTCTCCCGCGAGTTCGGCGTCCGGCTCTTTTGAGGGTCTGGCTCCGGGTGGCTCAGCCTTGAGGAAGTCGGCTGAAGGCAGTGCCGAGGTAGTAGGGCCAGATGAGGAGCGCGAGGACGCCTTTCCAGAAGGTGAGGTGCAGGAAGCCGATTGTGAACAGCCACCCCGCAGTCCACACCGTTCCCGTGAAGCCATGCTGCTCAATGCGAATTCTGTCCATGTGACCCCTTTCCGATGCTGTGCGCGGCGCGGGCGCACGACGCGCGCGGTGCCACACCGCCGGGCGTTAGACTCGTCGGCCCGGATTCACCGATGCCCGGAGCGAGGGAGCCCTGCTCATGATTCTACCGACCGCTGAACCCAACGCCGTCACGGTGGCCGTTCCGATCATCTTCGCGGCGACCTACCTCGGCGTCGCGGTGGGGCGCGTACCTTACCTCAAGCTGGACCGTACCGGAATCGCCCTCCTGGGTGCCATCGGCATCATGGCCTTGTCCGGCCTTCCAACTCAAGCCGTGATCGGCTTCATCAACTGGCCCACCATCCTGCTGCTGTTCGGCTTTCTGGTCCTGTCAGCGCAGCTCCGGCTCTCCGGCTTCTTCGACCGGGCAGCGGCGCTGACCGCCTCCCGACTCGGTCACCCCGCCAGGTTCCTGCTTCTCCTGATGGTAGTGGCGGCCGGATTGTCTGCGGTCCTCAACCACGATATCGTCTGTTTCGCCTTTGCGCCTCTGGTCGGCGCCGCGCTGCTGCGCCGCGGACTCAATCCGATTCCCTTCCTTGTGGCGCTGGCCATCGCGAGCAACATCGGGGCCGCGGCCACCCTGGTCGGCAACCCGCAGGACATGATGATCGCGCAGGTCGCGGGGCTCGGTTTCGCCCGCTACCTGGCGTGGTGCATCACGCCCGTCATGGTGGCCCTGGGATCGGCGTACGGAATTATCTGGGCACTCTCGCGTCATCACCTCGCGTTGACGGCACCTGCCTCGACCCCGCCATCCGCGACGCCACGGCCGTTCAATCGCTTCCACACGATGAAGGGACTGATCATCCTGGGTCTGGTCGTGGCCCTGTTCTTCTCGCCGCTCCCCAAGGAGCTTGTGGCGCTGACCGCGGCGGGCATTCACCTCGCCAGCCCCACCTTTCGCACGGAGGACATGCTTGGCCTCGTGGACTGGGAAATCCTGGTGCTCTTCATGGGGCTGTTCGTCGTCACCGGTGCGCTCGAGGCAAGCGGGTATGGAGCACAGATGGCCGGGTACCTCGCACATCATGGCCTCGATCTGGCGTCCCTCCCAGTGCTGGCGCTGGCCACGGCCGCCCTCTCCAATCTCATCAACAATGCCGCGGCGGTAATGCTGCTGCTCAAGCTGGCACCGATGACTCACCCGCACGCAGCCTATGTGCTGGCGCTGGCGAATAGCTTCGGCGGCAGCCTGATCATCCTGGGCAGCGTGTCGAACATCATCGTGGTGCAGCAGGCGCGCGAGATGGACATCAACATCCGCTTCCGCGACTTTGCGCGGCTTGGCGTACCCGTGACCCTTGCCGCGCTTGCCGGACTCCTGGGGTGGGTCGCCGTCGTGACGTGACGGAGCGGTGTTCGAGCCCAGGCCCGGATGGAGTCATCGAGGCGTGCAGGAACTCGAGGTATCGGTCGGTTGCGGAGGTACCCCGATTCGTCGGCGCTTGCCTCGATCGAGGAAGCGAGGGGCCGCACCAGCGCCGGCTGCCGGAACGAGCGACAGGAGCACGACACGGGCGGAAGCCAGAGACTCGGGTCCGGCATTCGGGGTTCGGGGTTCGCTTGCGACGCGCGTCGCGATGATGCGCGCGGTGGAGAACCGGTTCCCGCTGGTGTGCGAGATGAACCATGGCCTCGCAGTGGCCACGGACGGCCGGGGCCGCGTGCTGGGCGCGGTGGACAACCTGCCGGTGTACGGAGGGCCGCTGCGATGCTCGCCGCCCTCGTGCGAGCGCGCAGCGACGACGCTCCGCAAGAGAGTGCGTCGTTGCGGAGCTAGCATCATCGAGACGGCGAGGATGCCGGCAGGTACGATCGTTGACGCCAGCCTCGGATCCCACGAGCTTCACGCTGCAGCGTCGCTTGGGATGCCGGGCACCCGCCAGGCATGGAATCTGGTCCGCACGCTTTCGCCGACCGCTGATTGGCCTCTGCCGCCGCTGGCAGCCCGCCCGTCCTGCGTCTGCACGCGCCAGCACTACCGGCCCTTCTCCGCCCAAGCGCGCCCTCGACGAGGCTGACATGAGTCGCGCCACGACTACAACTCACGAACCGGGAAGGGGCAGCGTGGAACCCCGGCAATGGATCGCCAGCTTGTGAACGATACTGGAAGATGGCTCTCGCCCCGACGGTCGCGCGCCCGGGTCACCCTTTTCGGTTTCCTGCTGACGTTCACCTGTGCCCGCATCGTCACCTTCCTCATCATGGCCCACCGCCTCCCGGACGTGTACCTGCACGTCGGCGGCACTCACGTCCATCACCTCAACTACGGGATCTTCCTCCTGTCCGGCGTGGGCGCATACCTGCTCTTCGCCAGCCATCCCGAGCGGCGACTCAGGGGCGCTGCGCTCGTCTACGGCGTCGGGCTCGGTCTGACGTTCGACGAGTTCGGCATGTGGCTTCACCTCGGCGGGCCATACTGGCAGCGGGCCAGCTTCGACGCGGTCATCGTCCTTGGCGCCCTCCTGGCTTTCATTGCGTACATGCCGCCCTTCACCGCCTGGCGCCCACGCCACATCCGAGCGGTCTTCCTGCTCCTGCCGGTCGTCGCGCTCTTCTACCATCTGCTGGCGGAATCCTTCAGGTTCGCCGCCAGGGTCGCGCCCCATTTCGAGCGCCTGGAGAACCAGGGCCCCCCCTGAGCACCACCGAGGACGCGGGCGCCCAGCCTCCTGGCTCGCCCCCAATGGCTTCCCCCCACGGGAAGCCAACGCCAGGCCCGCGAAACGAAAACGCCCCGGATCTCGCGGGTCCGGGGCGTCGCGCAGCGGGCGCGAAAGCTCAGGCTCCTTCGAGCTCCACTTTGGTCGCCAGAAACTGGAGCAGGTCCTTGAGCGTGAGGATGCCGGCCAGGCGCTCCCCATCGAGCACCAGCAGGCGGGAGCTGCCGGTGCGACGCATCAGCGCCAGCGCGTCAACCGCATCGCTCCCCGCCTGGAGAGTGTTGGTCGGTGTGCACGGACTGGCGACCTCACCCACGGTGTGCGCAGCCCACTCGTTCTTGGGCACACCCTTCACCTGGTCCACGGTTACGCATCCCGTAAGCCGGCCGTCGTCCACCACGGGATACATCTTGTGATAGTCCCGATAGATGAAGTCCTCCACCAGCGAAGCCAGGGAGGTGTCGGATCGCACGACGCGCACATCGGGGTGCATGAAGCGGCGCACCGGCTCGCCCTGCAGCGCCTCGCGGACCAGCACCTGCTGGTAGGACATCCGCGCGGCGCCCCGCACGAACAGGCCGATCAGCGCGTACCAGATGCCGGCGACGAGGTTGCCCCCAAGGACCGCGACCATTCCCAGGACGATCAGGGCAAGGCCGAACCCGCCCCCGATCTGAGACGCCACCCGCGTTGCCCACCGGAGATCCCGCCTGCTCTGCCATAGCAGTGCCCGCAGCAGCCGGCCGCCGTCGAGCGGGAATGCCGGAACGAGGTTGAAGGCCGCAAGAAGGAGATTGATGTAGCCCAAGTACTGCAGCACGCCTGTCACCGCCGTCGGCGCCGCCCACGATCCGGCCGCGTGGCTGAGCCCGAGGAACGCGCTTCCAATCACGATGCTCGCGATCGGGCCGGCGGCCGCCATGAAAAGCTCCACCCGTGGCGTGGAAGGCTCTCCACCCATCTGGGCAACGCCACCGAAGATGAAGAGAGTGATCCCACGCATCTCGAGCCCGAGCCGGCGCGCCACGACCGAATGGGACAGCTCGTGCAGGACGATGGAGGCGAACAACCCGAGTGCCCCCGTCGCCCCCATGATCCAGTAGGTGAGCGGGTCGAGCCCCGCGAATTCCTCCGGGAAGACGCCGGTCGCGAGCGACCAGGTCACTAGAATGGCGATAAAGAACCAGCTGGCATCGATGCCGATTTCCATGCCCAGGATCGTCCCCAGCCGGAAACGCCGGCCGAGGACTGCCAGCCCCTGCCCCCGACGGGACGTGCTGGCCATGACGCTGTCGCTCATAGAGACCTCGTTCTTCAATGGGCGCCCCAAGTCTCTCCCTGGGCGAGACGCCGCCGGAGAGACCTGGGGAATTCACCCAGCAACTTCAATCTGGTCGGTCTGCATGAAGCCGCCATGGTGAATGACTGAAAACCGCCATAGGGCCAGAGACTGTGACGCGGTCGAGACCGCCGCCCTACGGAGCGAGCCGGAAGGGAGGATACCGGTCCGTCACCAGGAGAATGGCGTACGCCACCACCCGTACCCACCAGCGCATGACCCCCACCACGAAATCGAACAGGGCGCGCGGATACCGGCCCGTCACGAGAATCGTAAACCAGGCGACCAGTACCGCGGCCACTGCCGCGACGCAAAGCGGGGCCAGCAGCAACCAATGGGGGAGAGCCAGGAGCCACTTCACGATCGGAAGCCAGCGGTTGAGATCGCGGCGGGCGTCGGGATAGGGCAGGTCGAGATGCACCGCCTGCTCCATGTCGGTCGAGGGGTACTCGTCTCGGAGCAGGGCGAGATAGGCCGCGACGCGCGCCGTAAAGCGACTCAGCTCCAGGTTCCAGTCGTACCACCAGCGCGGGTACTTCTGCCGGAAGAGCAACATCAGCACCGTCGCGGCGAATGGAATTCCTCCCGCCGCAGGGTGAAGGTGCCGCGCCTCACTCCGTAAGGCCGGCCCCGACACGAGCGAGAGAATGATCACGATTGGCACAGCCACCAACGGCCGCAGCAAGGTCGTGAGCCTATCCAGCTCGCGATCCGGATACTCCACGTCCAGCGCAACGGGATACTCCCAGTCGGCGTCAGTCATCCCTTACCTCCCGGAACACGGAACGGCCGCTAGTCCCAGTAGCCCTCCTGGTAATACCAACCGTGTCGCGTCCTGACCCAGTATCCCGGCCGCCAATAGCGATGGCCGGGCGGCAGCGGCATCCACCTGCCTGGCCTCCAGCTGTACGCGTCCGATTGCCAGATCCAATAGCCCGATACCCACACGTAGTCGGCACCGGGGGGAACGCCCATCCTGTCCCACCGCGGCGGCGGCCCTAACCCCACCACGAGTACTCCGGCCGGTGGCAAGGGCAAACAGGCGCCTGCCCCGCCCAGCGAGGCCATCACGGCCCCGAGCGCGGCGCATCGTCTCCACCTTTTCATAGCCTGCCTCCGCTGCGCCGAACCGGTTCGTGCACCAGGGAAGGCTAGACCTCGCACCGTGATGCTCCCAAAAACCGGGAGTGAAGCCTTGCTTAACCGTGCGTCACCGCACCGAGCCTCCTCGCGGAGGCGGTGGAATGGGGCGGCGGGACCTGCAGGCTGAAGAGAGGGTGCTGTTCGATCAGGTCGGGCGGATGCAGACCGATGCGGGGCGTTCGTCAGTTCAGTCCGGACACTTCTGGCGTACGGCCGAGTCGGGTAGTTCGACCTGAACCACCATGGCCTGAGGCTCGAGGGTCACGGAGCGCAGTGTGATCTCTGCCGGGGTAAGACATTGCACCCCGGGAATCCGGGGGCCGGGCTGGGTGGGATCCCACGAGGCCCGGACCAGGATGCTCGACAGATCCCATCCGCCCGCCTGCAGTGACGAGAGCGCGAACCGCTCCAGGGCGGCGCCCGCCGTGCGGCAGGTCCAGTCATCCGAGTCGATGCCCGGCGCGTCAAGGCCGACCCACTTGCCGCGAATCACCGGGCGCCCGCTGATCCGGACCGGACAGGCGATGTCCATGCCGAGATGCAGCGTGACGGTCGCAACCATCGTTACCCTGCCGTTCGCGATCTGAAACGCGTCTGGCCCCGGAGCCAGCGTGAGCGTATACCTTGGGTCCCGGCTCTCGGCGAACGCCGCCTGCGCCAACCGGCGCCCGTCCGCCGGCGTGATCCGGACGTCCGCCTTCGCGACGCCCAGAGCGGGAAGAACGGAGAGGAGCAGAAACGCCTTCATGCCCACAGTTTCCCGGGGTCGGGTGCAGGAGTCAAGGGACCCACACGACAGCCGATCCAAGCCAGTGGTGAAGGGCCCGCCGCCTCCCAAGCGCCCGCAGGCGAATCGATCGAGGCGAGGATCAAAACCACTTATCGCGCAGGAGCCTTCGTCATGAGACAACTCAAGGTCCTTGCCTTCCTGTTCCTGGTGCCCGCCCCGGTTCACGCCCAGGTCGCCGGGAAGTTTCCTCCAGACTCGCTGGTCAACACGAAGGTCATCCCCCATGATACGCCCGTCCGGGAGGTCGTCGGCACGATGCGTAACATCTCGCAAGGACTCGGCGTGCGGTGTCCGTTCTGCCATGTGGGGAAGGAGGGCGAACCGCTCTCGCAGTTCGACTTCCCAAGCGATCAGAAGCGAAACAAGCGGGTAGCCCGAGAGATGATGTGGATGGTCCAGGAGATCAACCACCGCATCGATACCATCCCCGATCGCCCCTCGCCCGGCGTCACGGTGAATTGCCGGACCTGTCACCGAGGGGTGAGTCGCCCCGTCCCGCTTGAGACCATCGTCACAGAGGCGACCCTGGCGGGCGGGGCGGACTCCGGTACCCGCGTCTATCGCAGCCTTCGGGACCGATTCTTCGGGCGCGATGCCTACGATTTTGGCGAGAACTCGCTCGACGGCGCGGCGCTGCAGGTCGCCCAGAAGGGGAAGGCCGACGAGGCTCTTCACTTGCTCTCGCTGAATGAGGGCTTTTTCCCAGGCTCCTCACGCGTTGCCGTCCTGCGCGGAGACGTGCTGCTCATGCGGGCGGATACAGCCGCCGCCGCCGCGGCGTTCCGGGAGGCATTACGACGTGACTCGACCGATGGCGAAGCGATGGCACGCCTCCGGGCCATCGGGGCTGGCCGATAAGGGAGCGAGGTCCCGTGTTCCAGGCGCCTCAGGCGTCCAAGGGCCGCGCTACGCCACGGCTGACCGGGCGGAGTCTGCCGAGGAGGAGCTGCGAAGATGCAAGCCAGACAACGGAAAAAGAGCGCCGCAAGAGTGACCAGGACCGGTCCGACGATCGTTCTTAAGCGCGCGTATGAGGCGCCAAGGCGCGCCGACGGCGCGAGGTTTCTCGTGGAGCGGCTCTGGCCCCGCGGGCTCAAGAAGTCGGCGCTCAAACTCGAGGGCTGGCTCAAGGAAGTCGCCCCCAGCGCAGCGCTCCGCCAATGGTTTTCGCACGACCCGCGGAAATGGCGACGGTTTCGCCAGCGGTACCAGGCCGAGCTGCGGGAACACCCGGACGCAATCGAGCCGCTGCTCCGGGCGGCGCGGCGCGGCCCGGTCACCCTCGTTTTCAGCTCCAAGGACACCCGGCACAACAACGCGGTGGCGCTCAGAGCGTACCTCGAGGCGCGGTTGCGCTCGAAGCGGCGGAAGCGACAAGCCCGCCCTGCCGCGCGGGGGGCGCGCTCCCGGCCTCGCTAGCTCGGCAGAGCCGTCCTCGCGTACATATAAGGAGAGGCGACTGCAGCGTGGGGGTTGCAGTTCTCTTAAGTTAATACTAAAATGACACATGACCGTGCTTCGGGCCCTGGCCGCGCCACGTCGCCGCGAGATACTCCGCGTGTTGCGTTATGACGAGGCGTCGGCCGGCGTCATTGCGCGTGCGCTGCCTGACGTGAGCTTCGGCGCTGTCTCGCAGCATCTGCGGGTCCTGGAGGGCGCCGGACTGGTCCGGGTCCGCCGGGAGGGCCGTCAGCGCTTCTATCAGATGCAGCCGGAGACCCTCGGGGCACTGCGGCCGTGGCTCGAGGCCATGTGGGACGACGCCCTCTATACGCTCAAGGTGAAAGCCGAGCTTGAGGAAGCTCGCCGCGGCCCCCGCCCAAACCAGCGGCGCCGCTCGAAAGGAAGAGCCGGATGACGGACCTCCCCCTCCCCCTCCCCCACGCCCTCGAACGATCTGTTGTCATCCGCGCCCAGCCGACGACGGTGTTCCGGTACTTCACCGATTCCGGGCGCTTCGCCGCCTGGTGGGGCGCCGGCTCCACCATCGACCCACGGCCCGGCGGGCAGGTGCTGATCCGCTATCCGAACGGCGTGACGGTGCGTGGCGAGGTGCTGGAGATCGTGCCCACCACCCGGATCTGCTTCACCTATGGTTACGATGCCAATCCCCTCGTGCCGCCCGGTGGCAGTCGGGTGACGATCACGCTGCACGCCCATGTTGAAGGCACTCGCCTCGAGCTTCGGCACGAGTTCTCGAACCCGGAGGCGCGCGATCAGCACCGGCAGGGCTGGGGCTATCAACTCGCGGTGTTCGCCAACGTCGTCTCCGCGGAGGCTCATGCCAACGCCCAGGAATTGGTGGACCGGTTCTTCGCGGCCTGGAGCGAGCGCGATGCGGACCGCCGGTTGGAGGAACTCGAGGCCGTCACGACGCCCGAGGTGGTCTTCCGTGATTCCTTCGGCGCCACGGCGTCGCGTGCCGAGTTGTCGGCACACATCGCGGCCGCCCAGCAGCATCTCGGAGGAAGCAGGTTGGAGCGCCAGGGTGGCATCCGGCAGTGCCAGGGAACGGCGCTGGCGGATTGGACGCTCCGCGGGGCTGACGGCAGCGCGTCCGGTGCAGGCTCGAACGTCTTCGACCTTGGCCCCGACGGCCGCATCACCCGCATCGTGGGGCTGTGGGGAGGTCGCTGAAACCGAAAAACCTCGATCTGTGTCGGTGTTCCTCGCCCCAGCCTCGGTTCGCCTCCCCAGCCGGCTTGGGAGATGGCCTCGTTGCTGCGGCTGGCCGCTGGAGGCGATGAGGCGACGATGCGCACCAGCTACCAGCAGGTGGACGCTACGATCATGAAGCAGGTAGCCCTGCACCCGACCCAGCGGTTGGTGGGGACTTGAACCCCAGCACCTCATCCCGAGGGCTCGGAGTGCCCGAAGGATCTAGCTGGCGAGGCTGGGAGCCAGTGGTTCGTACGAGGCAGGAGAAATAGATCCCTCGCCCGCTACGCGGTCTCGGGGTGAGGAGTAGGGTTGCAAGCCCCGGGAGTCAGGAAAGGACTCACAGCATTACTCGCAGCTGCCGCTGCGAACCCGGCTTGCACCAGCCAGGGCAGGCGGCACGATTCTCCGGGGTCGCGAGAGTACCCGACCATCGACCCGAGAGACGACGGCGTGGCTGTCGTCTGGAAGGAGAAGGGGCGGTGAATCCGGAAGCCGGACGAGGCGACCCGTGCTTTCGCAGTCAGCCGGTCGGGCCGGGAGCGTACAGGCTGGAGAAAAGCGTGATACTGAGAAGAGGAGGCGGCACCGGAGCCGGGGCCTGCTTCCCTATTCCCCGCTCCCCCATCCCTGCCACTCGCTCTCGGCGGCTTGCCACCACCCGCCTCCCATCGCGACGGCAAGCTGGGCGACGTCCTGATAGCGTTGCGCCACGGCCTTCGCTTCTCCTAGCCTGGCCTGTTGATAGCTCCGCTCCGCGTCGAGCAGCTGCAGCAGACTGGACTTGCCGGCCTCGTAGCTCAGTCGCTGAAGTTCGAGTGAGGCCCGGGACGCCAGCAGTGCCCGGTGTTGGGCATCCACCAGCTGGTTGTCGGAGTCCAGCGCGTTGAGCACGTCGGCGACCTGCTGGAAGGCAGACAAGACGGTCTCGCGGTAGGTAGCGAATGCGGCCTGATACGCATCGACCGCCGCACGCTTCTCAGCCTTGAGCGCGCCGCCGTGAAAGAGCGGGGCCGTCAGTCCGCTCAGCAGGTTCCAGATGACGCTCGGACCCTCAAAAAGCCCACTGGTCGACGTCGCTTCGGTCGCGAGCGAGCCCGAGAGGGTGATGCTCGGGTAGAGCTGGGCGGCCGCGACTCCGATCGCGGCGCTGGCCGCGTGCAGCTGCGATTCCGCTGCCAGGATGTCGGGGCGCTGATGCACGAGGTCCGAGGGAACGCTCACGGGCAGCTGGCTCGCCAAGGTCAACTGCTCCAGGTCGAATGCCGGCGGCGACCACTCCGCGGGGAATCGACCCACAAGAATCGAGAGAGCGTGCCGAGCGGCGGCTAACTGCTGGTTGAGCGGCGGCAGCTGAGTGCGATCGGTCTCCAGTTGCGTCCGCGCGGTGAGTACGTCGCTTTCCGCCGCCTTGCCGGCGGAGAGTTTGAGCTGGACCAGGTCGAGGTTCGTCTGGTCCCCCGCCAGAATGGTGTCCACAGCCTGAATCTGGAGCCTGAGCGAGGCGATGTTGATGGCCTGAGCGACGGAATTACCTGTCACCGTCAGGTACGCCGCCGCCAATTGGTAGTGTGCATCGTCGGCGAGCGCGGCCTGCTGTTCGACGTGCCGACGGACTCCCCCGAACAGGTCGAGGGGATAGCTGACCGTGCCCCCGAGGGAGAACAGGCTGCTGACCGTCCCTCGTCCGCTCTGGCTCGATTCGGACAGCCGCTCGTGCTCTGCGTTGGCGGAGGCGTCCACCTGTGGGTAGTACTGTCCCCGAGCCTGCAGAAGAACCTCGCGGGCCTGGGCGAGGTTGGCCTGGGCGGAAGCGAGAGTCTGGTTGCTCGCGATCGCGTGCGTCACGACCTCGTTCAGATCACTGGAGCCGAACACCTCCCACCACCGCAAGGCCACCGGCTGCCCGATGGCCAGGTGCTGTCGGGCACTGTCTTCTGACATGCTCGGCCCGGACGCGGAGTCGGTGTAGGTGGCGACTGGCGGAGGGACCGGACGCACGAAGTCCGGTCCGACGCGGCAACCGCCCAGGGTGAGGAGCGCCAACCACATCCACGGCCAGAGGATCAGGCGTCGACGACCTCGGGCTCTATTCATACCGTAGGGCTTCGATCGGATTGAGGTGGGATGCCTGGCGCGCAGGGTGGTAACCGAAGAAGACGCCCACTGCCGCAGAAAAGAAGAAGGCGCCGATGATCGCCATCGGCGAAAGGGCCGTGGGCCAGTGGGCCACGACCGAGATCAACTTGGACACCACCACGCCCATCAGCACGCCGGCACAGCCGCCGCCAGCACTCAGCAGGATCGCCTCCACCAGGAACTGGAGCAGGACATGGATCCGGCGTGCTCCGATCGCCATCCGGATCCCGATTTCGCGAGTGCGCTCGGTCACCGAGACCAGCAGGATGTTCATGATGCCGATGCCACCCACCAGGAGGGAGATCGACGCGACGGTGGCGAGCAGCATTGCCATGACCTGACTGCTCCCCTCCGCCGCCTGGGTGACGTCGTTCATGTTCCGCACGCCAAAATCGTCGGTGGCTCCCGGCCGGATGCCGTGGCGGCGCCGGAGCGTGGCGGTGACCTGGTCCAGGGCGGTGGGAACCGCCGCTGTGCTGATGGCCTGGACAAAGATCGTGTTGACGTAGCCGGTCAGCTTGGGCTTGAGCCCGAATGGATTGGGGGCCGGTGGATAGACCGTGCCCGTTGTGGTGTCCGTCTTGCTCGGGGCCGTGACCCCGAGAACCTTCCGCTCCGCGGTCGAGAAGGGTATGAGAATGACATCGTCCTGGTCCTGGCCGAACCCGGACTGCCCCTTGGCTGCCAGCACGCCGATCACTTCGAGCGGCACGTTCTTGACCAGGATGGTGGCGCCGATCGGGTTTGAATGCTCCCCGAACAGGTTCGCGAGCACGGTTTGCCCGAGCAGGGCCACCCGCGCCGCGCTCTGCATGTCCTCGTCCGTCATCGGCCTTCCCTGAGCCACCGCCCAACTCCTGATGGAGAGGTAGCTGGGCGTCACACCCTGAATGCTGGTGGACCAGTTCTGGTTGCCAATCTGCACCTGGGCGACCTGTCGCATCAGGTAACTGACATCCGCCACCGCGGTATCCTCCTTCTTGATCGCTTCGGCATCGCTGGTCTGCAGAGTCGAGGCGCTTCCGAAGCCCGAGCGTACACCGCTGGCGGTGGTGGCGCCGGGGAGGACCACCAGCAGGTTCGTCCCGAGCCCCTCGATCTGCGCCTTGACCGCCGCCTTCGCGCCCTGCCCCACCGCTACCATGGCGATGAGCGCGGCGACGCCAATGAAGATCCCAAGCATCGTCAGGGCCGAGCGCATGGTATTCCGTGCAATCGCCCGGCCGGCGGCGAGCAGGGCCATGCGCCCGAAGGACAGCACCACATGCGCGGGGGACTCCTCCGCCTCGGCGACCGGCGTCGCCGCCCGCTGCGGAGCCGCCCCCGGTGCACCGGGCGCCACCGAAACGTTCGGAACGTCGGAAACAATACGGCCATCACGCATCGTGACGATGCGGTCGGCGTAGGCCGCCATGTCGGGCTCGTGGGTGACCAGCACCACCGTGAGGCCGCGCTGGCGGTTCAATGCGCGAAGCGCGGCCATGATATCCTCGGAGGTCTTCGAATCGAGGTTTCCGGTGGGCTCGTCCGCCAGGAGAATCGCGGGGTCGTTGATCAGGGCCCGGGCGATGGCCACTCGCTGCTGCTGTCCACCCGACAATTGATTCGGCGCGTTCTGCTCGCGGCCGGTGAGACCCATGGCGACAAGTCCCTGACGGGCCCGCAAGGTGGCGTCGCCGGGCCGGCTGGAATAGAACAGCGGCAGGGCGACGTTCTCGAGTGCGCTGGTGCGCGCCAGCAGGTTGAAGTTCTGGAAGACGAAACCGATGCGCCGGCTCCGGACCCGCGCCAGCGCCGGCTCGCCGAGCGTTGCGACGTTCACGCCTTCGAGGAAATAATCGCCACCGCTGGGACGATCGAGACAGCCGAGGATGTTCATCAAGGTCGAGTTGCCGGACCCCGAGGCGCCCATGATCGCGACAAACTCGCCGGGTTGAACGGCGATCGTGACCCCATCGAGGGCCCGTGTCTCGGTGTCTCCCAGCACGAAGACCTTGGTGACGTTGCGGATGTCGATGACCGGCTGCGTCATACGCCCTCGCTAGAAGCGCATGCCGGGCGCCTGGCCCGTGGCGCTCCGCGGCCGGCCCGCGGACCCAGCAGCCTCACCGATGACAACCTGGTCGCCAACGGCGAGCGCGCCACTGACGACCTCGATCAGGGTCCCGTCGTCCATTCCGGTCACCACGGGGACCGGCTCCGGGACCTCCCGGCCGGCCCCGAGCACCCACACCTGTTGGTGAGAACGATCGCCGCCAGGCCGTCCCTCCCGGCCGACACCGTTCGGCGCATAGCGAAGCGCCTGAAGGGGAACCCGCAACGCGCTGTCACGCTCAGCCGTCACGATGCGGCTGTTGGCCGTCATCCCGGGCAGCAGCACGAGGTCGGGATTGGCCACCGCGATCACGACATCGTAGGTCACCACGTTCTGCACGGTGATCGGCGCCCGGCGGATCTGCGCCACCTGGCCGACGAAGGTCCGGTTCGGATAAGCCTCGACCGTGAAGGTCGATCGCTGCCCCACCGCCACCGCGCCGATATCGGACTCACTCACACTCACGTCGACCTGCATCCGGGTGAGATCCTTCCCCACCAGGAAGAGCATCGGCGTCTGGAAGCTCGCGGCGACGGTCTGGCCGACGTCAACATTGCGCGAGATGACGGTCCCCTCGACCGGGGACACGATGTCGGTGTACTGGAGGTTCACCTCCGCCGCCTGAAGTTCGGCCTGGCGCTGGGTGATCGTCGCCTGGTCGAGCGCGACCTGGGCGACCGCCTGATCGTAAGTACTCTTGTCGCTGTCGACGTTGTCCTGGGAGACGACCCCTTGCTTCAGGAGGCCGAGGTCGCGGTCGTAGGTCAGCTTGGCGTAGGTGAGACTGGCCTGGTCCTTGAGGAGCTGGGCCTTCGCCGTCCCCAGCGCCGCCGCGTTCTGATCCACGACCACCTGATACGGCCGCGGATCGATCTTGGCGCACAGCTGGTTCGGCTTCACCTTGGTGTTGTAATCGCAGTACAGCGTCTGGATGTTTCCCGAGACGAAGGCGCCGACCTGCACCGTAACGACCGGGTTCACCGCCCCCGTGGCGGTGATGGCTCGGATGATGGTCCCTCTACTGACCGGAGCCGTGAGGTAGCCGGTCGACGGGGAACGGCTCCGCCGCCACCATACTAGCGCGATGGCGAGAACCACGACCACCCCCAGGGGGATTACCCAGCGCACAGCCAGGCGCCGCCGGTGGGCCGGCGGCCCTTGGTGTGTCCCCACGGCCGATTCCGGCACCGCTAGATCCCCAGATACTGCACGTGCACGTACTCGCCGGAGCGGATGTTGTAGAGCAGGTACCACCCAGGGTGATCGGGGTCAAGGTAGATCACGTACTCATCGGGGCAGTCCCAGCACCATGGCGCGGTGAAGGCCCACTCCCAAGCCGCGATCTCGAACGAGTAACCCCCTGCCAGCCACACTCGGCGGGCGCCGAGGTCCACTCGGAGAACTGAGTAGCGATGGGACGGTCCCGCCAGAGCGAAGCGGCCGTGCTCGAACGGATGTTCGAGGTGAAAGCGCGGGTCATTCGGCGCTGCAAGCCCATACCAATGGTCGCCGCGGACGTACGGGACCCCGCCCCCCTCACGCCCCGGCTCCCACTCCGGCGCGACGTTGGGCGCTTCTCGCCGGGCGGGCTCCCTGGGAACCCGATCCTGACTCTGCGCGGATTCCGGCGTCGCGATCACGGCCATCGCGACGGCCAGAACTGGATGAGTCTTCAAGAAGGCCTCCTGTCGGCCCAGTGATGGTAGCGGCGGGGAAGACAAGCCCGGTTGAAGGGACCGTGAAGGGCCATTCAGACCACCGTCCCTTGCAGGCCCCTGCCGTCAATGATGCGCCGGACTGGAGGAATCCGTTGGGATGGGTTCGTGTCAGAGGCGATAGCCGACACCGGGTTCGGTCAGGAGGTGGGAGGGACCAGCGACATCCCGCTTGAGATTGTGCCGACCAGAACCCTGATACGCTGCGATGATCCGGGTGAGCCGATCGTTCTGCGTAAGCATAGCTTACGCACGTCCCGAGTAGATGGGCCACCATGCGCGTCAGAAGGTCATCCCGCCGGTGGGCCGCGAGCAGGCTCGCGACGGGATCCTAGCGGAGCGGAAACGGGTGTACAGGGATTGCGCCCTTCAGTCGCTCGATCCCCATGTTCCTCACCATTCACGTTCGACACAGTCGGCGCAGATCCGTTCATCTTTCTTGCCAGGGTCCCGCGAGTCCCAGCGTGACAGGGTATGACGCCCTCCCCCTCCCCCTCCGCCGAGGGAAGCGCCGGAACCAGCCACCGTGTACCCGTCGTCCGGCCCCAGAGGGCCAGCCGGTCCAGTCCCTCCCGGGTGACCACCTGCCCGCGCGTCTCAGGCCGGCGTTGTGCCGGGATCGATCGCTGGCGTGCCAGCGGGGGCGGGACCACTGACACGCACCTGCCCCAGCCCCGATCGCCGCACCTCGACCAAGCCAGCGATGCGATGGACCTCCGCGAGGCTGCACATCCGGGTCCCTTCCGTCGTCGCGGTCCCACTGCCGCATGCGACCGCCGTCCGTAGCACCTCGGCCGGGGGATGTCCCCGCGCGAAGCCGGCCACCAGTCCGGCCAGCATCGCATCGCCGGAGCCCACCGTAGATCGGATCGCGAGCCGGGGTGGCACCGCCGAGAAGGATTCATCCGAGCCTACCAGCACGGCACCCTCGGCGCCCAGTGACACGCACACCCACTCCACACCGCTGCGCTGCACTTCAGCCGCAACGCGCAGCACGTCCTCGCGGCTCTCAAGTGAGGTCCCCGACAGGCGCGACAGCTCGTAACGGTTGGGCTTGATGAGGAACGGCCGGGCCGCGACGGCCCCGGCGAGAAACTCGGGATGGGCGTCCACGACCGCCAAGGCTCCGCGCTCGTGTAACAGGCGTACCAGCCGGGCGTACGTCCCGGCCGGCACCCCGGGCGGAAGCGATCCGGTGAGCACCCCGATCCCCCCCGATGCGGCCCGTAGCAGGCCAGACTCGATCTCAGCGAGGGCGGCCGACGGTACCGCGGCCCCGCTCGCTGTCACCTCGTACTGGATCCGGGGATCGGCTTGGAGAACGGCGCAGTTGATCCGCGTCTCACCCGGAATCTCGACGCTGTGCAGGGCATCGAGTTCGGACGCAAGGAGGCGCCGGAGCAGCGCCCCGATCTCTCCGGCCATCAGGCAAAAGGTCTCCGCCGGCACCCCGAGGATCTTGAGCATGCGGCCCAGATTGATGCCGTTGCCTCCGGGGTCGTAGCGGGTGTGCCTCGCGACGGTCTTCTCACCAGGAACGAGCCGGGTCACTTCGTAGCTCACGTCCAGGCTGGGATTGAGCGTCAGAATGCCGATCGGACCGGGGACTGGCGCACCGGGCTGCCCCGGAGGCCCTCCGCTACCGGGCGCGATCAACGTCCAGCCCCCACCAGCGCCGCCGCCCGTCGAGCGTTCTGCTGCCGCGTCCGTCCTAACCGGCGCTCCACCTCCAGCACGTGCTGGGTGGTGCCGAGCACGGCGTCAGGGTTGAGACTCATCGAATCGATCCCGAGCTCCACCAGGAATTCCGCCATATCGGGATAGTCCGACGGGGCCTGCCCGCAAAGCCCCGAGTGGCGGCCCGTGCGCTT
Organism: Gemmatimonadales bacterium; assembly: GCA_035501775.1. GTDB lineage: Bacteria > Gemmatimonadota > Gemmatimonadetes > Gemmatimonadales > GWC2-71-9 > JADJOM01. Next base: position 4,575 of record DATJVM010000067.1, on the reverse strand, counting down.
ACACCCCTCGACGGCGAGGCGCAACATCGTCTTCACTCCGGGATCGCGCTCGTCGAAATCGAAGGCGACCAAGGCCGAATCCCGGTCCACGCCAAGGGTGAGCTGGGTCAGGTCGTTCGAGCCGATCGAGAAGCCGTCAAAGTGCTGCGCGAAAGCATCCAGTTGCACCACGTTGTTCGGGATCTCGCACATGACGTAGACCTCGAGCCCGCCTTCTCCCCGCTTGAGACCTAGCTCAGCCATCCGCTGAACGACGCGTTCCGCCTCCTCCACCCGGCGGCAGAACGGTATCATCGGGATGACGTTCTGGAGACCCATGGCCTCCCGCACGCGCTTGATGGCGGCGCACTCCAGTGCGAATCCCTCGGCGTAGGCCGGGTGCGTGTAGCGCGAGGCCCCCCGGAAGCCCAGCATCGGGTTGTCCTCGTGCGGCTCGAAGGCCGCACCCCCCAGGAGCGCGGCGTACTCGTTGCTCTTGAAATCCGACATGCGGACAATCACCGGCTTGGGATAGAACGCCGCCGCGATTGTCCCAACCCCCTCGGCGAGCCGTTCCACAAAGAAATCCTCGGGGCGCGCGTACCCGTCGGTCAAGCGCGTGATCGCCGAGCGATCCTCTGGAGAAGCGATCCGATCGGGATGCAGCAGCGCCAGGGGATGCGCCTTGATGGACTCGGTGATGATGAATTCCATCCGCGCCAGGCCGACCCCGTCGTTGGGCAGGAAACTCGTCTGAAAGGCCAGATCGGGGTTCCCGAGATTGACCATGATGGCCGTCGCCGGGCGCGGTAACGCCGACAGGTCGAGGCGTTCCACCTCGATCGGCACGCTGCCTTCGTAGACCTTTCCCACGTCTCCCTCGGCGCAGGATACTGTCACCGCCTTCCCGTCCGGAATCGAGGTCGTGGCCGTTCCCGCGCCCACCACGGCTGGGATCCCAAGCTCCCGGGCCACGATGGCCGCATGGCAGGTCCGCCCGCCGCGGTTGGTGACGATCGCGGCCGCAGTCTTCATCACCGGCTCCCAGTCCGGCGTCGTCGTGTCGGCAACGAGCACCTCGCCGGCACGAAACTGCTGCAGACCGGGAAGATCCCGAACGACCCGCGCCGTTCCGGCGGCCGCCTTCTCCCCCACTGAGCGCCCGGTCACCAGGGCCCGCGCGCCGCCCTGCACATGATACCGTTCCAGCACGGTCGGACGACGCTGCGACGCAACCGTCTCCGGCCGGGCCTGCACGACATAGAGCTCCCCGTCGCTTCCGTCTTTTGCCCATTCGATGTCCATCGGCACCGGGGCGCCGGCGCGCTCGCTGTAGTGACGCTCGATGGCTACGGCGTCGTCAGCGAGTTCGAGCACCTCGGCATCGCCCAGGCAGAATCGTTGCCGCGCGGCCTGATCGGTCGGGACGTTGCGGGTGGTTTGCCGACCTGCCCCTTCGGCATAGACCATCTTGATCTTCTTGGCTCCCCGCACGCGCCGCAGCACGGCGCGATGCCCCTGGGCCAGAGTCGGCTTGAAGACGTAGAACTCGTCCGGGTCGACCGCCCCCTGCACGACGTTCTCTCCAAGACCATACGAGCCCGTCACAAACACGACGTTCGGGAACCCGCTCTCGGTGTCGAGCGTGAAGATGACGCCGCTCGACGCGAGGTCCGAACGGACCATCTTCATGATCCCGACAGACAGTCCCAACTTGAAGTGGTCGAACCCCTGGTCCAGCCGGTAATGGATGGCCCGATCGGTGAAGAGGCTGGCCAGGCAGCGTCGATAAGCGTCTAGTAACTGCGCGTCCCCCCGGATATGCAGGAATGTCTCGTGCTGGCCGGCAAAGCTCGCGGTAGGCAGATCCTCGGCGGTCGCGGAGCTACGCACGGCAAGGCTCAACTCCGTGCCGTACTCCTTCTGGAGTGCGAGGTAGGCCTCCAGGATCTGGCGCTGCAGGTCCGCTGGCAGAGGAGCGCCATAGACAATCTCCCGGGCCCTGGCGCCCGCCGCAGCGAGTGCTCTCACGTCGCTGGCGACGAGCCCGCCCAGAGCCGCATGGAGAGCGGGCCACGCCCCTGCCCCGTCCAGCACGGCGCGGTAAGCCGCCGCCGTCACCGCAAAGCCGTTCGGAACCCGTACACCTTGTGGGGCAAGCGCCCGGTACATCTCACCGAGCGAAGCGTTCTTCCCGCCAACGAGCGGGACATCTTCTATTCCGATTTCCTTGAACCAACGGATGAAGCTCGTGGCGGCGGGCATGGCACCGACTCCCAAAAAGGAACTTGTCCTCAGAATGGCCGCGGGTTCCTGAAGCACCTATGGCATCGGTGTGAACGATCCCTCACCACCAAGGCGTCTCCGAGTACGCGAGTTGGAACCCCTTGCTGCGCGACGCAGCGGCGGATGCGTTCGTCATGGCTGCTCACGCGGCCTCAGCGCGCGGCGCAGAGACTACGGGCACAACCCGCTTACGGAGGAAAAGAAGGCCCGAGCGATCCTAATGCCTGAGGGCCTACCCTCTCGGAGGTCCTCCGGATTCGAGCGGAAGGTGAGCCATGACAAGAAACCAGCCGTCGCGAAAAAGGCCCCCGCTGTTGGCGGGGGCCACGCTCGGGACGCCGGGATTCGACCGGAATGCCACGGGCCATAGGCCAGTAGCGACGACGAGAATACTCCGTCACGGCAAAGCCCCCGCCATGTGGCGGGGGCTTAGTGGGGACGGCGGGATTCGACGCGCCCGGCCCGGAGGGCCGGCGCCGGGCGCAGCCCGGCGAGCGGAGCGAGCACGGCGAAGCCGTGCGCAGCTCAACCCGCGACCCCCTGAACCCCATGCGACTCAGGGGGATTGGCAAAAACGACCGGGATTCAAGGGCCTCCGAGCGTCGGTGCCGAAGTCCAATCCACGAAAAGCCGGCATTCCCCGCGAGAAACGGCACCCCAAACGGCACCCCGACTTGACCGCTTGCCGGCCTCGCCGTGGCGCTGCAGCTTACTCTAAGCACGGTTCGACCCACCGGTGAGTCCAACAAGGCGGGACGGGCATGACAGAAACAGGGCGGTCATCCATGCGGCGCCTGGTTCTTCTTGCTTGGTTTGTGGGGGCGTGCAGTTCCGAGAATAGCGTGGCACCGACACCGGCTCCACAGCTGACGCCGGCTCATCTTGTAATCACAGGAGGGGATTCGCAGACCACCCCTCTGAGCATGGCTCTTCCGCAGCAACTTAGGCTACATCTCACCGACAGTACGGGTCGCCCAGTACCGCACTATCCGGTGGTCATATACTCTACCGACGGTGCTAGTCCGTTCGTGGTTGATGACACCACGGATGCCTCGGGGGATGCCTCCGATTCAGTCCGTGTCGGTACGATCGCTGGCCTACGTCACTTCATTGCCACCCTTGGAGGGGCCCTCTTCGGTCACGTCGCCGACACGGCCCAAGTGACGATTCTCCCCGGGCCTGTTGCCTTCATCTTTATGGAGCCCTATGCTCGCAAGGCCTTTCTGAACCAGGTCATCGACCTCACCGGGGTTCTAGACAGTGCTGCGGACACGTACCTCAATCGCGTTCCTGTCACCTCTGTGGCACTCACCGGTAATTCTCCGCTCGTTGTCACCGGCCTCGCCCTGACGTCGTCCGTTGAAAGTGTGGATACTGCCCAATTCGTAGTGAACGGCTATCCGACCCCGATCCTCTTTGACTTTGTTCGAGACCTCCACGAGCTAGCGGGTGCGCACGGCTTCTGGACGTGCTCGTCCGATTCCGGTTCGGTTACAGCCACTCCTGGCCTGAATCTCCTGACTTACGCCGTGACTTTCACGATCGACTCCGTTGCGGCGGGACCTCCAACAGAGGACTGGACTTTCTTCAGAACCTTCACCGCCACCGAAGTGTTCAGTGACAGCACCGTGGACACAATCCCGCCGACACACGATTATACCTACGCCTACGGTCAGATCGGCGCGAGTTGGGAGACTGATCACCCACTTGGTGGGCGCTACACCAAGGCATCGGACTCGCCGCTAACATATGTGGAGGACAGGTTGCCGGAATGCGGCGGCACCTGGCAAGGCACGACCCATAACGTGCCTGCAACCATCATCAAGTAGCTTCGTAGCGCCCCCACGTTCAAACCTCCCCCGATGTCCTCTACTAGCCCGGCCAGTCAGCGGAGAGCCGCAATGAGAAATGGTCGTCAACAATGGCGAGCCGGGCTCGTGCTCCTCGTTCTGTTCTCCGGCGGTGCCTGCACTAGGGGCCCGAGCTTACCCGCGCCAAGTCTAGGGCCTTTGGAGACCGTCAAAGCCGCCTGGGCGTCGAATGAGCGCGAGGATTGGCCGACGCTGCTGCGCCTCGTCCATCCACTTGCGCTACAGGAGTTCCGCCAACGCCAGATCGACATGATGTCGCCCCGGCAACTTACGGCACGAGATTCACTACGGGATTCACTATCTGAAGACCGGCGTGCACGGCTCGTTGCGAGCAGAGGCTTCGAGGATCGCTTCAGGCAGTTTTACGCGACGAGAGTCTTGGGCCTCACCTCACTCGGACAGGTCGACAGTCTTCAGGCCGATTCGCTGCTGCTTCGGT
>DATJVM010000066.1:0-13899 GCA_035501775.1 Gemmatimonadales bacterium | reverse complement strand
TGCGGGCGAGGTATGTCAGTTCTGGTTCATCACCGACCAGGGGATGATCCGCGGGGTGCAGGTGAAGAGCGAGCCGAGCCTACCGGCCTTTCTTACTCTTTCCATGCCTAACGACACCAGTCACTTCGTCGGGGCGGCGCTGTCCCTCGAGCCCGCGGGGTCGAGCGGGCAGGCGCCCGAGGGTCCGCTGCTGGCGCACCTGATTCTCTGAAGGGAGGGGGGAAAGGCGAAAGGGGAAGGGGAATCGCGCTAGGCGGCTGGAATCCTGAGGATGAAGGCGGCACCCGGGTAGGCGTCTTCCAGCTTCAGGTCGCCGCCGTGCGCCTCGGCGATGGCACGCGCGATGGCGAGGCCGAGGCCGCTTCCCGCCACGCCGGTGTTGAGCCTGGCAAATCGCTCGAAGATGCGCTCCCGGTCCTGGGTAGGGACGCCGGGGCCGTAATCCCGCACCCGCACCCATGACCAGCGCCGGTCTCCCTCCGTCCGGATCCCGGTGCTTACCTCGACCGTGGCGCCTGGGGCGTGGACCAGGGCGTTGTGGACCAGCACCAGCAGGGCCCGCTCGAGCAGCACCGGATCGCCCGAGACCGGTGCCGCCTCGAACTCGGGACGGGCGATATCCCGGCCGGCCGCCGCGGGCAGGTGCCGGGTGCGGGCTGCGACGTCGTTCACGAGGTCATCGAGATAAACCTTCTGGCGGCTGGGTACGATCGCGAAGGCATCGCCTCGGGCGATGAGCAGGAGGTCCGACACCAGCATGCTGAGCTCGTTCGCTTCCGAGGCCACCCGTTCCATCGCCTGACGGTAGTTGGTGACATCGCCGTTGCCCCGCAGGGTGACCTCGGCCTCGCTCCGGAGGATCGCCACAGGGGTGCGGAGCTCGTGGGCGGCATCGGCGAGGAAGCGGCGCTGCTGTTCCGCCACGCCACGCTCCCGCGCCAGCGCGCTGCTCAGGCGGTCCACGAGGTGGTTGAAGGCCTGGGTCAGGGTGCTGATCTCGTCGTCGCCCGGACGTGGCTCGAGGCGGGCAAAGCGAACCGCGCCGTGCGCCACTTCACTGCCGATCTGTTCGGCCGACTCGGCCACTAGGACGATGGGCCGCAGGATGAGCCGCGAGGCCCAGGCCCCGACCAGCCCGCCGAGCAGGAGAATGAGCGGCAGGACGAACAGCAGCGCCTCGGTGATGTGCACCAGGCGCTGCTCGAGGGGCATCGTGTTCATGGCGATCACGACTTCCACGCCGCCTTCCAGGGGCACTCGAATGAGGCGGGCCTCCCCATCCCGGAGCGCCGTGGTGACCGGCCGGTCGTGGGGGCCGGTGGCGGGAACGTCGTTGAAGTAGGGCTCGCCCGGGATCCGCACGCTGGCCGTGAGGAAGTGCCCGGCGCTATCGAAGGCAACCAGTGTACGGTCGCCGTAGGCCAGCTCGCTGATGATATGGGCGGCGGTCAGCGCGGTGGTCCCGAATTCGGACCGGTCTTCCGCGAAGAGAGCACGGGTGCTCTGGCCGGCATCGATCAGGCTCCGATCGAAGTCCCGGCGATACTCGCGCGCCAGAAAGAGGTAGAGGCCGAGCGCCTCCAGGCCAAGGAGGATGGCAAAGCCCGAGGCGAAGACCAGGGCCAACCGGGTCCGGAGCCGGAGTGGTCTCACCCGCCGCGGGCGCCTCGCCCCGGATCGAGGGTGTACCCGGCGCCGCGGACGGTGTGCAACAGGGGGACCAAACCGGGCTGGTCGATCTTGCGCCGCAGGCGGGAGACGTAGACGTCGATGATGTTGGAGAAGGGATCGTAGTTCTCGTCCCACACCGCGGCGCTGATGGCCGAGCGCCCGCAGACCTCGCCCGCATGGCGGGCCAGGTAGTCGACCAGGGCATACTCGGTGGTGGTGAGCTCGATGGCCTGCCCGGCCCGGGTTACCGTCCGGGTGGCGGGATCGAGTGCCAGGTCGGCGATCTGATAGGCCACGGGCCGGGACTCGGGGGCCCGCCGCTGCAACGCACGGAGCCGCGCCAGCAGCTCGTCGAAGGCGAATGGCTTGACCATGTAGTCGTCCGCCCCGCTGTCGAGGCCCAGCACCCGGTCCTCCACGGCGTCCCGCGCGGTCAACATGAGGATCGGGGTCCGCACCGAGCGGAGGCGCAGCTCCTCGGTCAGGGTGAACCCGGAGCCGTCGGGCAGATTAATGTCGAGGATGATCGCATCGTACCGCTCCACACTGAGCTTCTCGCGCGCTTCCGACAGGCGGCTCGCGACGTCCACGGCGTGCGACGCCTGACGCAGGCCGCGCGCCATGCTGTCCGCCAGCCGCCCTTCATCCTCCACGAGCAGAATCCGCAGCGCTCCCGTCCTTTCACCGACCGGTGACGTCATTCCCCTCCTCCCCGAGAGTGCCTCAACCCGCCTCGAGCGGGCAAGGTATCCCGGGAGGGATGAATTAAAGATTAAAGATCTCTTTGCGTGGAGAAATACCCGATCCCCCCGGGAGCGGGGGAACGGGTCAGGCGATGTTGAGCGGTCGGATCAGTTCGTCGCCGGGTCTCCGCCCAGCTGCCCGGCGCGTTCGGCGGCGTTTTCCTCGTCGTCGGAGGGGATCGAGGTGCCGTCCGCGCCCAGCAGCCGGAACATCGACCACTCGTGCCGCTTGGCGCTGTTGGCCCGGCCGCCGTTGTACATCAGTGAGACGAGGAACAGTCCATCCTTGCGGCCGAGGAAGCCCACCAGGGTCGAGACGCCGTTGAGGGTGCCGGTCTTGGCCCGGACGACGCCCTGTGCGGGCAGGCCGCCCGCGAGGCGCGCGAGGGTCCCCTGCCCGTTGGCCGGGAGCAGGGAGGGGAAGTTGCGGCCCGCCGGCGTGTTCTGGATGTTCGCCATGTAATAGATGAAAGTGGCCGGGGTGACCCGGTCTTCATGCGACATCCCGCTTCCATCCACCAGCTTCACCCCGCCCGACACGCCCGCCACCTGTTCCACATGCTCGGTCAGCAGCTCAGGACCGTCGCTGGGCCCCGCGGCCCAGCGGAGCAGAAGCTCGGCGCCGATGTTGAGGCTGCGCCGGTTGATGTCATACGCGACCGAGTCGAAGGGCGCGGAGGTCACCTGGGCGAGCACCTGGGTGGGGTCGTCCTCGTAGGTGATCTCCTGCGGCGTGCGATCCCACTGGATCCCCGCGTGCTCGAGCGCCTGGGCCCAGGAAGCAGCGAGCACCGCTTTCGGGTCTCCCGCCACCGTCACGAGACGCCTCACGCCCGCGCCGACCCCGACCGCGCCGGTCACCAGATATCCGCCATCGGCCATACGCCGGACGTGGAGTCCAGAGCGATGCCCCGCCACGGTGATGGCGTGGATGCTGACCAGCGCGTTGAGACCTGCGGGGGAGGTTTCGACCAGCGATGGCCGCACCCCGACCTTGTAGCCGGGGCGGACGTGGATCCAGACGACGTTCTCGTGGAGGGTCAGCGCGCCGACGAGCGGGGTGTAGAGACTGCCCCAGTTGGCGGCACGCCACGCCTCGGGGAAGCTGGCTTCGGCGGGGCGGCCGTCAGCGGTGATCGCGTTGAGCGGTCCGCGCAGCCGACGGATGCCGGAGAGAGCCAACTGATCCGCGAGATCCTGGAGCTTGGGGCCCCGGCCGTCGGGGCTCTCGAGGGTGGGGTCGCCGTTCAGCTCGAGGGCCCACTTGCCGATCCATTCGCCGCTGCCCTCGTCCACGTGGCCGTAACCCACGACCCGCGTGGAACGGCGAGCGTCGCCGCCCAACACGGTCCGGGCATAGCCGGTCGTGAGCAGCTTGACGGTGGAGGCCGGGATCATCTGTTCGTCCTGGTTGACGCTCCAGAGGATCTCTCCCTGCTGGTCCGCCACCGCGACCCCCCAGGTTCCCGGCGCTGACCGCCGGGCGAGGCGATACCACTGATCCAGCTTGTGCTTGAGCAGCGTCGTAAGCTCCTGCGCGTCCGCCCGGGCCGGCCAGGCGGCGCCCAGCAGGAGGGACAGGGTCAGGAGGCTCATGACGCGGGTGATCTGGCGCACAGTCGTCGGGTCCTTTTTCAGGGCTCGGGTCCTCTCAGAATCCTCGGCTCCTTGGCGCGACGACTCAATGCGACCGGCAGGAGGCGAGAATCTACCGCTTGTTCACTCTACCGCAAGTTCCTTTTTTGCAACGACTTGTACGAAACGAGCGCGCCGCAGGAGCTGCCGGCCACTCAATGGTGTGGCAAGAGCGGGGCCGAAAGGGGCGAAGCTGGCCTATTTCAGGACAACTTTGGCGATGGTCGAGAGCTGCATGTTGCTGGTGCCTTCGTAGATCGTTCCGATCTTGGCGTCGCGGTAGAACTTTTCGGCCGGGTATTCCTTGCTATAGCCGTACCCGCCGAACAGCTCGAGGCATCGGGAGGTGGTCCGGTCCGCCACCTGGGAGCTGAACAGCTTGGCCATCGCCGCCTCGCGCTGGAAGGGGAGCCCCCGGTCCTTGAGGCGAGCGGCGTTGTAGACGAGAAGCCGAGCCGCCTCCAACTCGGTGGCCATCTGGCCCAGCTGGAACTGGACGCCCTGGAACTCGGCGATGGCCTTCCCGAACTGGCGGCGTTCCTTCACGTACTGCACCGCGGCCTCGAGCGCGCCCTGGGCCACGCCGATCATCTGGGCGCCGATCCCGATTCGCCCCTCGTTCAGGGTCTCGATGGCGATCTTGTATCCCTGCCCAACCGGCCCCAGCACGTTCTCCTTGGGGACGCGGCAGCCTTCCAGGATGAGCTCGGTGGTGCTCGAGGCCCGGATCCCGAGCTTGTTCTCCTTCTTTCCCACCGAAAAGCCGGGCGCGTCCCGCTCCACCAGGAAAGCCGTAATCCCCTTGTACCCCTTCTGAAAGTCGGTGTTCGCAAACACGAGGAAGAGCCCCGCCTCGCCGCCGTTGGTGATCCAGAACTTCCGCCCGGTGAGCTCCCAGGTAGCGCCCTTGTCATCGGCCCGGGTCTCGAGGGCAAACGCGTCGCTCCCGCTGGCGGGCTCCGAGAGGGCGAAGGCGCCAAGCAGGTCGCTTGTCATGCGGGGGAAGAAGCGCGCCTGCTGCTCCTCGGTGCCCCAGCGGAGCAGTGCATTGTTGACGAGGGTGTTGTGAACGTCAACGTAGATGGCGGCGGAGGCATCTACGCGGGCCAGCTCCTCGATGGCGAGGGCCGCGAGGAAGATCGAACCTCCGGCGCCGCCGTAGCGCTCCGGGACCTCGATCCCCATGAGGCCAAGCTCGAAGAAGTTGCGGATGATCTCGGGCTTGAACCGGGCCGCCTCGTCCATGGCGGAGACGTGCGGCTTGATCTCGGTTTCCGCAAAGTCGCGAACGGTGGCCCGGAAGAGCTCTTCCTCTTCCGAGAGCGTCGTGAGCGGCTGCGCCTGCGTGTTGGTCTCGTTCATAGAGGGAAATTACCCCCTGCAAAGGTCGTGCAACAACCAGGGCGCCGTTCGGGGCGGAGGCGGGGGCCGGGTTCATTGGACTCCCTCAGGCGTTCTTCACGCGGGCTACAGGGCGCGCCTGCTTTCTTGAGCTTTCCCTGATGCCGCCACCGCCGGTTGTGACGGTGGCTTGATCGAGGGGGCCCTACATTCCGGCGTTCTTCACGGAGCGATGCAATGGATCTCCTCATGGTTGTGCTCGCGGTCGCGCTGGTGATCCTCACCTGGGGGCTGGTCAAACTGTGCGAGAAGGTGTGAGGCCATGACCATTCTGAACATCGTAGTCGGGCTGATTGCCCTGGTGCTGCTGATCTACCTGCTGGCCGCCTTGCTCAAGCCGGAGCTCTTCTCATGACCGTCAATGGTTGGTTCCAGCTTGCCTTCTATCTGCTAGTCCTGCTGGCCCTGGCAAAGCCGCTGGGCGGCTACATGGCCCGGGTCTTTGAGGGCGAGCCGCATCTCCTGTCCCGCTGGCTGGGTCCGATCGAGCGGCTGTGCTATCGCCTGATGGGGGTGCGCGCCGATGAGGAGATGGACTGGAAGCGCTATGCCGCGGCCGTCCTGGCATTCAGTCTGGTCGGCACGCTGATCGTGTACGGGATGCAGCGACTTCAGGGCTTCCTGATGCTCAATCCGGCGAACATGGGAGCGGTCGACGTTGGCGTCGCGTTCAACACAGCCGTGAGCTTCGTGACCAACACGAACTGGCAGGTCTACGGCGGCGAGAGCACGATGAGCTACCTGACGCAGATGACGGCTCTGGGTGTTCAGAACTTCGTCTCTGCCGCGGCGGGCATCGCGGTGCTCATCGCGCTGATCCGGGGCTTTGCCCGACACGAGACCAGCAACCTGGGGAGCTTCTGGGTGGATCTGGTGCGGGGCACGATGTACATCCTCCTGCCCCTGTCGCTGATCCTCGCCCTGGTGCTGGTCTCACAGGGGGTGGTCCAGACCTTCGCCCCGTACAAGACCGTCCCGCTGGTGGAGGCGGTGGGGCCGGACACAGCGCGGGTGACGACGCAGACGATCGCGCTGGGGCCCGCGGCGTCGCAGATCGCGATCAAGCAGCTGGGCACGAATGGCGGCGGGTTCTTCAACGCGAACTCGGCGCATCCGTTCGAGAATCCCACGCCGCTCAGCAACTTCCTGGAGATGCTGGCGATTCTGCTGATCCCGGCGGCGTTGTGCTACACCTTCGGACGGATGGTCAGGGACACCAGGCAGGGATGGGCCCTGCTGGCCGCGATGACGGTGGTGTTCGTAGCCCTGCTCATTCCGTGCGCGCTGGCGGAAGCGACCCATCACCCCGCTCTGGCGCCACTTGGCATCGATCAGACGGCAAGCGCGCTCGCTCCCGGCGGCAACATGGAGGGGAAGGAGGTCCGCTTCGGCGTCGCCAACTCGGCGCTCTGGGCGACGGCGACCACCGCCGCGTCCAATGGCTCCGTCAACTCCATGCACGATTCCTTCATGCCGCTGGGCGGGTTCGTCCCGCTGCTCATGATCCAGCTCGGCGAGATCATCTATGGCGGTGTCGGGTCGGGTTTGTACGGCATGCTGCTGTTCGCGATCGTGACGGTCTTCATCGCCGGGCTCATGGTTGGCCGGACGCCGGAGTACCTGGGAAAGAAGATCGAGGCCTACGAGATGAAGATGGCGAGCATCGCCATACTTGTGCCGAACCTGCTGATCCTCTTCCTGACGGCCGCGGGGGTGACAACGGAGGCCGGCCGGTCCGGGATTCTCAATCCGGGACCTCACGGGTTTACCGAGGTGTTGTACGGCTTCTCGTCCATGGCTGGCAACAATGGGAGCGCGTTCGCCGGCCTCACGGGCACGAACCTGTTCTACGCCGTGGGCGGTGGGATCGAGATGTGGCTGTCGCGGTTCTGGATCATCGTTCCTGCTCTGGCCGTCGCCGGCTCACTGGCCAGGAAGAAGGCCGTGCCATTCGGGTCGGGAACCCTGCCAACGCACACGCCACTCTTCGTAGTCCTTCTGGTCGGGACAATCGTTCTGGTCGGGGCGCTGACCCACATTCCGGGACTCGCGCTGGGTCCGATCGTGGAACATCTGCAGCTCTTCGCGAGGTAACAGACCCATGGTGCACAACGCTCCCCGACCGCTGTTCGACTGGCCTATCACCCGGCGCGCGATCCTCGAGTCGTTCGTCAAGCTCGATCCCCGGCACATGATCCGGAATCCGGTCATGTTTGTCGTCGAGGTCGGGAGCGTGCTCACGACGGTCCTGGCGCTGCTCGGGTACGCCGGTCAGGTGCGGCAGGAATCGCCCACGTTCATCCTGTGGATATCGATCTGGCTGTGGCTCACGGTGCTGTTCGCCAACTTCGCGGAGGCGATGGCCGAGGGGCGGGGCAAGGCCCAGGCCGACGCGCTCCGGAGCGCGCGGCGCGACGTGCTGGCCAAGAAGCTGCGCGACCGGTCTAACAAGCTCAACTTCGACAATGTCCCGGCCAGCTCGCTCCGGAAGGGAGACATCGTGCTGGTGCACGCCGGCCAGCTCATTCCGGCTGACGGCGAGGTGATCGAGGGGGTTGCCTCGGTGGACGAGAGCGCCATCACGGGCGAGAGCGCGCCGGTCATCCGCGAGAGCGGCGGCGACCGGAGCGCCGTGACCGGCGGGACCAAGGTGCTCTCCGACTGGATGATCGTCCGGGTGACGAGCAATCCCGGCGAGTCGTTCCTGGACCGGATCATCGGGCTCATCGAGGCGGCCAGGCGGCAGAAGACGCCGAACGAGATCGCGCTGGAGATTCTACTGGCCGGTCTCACGATCATCTTCCTCGCGACCACGGCAACACTGGAGCCCTTCTCGGTCTTCGCAGTGAACACGGCGGGGCACGGCATCCCGGTGACGGTCACGGTGCTCGTGGCACTGCTGGTCTGCCTCATCCCGACGACGATCGGCGGCCTGCTCTCGGCCATCGGCATCGCCGGGATGGACCGGATGATCCAGAAGAACGTGATCGCCATGTCGGGGCGCGCGGTCGAGGCGGCGGGGGACGTCGACGTCCTGCTGCTCGACAAGACGGGAACGATCACGCTCGGGAACCGGCAGGCCGTGGCCTTCATGCCGGCCCAGGGGGTTTCCGAGAGCGAGCTGGCCGATGCCGCCCAACTCAGTTCCCTGGCCGACGAGACACCCGAGGGGAGGAGCATCGTGGTGCTCGCCAAGGAGCGCTTCGGCATCCGGGAGCGGGACGTCTCCCAGCTCGGCGCGACCTTCGTTCCATTCACGGCCCAGACCCGGATGAGCGGGGTTGATCTCAACGGACGCAAGATCCGCAAGGGAGCCGCTGACGCGGTGGAGCAGTGGGTCGCGGCGCAGGGTGGCGAGTTTCCGCCCGATGTGCGCAAGGCGGTGGAGGACATCGCGCGGCAGGGCGCCACACCGCTGGTGGTGTCGGAGGCGCACCGGGTGCTGGGCACCATCCAGCTCAAGGACATCGTGAAGGGCGGCATCAAGGAGCGCTTCGGCGAGCTCCGGCAGATGGGCATCCGCACGGTGATGATCACCGGGGACAACCCGCTCACGGCCGCCGCGATCGCCGCCGAGGCCGGGGTGGACGACTTCCTGGCGCAGGCGACGCCGGAGACGAAGCTCGAGCTGATCCGGAAGCACCAGCAGGGCGGACGGCTGGTGGCGATGACCGGCGACGGCACCAACGACGCCCCGGCGCTGGCCCAGGCCGATGTGGCGGTGGCGATGAACTCGGGCACCCAGGCCGCGAAGGAAGCGGGGAACATGGTGGACCTGGATTCGAACCCCACCAAGCTCATCGAGATCGTCGAGACCGGAAAGCAGATGCTCATCACCCGGGGCGCGCTCACCACCTTCAGCATCGCGAACGACGTCGCGAAGTACTTCGCCATCATTCCCGCCGCGTTCGCCACGACCTATCCCGTCCTGCGCGCGCTCAACGTGATGCATCTGGCCACGCCGGAGAGCGCCATCCTGTCCGCCGTGATCTTCAACGCGCTGGTCATCGTCTTCCTGGTGCCGCTGGCGCTCCGGGGAGTGCGCTACCGTCCAATCGGCGCGGCCGCCCTGCTCCGGAACAACCTGCTGATCTATGGCGTGGGCGGGATACTGATCCCGTTCGCCGGGATCAAGCTGATCGACCTGCTGTTGGTCGGCCTTCATCTGGTCTGAGAGGTAACCGTGCGCAGTCTCATCCGCCCCGCAATCATGTCGATGGTCGTGATGACCGTCCTGACGGGCTTCCTCTATCCCGGCGTGGTTACGGGGATTGCCGTCATCGTGTTCCCGCACCAGGCCCACGGCAGCCTGATCGGCCCTCCGGACTCGGCGCGGGGCTCGCTCCTGATCGGGCAGAGCTTCAGCGACCCCAGGCACTTCTGGTCCCGGCCCTCGGCCACCAGTCCCGTGCCCTACAATTCCGCCTCGTCGGGGGGATCGAACCTGGGTCCCTCGAATCCGGCTCAGATCAAGGCGGTAAGCGACAACGCCGCCGCCCTCCGGGCCGCCGACTCGACCAACAAGAATCCGATTCCGGTTGATCTGGTGACGGCCTCCGGCAGCGGGCTGGATCCGGACATCTCGCCCGCCGCCGCGGAATACCAGGTGCCCCGCGTGGCGCGCGCGACCGGCCTGCCCGAGGATCAGGTTCGCGCCCTGGTGAAGCGGTTCACCCACGGACGCCAGCTCGGGTTCCTGGGCGAGGCCCGCGTCACCGTCCTTCCCCTCAATCTTGCGCTCGATAGCCTGAGGAAAGCACCATAGAGGGATGACCGAGCCGCGCCCCAGCCCCGAGGAGCTACTCGCCCGAATCCGCGAGGAGGAGGCGCGGGCCGGACGCGGCAGGCTCAAGATCTTCTTCGGCGCCAACCCCGGCGTGGGGAAGACCTTCGCAATGCTGGAGGAGGCGCGGGCTCGGCGCCTCGAGGGAAAGGATGTCGTGGTCGGGGTGGTGGAGACGCACGGCCGGATGGAGACGGCCGCGCTCCTCACCGGCCTCGACCTGCTGCCGCGCCACGAGCTCACCTACAAGGGCGTCACCCTCAACGAGTTCGATCTGGACCGGGCCCTGGCCCGGAAGCCCGGCCTGATTCTCATCGACGAGCTGGCCCACACCAACGCGCCCGGCTCGCGGCATGAGAAGCGCTGGCAGGACGTGGAAGAGCTGCTGGCCGCCGGGATCTCCGTCTACTCCACGCTCAACGTCCAGCACCTCGAGAGCCTGAACGACGTCGTCGCCCAGATCACCGGGGTCCAGGTGCGCGAGACGGTGCCGGACTCCGTGTTCGACGCGGCGGACGAGGTCGAGCTGGCCGACCTCACGCCGGACGACCTGCTGACCCGGATGCAGCAGGGGAAGGTGTATCTGGCGGAGCAGGCAGAGCGGGCGAAGGACCGGTTCTTCCGCAAGGGGAATCTCATCGCGCTGCGCGAGCTGGCGCTCCGGCGGGTGGCGGAGCGGGTGGACGCGCAGATGCGCGGCTACATGGTGGAGCACGGGATCCGCGAGACCTGGCCGGCGGGGGAGCGACTGCTGGTCGCGGTGGGATCGAACCCGGCTTCCGCCAGGCTGGTGCGCGCCGGGCGCCGTATCGCGGAGCGGCTGCACTGCGAGTGGGTGGCGCTCCATGTGGAGACGCCGGGAGCGACCCCGGTCTCGACGGAGGGCCGGGCGGCGCTGATAGACAACCTGCAGCTCGCCGAGGAGTTCGGGGCGCGGACCGTCACGGTCCAGGGGCGGGACGTGGCGGAAGAGATCCTGGCCTACGCCCGCGCCCAGAACGTCACCCGGATCCTGATCGGCAAGCCGACCCACGGAAGATGGCGCGACTGGTTCCGGGGTTCGCTGGTGGACCGGCTGGTACGCGGCAGCGGCGAGGTTGATGTCTACGTCATCACCGGCGAGGTGGAGGCCGGGCCGCGGCGCCGGCCGAAGCGGATCGCCGCGAGATCACCGGCGCGCGAATACTGGCTTGCCCTGGCGGTGGTTCTCATCGCCACGGCCCTGAGCTGGCTGGTCTTCCGGAGGCTCAGCGTCACGGACGTGGCGATGGTCTACCTGCTGGCGGCCATCGTCGTCTCGTCGCGCTGCGGCCGGGGGCCCTCGGTGGCTACGGCGCTGTTGAGCATCGCGCTGTTCGACTTCCTGTTCGTGCCGCCGCTCTACACCTTCCAGGTGAGCGATCTCCGCTACGTCCTCACCTTCTTCATGATGCTGCTCACCGCCCTGGTGATCAGCGGCTTCACGCTCCGGATCCGGGAACAGGGAGAGACGGCTCGCGACCGGGAGCGGCGAACCGCCGCGCTCTACGCCCTGAGCCGCGACCTGGCCGACACCCGGAGCCGCGCCGACATCGTGCGCACGGCGCGACGCCATCTGGGAGAGACCTTCCACTTCGCGATGCAGGTGCTGGTGCCGGGGAACGACAGCCGACTCGAGGTGCTCGCGCCCGCGGCCCCCGACCTGCCGGTGGACGAGAAGGAACGGGGGGTGGCCGACTGGGTATTCCGGCGGGGCGAGATCGCGGGACAGGGCACCGCGACCCTCCCCGGCGCCGCGGCGCTCCACCTGCCCCTGAGCGGTGCCGGAGGCGTGGTGGGTGTCCTGGTGGTGGCGGCGCCGGACCTGGAACGGTTCCAGCTGCCCGCGCAGCGGCATCTCCTCGAGACCTTCGCCGGGCTCGTGGCCGTGGCGCTCGAGCGGGTGACCCTCGCCGAGCGGACCCAGCAGGCCCAGCTGCAGGTGGAGGCGGAACGGCTCCGAACCTCTCTGCTCAGCTCGCTCTCGCACGACCTCCGCACCCCGCTCGGTGTCATTACCGGCGCGGCCAGCAGCCTTCGAGAGCGTGGGGATCAGCTCTCGACGGATGCGCGGGTTGGCCTGCTTGACTCGATCATCGAGGAGTCGGAGCGCATGAACCGGCTCATCCGGAACCTGCTGGACATGATCCGGGTGGAGACCGGGTCATTGGAAGTTCAGAAGGAATGGCAGCCGCTGGAAGACACGATCGGGGTGGCCCTGCTCCGGCTCGACGAACGGATGAAGGACCATCCGGTGGAGGTGCGCCTGCCACCCGACCTTCCGCTGGTGCCGCTGGACGCGGTGCTGCTCGAGCAGGTGTTCATCAATCTCCTGGAGAACGCGGCGAGGCATACCCCGCCCGGAACGCGGGTGGAGATCACGGCGCAGCAGACATCCAGCGGCGTGGAGGTGACGGTGGCGGACCGGGGGCCCGGCTTGCCGGTTGGAGAGGAGGACCAGATCTTTGAGAAGTTCTACCGCGGCGCGAGCGCTGAGCCGGGCAAGGGTGTGGGGCTTGGTCTCACGATCTGTCGCGGCATCATTACGGCCCATGGCGGCCGCATCTGGGCCGAGTCGCGCCCCGGTGGGGGCGCGTTGATCCACTTCACGCTGCCACTCACGGGGCCCGCGCCGCCGCCGATTCCTGAGGAAGCGGAGGCCGCCCCCGCCTGACCCCGGCCGAGGGACCGATGCCTGCCGCACCCCCCGTTGTACTCCTGATCGAAGACGAACCGCAGATGCGCCGCTTTCTCCGGGCGGCACTCGGCACGACGGAGTACGACCTGGTCGAGGCGGCCACCGCCCGCGAGGGGCTGGCCCAGGCGGCGGGCCGGAACCCGGACCTGATCCTCCTCGACCTCGGCCTTCCCGATGTGGACGGCATTGACGTCACCCGCCAGATCCGCGAATGGTCGCGCACGCCGATCATCGTCATCTCCGCTCGTGGCCAGGAAGGCGACAAGATCGCCGCGCTCGACGCGGGCGCCGACGACTACCTGACCAAGCCGTTCAGTGTGGGGGAGCTGCTGGCGCGGATGCGGGTGGCGCTCCGGCACTTGCAGGTCAATGCGGAGAGCGGAGAGCCAGTCTTTGAGGGGGGAGGGATCACCGTCGACCTGGCGCGCCGGCGGGTCCTCAAAGGTGAGGAAGAGGTGCACCTCACACCGCTCGAGTACAAACTCCTCACCTGCCTGGTCCGACATGCGGGCAAGGTCCTCACCCACCGGCAACTGCTCCAGGATGTGTGGGGGATCAACGCGATCGCGCACCCGCACTACCTCAGGGTCTACATGACTCAGCTCAGGCACAAGCTGGAGGCGGACCCGACCCATCCGCGGCTGCTCGTGACGGAGCCGGGGGTGGGGTACAGGCTTAGGGTTGAGTGAGGTGTGGGGGGGAGAGCCTACAGCGTTCAGCGTACAGCGTTCAGGGTGTGACAGGAGGTATGGCGCTTGAGGTTGGTCCAGTCATAACTTCGGCCCGCTCACCGCTCACCGCTCACCGCTCACCGCTCACCGCTCACCGCTCACCGCTCACCGCTCACCGCTCACCGCTCACCGCTCACCGCTCACCGCTCACCGCTCACCGCTCACCGCTCACCGATACCGCTCACCGCTCACCGCACTTCTCACCTCTCACTTCTCACT
>DATJVM010000065.1:0-13540 GCA_035501775.1 Gemmatimonadales bacterium | reverse complement strand
CCGGCTGAGCCAGGATGAGCGAGGGACCCCGGAACTCGAGACCACTCAGGTACGACCTTGCCGGTACCGCGGGCGATGGCCCCGCCAGCGGGCCGGCGGGTACCGTCCTGGTGGTTGACGACGACAGCGACGTGACTCGGTTCATCGGCGCGGTTCTCGCTAGCCGCGGGCTCGCCACGGTGGCGGCGTACGATCCGATACAGGGCTTCCTCGTCGCGCAGCGCCAGCACCCCAGGCTGATCCTGGTGGATTGGCACATGCCGGCCGGAGGCGGGCCGCAGCTGCTTCGCCGCCTCCGGGACAGCCCCAAGACGGCGACGATTCCCGTCATCGTGATCACCAGCGACAGCTCACCCAACCTGCCGGACGAGGCCCGGGCCCTGGGCGCCCGTCTCTTCGTCCACAAGCCACTCGATCCCGAGCGGCTGGTCGAGGCCGTTTCCAAGATCGTGGCCTAGGCTGGCACCCCCTCCCAGGGGCGGCATCCTTTTCGCAGTGCAACTCTTTGTCGGGGACGGTCTTGACGTGAGCGGGGGAGCCGGTCTGACCCAACTCGCGGCTCTTGCGTCCCTTCCAGTGGCGGGTAACCTCTACCTGCCCGGAGGGATTCCCGTCCACTGTCGGGGTTAATGAACGACACGTTGAGTGCCGCCGAGGCGGCCGCGCTCCTTCATCTGAACGTGAAGCGGGTCCAGGCGCTGGCGCGAGCGGGGCGGATTCCGGCGACCCGGATCGGTCGCAAATGGCTCTTCCCGCGGAGCCGGATCGAGCGGATGGTCGGCCTCGAGTCCGGCCCCGCCACGGCGACGGTCGAATTGAGCGCGCGCAATCAGCTCCGCGGGAGAGTCCTCGCCGTGAAGAGCGACGGACTCATGAGCGAGGTCCGGCTGGACATCGGAGGCCAGGAGCTCACCGCCGTGATCACGCGGTCCTCGGTGGAGCGGCTTCGCCTCAAGGTGGGAGACGAGGCGCTGGCCGTCATCAAGTCCACGGAGGTGATGATTGGAAGGAAGTAGTCTGTGAACCTGCTCCCGGTCTGGGTCTCGCTCCAGGTCGCCGCGCTCGCAACCATGCTCACGCTGCTGACGGGGCTTCCGGTGGCGTGGGCCCTTGGGCGGCGGCGCTTTCCGGGCCACGGACTGGCGGAGACGGCGGTCATCCTCCCGCTGGTGCTGCCGCCCACGGTGCTGGGCTACTACCTCCTCGTGCTGATCAGCCGGACCGGCCCCATCGGCGGCTTCCTGGCGCGGTTCGGCGTGGACCTGGCCTTCACGCTGCGCGCCGCGGTGCTGGCCTCGTGGATCGGCGCGTTCGGTCTCTTCGTGCGGGCCGCGCAGTCGGGCTTCGAGCTGGTGGATGGCAGCCTGGAGGACGCGGCGCGGACGTTGGGACGCTCGGAGTGGGCGCTCTTCTGGACCGTCACGTTGCCCCTGGCCTGGCGCGCCGTCCTGGCGGCAACGGTCGTCGCCTTCTGCCGCGCCATGGGCGACTTCGGTCTCACCCTGGTGGTCGCCGGCAACCTGCGCGGCCCCGACCAGACGATGCCGCTCGCCATCTACGACCAGGTGCAGGGCAACCGCCTCGACCTGGCCAATGAGTTGTCGCTGGTCACCCTGGGACTCGTGGGATTCCTGCTCCTGTTCGTGGGCCGGCTCTCCCGCGCGCGGCGTTGACGACATGCTCTCGGTCGAACTGCTCAAGGAATTCGCGGGGTTCACCCTCGACGCCGAGTGGGAGGCGGAGAACGGGGTCGTGGCCCTGTTCGGGCCCTCCGGCGCCGGCAAGACCCTCACCCTGCAGTGCCTGGCGGGGCTCAGCCAGCCCGATGGCGGGCGCATCGTGGTGAACGGTCGGACCATCTATCACTCGACCCGCGGCATCAACCACTCGACTCGTGATCGCCGCCTCGGCGTGGTGTTCCAGGGTTACGCGCTGTTCCCGCACCTCACCGTCGAGGAGAACATCGCCTACGGACTCGACCGGCTGTCGCGCCGGACCCGCCGGCAGCGCACCGAGGAGATGCTGGAGCGGCTCTCGCTTACCGACGCCCGCCGCCTCAAGCCGGCCTCCCTCTCCGGAGGCCAGCAGCAGCGAGTGGCGCTCGGCCGGGCCCTGGCTCCCGATCCCGAGTTGCTGCTCCTCGATGAGCCCCTCGCAGCGCTCGACAGCCCGCTCCGCCGGAGCCTCCGCGACGATCTCGCCGAAGCGCTGCGGGGATTCGGCAAGTCCGCGATCGTCGTCACCCACGACCTGGCCGAGGCCTGTCAGCTCGCCGACCAGATCGTGGTGTACCACCAGGGGCGCGTCCTCCAGGCCGGCCCCAAGGATGCCGTGCTCACCCGTCCCGCCACGCCGACCGTCGCCTCCGTTCTGGGCATCAGAAACGTGCTGGAAGGCGCGGTGATTGACGGGGCGCACGACCGCGTCCGGCTGCGCTGGCGGGGGCACACCTTCGTCGCCGCCGGGGGCAGCGCCCTCGAGGGACCCCTCGCCCCCGGCACGCCGGTGTCGTTCTTTATCCGGCCGGAGCACGTCTGCCTGATGCGGAAGGACCGGCAGGGTCCCGAGGCGGAACGCCAGATCAACGTCTTCTCCGGCACCGTGGTGGGAGAGGTGGACCTGGGCGGGACCTACTCGCTTCGCTTCCTCGTGGACGGCGATGGCCCGGTCCCGGCGCGCGGCTACGACTTGGAGATCGAAGTCTCCAAGCTGGTCCACCAGAAACTCTGCGTGCACTACGATCGGAACTGGGCCGTCTCGGTCCAACCCAGCGCGGTACAGCTTCTTCCCTTCCCGCATAGCCGGCCCTCGCTGCCACCCAGCCTGAGCGTGCGCGGCTCTCGAACTTCCCTAAAGAACCCCAAGCGATATCTTCCCCAGTAAGTCTGGGACCGTTAGAGGCATTTAAGGGTCACCTCGTACTGGGGCAATTTCATGGCAACGGCTCGATTCTTCCGCGCTCGGCGCCGCGCTCTTGCCGTGGTGCTGGCTCTTGGCACCGCGCCCGCCACCGTGGCGGCGCAACACTCACCCGCGACCATCTTCGCCGCGGCCTCGCTGACCGAGGCGTTTCGAGCCATCGCGGCGGCCTACCACAACGGCCACCCGTTCGAACGGGTGAACTTCAACTTCGCCGGCTCGCAGCAGCTCGTCCTGCAGCTCACTGAGGGGGCCAAGGGCGACCTCCTCGCCACGGCCGATCCGCAGTGGATGCGCGAGGCTCAGGCGCGCGGTCTCATTGATGGCGACCCGGTGCCGTTCGTGCGGAATCTGCTGGTGGTGATTGTTCCCCGCGCCAACCGGGCGGGGCTTCACGGGCTCGAGGACCTGGCCCGGCCCGGAGTGAAGGTCGTCCTCGGTGATCAGGCGGTTCCCGTCGGACGCTACAGCCGCGAGCTCCTCGACGGACTCGCGGCGCGAGGCGGGCTGGGGGCGAACTACGCCAAACAGGTGATGGCCAACGTGGTCAGCCTGGAAGACAACGTGAAAGGCGTGGTCTCCAAGGTGGAGCTGGGGGAGGCCGATGCCGGGATCGTCTACCGCTCGGATGCCCAGGGTGCGGCGGCGCCGGCGCTCGGCCAGATCGAGATCCCCGACAGCCTCAACATCGCCGCCCTCTATCCGATTGCCCTGCTCAAAGGGGGTGACAACCCCGATCTGGCGCGTTCGTTCCTCGCCTATATCCTGTCTCCAGCGGGGCAGGAGATCCTCGAGCGGTTCGGCTTCGAGCGCCTGCCGGCCGGTAGCGGGGCCGCCTCCCGTCCGGCCACCAAGCCGTGAAGCCCGGGCTCGGCACGCTGGGCCTTCGCCTCCTCACGGGGCTCTGCCTCGGGCTCCTTGCCGTACTGCTGCTCCTCCCGGTCATCGCGCTGATCCTTCGCGTGCCGTCGGGCGAGCTGTTCACCCGGCTCGGCGATCCGATCGTGCGGCAGGCGCTGGTGCTCAGCCTGGAGGCGAGCCTCTCCGCCACGGTGATCGTGATTCTGCTGGGTCTTCCCGCGGCCTATCTCCTGGCCACCCGGGATTTCCCCGGCAAGCGCGTGGTCGAGGTACTGGCCGACCTCCCCATGGTGCTCCCGCCGACGGTGTCGGGCCTGGCGCTGCTCCTCGCCTTCGGCCGAGTGGGTCTGCTCGGGCACTCGTTAGGGCTGCTTGGCATCTCGTTGCCCTTCACTACCGCGGCGGTGGTCGTCGCGCAGGCGTTCATGGCGGCGCCCTTCTTTCTGGCTCCGGTCCGGGCGGGATTCGCGGCGGTCGAATCCCGCTACCGTGAGGTGGCCGCCACGCTCGGCGCCTCCGAGCGCTACACCTTCTTTCACGTGCTGCTCCCGCTCTCCTGGCGCGCCCTGGTTGCCGGGACGGCAATGTCCGCGGCACGGGCCCTGGGCGAGTTCGGGGCGACGATCACCTTCGCGGGCAACCTGCCCGGCGTGACTCAGACCATGCCGCTCGCCGTGTACCTCGAGCTGCAGAACGACCTCGAGGCCGCTGTCGCGCTCTCGGTGCTTCTCCTCTGCGTTTCGTTCGGGCTGCTGCTTGCTCTGCGGTCGGCCAGGCTCGGCGCGCGGTTCCTCTGATGCTCGACTGCCGGCTGGTGGTCCGGAGGGAAGGGTTCACGCTCGAGGCTGCCTTCCTGGTGGCGGCGGGCGAGACCCTGGTTCTCGCGGGAGAGAGCGGCGCCGGGAAGAGCACCCTCCTTCGTGCCCTGGCCGGTCTCTACGATCCCGCGGCCGGGCACATCGCGGTTGACGGCGTGCGCTGGTTCGACCGGGCCGCCGGGATTTCGCTGGCGCCTGATCGCCGGTCGGTGGGATGGGTCCCCCAGGACCTGGCGCTGTTTCCCCATCTCCCGGTGCTGGACAACGTCGCGTTCGGGCTCCGGGCGCGTGGCGAGCGCGGGAGCCGCGCCCGGGCCCGCGCGCGCGAGGCGCTGGCCCGCGTCGGTGTCGCCGACCTCGCGGCCCGGCGGCCGGGGCAGCTCTCGGGCGGCCAGCAGCAGCGTGTGGCTCTGGCTCGGGCCCTCGCCGGGGAGCCGCGGCTCCTGCTCCTGGACGAGCCTCTCTCCGCGCTCGACCTTCCAACCCGGCGCGCCGTGCGGGGCGAGCTCAGGCGGCTCCTCGCCGAGCTGCCCTGCATGACGGTGCTGGTGACGCACAACGCCGTCGAGGCCCTTCTCTTCGGCGACCGGATCGCTGTCCTGGAGGGCGGGCGGATCGCTCAGGAGGGGAACCGGGACGAGCTGCTGCGCCGGCCCCGCTCGGGGTACGTCGCCGAGTTCATGGGTGTCAACCTGCTCCGGGGCCAGCTGCGAGGGCACGGCGGAGATGGCCTTGCGGAAGTACTGACCGCGGACGGGCCGGTCATCGTAGCGGCGCCGGCCAATGTCGAGGGCGAGATTTTCGTGGCGGTGAGCCCGCGAGAGATCACCCTGTATCGTGAGGCGCCGGTGGGGAGCGCCCGGAACCTGTATCGCGGTCCCGTGCTCGAGATGGTGCCCGAGCCGCCCTTCGGCGAGCGAGTGCGGGTCGTGCTGGGCACGCACCCCCGCCTGGTGGCGGACGTGACTCGTGAGGCGGCGGTCGAGCTCGGGCTCACCGAGGGTGACGAGGTGTACGCCTCGTTCAAGGCCACCGGTACCGTCACCTACCCGTAAATCGCAGTCCATCGCTTTAGTCTATCTACCGGAACGCCGTTCCGGTGCTGCGGCAATCCCACTCCAGAGATGGAGGTGTTCATGCGTTGTACGCGTCTGATTCCCGCCCTGGTCCTGTCCCTGATGGTGCACCAGTCCGCTGCGGCTCAGGAGATCGCGCCAGCGCCCGCTCCAGTTGTCAGGCTCTCCGGCTACCTGCAGGCGCGCGAGACCTGGCAGGAGAATGCCGGTCTGACCGGGTCGATCAACCGGGCCCGCCTCGCGGCCTCAGGCGTTGTCGCTACGGACTTCAGCTGGAAGCTGCAGGGAGAATTTCGCACCGGAAACGTCGGCAACGGGAAGGCCTCGGTGTCTCTCGTCGACGCCTACATCCGGTGGTCGCACCGCCAGCTGGGCCTGCAGGTCGGCCAGTTCAAGACTCCATTCACCTGGGAGTACATGACCGCGCTGCCGGACCTGGAGACGGCAGATCGAGCCACGGCGGTTGACTCGCTCGCCCCCAAGCGGGACATCGGCGTCATGGGTGACTACCGGTTCGCGGGCGTAGCCCGGGTGTATGCGGGCGTCTTCAACGGCGAGGGAACCAACGTCACCTTCAACAAGGACTCGAGCGCGCTCGGTGTCGGGCGGCTCGAGATCCGGCCGATCTCGACCATCGAGGTCGGCGCCGGCGTGGCCCGCTATTTCGGCGACAGCACCCGCTACAGCTTCGACGCCAACTACGCGGGCCCGCGCTTCATCGTTCGCGGCGAGTACGTGGCGCAAGCCCGGGACAGCCTCGGTGGCTCGAAGGATCATGGGTGGTTCGCGCTGGGCGCGGTGAAGACGGTGCCCCAGCTGCAACTGGTCTTCAAGTATGAGGACTTCCGCCGCGACCAGATCAGCCTGCAGCAGCGGGACCGCGCCTGGACCGCCGGGGCCAACGCCTTCCTGCACGGCGAGGCGGTTCGGCTCAGCATGGAGTACGTCTCGCGGAAGATCGGCGATCCGGGTGTCCGGACCGGGGTGCTCCTCACGCAGCTGCAGCTCCGTTACTAGGGATCCGGGACCGGTGGCGCAGGCTTGCCGCCCCACGGTCCGGGGCGCTAATCTCCCGCCCCTCCCTTCGTCGAAGGATCCATGAGCGGCTCCCCCAATACGCCCCGTCCAGTGAACGAGCCGGTGCACTCCCATGCGCCCGGAAGCCCGGAGCGCGAGGCGCTCAAGGCCCGGCTGGCCAAGCTGGCGGCGGAGACCGTGGAGATCCCGGTCATCGTCGGGGGGCGCGAGCTGCGGGTCGGGAAGCCGATCGACGTGCTGTGCCCGCACGACCATCGCCGGGTCCTGGCGCGCGCCTTCCAGGCCGATCGGGCCACGGTCGAGGCAGCGGTCCAGAGCGGCCGCGAGGCCTGGCGCGAGTGGTCCACGATGCGTTTCGAGGACCGCGCCGCCGTCTTTCTCAAGGCGGCCGATCTCCTGGCCGGGCCGTGGCGTGCCACCGTGAACGCCGCCACCATGCTGGGCCAGAGCAAGACCGCGTTCCAGGCCGAAATTGACAGCGCCTGCGAGCTGATCGACTTCTGGCGCTTCAACGTGCACTTCGCCGAGCAGCTGAGCCGCGAGCAACCTTCTTCCGCGCCGCTCATCTGGAACCGGATGGAGTACCGACCGCTGGAAGGGTTCGTCTACGCGGTCACCCCGTTCAACTTCACCGCCATCGGCGGCAACCTGCCCACCGCGCCCGCCATCCTGGGGAATGTGTCGCTGTGGAAGCCCTCGCAGACCGCGCTGCTCAGCAACTACTACGTGTACCGGGTTCTGGAGGAGGCGGGGCTGCCACCGGGAGTGATCAACTTCGTGCCCGGCGACCCGGCCGGAGTGAGCGAGGTGGTCCTGGCCGATCGGTCGTTCGCGGGGATCCACTTCACCGGATCGACGGCGGTCTTTCAGTCGCTGTGGCACACCATCGGCAAGAACCTGTCCAGCTACGCCAGCTACCCCCGGATCGTCGGCGAGACGGGCGGCAAGGACTTCGTGATCGCCCACGCGAGCGCCGACGTGGACGCGCTCGCCGTGGCACTGGTGCGCGGCGCCTATGAGTACCAGGGCCAGAAGTGCAGCGCGGCCTCGCGCGCCTACGTTCCCGCGTCGCTCTGGCCGGGGCTCCGCGATCGGCTGCTCGCGCTGATCGCCGACATCCGCATGGGCGACGTGCGGGACTTCCGGAACTTCATGGCGGCGGTCATCGACCGGCGGGCCGCGGATCGGCTGGCGGGCTACCTGGACCGGGCGCGAAAGGACGCCGGGGTGACCATCCTGGCGGGAGGCCACGTCCGTACCGAGACCGGCTACTTCGTGGAACCGACGCTGATCCAGGTGGAAGACCCGGCCTACCGCACCATGTGCGAGGAGCTGTTCGGGCCGGTGCTCACGCTCTATGTGTACCCCGACGCCAGGTGGTCGGAAGCCTTGGCCCTGGTAGACACGACCAGTCCGTACTCCTTGACCGGCGCCGTCTTCGCCCGTGACCGCGCGGCCCTGGCCGTGGCGGACCGGGCGCTCCGCCACGCGGCGGGGAACTACTACATCAATGACAAGCCGACGGGCGCCGTGGTCGGGCAGCAACCCTTTGGCGGCGCCCGAGCCAGCGGGACCAACGACAAGGCGGGATCGGTGCTGAATCTGCTCCGCTGGGTCTCGGCCCGGAGTATCAAGGAGAACTTCGTCCCTCCCACCGACTACCGGTATCCCTTCATGGCGGCGGAGTAGTGCCCGCCGGGTGGCGCGGGGCCGGTGTCCTGCTGCTCATCCCGGTCGCGGCCTGGGCCCAGGGGGCGCCGCCCCGCCCGACCTATCACCCGCTGCAGCTCGATTGTGCGGTCTACCGCCAGCAGATCCGCTCCACCATCGACCTGCAAGCCGGGCGCGAGCGCTCCCACGAAACCACCGATCGAGACGGCGATCTCGTGGTTCGCGCCACCGAGCGGGACTCGCTCATCGCCCTCGAGGCCTGGTTCGACACGCTCACCGTGTGGCGGGAGGGCGAAGGCGAGCGGATCGAGCCGGAGACCGATGGCGTGATCGGAGGAAGGTTCCGCGGCCTGCTCACCGGCACCGGCGGCTTCACGTCGGTGGACCGGCCCTTCGTCCCCGATGATGTCGCTCAGGTCGCGGATGTGAGCGACGCGCTGGAGCAGCTCTTCCCGCCGCTCCCCCCGGTGGCGCTCGTCCCCGGGGCCGGCTGGAAGGATGACTTCGGGACCCTGATCACCCGGCTCGCCGACGGCAGCAGCGGCGGGCGCCCCGTGGAACGCTTCCGGCTGATCCGCCGCTTCACCCGCACTGAAACGCGCTACCTGCCGGATTCGACGGAGGTGCAGGCCAACCGCGACGAAACGGAGGACGGCACCTACGAGTGGTCCGAGGAAGTCGGACCGGTGCGCTGGGACCGCACCATTTCCATCAATGTGCAGGTGCCGGCCGGTGGCGTGGTGAAGCAGCCCTTCCGCACCAGGATCACGCAGCAGGCGGAGGTGGAGCGGTTGCCGTTGAATTGCGAGGAGGTGGATAAGAGCGGTGAGCGGTGAGCGGTGAGCGGTGAGCGGTGAGCGGTGAGCGGTGAGCGGTGAGCGGTGAGCGGTGAGCGAAGCCTCACGGGCGATCTGGGCTTGTCAGTGACGCGCGCCCAGATAGGTCGAGATTGCGGACCGCGGCCGCCACCCCTGCCGAAAGGAACATTCCTCCATCGTCCGTCGCCGCGGGCCGAGCCGGTTGTTGCCGCCGGTCGCTCAGTGCTGCCCCTGAACCCCGCTCGCTGAGCGCTGTACGCTGGAGTTCCCGCTCACCGCTCACCGCTGACTGTCTAGCCCTCACACGCCGGCACCCCGAACATCCCTCCGCGCCGGCCGCCCGCCGCCATCGGCTCGGCCGGTGCCGACGGCCGGGGCCAGGTGTTGTCCTGCACGTCCTTGTCCGGGAAGCGGCAGTGCGGGTCGAGCACGATCCGCTCGATCTTCCGCGGCCCGAAGGTGAGCCGGGCCTTGAAGGTGCGGCTGCCGCTGAACCAGACATCGACCGGATAGGTGACGACCGCGGTGCTGTCGTCCGTGATCACGGCCTCCTTCATTCGCCGGATCTTGGGGCCCTTCGGCGCGAAGTGCACCGCGAGCACCACCGGCGAGGGCATCTGCCCATCCTGCCGGACCGTCACGGTGGTCACGCCCCCGGCGGTCTTCACGTCCTGGATGGAGCCGTTCACCGCATCCGTCGTAAACAGCCAGTAGTACCAGAACCAGCGCAGGTCGCGGTGCAGCGCCTGGTCCATGAAGAAGGCGTAGTCCCACGGCGAGGGGTGCTTGAACCGCCAGGCCGCGGCATACTGGCTCATCGCCCGCCAGACCGCCGTGTCACCCACGATGCCGCCCAGCATCGAGAGCATCATGGGCGCCTTGCCGTACGCCTGGAAGCTGTACATCGGGCCGCCGTAGTTGGCGTCCCACATGAGCGGTCCTTCCTGCTCGTTCCCGCTGATCCGCCCGTACGCCTGGCCCAGCCCGTCGAGGTTGGCGGGTGTCGAGTCCCGGTCGTCGCGGGAGAGGATGTTCATGTACATGTTGAACCCTTCGTCCATGAAACCGTACCAGGTCTCGTTGGTGCCGAGGGTCATGGGCCACCACTGGTGCCCCGTCTCGTGGTCGGATGCTCCCACGGACGACATGATGAACATCGGGTATTCCATTCCCAGTTCGGGCCCGTCCACCATGGTGAGGACGGGGAAGGCGTACGGGATCCACAGCTTCGAATAGAACTCGAGCGCGTGACGGACGGTCGGCCCGGCGTCGGCATACTGCTGGGCGTGTCCCGGCAGGTACATGATGTTGACGGGTATGGCGCCCTTGCCGGGAATGGTGGCGCGGGTGGCATCCCACAGGAACTGGTTGGAGGTGGCCCACGCCACGTCCGCCGCGGTGTCGGCCACAAAGTGCCACGAGAGCCGGTCGCCCTGGGCGGTAGCCTTGCCGGGCCCGAGATCATCGGGCCCCACGACGTGGATGAGCGAGTCCGACTCGAGGACGTGCGCCAGTCTGTCACGCTCGGCGCTCGAGAGGACCTGGTCCGGGTTCTGCAAGACGCCGCTCGCCCCCACCAGCCATCCCGCCGGCAGATCGAGGGTCACGTCGAAGTGGCCGAAGTTGTTGTAGAACTCCGAGGGACCGAGGTAGAGCTCGCGGTCCCACCCGCCCTCGCGAAGGTCGTCGAACATCGCCACGCGGGGGTACCACTGCGCCACCTGATACAGCGAGTCGCCCCACGCCCCTTCCCGCTCACCGCGGGTGGGCGCGACGAACTTGGGCACCGTGAAGTGCCAGTCCGCTTCGAGGGTGAACTGCCCGTGCCCCGGCACCGGGCTGGGCAGCGTGATGTATGCCGAGGTTCCCGCCGTGTCGTAGATGGCGAGCGTCACCTCCGGTGGCGGCTCGTTGGGGCCCCGGCGGAAGCGGCGCGGCGGCGGATTCAGGTTCACCGCCTGGCCGTTCACGCTGAGGGCCGTGAGCGTCATTCCATCAGTGAGGGACGGCATCAGCTCGGCGCGCTCCGCTTCCGACTTGAAGAGGTTCTGGTCGAGCCGGAGCACGATGCTCTGCATGGCGCTGTCGCTCGTATTCTCTATCACCACATGCTCGTGCCCCGTCACCAGGCCGGTGGCCGGCTCGAAGCGGGCCGAGATCGTGTAGTTGGTCCAGAGCTGCCAGTAGTTGGGGCCGGGGACTCCCAGCGTATCGCGGGTGCCGGCCTGGAAGGCCCGCTCGATCATGTCGGTGAGCGGGACATCGTGCCGGATGGCGCGTTCGGGGTAGGCGGGCATCGGCGCCTGATGGGTCCGCTGCTGGGCGGAGAGCGTCGGGGCGGCCAGCAGGCCGCATATGCCAAGGGCTAGGAACGATCGGGTCGGCATTCGGAAATCCTGGCGGATGGGGGTACGTCACCGGGTGTTACACCCGAACCGGGCGAAACGTTGGGCACTGACCGCCCGTTGAGTTGTAGGGCAACTCACGGCAATCGAGGCCTTATTATATGTGGCCCTCATGGCCAGGGGGGAGTCGTCGCCGTTGCCCCGACGACCATCGGTCATTCCGGAGACTTATGCGCGCCAGCATCGTCGGAACCGCGGTCATCATCTCGCTCGTCGCCATGTGCAACGCCGCCGCTCAGGCGCCAGCCCCTGAGCCCGCTCCGGGGAGGGATACTCTCGCCGCAGCACGGGCAGGCGTCGCGGACACGTCACCCTTCCGGATCCTGGACCTCTCCACCCCCAACGCCTACCGCTCCGCGTCCGGCATGCCGGGGCCATCGTACTGGCAGCAGCGCGCGGATTACACGATCAAGGCCTCGCTCGATACGGCCTCCCAGACGATTGAAGGCTCGGAGACCATCCGCTACACGAACAACTCGCCCGATACCTTGCGCTTCCTCTGGCTCCAGCTGGACATGAACGCAGGATCGAAGCAGAGCCGGTTCACCGTCCTCGACTCGCTCTTCGTCCGGGAGGCTCCAGGGATAGTTCTCGGCGCCACCATCGAGCACGTCGCTGCGCTTCGGACCGGGCCCGGCGGGAAAGCTCTCTCCACGCCGCTTTCCTGGTGGGTGAACAGCACCATGATGCGCGTGGATCTGGACCGCCCCCTTCCGCCCAAGACGGCGCTCTCCCTGTTCATCGGCTGGCACCATCAGGAACCGACCCAGGGCGGACGCACCGGACGGCAGCAGTATCCGGAGGGCTGGCTCTATCAGATCGCGCAGTGGTACCCGCGGCTGGCCGTCTATGATGACGTGCGCGGCTGGAACACCGACCAGTACCGCGGCCCCAGCGAGTTCTATCTCGAGTATGGCAACTTCGACGTCACTCTCAGCGTTCCAGCCGGCTACACGGTTGCCGCCACCGGGACGCTGCAGAATGCCGCCCAGGTGTACCCCGAGCTGATCCGCCAAAGGCTCCGCGCGGCGGCGCATGCCGACACCATCGTGCACATCATCAGCGCGGCGGAACTGGGGATGCCGGCCCTGCTGCCCCGCAGGACGGGTCCAACCCGGACCTGGCATTATACCGCCACCAACGTGCGGGACTTCGCCTGGGCGGCGGCGCCCAACTTCATCTGGGACGCTACCAGCTGGGACGGAATCCTGATGCAGGCGCTGTACCCGCCGGACCGGGCCGATGTGTGGAAGACTGCGGCGGACATGAACCGCCATGCCATCATGGTCCACTCGCGGTGGCTGCACTACCCGTGGCCGACGGCGATCAGCGTGGCCGGCCCGGTGGGCGGGATGGAATACCCGATGATCACCTTCGACGACGCGGAGAACGAAAAGGAGCTGTACTATACGCTCGCCCACGAGCTGGGCCACCAGTGGTTCCCGATGACCGTGGGTTCGGATGAACGACTCTATCCGTGGATGGACGAAGGGTTCAACACCTTCATCGACTGGTACACCTTCCGGAGCCGGTATCCGACCGACACCGTTCGCATCCAGAGCCTCGAGTTCGGCTCGATGCGCGCGTATCAGGGCTTTCTCTCGGGGTACATCGGGCAGGAAACGCCGATCATGGAAACTCAGGACCGCTCTCCGAACGGACTCATGAGCGGCTGGAACGCCTACGGCAAGCCGGCGGTCGCCTTGCACTTTCTCCGTGAGGAAGTCGTCGATTCGAACGCCTTCGATGCCGCCTTCCGCGAATATGTCCGGCGCTGGGCCTTCAAGCACCCACAGCCCGCCGACTTCTTCCGCACCATGAACAACGCGCTCGGCGAGGACTTGTCCTGGTTCTGGCGGGCGTGGTTCATCGAGGACGACCACCTCGACCAGGCCGTCGATTCGGTGGTTCAGCGCGACTCGGCGGGCCTCGCC